>JAZLGS010000001.1:0-7863 GCA_045616425.1 Treponema sp.
CGATGCCCAGTGTCTGAACTACATTGATTATGCCACAAAGCTCACGGAAGAACAGAAATCCGCAACTCAGGCAATGGCACAGGCAGCCGCAAATGCAGTTATGGCAGCTGCTTCCGGAACGAACTTAACTCCGGCAGGTTCCGCTGGAGCAAAAGCAGTACAAATAGGGCAGGCCTCTCAATCAGCATCTGCTGCTGACGAAAAATCAGGATTGAAATACGCCATCATTAAAGGTATGAAAGATACGGCAGAAAAGGAAGCTGCTGCACTTCTTGAAACCACTGGTTCAATGATTGTAATAAATGACTTCATCATTCCTGCCCTTGATGTAGTAGGGAAAGGATTTGAAGAAAAGAAAGTTTATCTTCCCCAGCTCTTGATGAGTGCAGAAGCGGCAAAGAGTGCTTTTGCCGTAATTAAAGACAGACTTGATAAGAGTGGAAAAAAAGAAGAACCAAAAGGAAGCGTTGTTGTTGCAACTGTAAAAGGCGATATTCATGACATTGGAAAAAATATCGTAAAGGTGCTTTTGGAAAATTACAGCTTCCGTGTCGTGGATTTGGGAAAAGATGTTGATCCTGAAACAATTGTTGAAACTGTTCTTAAAGAAAAAATCCAGCTTGTGGGATTGAGCGCCCTTATGACTACCACCGTTCCTGCAATGGCTGAAACAATCAAGCAGCTTAGGGAGAAGGCTCCGTGGTGTAAGGTAATTGTTGGCGGCGCAGTCCTTACACAGGAATACGCCGACATGATTGGTGCGGACCATTACGGAAAAGACGCAATGGAAACCGTAAAATATGCCCAGGAAGTTTTTGGAACTGCTTAGAGCACTTCGTTGATTTTTGCCTTGACGTCGCTTATGTCTGCTGTTGGTTCAAAGCGTTCTACGATTTCACCGTTGCGGTTGATGATGAACTTTGTAAAGTTCCATTTGATGTTTCCGTTGTTCTTGTAGTCCTTGTCCATTCCTTCAACGATAGGTACGAGGATTTCTTCAAATGGTCCCTTGAATCCGGCAAACTTTGTATTTGCAGTAAGCCACTTGTAGAGAGGTGTTGCATTCTCGCCATTTACTTCAATCTTTGAATACTGTGGGAATGTGATTCCGTAGCGGCCTGTACAGAAGTCATTAATTTCTTCGTCAGAACCCGGGGCCTGAGCACCAAACTGGTTGCAAGGGAAATCGAGAATCTCAAGCCCCTTGTCTTTCAGTTCTTCATACATATCCTGAAGTTCATCATACTGTGGTGTAAAACCGCATCCTGTTGCAGTATTTACTATTAAAAGAACTTTGCCTTTGAACTGAGAGAGTTCAATTTCATTTCCATCCTGTGTTTTTGCCTTAAAATCAAATGCGTTCATGTAAAACTCCTGTGTCAACTGATTGTTAACAATTGGATTGTACGAAATTAATTAAATTATGTCAAGCATGATAGAAAATTTTTTAAATTTCTGCTAGATTTTTCTAAATTGAGGATGCTCAAAAAGCGTGATTCATAACGTCATTCCGAATGCTGGCGTATGAGTCTGACTTTTTCAGGCAGCCCGGTGTCAGGACTATGAAAGGGAATTTGGAAAAGAAACTTATTTTTTTTGATATTGATGGAACATTGATTACGGAAGGAAAGGGCCGTTATGTGCCGGAAAGTACACGGGAAGCCCTCCGCCTTTTGCGAGAGAACGGACATGTCTGTGTAATAAATACCGGTCGTCCATATGCTGCCCTTGATTCCGTCATAAAAAGCATTGATGTGGACGGATACGTTTGCGGTTGTGGAATCAACATAAGGCTTGGTGAAAATATCCTTACTTCACATCATCTTGAAAAAGATTTGTGCCTGAAAATTGTAGAGGCTCTTGATGCGTGTAAACTTGAATGGATGCTGGAAGGCGAAAAAGCCCTTTATTATTCTGATTCAGAATACAGTTCCTTTATTGGTGGCGAAGCAGAACTTTTAAAATCAGAACTTGGTGAAAACATTCATTGCATTTCAAAAAAAGATTATCCGGAAATCATGTATGATAAGTTCATTCTGGCAATAACTGCCGGATCTGATTTTGAACGGTTCCATTCAGAATTTAAAGATGAACTTACATTCATAAAACGTGATGAAAAATTTTATGAAGTGATTCCAAAAGGGTTTTCAAAAGCAACAGGTATGAAGTATCTAGAAGATTATCTCGGTATTGATCACAAAGACACCATTGCTGTTGGTGACAGTTTCAATGATATTCCGATGCTGGAATATGCCTCCATAGGAATATTGATGGGTGGGTCATCAGAAGCACTGCTTTCATATGCAGATTACATGACTACTGCTGTAACTGATGACGGAATATACAATGCATTCCGCCATTTTGGGTTGATTTAAATTGATAAAAAGGAACGGATTATGGAAAATAAAAAGAAATATAGAAAGACACTTCTCGCTTGTTATCTCAGTTTTGTAACGCAGGCAATCTGTGCAAATTTTGCGCCGCTATTGTTTCTGACATTCCACAATAAATATGGAATAACATTTGCAAAACTGGCAATGATTTCAACCTGCTTTTTCTTTACGCAGCTTGTTGTAGATTTGATTTGTGCAAAAGCCGTTGACAGAATCGGTTACAGGATATGCATCATGATTTCCCAGATTGCATCCGGTTTAGGATTAATGGGACTGGCAGTTTTACCGGAACTTACGCATATGCCGTTTTCTGGAATCATAATCAGTGTAATCATTTATGCAATCGGAAGCGGTCTGACGGAAGTTCTTGCAAGCCCGATTATTGAAGCATGCCCCTTTGAGAATAAGGAAGGGACAATGAGCCTGCTGCATTCATTTTACTGCTGGGGTTCTGTTGGCGTAATCCTTGGTTCAACAATTTTCTTTACTATATTTGGAATTGAAAGCTGGAAGATTCTTGCCGTAATATGGGCACTGGTTCCGTTGTACAATATTTACAATTTTGCAACATGTCCGATTGAAAAGCTTGTGGCAGAAGGTGAAAGCATGACTATGGGGCAGCTTTTTAAAAACCGCCTGTTCTGGCTTTTCATCATTCTGATGGTGTGTGCCGGTTCTTCTGAAATTGCAATGGCACAGTGGGCTTCGGCATTTGCAGAATCTGCACTCCATGTTTCAAAGACTGTTGGTGATCTGGCAGGACCTTGCGGTTTTGCTGTATGTATGGGAATCAGCCGTGTGCTTTACGGCAAGTTTGGAGAAAAGGTTGACCTTGCAGGATTTATGGCTTCTTCTGGAATCATGTGTCTTGCCTGTTATCTTATTGCAGCATTTGCAAAGATTCCTGTGGCCGGATTGATTGGCTGTGCCCTTTGTGGTTTTTCTGTAGGCATCATGTGGCCTGGTTCAATCAGCATTTCATCAAAGATATTGCCAAAGGGTGGTACTGCCATGTTTGCGCTGCTTGCCCTTGCCGGTGACCTTGGCGGAGCTGCGGGACCTGCAATCATCGGTAATGTTTCACAGCGCGCCGGAGAAAACCTTCAGGCAGGAGTACTCGCAGGAATAGGTTTCCCGGTTGTGCTTGTTATCTGTGTACTTTCAGTAAGAAAAAAATATAAGGCAAGCAGGAGATAGGAGTAAAGTATGTTTAATTATATCTGGCCGCTGGCGGTCATCGTTTTTTCAAATATCCTTTATCAGATTTGTGCAAAAGGAATTCCGGAACAGATGAATACATATGCATCAATGTCTGTGACGTACGCAGTAGCAACGGCATTTTCCGTTCTTGGTTTTTTTGTCACAACAAAAGGCGGAAATATTTTAAAGGAATTAGGTTATACCAACTGGGCTTCCATAATTCTTGGTATTGTAATCACAGGACTGGAAGTGGGATTCATCCTTGCGTATAAAGCCGGATGGAAAGTAAGTACGCTTGCAACGGTTTCCAATGCATTCCTTGCGGTAGCCCTTCTTTTTGTCGGTCTGTTCTTTTATCACGAAGCCATCAACTGGAATAAAGTTCTCGGTGTGATAATCTGCCTTGTGGGACTGTGGTTCATCAACAGATAAACAGCTGTCTTGATGCGATACTTGTTAATTGCCTGCATATAAAGTATTCTTAATGGCGTGATTGATGTAGTTATTATCCAGCCTCCAATGGTGCAGTTGAATACACCATATCCTTCGGGAGCATATTTACTTTCATTTTTTAAAAATCTTCTTGCAGAAAAAAAAACAGACGGACAAGTTTCCTGGTTTGATTTCAGTACTGAAATTTTCCACCGTATTTTTTCACGAAAGGGAATCAGTTTTATTTTTGAAAAGACATTTACAAGGGCATTAAAAAAAGCAGATGATTTTGAAATGAATGGAGATGATGATTCTGCATTCCAGATAAGGCGTTTTATTTCCCAATCAAAACTCTGGGTGGAATGGATAGAAAAAATCGTGGCCGTTGTTTGCAGTAATGGAAAAATTTCTGGACGGGAATTTACGCATGAATTTGTCCGTTCTGCCCATGTACCAAGAGGCAACAGGGTAGAGCAGTATCTTGCAGGATTGAACCGTGACGCAGGTGTAGATGATGCCCAGATTCTTGCAAGTCTTGCCTTGGCAGATATTGCAGATTACATTACTGTAGTTTATGACAGCCACTTTGCATTAATCCGTTATGCAGAATCACTTGCCGCAAGTACATCAGACTTTACTCTGGTAGAAAAGGAATTGGATTCTTCAATCCTTACTGATTTCCTTAGACCGCTGCTGGAAGAAAAATTTTCCTGCATTTCTGAAAATACTTTGTTTTGCATAACTGTTCCTTTTCCTGGAACTTTTGAGGCCGGAGTTTATATTGGAAAGTGGATAAAGGAAAACTGTCACGAAAAGGCAATGGTTGCTCTTGGTGGCGGCTATGTTAACACTGAACTCCGTACAATTTCTGAAAGGCGTCTTTTCAATTATTGCGATTTCCTGAGCTATGACAAAGGTTATGGAAGTTATATTTCACTTTTTGAAAATGCAGATGATGTCGCTTCAATAAAACAGAAGCTGGATGGAACCCGGTTTTATAAAATAAAATACCTGCATCAGGATGAAATTGTTGCCCCTGTAGAATCGGACGAAAGATATGAGAAGCTGGAAAAGGAATTGATAAAAAAACTGATTCCAGATTTCAGCTCCATTGACTTTACAAAAAGTCCGCGGCTCGCTGACAGCAATAATCCTATGCACCGCATTTGGAATGATGGTACATGGTTAAAAGTTTATCTTGCATACGGCTGTTACTGGCACCGGTGTGCTTTTTGTGATACTTCCCTTGATTATGTAAAAAATTACTGTACCACTGACATAGAGCCGCTTTTTGACGGAATCTATGAGCAGTGCAGGAATGCCGGAGTTTATGGACTTCATTTTGTTGACGAAGCCTGTCCGCCTGCCGGATTACAGAAGTTTGCATTGAAAAATATGTCGGAAGCAAAAAAAGGAAACAGTCTTACTTACTGGGGAAATATCCGCTTTGAAAAAACATTCACAAGGGATCTGGCAGACCTTCTTTCATACGGAGGAATGACTGCAGTTTCCGGCGGAATTGAAATTGCAACCGGCGATGGATTGGACTCAATCAATAAAGGTACCGATATGGAAAATATTGTTGCAGCCTGCTGTGCATTCAAAGAAGCCGGTATCCTTGTCCATTCCTATATGATTTTCGGATTCTGGAATCAGACGGAACAGGATCTGATTAATTCAATGGAAACATTACGGCAGCTTTTTTCTGCAGGTCTTCTTGATTCTGCTTTCTGGCATAAATTTTCACTTACACTTCATTCTACGGTTTACAGGGAATGGCAGGAAGGAAAACATCCTGATTTGAAGCCCGAAAAAAATCCCGGGCATCAGTTTGCAGAAAACAGCATAAGCTTTGAAGGAGAAGGAAAGAGTGAAAAGTATTCTGATCCGCTGAATGCTGCATTAAACTGCTGGATGAACGGCGAAAAATTGAAGAAAAACGTAGAATCATATTTTCCTTTTAAGATGCCACGGCCGTCAATTCCGTCGGATTATGTAGATTCCTTGATTGCAAAATACGAACAGAAAAGGGATAAAGCATTTTTACAGATTCCCGGAGAAAATAAAAAACTTGTATGGATTGGTGGAAAAATGTTTGTATTAAAATCTGCATCAGGCAGCCAGTTATGCTGGTCGTACATGGGAGAGCTGCTTTATGCTGATGTCGAAAAAAAAGTGTCCAGACAGGTTTGTGATTTTATAAATTCAATTGCTGCTGAGAAATTCAAACCTTCAGATGATTTGTTTACAGCTGCTTCCATAATTACAGTAACGGGAAAAAAACTCTTCCGTGAATTACGTGGCAAAGGACTGTGTGCACTGCTGTAAATTTTCATGCATTTAGTTTCATTTTTTGTTCGTGCCGATGGAACTAATATTTGAATGCAAAGAGGTGTATGGAATTTTGCGTAACGGTGGAAATTATCACTGCTACAATGTGGTCGATAACTGTATTTTTGATCTTACAAGCGAGCAGTTTGGAGATGAAAAACTGTGCTATAAAAATAATCCTGTGCAGGAAAGGGAAGTTCATTTTGAAAAAGAAGAAAAGAGACTCCGCTATGAGTATCTGAAATCTAAACTGGATGAACTTTTGAAAATATAAATACAAGGAGAAACTATAAATGTTGTCAAGCCATAAACAGAAGGAGATGACAATATCGATAGCAATTTTTGGAAAATCAAAACCTGCCAAAGAAATTTTCCCTGAAATGATTATTTACATAAGAGAAGTTTTTAAAATTCTTGAGTATGATTTTAATTATATGGCATTGGAGTCTGATAATTATAAAGATGGAAAAATAAAAACGGTGAATAGATTTTTTTCAAAAGCAGAAAAAGAAATTCTTGAAGGAAATTATATTAACTCATTGGAGTTTTATTCATTACCTGAAAATTATAACAATGTAGGATTTGATGATAATCTATCTATCCAGTGGACACCAAATTACATGCTTTTTACATTCTCAGCAGGAGATTTTGAAAAGGTGAATGAAGAAAATGTAATCTGCAAGATTAAGCAATTTTTTCAGTTTGATCATGCTGAAATATTTAAGTTAAAGAGAAATGAATGTCCATGGATTTATGTTTTAGGAGTAAATCCAAAATCATTTTTTAAGTCTTTAAGAATTATAAAAACTTATAGGAAAGATGATAACATCAGCGAATAGGAGATACCTGGATTTATCAAAAAGAATTTGCTTTAGCTTATACAGATGATTTGAACCTTTATGAAAGGAAAATTTCAAAAGATTACTTTTTGCAAGATTATAGAGAACCTGAAAATTTGTTTGATGAAGATTCAGAATTGATACGCTCTGTTTCAATTTCTGAGTTGGACAAACAAGTTCTAAGACTGACGATCCTCCAAAAATTGCCGGTCGTTATACGGGTAACGATGGCGAAAGCAGCCCCTTGCCTAAATGGTTTTGTGAAAGTCATGGAAGCGGTAAGAAACTGTGGTTTTGGCAGTCCAGGGATTCTGGGCCGATTTTTGTGGGGTGGCATCGTGACCATTTTCCTATCCGTTGAAGCCGTCATTCTGTAGTGGTTTGTCAGCGTGAAATTGTTACGGAGCAAGTATACATTTTTAATTGAGGACTGAATCTTTTTCCCGTCTTTCTTTGCTTTTATTTGTCGCGGATTCATTCGCACTGCGGCTTTATTTCGCCAAACGAATATGAAGCGCAATTCCAGAATAAAGAATCTGCAAAGTGCAATAAAACGGCAGATAACAGATTATGTGTTATCTGCCGTTTTTTCAAATCTTCTACATTTTCATTGAAAAAATCTTTATTCCTTCTGTCGGGAAAATATTTTTTATGTACTGAACAACTTT
>JAZLGS010000002.1:0-10721 GCA_045616425.1 Treponema sp.
GCCGGCTGATGCCGTCGCTCCCTACCTTTGCTTTTTTCCCTGCGTCCCACTTTTTTTCACAATTATGCAGTTAATTTCACCATTAACTCTACATAGCATTCATCAGCATAGAGTAGAAGTGTTTCTATCAGAACATCAATATCTCGAAATTCGTTATCACTCAGCAACACTATAGCCGGACATAGCCAAAAAAATTATGAGGAACTCTTTGAAAATTCCGGTTATGTCCGTGTTTTCCCTTGTCCCGCTTTTTATGCAGCTTCATTATGGCATGCTGAATTTAAAGAGCGTTACTTTTCCCCTTTCCTTTTTGCCGGAGCCCTGTTTTTTGCTGCAGTTTCACTTGTCTTTGCCGCTGTTTTCCTTGCTGTAGTTTTTTTAGCTGTTGTTCCGGCAGTCTTTTTTTCTGTAGCGGTCTTTTTTTCTGCACTTGCTTTTTTTCCTGTAGTTGTGCTCTTTGCGGCCGGATCCTTTTTCACTTTAGTTTCTGCTTTTGGTTCCGCAGATTTTGATGAGGTTGCAGTTTTCTTTGCCACCGGTTTTTTTTCTGCCGGTGCACTTTTTGTTCCTGCAGTGGTTTTCTTTACCGTTGCAGTTTTTCTTACTGCCGGCTTTTTTACCTTTTCTTTTTCCAGTTCCGCAGAAGCTTCCTGTTCAACAGAATCGTAGTTTTCAACATTTCCATCCGGGACAGAAGTTTCTGCAATTTCCTGGACTTCTTCTTTTTCCGGAATGGTGGATTTTACAGGAATCACAATGGCCGGGGAATCTGGAATTGCATATGTCTTGTCAGGATCAACCTTTATTCCCGGTTCAGAATTCTTTTCTTCATATTCTGATTTTGCCTTGAGATAAAGGATTCTTGTTTCCTGAATCAGAAAAAGGATTACTGCAATTGAGAAATATTTTGCAGACGAAGTGAATGAAGCAAAGAAATTATACAATCCATGTACCAGAATTGCAGTTATGAAAGGCCTTATTGAAAGCCGTATCTGTTTTTTATAATATACGCCAATACCGGAAAGTCCTGCACAAAGTGTGTGCACAATCAGTGTAGTAAATGTCCTCATGTAAATCAGGTTAAGGGAAGCTCCTGGCATTCCGCTTTTTGCCGACTGGAGTCCCCGTACAAGGTAAATCACCGACTCAAATGAGCCCAATATCATTCCTGCCAGAACTGAATATGCAAAAAAAACTGAAATTTTTTCTTTTTTTGCCGGAATTATGAACAGTGCTGCAGCTTTTGTCCCTTCTTCAATAAGTCCGCAGAACAGGATTCCGTAAAGAAGTATCGAAGAAATCCTTATCTGGTCAAAAAGTCTGAATGCAGGAATAAGCATCTGCAGGATTACTATCGGAATAAGGGCAAGAAGTCCTGTCAGAGATGCGGAAAGCTGCTTTATTGGTGAAGTTCCTTCTATTAATATGAGGAAAAGTATGAAACTCGTTATGAACGGTATGAAACAAAGTATAATCGGAGCATAAATATTCATGCAGAAAAGAATACAGTATGGGATGGACTTTTGCAATAAATCCGGATTCTTTATATAATGGAAAAATGTACAACAAAACTGAATCTGTAATTCTCGTAGGAATAAAACATTGCGGTAAAACTACCCAGGGAAAAAAGGTCGCTTCAAGACTGAACCTGCCTTTTTTTGATACTGACCAGCTTATAAACCAGAATGAAGGTCTTTCTGCAAGGGAAATTTACGTTGCAAAAGGAAAATCCGGTTTTATGGAAGCCGAATTAAACGCATGCCGTAAACTGGTTGCCGGATTAAACGGAACTGCTGCAGTCATTGCAACTGGTGGCGGCATATGTGACAATCCCCAGGCTGTGGAAGAATTAAAGCGGGTAGGGAAGGTGGTTTTCCTTGAATCTGAGGAAAAGACTGCCGCCGACAGGATCATACGGGAAGCCGTATTTTCTGACGGAGCCATAAAGGATCTTCCTGCCTATATTGCAAAGGAAAATCCGACGACGGAACAGCAGGTCAGGAATATATTCCACGACTTTTATGAACGCCGTACAAAGGCCTATTCTTCCATTGCAGATGTGACTGTAAAAATGATGAACGCAACAAAGGACGAAAATACAGAAAACATCCTGAACTCATTGTAAAAGGTCAAATTCCGGGTTTTAAGGCTTTGTAATTTCTGAATGATCAGGTTCCATCATGAAAGATTAACTCTCATCATGAGAAAATAACCTGTCACCCTGAATTTATTTCAGGGCCTGCATGAGAAGCTGCCCCAGACATCCCGGACTTGTTTCGGGATCTTTTTTTTGAGTAACAAAACAGATGCTGAGTCGAGTTCAGCATGACGGACAGAGATGCGCATGGCAAAATGAACCCGTCATCTCAATGTTGCACCATCATCCCGGACTTGAACCAAAAGGCTGTCTGGCCGCTCTATAAAAGATTATTATTTTTTCCCCATAATATATAAAATCATGATATAATTTAAAGAAGTTGTAAAAATTAGATTTTTACAACCAGCTTTGAAAATGCGGGTTTTTCATCTTGTAATTTCAAAGTAAAAAAGCGCAGGCATCTTGAAAAAGTATTTTTTAGAGATGTCCTTTACATTCGTGATTTTACAGGAACTTCTGAAAAGCGCGTTTTTTGGATATTTCCTTTACTAATCAGATTTTCAACAAGGTGGGTTTTATGCGAATTAATCTGAAAGCAAAACTTATTTTACTGATGGTCGGTATCATTCTTCTGGCTAATCTTATTCAGGGAACGATAGCGCTGAAACTTTCTACAGATGCAATGGAAACTTCAATCCATCAGACAATGAACTCCATTTCAGAAAAGGTTGCTCTGGAAGTCCAGACCATGAACGAAAAGGAATGGACAATGCTCCGTGGAATTGCCAATTTGCCTTTTATCCGTGATGGTTCCATGGAACTTCAGGACATCTGCCGTACTTTGAACAAGATGGTGTCAGCAGATCCTACCAGATATGAAAATATCGGTTATTACAATGCGGAAGGATTCAGTTACAGTGCTGCCGGTAAATACCACAGTTCCAAAGATAAGGATTATTACAAAGAAGCCATGAAAGGCCACGAATATGTATGTGACCCATTCCTGAGTACTGTTTCCAATTCTGTCCTTCAGATTTATTCCCTCCCGGTTTATGACTACAATAATAAGATAAATGGTGTCGTCGTTGCCATTCTTTACGGTGACAGGCTTACGGAAGCCGTTAAGAAAATTGATGTCGGTGCCGGTTTCCATCCTGCTGTAATGAACAGAAGTACAGGCGATACCATTGCCAATGCCAACGAGGGTACTGATGAAGCTGGAAATAACGTAAATGACCTTTCTGCAGACTCAGAACTGGGAAAAGTAATCAGAAACGTAATGTCAGGTGGAACTGATTCAGTGATTTTCATGGATCCTAGCATCAAGAAGAAGATGACAGCCAGCTTCAGGCCTGTTGACGGCGTTACATGGTCGGTATTCTGTGTTGCTCCATATGATTATTACTATGGAGGTTTAAGGCATCTCAAGGTCATGCTGGTTATCGGTATAGTAGTTTCCCTTCTTCTTGCCTTTGTTGTAGGTTATGTAATGATCACGGTGCTCATAAAGACACTTGCTACAATCAAGAACGCCGTGCTTGAAATTGCCAGCGGTAATGCAGACCTTACAAGGCGGCTTCCAAAGGCTTCCAATGATGAAATTGGTGATGTAGTAACAGGATTCAACCAGTTTATCGAAAAGCTCCAGGGAATCATGAGGGATATAAAAGCATCTAACTCAACTCTGGAACTGGCTGGTACGGATTTAAATGCAAGTATGGAAGATACTGCAGTCGCAATCAATGAAATTACGGCAAATATTGATGCTGTCCACGGGCAGATCAATAACCAGGGTGACAGTGTTTCCCAGACTTCCGGGGCTGTAAACGAAATCGCTTCCAATATTGAATCCCTTGAGCATATGATAGATTCCCAGAGTGAAGGTGTTGCTCTTGCAAGTACAGCTGTAGAACAGATGATTGGAAACATTACTTCCGTCAATTCTTCAATGGATAAAATGGCTGTATCATTTGAAAAACTTTCCAACAGCGCCCAGACCGGTGCATCACTCCAGTCTAATGCCACTGAACGCATTGAACGGATTAAGGCACAGAGTGAGACGCTGCTTGAAGCAAATCTGGCTATTGCCGCCATTGCAGAACAGACGAATCTCCTTGCCATGAACGCAGCCATTGAAGCCGCTCATGCTGGTGAAGCTGGTAAAGGCTTTTCTGTTGTTGCCGATGAAATCAGGAAGCTGTCAGAAACTTCTGGTGAACAGTCAAGGACAATCGGAAACCATCTTACAGGAATCCGTGAGGCAATTGACCAGATGGTTTCAGTTTCACAGCAGTCCAGTGAGGCATTCCAGGATGTTACTTCAAAAATCAGTGAGACTGATGAACTTGTACGCCAGATTAAGGCTGCAATGGAAGAACAGACAATCGGTTCACAGCAGATTACCGATGCGCTCCATACAATGAACGACAGTACGATTGAAGTAAGGACTGCTTCTAAAGAAATGGCGGAAGGTAACCGTGCAATTCTTGAAGAAGTCAGGAACCTTCAGGATTCTACTGCCGAAATCAAGAGCAGTATGGAAGAAATGCGTGACAGTGCAAGAAAAATCACTGAAACTGGCGCAGCTTTAAGCGATATTTCAAACAAGATGAAGGAAAGCATTTCTGGAATTGGTAACGAAATCAACCTGTTCCGTGTATAAACTTTCTGGTATGGAATAAAAAAAAGCGGGCATATCCTGTTTCATTTCAGAAAACGGGAATGTCCGCTTTTTTTTTGTTCAGAAAGGAATTAACGACAGTTGCATCCGCCGTCGCCACAGCCGCCATCACAACCGTCGCCACAACCACCACCGCAGTTTCCGCCACAGCCTCCGCAGCCGCCGGTATAAACTGTTCCGGCTTCAATCTGTTCAGGAGTTGCATCCTTTACATCTGCTACTTCAACATCAAAATAAAGTGTCTTACCTGCCATTTCGTGGTTTGCATCAACAGTGATTTTATCCGGGGCTACCTTTGTAACGCGCACAATTGTGTAACCGCCATTTGTTTCTGCCTGGAATGCCATTCCAACCTGAATATCCATTCCTGTGTCAAACTGTTCCCTTGGAACTTCAACCACCAGCTTTTCATCATATTCACCATATGCATCTTTCGGTTCGATTACGGCACTGAATTTATCACCTTTTTCTTTTCCTTCAAGCTGGATTTCAAGACCCTGGATAAGGTTTCCATGACCGTGAAGGTATTCCAAAGGACCTGTGTTTTCAGATGAATCAAGGAGATTCCCGTCCTTATCTTTCAATATGTAAGAAATAGCTGCAACTTTGTCTTTTTCAATTTTCATAATTACATTTCCTGGTCCTGATCCTGGACAACTTCGCTTATTTCAGGGCAAGCATCTTTCAGATAGCGTTCAATACCCATTTTCAATGTCATTGTTGCCATAGGACATGCACCACAGGCTCCTGTGAGTTTAAGGTGTACACGTTTCTGGTCATCAATACCAATATATTCCATATCTCCACCGTCAGCCTGTAACTGTGGGCGGAACATTTCCAATGCTTCTTTTACTGTAGCTTCCAGCTGTGAAATATCTTCAGCCATGCTCATTCCTCCATTATCTCTATTTTCATCATATATATCATATAAAAAAGATATAAAAATTTACCATTTTTGGCTATAAAATCAGCCTAATTTTTCAATTTTACGGTGTAATTCAAGGATACGGGCATGAACATAATGGTCAATGGTGGATTTTTCCAGCATTCCCATTAATATTCCCTCTGAATTTACGATAGGCATTGCTTCAATATCATATGATTCAAAAAGCTGGTATGCATCGGGAAGCATGACATCCGGGCTGCATGTAACCGGTGCCGGTTCCATAATGTCCATTGCAAGCAGCGATTCTGCAAATTCCCCGATCTGTAAAGTTTCCTTAAGGTGTTCCAAGGAGATGATTCCTGCAAGTTTTCCCTGATAATCTTTTACGGCATAGTTCAGGTTCTGGTTGCGGCTGAATGAGTTCAGGATTTTTGTAAGCGTCATTGTTTCAGTAACGATTGCACTTGAATCAACAGAACATATTTTATCATTTCCCCATCTTACATCTTCAATTTTAGTATTTTTCTTGATGTCGTCTTCCGTAACATTTAAGCCGCATTCCCCGGCCTTTGTAACGCCATATTTTACGCATATAGGTCCGATGAGCTGCACCATGAAAGTGGTTGCCGTAATGATAAGGAGTATCTGGGGGCCGACTGAATCTGGAAAGTCATTTCCGGCTGCAATGGAAAGACCAATTGCAACTCCGGCCTGAGAAAGGAGGCAGAATGGCAGGAATTTCCTGACAGTCACAGGAGCCCTTGTAATGAGTGCACCCAGTGAAGAACCGATGGCTTTTCCAACTGTACGTCCTGCAACATAAAGTACTGCCAGAAGGCCCAGATATGGAGTGATAATCCAGATGTCCAGTTTCGCACCTACGAGTACAAAGAACAGTACATAAATCGGTGGCGTAAATTTGTCCACCATTTTGAAAATAGGTCTTGTCTTTGCCGGGGCGAAGTTTACCATAAAGAAACCAAGTGACATGGCAGCAAGGATATTGTCAAGATGCAGGATGACTGTAAGTCCTGTGCAGAGGAAAAGGCTTCCCAGTGCAAAGGAAAGGATTCTTCCTTCTTCGGTCATAATGTTGCGTATTATGAAGCTGAGTATGAATCCGAATGCCGAGCCCAGAAGTATGGAACCGAATATTTCTCTGGCAATTGATATGAGCTGTGCACTTAAGGAAATCTGTTTTCCGCCGAGAAGTGGAGCTGCAACTGTTGCTGCAACCGCATAAAGAATCAGGGCAACAGCATCATCCATGGCAACAATTCCGTAGACTGTGGTAGTCAGCGGGCCACGGGTGCGGTATTCTGCAAGTACGTCAGTTGTGGCAGCCGGTGCAGTTGCGGAACTGATTGCTCCAAGAATGAATCCCAGGGAAATTGAAAGCATCATGTCTTTTGTAAAGGCAAGGCACACGGCATAAATCGCACCGCCGACAATAAAGAATGGGGTTATGGATTCAAAAAGCAGTATTCCGATAAACTGCCTGCCGTATTTTTTCAGGATGTTGATTTTCAATTCACCACCGACAAGAAATCCGATAAGGGAAAGGGCAACGGTACTTACCGGATTAAGAGCGGCAATCGTATTTTTTCCAAGAATCTGAAAACCAGACGAGCCTATGATGATTCCGATTACGATATAGCCTACAACCTGAGGAATCTTGAGCTTCTGGAAAAGTTTTCCGCCAATGGCACCAAAAAACATGATTACACCGATTAAAAAAACAATCTGTGTTCCTTGAAGTGAGTAGAAATGCATTGCAGATGGCAGTATTTCTGAGAATGGATCATGCATGATAAAAACCTTGTATAGTTGATATTTTAGAATGAGGTAAAGTATATCAAAAATTGAAAATCTATAGAAGTAAAGTCCATGAGAAAATTATTTCAGTGACCGTCTATAGTGTTTTTAGTGACTCCCGGAACAGCTACATCATCGTGTTTGCAATGTCGCAGGGATTCTGTCCATAATACAGCCATCCGTACATTGCCGCAGCAGAAATCACTTTACGGCCATATTCCCTTGTTTCTTCAAATGGC
Organism: Treponema sp.; assembly: GCA_045616425.1. Lineage (GTDB taxonomy): Bacteria > Spirochaetota > Spirochaetia > Treponematales > Treponemataceae > Treponema_D. The sequence goes on from JAZLGS010000002.1 coordinate 7,719, forward strand.
AGTGTCTCCAGGAAAAGGTCTGAATGCAGTCCCCTTACTTCCAGTTCAATCCTTGAACTCTGTATCCATTTGCGCACACGGGTAATTCCGGCATTGTAGGCAAACAGTGCCCTTATCTGTGAACCGTTGAGCCTGCGTACCAGGTCAGAGAAATAATATGTCCCCAGCCTGATGTTTGTTGCTGCATCAGTCAGGTCATATTCTTCCAGTCCCAGCTTCTTTGCGCAGTCAGCGGCTGTGGTTTCCATAAGCTGTGTCAGTCCTGTTGCTCCTGCATGACTCTGGATCCGCGGTTCAAAGAAACTTTCCGTCCTGATAAGGCCGTACATTACATATTCATCTACAGAAAACTCAGCGGCATAAGCTGCTACCTGCTCATGGAAATTCTGGGGATAAGCGAGCATGAATGCGTCTTTTGTAATACGGATGCCTGGAAGGTTTACAGTTTTTGCCACCATCTGAAGGCTCTTGTAATAATAATCATTGTCCGGTGTTGCAAGGCTCCGTAAAAATGTTGCAAGCCTGACTACCGTATCAAGACCGATTGCATATTTATTGCGTGTGTAAAAATAAGTCCATTCGGAAAATATTTTTTCGTGGAATCCGAAATCTGCATATCCAAGAAGGAGCTTTTCTGCATCAGCATCCCTTTCAGGAACTGCTTCCGTCTGTGCCGGTGCACCATTAAAGAAAAGTTCCTCCATCTGCTCAACTGTGTAATCCATCTGTTTTGCAGCAAGCAGCCTGTAATAAACATCCGTTCCTGCAGCTGATTCAGCGGCTTTCTGATATGCAGCCATACAGTCAAAATCCTTATCCCGGGCATAACCGCTTTGTATGAGACGTGCAGAAAGATAAGAAAATTTTGCAACCAGGCTTTTGTCATTACAATCAGAAATTATTTTACAGATTTTTATGAATGATTTCCATTTTCCGCTGGAAAAGAGCAGTACGGAGAGTGAGTCAAAAAAGTCAGAGAAATATGCCGCATCGTGCCATGTACTGCTGTATTTTTCAAGTGCATCAACAGCTGCTTCCGGTGCTTCTTTTAATTTTGCATTCAGATAATACCACAATGCCATGTCATATTCGTTGTCAGTAGAAGAGCATTCCATGGCATAGTTGAACCTGTTCATGGCGCGGGTTCTGTATTTATCGGTTTTATTGTAAATCAAAGCAGCATAAATCCATGCATAATACCTGACTGAAATGTCATTTGGAAAATTCATCTCAGCAAGGGAATTGAAGAAAGCTGCATTCTTCAGGTCTGCGGAACTTCCATTGAGGCACGCGCGCCCCATATCGGCTGCCAGCTGGTATGTCATCGGAATGACTTTCCGTTCAAGACAGATATCCTTTATTTCCGGAAGCTGTTCGAAAGCCTTTCCGTAGCGTCCTCTGTAAACAGTCAGCCTGAATGTCAGAACTTTGTTCAATGCTTCGGAATACTGCTTTTCTGCTTTTTCTGAAGGCGAAAGTCCGGCATTTTCAGTACCATCGTCATTTTGAAGTTCCCGGTAAACTCCGTCTCCAGAATCTTCCAGAATAGGGGTAAGTCCTTCAACCGGTTCCGGTTCGACGACATTGTAAATGTTGTAAAAGGAAATGTGTTCTCCGGAAATCCTGCGGCTTGTAAACCATGCGCATATTGAACCGGCAAGGCGGGAATCCTGTTTTTCCATCATGGCCATGAGCCTGTATTTTATCAGCTCGTTGGAAGATTCCTTGTAGTCGATGTTTTCAGTCATTGAAATAAGGCTGGAAAATTCCTTGTCGGCAAAATATTCCTTGGCGGCAAAAAGCATTGCATCTTCATCGCCATATTTTTTTACCAGCAGGTTACAATATTTCAGCCTGTCCTGGATATTTCCTGTTGAAGCTGTAATTTCAAGGCTGCGGCGGGAAACATATGTACTTCCTTTTTCAATAGCCTTTGCAAGCAACAGGTTTGCTTTTTCCGTGTCATTATCCTGTATTGCTGCCAGTGCATTGTAAAAAGCTGCATCATCCCCGTAAAAGTCATTTTCCGGCTCCGGGGAATTCTGTGTGCAGCTTGTTGAAATAAACGCCATGCAAAGTAAGGCATATGTAAAAATCTTTTTTATTTTCATGTCGGTTTTACTCGGCAGGAATTGTAATGTGGGTTCCTGAAATTATGAAGTCAGGATCTTTTATGCCGTTAAAATCTGCAATTTTCCTGTATTTCCACGGATTTTTATAATATGTATCAGCAAGATCCCAAAGGGTGTCACCCCATTTTATTTTGTAGCGTACATTCTGTCCGTTCATCCTGTCAGTCTTTCTTTTTGGTACTGAAGGAAGTATGCTTGCGGCAGAAGGAGCAACGACGATTTCATTTTCCCTTGCTTCAAGGTCAATGGCTGCATTCTGCTTGTTTTGCATATCCTGTTCCGGGCCTGCTTCTGCTGAAGTCTGTCCGTCTGGCTTTAATATAGAAGAAATGCCTGCATTCGGAATGGCAAAAAGCAGCATAAAAACTGCCAGTATACAGATGATTGCACATATAATACAGATTACAACTGCCGGCCGTGAAGTGTGGGAATTCGTTTTTTCCGGATCGTCATAAAGTCCGGAGAAATCAAATGCACTTCCTGTTGTGTAGGAATTTTTTTCCGTATGCAGGTCTTCCCTCATTGTATCACGGGTGACAGGCTGCTCATCCGGGAAAGAATTTGAGAACAAAACCGAACTTTCTTCAAGTTCCGGCATGTCAAAGAATGAATCTTTTTTCCGTGGTTCATCATCAAAAGCGACAGATCCTGGCAAATCATATGAGAAACCTGAACTTCCGGAATCACTGGAAGCAAACGGGTCATCAAACATTGAAGTGTCACCAAAGTCCGGAAGCTGGTCCACCGAAAAAGATGTGTCATCATCAAATGCAGGCGGATTGTCATTCATTTCTGTGTCACCAAAGTCCGGAAGCTGGTCCACCGAAAAAGATGTGTCATCATCAAATGCAGGCGGATTGTCATTCATTTC
>JAZLGS010000003.1:0-17653 GCA_045616425.1 Treponema sp.
TTGCTTTTTTACCTGCGTCCCACTTTTTTTTAACAATTATGCAGTTAATTTCACCATTAATTCTACATAGCCTTCATCAGCATAGAGTAGAAGTGCCTCTATCAGAACATCAATATCTCGAAATTCGTTATCACTTAGCAATACTATATCCCTTTTTTTATTATACCACCAACTTATTTTCCTGTAAAACCTCCGCCATGCTGCATCTCACAGTTTCTGAATCAGTGCAATAATGCCATGCCGGCACGAATCAATCTGAGTTATCAGGCGCAGAAACCTATACGGGAACAGCTGCCGGAATTTTTCTCTTTCTGGATTTCCACCAGTTCCTTTACGATTTTTCCGGAATCAATTTCGTCTTTATCCATAAAACGGATTTTGCCAAAGAGCTGGCTGAAGTCCCCCGGAGTTACGGAGTCGTATTTTGCAACTGAATCAATATCTTCATCCGTAAATTTCCAGGATGAAAAATAATTGCACAACATTTTGCGGATTCCTTTAGCAGTCATCGGCTTGAACTCACTGAGCATATGGAAGCGGCGATGCATTGCCGGATCCATGATTTTCCGCAGGTTTGTGGTGCAGATGAGGATGCCTTTGAATTCTTCCATCTGGGTAAGGAATTCGTTGACCATGGTACGTTCCCAGCTGTTCCTTGCTGATGACCTGTCACTAAAGAATGAATCGGCTTCATCAAACAGAAGGATTGAACCGCTGGATTCTGCCTGTTCAAAAGCCTCACGGATATTCTTTTCATTTTCGCCAACGAATTTTCCAAGTATGTCAGATGCCCTCTTCAGGAGGATTTTCTTTCCCAATGATTCTGCAATATACCTGGCAAGTTCAGTTTTTCCCGTACCGCTTGCACCGTAAAACAAAATGCGTATTCCGCCATTCATTCCGGTGTCATTTTCATTTGCAAAGTTTTCTGCATTGTGAACCATGCGTACAATTTTTTCCGCCGGCAGTGACACGTTCAAAACATCCAGGTCATACGCACTGGAAACTTTTTCCCGCATTTTCGGATTTCCATAAAGCAACGCTGAATTTGATTCAAGCACATCCTTTACACGGCTCATTACTGTGTCATCATCAATTGTCTCACCGGCTTTGTGCATGGAACATTCAACTGTCTTTATCATATTTTCCACACTGGCTCCTGAGATGCGGTATTTGCCACACATGTCAAGCAGTTTTGAATGTAGTTCATCCGTCATTTCAAGTTTTGAAAGCTTTGTATCTGCAATCTTCTGCAGCATTGTCTTGGATATTTCATCAAACTTGATTGAATAAGTAAATCGGCGCAATGTGGACATATCACATTCATGGGTGTAGTTTAAAATCCAGATTACGCGGTTCTGAATGTTTTCAAGCATTCTGTTTACCAGTCCTTTCTGCGGAAGGCTTTCGTTTCCAAACATGCTGAACCCCTGGGTTTTCAAGAGGCCTTCTGCTTCGTCAACAATTATGACTTCATTTTCGGATTTAATTGTAAGAAAACAATTGAGCCTGCACAGAATATTTTCACCGTCAGTCAATTCGTTTTCATTTTTGAAAATGAAACATTTTTTTCCTGTTGTCTTAACCAGTGATTTTGCATACTCCGTTTTTCCACTGCCGGGCTTTCCGTAAAGAAGTATATTCAGACCATTCTTTGCAACTGCATATTCATCCTGCATAAGGAAACTTTTTACAATTTCAGTCTGCTTCCTGCTTACAGAAAAGGAATCAATATCATATGCATTTTTCAGATCAACTTCCTTTACAAGATCCAGAAAATATACACTCAGATCTCCAGCCTTGACGGTTTCCAGTGTAAGCTCATTGATGTCGCCGTCAGTATCAAAAAGTCCGTAATCAAGGAACTTTGCCGAACGTCGGAAAAGACGCCTTACTGTTCCAGTATTTTCAAGGACGCAGTCAGCTGCAAGACGTATCATGTCTACATCATTATTGCGGATGTAGGCATTGAATTCCTTTACGGATTTTGACCTGTAATTGAACATCAGGATTTTTGCTTCAAGCATCGAAAACTGAAGGGCATCAATCATAAACTGAATCTGGTGCATATCGTTTACAGCCTTCAAGATTTTAGCAGGAATACTGATTGTATCTGGAATTGATTTGTAGTCTTTGTCAGAGAAAAAAATCATTCCAAAAATTTTTTTGAATTCCGTATCGTCGTTGTCATTATAAACAGCCCTTATCATATTGACTTCAAGTTCAGTATTGGAATGCCAGCTGCAGAACATTGAACCAAGCATTTCATCCTGTTTAAAATGGTCAGTCAATTTTGATGAACAGCTATATCCGCTGTTGTTTTTTGCAGACTTAACGCGTGTAAGTTTTTTCTCTGCAACCGATTTTTCAATAAAAAGCCTGAATATCTTTTCCGCACGTTCCTGCTTCTTCAACCTCTTAATGAGTTCAAGAACAAGGAACTGCAATTCTTCTACATTTGAAACATCACGGTAATGTCCGAGGACATTATAAATATAAAATGACAAAGCATGACATTCTGAAACTGTCAGCTCTCTGACAGAAGTTTTGTAATCACCATTAAACATAACTGTACTTCCTGTTTCTACGGATGCATGTCTTTACAGCATCCACATTTGCAGATATGGACAAATGTTTTTCAAGTAAGAAATCTGCCGGAACACTGTTCCTTGACAGATCCGTTTTCAGTGGGCGCAACCAGCACCAGGCCGCGTCTGCAAGTCCGTTAAATTCTTTTTCATTTTTAGCGGACCATCGATAGCACGAGATCCGTCGTTACTCAGCAACACTATAACGAACCTGCTTTCCAAAACTATTTGAGACCAACACATTTTTAGAAAAAATGTTATTAACACACTGATAATATCATTTAATACATTACATATCGAATATAATTGATATCACATAAAGGGTATTTTACGGCACTACATAATATAGGTACAAAATTCCCAGCCGTCAAATTTTTTCAAAAAAAATCCGCAATTTTATTTTCCATCTGTCATCAACATGATTCATTATAAAACAGGAGGTACATCAAATAACGAGACTGTGAACAAATTCTACGTTCTGTTTTGTGTTGGAAAAATGACAGGCCGAATGTCGAGGTTAAATTCGGGGTACGGTTAATCCTATAAAATCTATAAACCGTTACACGGATTCGAAAACAATGGATGGATGATTGAAATTTTTCAAGAAAAACTTGAAGTCTGATGATATACGAATCAAAGTTTATGAAAGTGTGGAAAAGCAGAATTTGCGGTGACAGAATCAAATCCGTGGAACAAAAAAAATTCCCGGAACAAGTTCAGGATGACTTACGAAACTCCGGGATGACGATTGACTATTCTGAAATGCAAAACTTTATAATCCGCTATTTGATTTTTTTTCTGGAACACGGTTTAAATAAGACAGACCGTTCAGTTTCAGCCAGCGGTGGCATTCATCATAGCTGGGAAAGAGGCAGCGGACATCATGATAAAAAGCAGCTGAATGATCCATATGAAGGCGGTGGCATAATTCATGGACAACTATGCTGTCAAGGATTTTCGGAGGCATAAGGACAAGAAGGCAGTTGAAGTTAAGGTTACCGTCAGCGGAACAGCTCCCCCATCTTGTTTTCTGGAGGCGGATGGAAATGCGGCCATAAGTTATTCCTGCAAGGTCAGCAAAATACTTTACCCGTACAGGAATGATTTTTCTGGCACGCTTTTTTATTTCTTTAATTTCAGAATCAGAAAGCAATCCGGCAGATTCAGCGGCAGCATTCTGGGCCAGAACCTTCTGCACATGGGAAATAATCCAGGAACTTTTTTCACGGATGAAAGACTGGACATATTCTTCCGAAACGGAATAAGGGGCGCTGACAATCACGGAACCGTCACGGGCAATACGGATTGAACAGGTGCGCCGCCTTGATTTCCTGATTACATACTGAATCTTCATTAAAGCTGCTTTGAAGTTTTTATGGTTGCAGCAAAGGCACTGTTACAAAGTCCCAGAACTGCAGAAAGAATGAACAGGGTTTCAATTCCAAGAACCTGCCAGATCCATCCACCAAACAAAGCAATGAGGATTGTAATCATGTGGTTTACGGAAATTCCAGTTGAAATCGTAAGTTTCATTTCTTCCTTGCTGTCGGAAATATCCTGAACATAAACATTAGAAGCCATGCTGGCAAGTGAAATAATTGAGTCCAGGATATAGTTCACGCAGCAGATTATGAAAGCAGTCTGCATTGTAAAAATATGATGGGCAAATCCGTAGAAGAAACATACGATTACAAGAATCAGAGTGTCGGCAACCATTACGGTTTTGTAACCGATTCTGTCAATGAGCCGTCCGATTACAGGACTTATGAAAAAACAGAGGATTGCCGAAACCGCAAAAAGAAGACTGATTGTAGCAGTATTTGCACCATAAAAAAGAATGAGCACATAAGGGCCGAAGGTAAAGAAAACCTGTTTCCGGGCACCATAAAAAACTTCAAGGAAATAATATTTTGTAAACTTCTTCCTGAAATAAAAACGGCGCTTTGATTTATCCGTCACGGCATTACCGGTAAGACGCATCGCAAAAATTCCGCTGATTACAAATATAATGGTAGAAACAATGAAAAACGGACGGTAAGGTTTTACGGCTGCCAGCAGGATGAAGGCAATCATTATGACGGCGTAACCAGCAAGAGTACCAATCTGGTAAGTTGCATTCTGATAGCCCAAAGCAATTCCACCCTTTCCTTCTTTTGAATACTCAAGGGAAATGGTATTCTTCATTCCAAGCTGGATATGTTCACCAAGAGAATAAATGAACACTGAAAGCGTAACAAGGGCACGGACCGGAGGAACAGCACAAAGCAGGATCATACCTGCAATCATGATAAGGGCACCCATCTTATACATTTTTTCTGCAGAAAAAGTATAAAATGCAGCAAGGATGAACACCAGCATCAGCCCCGGAAGTTCACGGAAAAATTCAGCAAGTCCCCGGTCAAACTCCCCCATTGAAACAATCTCGGCAAAATAATTATCAATCATGCCTTTGTAAATTCCAAAACCAAGCCCTGAAAGCACCAGCGATACAAAGAAAGTCCTGTACAAAGTTCCTTCCCTGAAAGCCTCTTTTATTTTTCCAAACATTTTTACCTCCAATTTATACAACTATAGAAAGTCAATGCATGGAAGTTTATTCCGATTTTCATAATTCTGCAAGAATGTAAAAAAAGCCGCAGTTTCACATAACGGAAATTGCGGTTGTAAAGTTGAAAAATACAGAGAAAAACAGCAGTTCTGACAGATCGAAGAATATTCTTTCTTTTTTCATATATCATATTTCAAACAAAAATTAAAGCTTCACCAAAAATACTTTCAGGAGTCATTTTATGGTTTTCGGTTACATCAGAGTCAGTACAGACAAACAGACTGTTGAAAATCAGCGTTTTGAAATTAACGAATTTTGCAAGAGACAAAAGGCTATGTCCGTAAAAAGTGTTGTCTCTTTCGCCTTCGAACCATAGCTGCTTCGAGAGTCACTAAAATTGCTTTCGCAATTTTCCGGCTTTGCCGTCGCTCCCTTTCGCCTTCGAAGCCCAGCTTCTCGGAGACTCGCTCAAAACTCACCTCGTGAGTTTTGCCGGCTTTGCCGTCGCTCCCTACCTGCGTCCCACTTTTTTCTACAATTATGCAGTTAATTTTACCATTCATTCTACATAGCTTTTTTTTATCTTCTCAATGATTGTTTTCCTTTTTCCTTCAATATTTAACACCATATAAATAACATAGGAAAAGTTTTTAAAAATTACATTACAACAACCCTACCAATCACGCCATTCGCCGGTAATGTCTTCATTTTCATCCTGGATGAAATTAAAGGAATAAGCTGTCTTAATCATGTATATGCAGATATCTTCCCTTTGTTCGGTTTCAATAAGACTGAAATCACATTTTTCATTCAGTTCATTAAAAGCAATGACTGCTTCTTTTACAATTTCCATGAATCCGCCTTTTCCGTACTTATGGCACTTATCCATTTTCCTGTAATATCTTTTCAGAATTCCGTCAACTTTCCATACATCCCAAATGTGATATGCTCCGTCACACTCTTTCTGAAATTCCCGCATTCCTTCCAAAAGACGTTTTTTTATATCCTTCAATTCATTGTCTTTCATATTTTTTCATTTTCCTTCTATATAATTGTGATATTACGGGAATGTTCCAAAAGTTTTGTCATCCTGAACCAGTTTCAGGCTCGGAATGACTCTATAAACTATACTTATTGAACATCCCCATCTCCAAAAAAATTTCATGGCAAAAAAGAAAGGAACCTGAAAAACTGCACAGGCTTTCTAAGGTTCCCTTATTTTTTCCGGATTGTTTTTCCGGCTCAATTATTTTTTCTGATATACCCTTACATAATCCACTTCCATCTGGCACTGCTGGAGTTTCTTTGGTATGTCACCTCCTAATGTTCCGCCCATTGCCACATTCATTATTATGTAGAACTGCTTGTCGTAAGGCCATGCTTCCCAGGCATTTTCTGTATTCCGTGGATTTTCATAGCGGTTGATTATTTTTCCATCGTAATACCAGGTGATTGCATCTTCTTCCCAGTCAACTGCATATGTATGCCATGTTTTTGCCACATCCTTTATTTCTATATAATTGCTGCTGACTGCATTTCCGCCGGAGCCTGCCTTACAGTGGACTGTTCCATATGCCTTTTTTCCCCATGTGTTTGTTGCATATTCCATTACGTCAATTTCACCGCTTCTCGGCCAGCCGCCATAAGTTTCACGCTGAGGCATCATCCACAATGCCGGCCAGGAACCTTCTTCAACCGGAAGCTTTGCCTTAAATTCAATGTAGCCGTATGTGAATGCTTTTTTAAATCCTGAATAAAGCCTGGCACTTGTCCACTTTCCATTTTCATTCCGCTTTGCAACGATTTTCAATGTTCCGTCACTTACATAGGAATTTTCCCGGTCCTTTGTATAATTCTGTACCTCGCCATTTCCCCATCCGTGTCCGCCTGTCTTGTAATCCCAGTTTTCAGGATTGGGTTCATTGCTGTCTCCGTCAAATTCATCGGACCACACAAGTGTCATTGAATCTTTCACAAAATCCGGCAGGTTATCTTTTTCTGTTCCGCAGGAAACAAAACCAAAAATAATTGTTGAAACTAAAACTAACGGTAAAAAAATTTTCATGGATAAATTATAAATGAAGGTTTTGGAATTTGCAATTTTTTCAGGAATCTCCAGAACTGAACCTCACCAGAAGCCTTCAGGATACCGTCACCCCTTCCCACAACCTTTTATAAAAATTTATAAAAACTGTGGATTTTCGTTCTTGACAATTCTTCAATTCACTCATATTCTAATTATAAGAAATCAAGGCAACCGATTGCCTTGAAAAAAACAAAGAGGACTTATGAACGCTAAACCCCGCACATCAGAATTAATCAATTCACTCAGACCGGAAAAAGCTTCCGGTTCAATCGTAAAAATCAATGGCGATGACTGGTACAAGATTTCCAATTCAAATGCCATTCCACCATTCTTTATGACAATTACAAGCTCAAGTGATGTGTGGAACTTCATCTGGTCTAACGGTGCACTCAGTGCCGGACGCAAAGATGCAAATCAGGCAATTTTCCCTTATTACACAGCAGACAAAATCGATGACATGAGGAACTGCACAGGTTCTTATTCTGCTGTAAAAATCCGCAAAGACGGACAGACTTACTTCTGGGAACCATTTGCAGAAAATGCACAGTGGAAATTCCAGCGCAACATTTACAAAAACAGCGCCGGTTCCCACATTATTTTTGAGGAAATCAACAGCGAACTTAACCTTACATACAAGGTTGAATGGACTTCAAGTGAAAAATATGGACTTGTAAAAATTGCTTCTATAGAAAACACTTCATCTGAAACAGTTACGCTCCAGCTTCTTGACGGATGCCGCAACATAATGCCGGCTTGTACCACAAATGACATCCAGGCAGTAAACAGCGTTCTTGTGGACGCATACAAAAAGAGTGACCTTGATTCTGAATCAGGCCTGGCACTTTTCTCTATGTCCTCAGTCCTTACTGACCGTGCAGAACCAAGCGAAGCTCTTTGGGCAAATACCTGCTGGTTCAGCAAGAAGACTCCGGTATTTACAGATCCTGCAACACCTACGCTGTTTGCCCACGGTGACCAGCTTCAGGAAACACAGGTTCTCAAGGGACAGCGCGCTTCATGCTACATTTCAATGGAAGTTTCACTCCCGGCCGGCGCAAAGGATTCATGGAAGCAGGTTTTTGATACTAAACTTGAAATTTCAAAAATCGAATCCCTCATGCAGGAACTTAAAGACCGCGAAGCCCTGAATAAGGCTCTTGAAAAAGACATTCAGGATGGACAGGCACTTCTTGACAAATACATTGCTGATGCAGACGGCATCCAGAATACGGCAGACAAACTTGCATGTATCCACCACAAGGCAAATGTAATGTTCAACATCATGCGTGGCGGTGTATTTGTAGAAAACAATACAGTACATGCAAACGATTTTGTTGATTTTGTAAACACAAGGAACAAGTCTCTGGCAGATGCTGCTTCAAAAATTGCAGGCAGCGGAACCATTTCATATCTTGAGCTTGGAGAAAAGGCAAAGGCAGCCGGCAATGACCAGCTTTACAGACTTTACCTTGAATATCTCCCGCTTTCATTCTCACGCCGTCACGGTGACCCGAGCCGTCCATGGAACAAGTTCTCAATCAACCTTAAAGATACATTGGGAAATCCAATCCTGAACTACGAAGGAAACTGGCGCGACATTTTCCAGAACTGGGAAGCACTGGCCATGAGCTACCCTGTTTATACAAAGGGCATGATTGCAAAATTCCTTAATGCAGTAACAATTGACGGTTTTAATCCATACCGCATCACAAGGAACGGACTTGACTGGGAAATTCCTGAACCAAACAATCCTTGGGCAAACATCGGTTACTGGAATGACCACCAGATTATCTACCTCTGCAAGCTTCTTGAACTACAGAACCAGATTGATCCTGCAGCCCTTTCTGAAATGCTTGACCAGGCAATTTTCTCAACTTCAAACATTCCGTACAGAATCAAACCTTATGCTGATGTTGTAAAAAATCCACGGGACACTATTTTCTTTGACCGTGACCTTAATGCTGCAATACTGGCAGATTCAAAGAAATATGGAACAGATGCAAAACTTACAGGAAAAGATGGAAATCCTTACCTTGTGACTTTGAGCGCAAAACTCCTGCAGCTGATCCTTACAAAAATTGCAAACTTTGTACCACAGGGAGGCATCTGGCTCAATACACAGCGTCCTGAATGGAATGATGCCAACAACGCACTTGCCGGCTATGGCCTCAGTATGGTAACCCTTTACTACCTGCGCAGGATGATGGTATTTACAAAGAAGCTTTTTGAAAACAGCAAGTCTGATTCATTTGCAATTCCTGCTGAACTCAAGAAACTTCTGGATGCACTTTCTGCACAGTACGCATCTTCTGATCCTGCTTCAATCAACACTTCTGCAGCAAGGGAAGAATTTACAAGAAAAGCAGGGCTGGCATTCGAAGCAGAACGCCTGAGCCTTTACGCAGACGGTTCAAAGCTGGAAGAGACTGCAAGTGTTACAAAACAGGAAATTTTTGCAGCACTGGATGCATTCATCGCTCACGCAGAATATTCCATCAGGCAGAACAAACGTGCTGACGGACTTTATCATTCATACAACACACTTTCCGTTTCTGACAAGGGAATGGATGTTGAATACCTTCAGGAAATGCTGGAAGGTCAGGTTGCAGTCCTTTCTTCCGGAATGCTCACGGCAAAAGAAACAATCGAACTCTGTGATGCACTCAAGGCAAGCAAGATTTATGAACCGCACCAGACTTCTTACATGCTCTATCCGACAAAGGAACTTCCTATGTTCACTGCAAAGAACGGTGTTTCAAAGCAGTCAGCAAAGAAATTCCCTATCCTTGCAAAGGAGCTGGACCGTGGTTACACAGCACCGGATGCAGACTGCATAATTTACAATGATTCACTCACTGCAGATAAATGCCACTTCAATCCTGATTTCAGGAACAATGCGCTTCTGGCTGACAAAATTGCTGCGGTCTATCCTTCATGTTCAGAAGAAGAAAAGAACGGAATACTTGCCTTGTACGAAGATACATTCAACCACAAGTCATTCACAGGACGTTCCGGAACTTTCTACGCATACGAAGGAATCGGTTCAATTTACTGGCACATGGTTTCAAAGCTCCTTCTTGCAGTTCAGGAAAACTTCCAGGCATCACTTGCTTCTGGAAACAAAGCTGAATCTGACAGGCTTGCAGAAATCTACTATCAGGTACGCAACGGACTTTCTTTCAACAAGACACCGGAACTTTACGGAGCATTCCCTACAGATCCATATTCACACACACCATACATGCAGGGCGCAAAGCAGCCAGGTATGACCGGTCAGGTAAAAGAAGAAGTAATTACCCGCTGGGGTGAACTCGGTATGGAAATCAAGGAAGGAAAAGTTGCAATCAACCCTGCACTTCTCTGCAAAAAAGAATTTGATTCAGACGGAAAGCTTTACTTCACAAGATTCGGTACTGAATTTGAATACAAGCTGTCTGCCGTTGCAAAATGCAACATCATGGTTGACGGTTCTGCAGGAAAAGACATCTTGAGCGAACAGGATTCAAAGGAACTCTTCATGAGGAATGGAAAAATCAAGAAGATTACCGTTGAAATCCCAGAAAACGCAATCCTCTGCTAAAATGCCAATTTTCCCGGAAAAAGCCATAACTGCACACCGGCCGATTCCGGGTTACCTCAGAGAAATCTGACTCCATAAATCATCTTTACCTCCAAAGATGTTTTATGGAGTTTTTTTTTACACACACCGGTCAGCAAAATCAAATCCATGTGGCAAAAAAATCAAAATTGAACCTAAATATCATCCCGGACCAGACAACCGTCATCCCGAACCCGTTTCGGAATCTGTTTTCGGCTGGCTATGTCCGTAAAAAGTGCCGCTAAAAAAATTATAAAAAACTCTTAATTTTATTGGAGAGGCCGTTATTTATGAACATGTAAAGAATGATCAGGCAGGTTTATAAACACGCTGTTGTTGAGTGTGCAAAAATGATGTATATTGTATTCTATGAAACATTCAATGCAGATACTTCAGGAAGCCGCAAAAAAATACGGCCCGCTTTGTGTAGGACTGGATACAGATCCTTCTTATATCCCGGAAAACATCGTAAAGGAATTTTCTTCTCCAGCTCAGGCAGTCCTTGCCTATAACAAAAGCATCATCCAACGCGTTGCAAGAGACAAGAGCGCATGCTGCTTTAAAATCCAGATTGCTTATTACGAAGCAATGGGACTGGAAGGAATGCAGGTTTATGCAGAAACAGTAAAAGCCGTCCGCGATGCAGGTTTTGTTGCAATCTCCGACATTAAAAGGGGTGACATTGCCGCAACAGCCGGAGCATATGCCCGCGCCCATTTTACCGGAGACTTTGAAACTGACGTAATCACACTTAATCCTTACATGGGATTCGACACATTAAAACCTTTCACAGAATATTGTACAAAAGCTTCAAAAGGAATTTTCGTACTCCTCAGGACTTCAAACCCTGGAATGGTTGATATTGAACAGAAACAGCTTGCAGAAGGCGGAAGGGTTCTTGATACAGTAGGTGGAGAACTCAAGCGCATTGCAGAAGAAATGAAGGCAACTTTCCCTGACCAGACATGTTCACCAGTGGGAGCCGTTGTAGGATGTACGGAAGAAAGTGATGCAAGACTCCTCCGTGAAGCTTATCCGGAAGTATTCTTCCTTATTCCAGGTTACGGCGCACAGGGTGGAGACGCAAAAATCTGCGCTACCCTGCTTGAAAAGGCAGGCGGAACTGTCAACTCTTCAAGAGGAATCCTTTGTGCATGGAAAAAGGATGCAGAACTTGAAGCAAAACGCAATGCAGGCACATTGACAATGGACGACATCGCTGAAAGTGCCGCAAAAGCAGCCACAGCATCAAAGGCAGACCTTACAAAGTAAGCAGGATACGGGAGGATTTTATGAACGGATTCAGAGATTGTAATGGAAATTTCATTCCGGTTTATTCACAAGGAACAGTAACAGCTGTTTCATCAGTAAAAGGTGCAGTTCCAGAGGGAAGCGTATTTTCACTCAGGCTCTCCGTTCATCATAAAGAAGAATCTATCCCTGCCGCCGGACAGTTCTTCATGCTCAGGGCTTCAAAGACAAAGGTACTGCTTGCCCGGCCAATCAGTGTATTCCATGTAGAACGTAAATCAGTTGCAGATGGAATCATTGAGGCAGAAATTGATTTCCTCATCCTCTTAAAGGGAAAAGGAACAGAAGAACTGAACCAGCTTGAAAACGGCGATAAAGTTGACATAATCGGTCCATTGGGAAATACATTTCCAATACCGGAAGCTGAAGGAAAAGTCTGCGTAATCGGTGGCGGCATCGGTGTCGCACCAGTTGCCGGATTTGCTGAAACATTAAAACCCCAGTCGTACGATTTTTATGCCAGCTACAAAAGCGGAAGCTATGCCCTTGAAAACATTAATCCGGCAGAACTTGTAATCACAACAGATGACGGAAGCCAGGGCATCCACGGAATGCTTTCTGCCGCCATTGATGCAGAAAAAATCAGCAGCAAAGGTTATAAAACCATATATGCCTGCGGTCCGCTTCCTATGCTGAATTATGTAAAGGAAATCTGTGCAAAGGCAAATGTAAAATGCTGGCTCAGCATGGAATCCCGCATGGCCTGCGGAATGGGCGTATGTCTTGGCTGCACCATCCAGACCACTGACGGTTACAAACGCTGCTGCAAAGACGGCCCTGTATTCAATGGTGCAGACCTGATTTTTGAAAAACCGGCAGCCCGGCAGGCAAAACGGATTCCGCTTCAGGGAGAACCGGATCTTTCCGTAAACATAGGTTCACTCCACATGAAGAATCCTGTAATTGCATGTTCCGGTACATTCGGCTTTGGTACTGAATATAAAACCATTTTTGCCCCTGCACTTCTTGGCGGAATTGCAAGTAAAGGTCTTACAATTGAACCACGGCAGGGAAACAGCGGAATCCGCGTATGGGAAACCCCATCAGGCCTTATGAATTCCATCGGCCTCCAGAATCCGGGAATTCCTCATTTTATTGAACATGAACTTCCGGAAATGCTCAGTCTTGGAACTGCCGCAATCGCAAACCTCTCCGGTTCTTCAATTGAAACCTATGTTGAAGGTGCAAAGCTTCTGGAAAAGACAGATGTAGCAGCAATCGAATTGAACATTTCATGTCCGAATGTTGCAACTGGCGGTGCTGCACTTGGAATGAGCTGTTCAACTGCAGGATCAGTAACGGAAACAATCAGAAAAATCACTACAAAACCGCTCATCGTAAAACTTACGCCTCAGGCCAGCGATGTGACAGGTGTTGCCATGGCATGCCGCGAAGCCGGTGCCGATGCCATCAGCCTTTGCAATTCTTTCCAGGGTGTTGCCATCGATATAGAAAACGGCCGTCCGGTTTTTGACAAAGTAAAGGCAGGTTTCGGAGGACCGGCAGTCCGGCCTATAGCCCTCCGTCTGGTTTACGAAACCGTACAGGCAATGAACAGGCTTCCTGAATCACAGCGGATTCCCGTCATAGGAATCGGTGGAATTGCCACATGGCAGGATGCCGTAGAGTTCATTATGGCAGGAGCTTCTGCAATTGAAGTCGGAACGGCAACTTTTGCAAATCCTCTCTGCATGGCTGAAATCATCGAAGGCCTCAAGGCATTCATGAAACGCAAAGGATACTCTTCTATAGAAGAAATGCGTGGCATTGCGCAGATTTAAAATGACACTAGAACATTTTTTGTAAAAGTGTTATTTTTAGTGCTATGAATACACTCGTAGCACTTTGCGCAATTGGCGCCGAAAAAATTCTTGGTAACGAAATCAAACATCTGGGCTATAAACTCCTTGGTAATGCACCGGGACGCGTTTCCTTTGAAGGAGATGACGATGCACTTTTCAGGACAAACCTCTGTTTAAGGACTGCAGACCGTGTTTACCTCCAGATGGCAAAATATAAAGCCGAAGATTTTGACCAGCTCTTTGACGGAATTTATTCCGTAAGCTGGCAGGATTATTTCAAAAAAGATACCCGCGTTGTCGTAGACAAAGTGCGCACTTACAAAAGCAAGCTTAATTCTGAACACAGCATTCAGGGAATGGTGCAGAAAGCTATTTATAAAAAGCTGGGTGACCGCTGGAGAATGTCCACACTTCCAGAAAGTGGTGAACAGAGCGACGTACGTGTTTACCTTGACCAGAATGAAGCCCTCATCCTTCTTGACCTTTCAGGACTTCCACTCCATAAGCGCGGTTACAGGACTGACGGCGGTATTGCACCACTACGTGAAACTACGGCAGCAGCAATGCTCCAGATGATGATGTGGCGCCGTAAGACTCCTTTGCATGACCCATTCTGCGGATCCGGAACAATTGCAATTGAAGCAGCCCTTTATGCATATAATGTCGCACCTGGATTGGGCCGCCGTTTTGCAATCGAAAACCTTGCCATTTACAATCCTGCAAGGGCCTCTGAATTAAAGAAAGCAGAGGCTGAAAAAATCCGTCCTGATGTTGAAACCCGTATTACAGGCAGTGATATTGATCCAAAAGCAATTGAACGGGCAAAAACAAATGCTGAACACGCCTGCGTAATGGCCGGCCGGGCACTGCAGTCAATCGGAAGTGATGCCCGCATCGTAAGGCCGGATTTTGTCCAGGCTGATTACAATGAACTTCAGGCTCCATATCAGGAAGGACTCCTTCTGGCAAATCCTCCATATGGAGAACGTCTTGGCGATGCAGAAGAAGCAGAACAGCTTTACCGTGGAATGTCATGCCTCAGAGATGCATTTGAAGGTTGGGAAATGGGCTTCATTACTTCCCATAAAAAATTCCAGGAATGCTTCGGAAGCTATGCAGTCCTCCTGAAAAACCTTAAGTCAGGAAATCTGGACACATGTTTCTACATGTACACAAAAGACAAACAGAGCGGCCGTCATGACGAAAAGAACCATACAAGACGGGATCCCGGTGTAAACTACCGCAACGGAAATAAGAGATAAAGACATCGAAATAAATTACTTTTTCGAGATGCCTGCAAGTTTTCAATCTTGAAATTACAAGGCCGAAAACATCACATTTTCAAAGTTGGGGCTGTCTAAAAAGTGCCGTCATGTTGCCCATGAAATAAATTCAGGGTGACAGAACCGGTATCTACTCCATAATAACGCCGGAGCAGGTCCGGAGTGACACCATATATTATGCTTTTTGGACATTCCCTCCCATAAGGACATTATAGATGGCAATTGTAGTTGAACACGACAAGCGCCGGCATGAAATTCTGGAAAAAGCCCTGGAAGTATTTACCGAAGAAGGCTACGAAGACGTAACTTTCCAGAAAATTGCTGACCGATGCGGAATTACAAGGACAACGCTGTATATTTATTTTAAAAACAAGCGGGAAATCTTTCTGTGGAGCATAAAGCAGCTTACTTCCGGCATGGAAGAATCATTAAAGGAAATCATAAAAAATCCTGAACTTTCTGCCGAAAGCTGCCTCCGTGCAACTCTTGCAAAAATAATAGAAGAATGTGAAAAGAATCCTAATCTTTTCGGCGTACTTCTTTCGTACCTCCTCCAGCTGCAGAAAAGCGGCACAGATCCAGGGGAACGGGTACGCAGAAGGCTTGTACGCCTCCAGCACCTCCTCAACACCATCATCATCCGTGGTATGAAGAATGGGGAATTCAAGCAGCTTAACGTCCATATAGTTTACGAAATGTTTTATGGACTGATTCAATCTGCAATTTTCAGGCTTTCCGTACTTGGCGAAAAAAACATCACAGGAATAAACGAAACCCTGAATCTTGCAATTGATGGTATTTTATCGGTATAATTTGACATTATGAGTGAAAATACAGAACTTTGTCCTTGCGGTTCAGGAAAGAAATACAGCGAATGCTGTGAACCGATCATCAAAAAGACTGCAAAGGCTCCTACAGCAGAAGCCCTTATGCGCGCACGTTACACATCATATGTAAAGCAGGAAATTGACTTCATCATTGATTCTTGTGAACATGCAGAAAACATAGCTGAAATTGACAGACAGGCTACAGAAGAATGGAGCAAGTCTTCAACATGGCACGGACTCAAAATCCTCCGTACAGAAAAGGGAACTGAATCTGACGAAGAAGGTATCGTAGAATTTGAAGCTACATACACAAGAAAGCAGATCCGTGATGTTCACCACGAAACAGGATACTTCAAGAAAATCAACGGTGAATGGCTCTATTCCGTTGGAAGCCTCAAGACAACAACAGTTGTCCGTGAAGGAAAGAAAATCGGACGCAACGAACCATGTCCATGTGGAAGCGGTAAGAAATACAAGCAGTGCTGCGGTAGATAGCATGCAGATTCTTACAGGATTTCACGCTGTAGAAGAAAGAATCCGTGCAGCAGTTTCCGATGAGGGACTGGCTGCACAGATGCAGATTTTTTACGGCAATCCGGGACCACGGGTAAAAAAAATTCTTGAACAGGCAAAAGCTGCATCAATCAAATGCAATGCAGTTGATAAAAGGACATTGGATTCAATGGTTCAGCCGCTTCCGGAACTTGCCCGTGACCACCGCGGAATATTGATTCAGATTCAGGGCGAAAGCCAGAAACCAAAAAACCTGGTTGATTTTGACCAGTGGCTCAATCATATAAAAAATGCTGATGACAGCCAGCGTTTTACAGTACTCATACTTGATTCAGTAACAGATCCCCATAATACAGGCGCAATATTGAGGAGTGCCGACCAGTTCGGAGTCTCCTTAGTCGTAATGCCGGAGCGGCACAGTGCAAATAAAATTGCCGACAATGATGTTATTGCCCGGACAAGTGCAGGTGCAAGTG
Source organism: Treponema sp. (assembly GCA_045616425.1). Classification (GTDB taxonomy): domain Bacteria; phylum Spirochaetota; class Spirochaetia; order Treponematales; family Treponemataceae; genus Treponema_D. The sequence continues at coordinate 17,033 of JAZLGS010000003.1, forward strand.
CATGGGTTCCTGTAAGCATCGTTACAAATCTCGTGCGCACTGCAAAACTGCTTAAAGATGCAGGATTCTGGATTTATGGTGCAGATGCAGGCGGAACTTCAATACAGGAAGGAAGCTTTGCAAAACGTACCGCACTTGTGATGGGAAGCGAAGGAAACGGAATCAGCAGGCTTCTTGAAGCAGAATGTGACACAATTGTTTCCATTCCCACATGTGGAAAAATCGACAGCCTGAATGTTTCCGTAGCAGCAGGCGTACTGATGTACGAAATCCACCGTCAGTCAATACAGAAATGACGTCTCCGGCTCAATATGCCGAACTTCATATTTACGGGCATCCCGAAAGCATTTTCAGAGGATGCCCTTTTTTTCCTTCTATAGCATTTTGCAAAAGGCCATGTCCGTAAAAAGTGTTGCTAAAAAAAATGCACTTTACTAAAAAAGCGGGGCCCAGCGACGAGAAGAAAAGTGGGGTCCCATTCAGGAAAAGGGGGCAGCCTCCTTCAGGTGCCGTGTATCCCCCGCTGGTTCCCCCTTAGTTCCATGCTTTCGAAGCACAGCTTCTCGGAGACTCGCTCAAAACTCACCTCGTGAGTTTTGCCGGCAGAAGCCGTCGCTCCCT
>JAZLGS010000004.1:0-5108 GCA_045616425.1 Treponema sp.
GCTGTTGTGTTCTCCTTTTTCGCTTCCTGTTATTTTGTTGGCTTCCATTTCCATCAGCATGTTCATCATCATGAACATCATCTGGTAGAGCGGATCCTGCTGTTTCCCATCTAGCAAATTTTCGCAATTTTTAATAATCTCTTCTTGAGTCATTGTTAACCTACCTTTATTTTTCTTAAGCAAAAAACATTCTGGTGTTTTCAATGACTTTTTTCAATTTTATATACGAAATTGCGAACTAAATTTTACACTATCATGACATGGAGGAACATATGATTAACTTTAACTATGCACATGATGAAATTTTAATAACTGATAAAGCAAAGAGAATTGCAAAACTGCTCATCAGGTTTTCTTTAAAGGCAAGAAGGGAAGGCATCCTTGCGCTGGAAGATGTCTTTTATACTGAAGCAGCAGCAGGACATCTTGTTGACCACGGAATTGATGGAACGGAAGAAAATTTTTTTGTATCGCTGTTTATGATGGTGATTGATGGGGCAGGACCGGAATGTGTTGAATCTGCTGCAAGATATTTTTTGAACAGTGTCCCTTCTTCAGAAAAAGAATTGCGTTTTAATTTAATGCTGATTGCAGAAGGAATCCTCATGATTCAGGCTGGTGAAAATTCCCGGTTTATGGCACAGGTCATGTCTTTTATGTTTGGAGTCGAAAAATGTACTGAGCTAAAAAATGAGTTACAGGCAGAATTTGATTTTTAATTGCACGTAAGGAATTTACATGGTATGAAAGGCACGTTTTAGATAAATGACGTTGAAAAAAAGGCTGTGCCTTTAAAAAGTGTTGCTAAAAAACACTTTTTAAAAAAAGCGGGTCCCAGTGACGAAAAGAAGAATGGGCTCCCATACTGGAAAAAGGAGCCGTGTATCCCCCGAAAATAGCGTGCGCAGCAAAAAAAAATTAAGAAATTTAAAAAAATTGCGCTTTACCACTTGATTAATTTTTGCGTTTTCTATAATATATAAAACATCAACACGGACGATTAGCTCAGCTGGTACGAGCGTCTGGTTTACACCCAGAATGTCGGGGGTTCGATCCCCTCATCGTCCATAAGACCTTGCAGATTGCAAGGTCTTTTTTTTTGCTCTGAGAAGTATTTTATGTTCCCGCATATGTGAATCCAGATGATGAAGCCTGTTCTGCATGACGGATTGTACAGACCGGCTGTTATCCACAACGGAATGTAATTTTCTTTTAGAACGACGGGCTCCCGGTATGCTGCATCGGGGGCCGTCATTAAAATGAAAATGCAGCTTTGCAGTCAGGCTGCGTTAGTGTATTCACAGCTGAGCATTTTGTTGTTGCGGAGCTTTTCAAGGCATGACATTTCAATCTGGCGGATGCGTTCCCGGGACAGGTTGATTTTATCACTGATTTCCCGCAGGCTCATTGCTTTATTGCCGTTCAGACCGTAACGCATTGCAATTATATTCCGTTCCCTTGAGTCCAGTTCCTTTAATGCTGCCCGGAGATTTTCATTCTGAATGCTGGTGACGGTTTCATCTTCGGGAGTCTTATATTTTGTTTCAGCAAGCATGTCGGTCATTGTATTTCCGGCTTCTCCGTTTACATCGATACAGGCATCAAGACTCTTGAATGATTTGAAACATTCCGCAGATTCCTTTGACTTGTTGAGTGGGAAACGGATTGCGCTGGCCTGTTCACAAAGTGCCTTTGTAATTGCCTGGCGGATCCACCATACAGCATAAGTTGTAAAACGGTTTTCATTACTGAGGTTAAAATGTTCAACAGCGGCAATCAGTCCGCAGTTTCCTTCGCTGATAAGGTCATCAAGCTCAAGTCCCCGGTTCTTATATTGATGCGCAATTTTTACGACAAAACGGAGGTTGGAACTGACGAGTTTTGCTTTTGCATTTACATCGCCTTCTGCAGCCTGAATCAGAAGCTTTCTTTCTTCTGCAGGTGTAAGGATTGAGTACTGGTTCATCTGGTCAAAATAGCTGCTTGTAATCTTTTCGTTCATCATAATGTTCCTCCGTTGGCGGGCACCTCCGGATTGATGTATCTGGAAGTGCCCTTACTTATCTATCGTTCAATGACTCTTACATAATAGCAGGGGTGCTGTCTCAATTAGTGATACACCTTAATTTTTTTTTCCATTTCCGTTAAATTTGACAATTTCCATAATTGTCCTACATTATTAAATATGAATGTTTCCGAGACCAGACAGCTTATGCTGATGAAAAAAACATTGAATGACATGATTCACAATCCTGAGCTTTATCAGAAGGCCATTGCCAGCGGACGGTTCTGTGCCGGTTTTGGCGGTGACCTTAATGGTGTCAAAGTGCCCGAAACTTTTATTACAGGAAAACTTCCGGCCGGCATGACGCCACAGGAAGCTTTTATGCAGGTCGTTCAATTTATGGCGCAGACTATAAAAGAAGCAGAACTGAAGGGTAGTGCGGAATCAAAGGATAGAATTCATGCATAGCGGTTTCTGGCATTTTAATCTTAAAGAAAATAAATTTGAACCTTCTCATACGGAACCCATGTCTCTTTTTCCGACAGTGGTTGAACCTGAAAAGAAAATTGTTTTTTGCCGCAAATGCCACAGGTGGGAATACATCATCGGTTTTGCAAAAAATATTCTTACAAGCCAGTGTGGTAAAGTTTATGCCGGCCCCTTTGTGACTGAAAATTCAATGGTGGATTATTCTTTCACTGTACGCAAATTCAAAAATTCATTTCATATCATCCGGAAAAGCCAGATTGCCTCAAATTCCAACCGCCGGCTTTATGAATGGAATTATGTTGTCGATATGGAAAATAAAGTCCTTTATAAAAATGGTAAAGCTGTTTTTGAGAACGAAGAAATTTCCGGAGCTTTATGCAAGGAAGTTACGGCTGAAATCCTTGATGACATGGGAGATACTTATAAAAAGCAGTTCGGCATAAAGCCTTGTGTTTCATCACAATTGAAAGGACTGCATGTAATCATCGGGTACATGCTTTCGCCCTTCAATGTAAATTTCTTTAAGATTGCCCAGCACTGGGGATTGAATCCTTATGACAAGGATTTTGCAAGTCTTTCTTCTGGTGATACTCCTACTGCTGAAAATGAAATGTTTGAAAGCCTTGGTGTTAAACCTACAAAGTATTTGCGGAAGATGTATCAGAAATTTCCACAATCCGTAATCTGTTATGCAGCAGCAAAAGACCTTGGTTTCAATGATGTGAACATCCTGCAGAAAAGCATCTCTACTGAATTTTATGCATTCCTGAAATTTTATATGGTGAGTTTTGCCGGCGGAAACATTTCATATCCTTTGCGGAATGCGCTTAAAACTTTTACGGAAGACCTGCTGCATATTTCAAATGAAAAAACTGTCTGGAATTCCATTGAGCGCACAGTTTCCTATGCATTTACCAAAGGCACTGAAGATTACATTATAAGCGACGGTCTCAATACTTATTTCCGGGTGCGCGGTCATCTCACTGATGATGAAAAAAAAGAAATCATGCGTGAAGGCTTTAATGAATATACCCATGATTTTCTTGTACGCCGTGCTGATGTCATTTTTGCCCCTGTTCATGACGCAGGTCTTGATCCTATTTTTGGACCGATGGAACCTGTCAATCAGGTCTTTGATATTGAACAGGAATTCCTTGACCTTGAGTATAAGGCTGGTGATGACAAGGTAAGTGTATACAATCCCCGGCTTAATATAATGGAAATAAAAGAAGTTCCAGATGAAAAGCGTTTCTGTTTTTATGTTGCCAGGGACACTAAGACACTCCGCGAAATTGGAAGTGCCATGCATAACTGTGTAGGCTGGGGATATTCTAATTCCGTCAGCCAGCGGCATTGTACGATTGTCTATGCAATGTATCAGGGAAGATATTCCATATGCATCGAAGTAACACCACAGTTTACAATCCGGCAGTCTCTAGGGCCATGCAACAAGCCGCTTAACGGACCTGCACTTGTAGCTTATCACGAATGGTGCAGGGAAAGAGGCATCAGGTTTGTAAAGGCATTTAAAATTCAATGCGCTGTTTAGACTGATGCCTGCATTTTGATGTGTCCTTATCTGTACATCAGTTCCTTAAGCTGGATGTGCGGATTCCTGTAACGGGCTGAACTTTTTTCCTGAATGTGATGCAGTGCTTTTGACGGACAGTTCTGGAGACAGCCGCCGCAACTTATGCAGTTTTTTCCAAATTCCGGAATTGAACCATTTATCCTGATGTTGTTCATAGGACAGATTTTTGTACAGGTTCCGCAGCTGGTGCAGCTTTCACTGATTTTAATTTTATCCGTTATCCCTGTACCTGTAGGAAATTCGTAATCCTTTATGTGGTGGGCTGTCATGATTTTTCCTAAAAGCGAAGCCGGCCTGACAAATTTTTTCTTTGCTGTAATATCACGGAGAATTGCTTCCAGATTTTTCTGCTGCTTCTTGCTGTCACCTTTTTGATTTGCCATATCGGAAAATGTAATGCAGTTTTCCGCCATTTTCAATTTGTTGATGTAATCAAAACTCCGTCCGTTTTTCAGTTTGCATTCTGATAACAGACCGCACACAGCTCCGGAGAAAAATCCATAAGTTGCAATGGCGAAAAGATATTTACAGTCTGCATTTAAATTCTTTATGAAGTTTTCAATGTAAGGTGGAATGCATAAACCGTAAATCGGAAAAATAATTCCAATGCTGTCATCTTTAAAAGTATATTGTCCTTTTTCTATCAGACTTGGAATGGAAAGAATTGTTCCACCTGTTTTTTTTGCTACGAATAAATTATTTCCCGTTGAACTGAAATATAAAACCGTCATTTTTCCTCCTATAAAAAGTCAATGAGGAAATATCAATTTCCGGTTTGACTTTTTAGTGTTCGCATGAGCGAACAGTTTAAAAACAATATCTGCAACGCAGATTTGCAAAGATAAAAGTGCCGCGCTATTTGAGCGGTGCTTTTATCATTTCCTCCTATAAAAAGTCAATGAGGAAATATCAATTTCCGGTTTGACTTTTTAGTGTTCGCGCGAGCGAACAGTTTAAAAAGTTACCGTGCGCAGCACAGCCTTTATTCGTGCCGACGGAGTTAATACCCCGACACTTGCGTCG
>JAZLGS010000005.1:0-19384 GCA_045616425.1 Treponema sp.
GTAGTTTCAGGATTTTCTGAAAAAAAGGCTTTCACTGTCCTGATTCCCTATTCAACTTTTTTATGGAGTTATTCTTTTTATTACGCTTCAAGATTGCTGCTAAATGACAATTTCATCAAAGATTATTGGCACACGAAAAAATCACGGAAAAGACTTTCCTTAAAATTTACAGCCTGCAATATTATTGCGCTTCTGTCGGTCTTTATTCATTGCCGCGGTTCATGGCTGTTTACTGTGGTTTTATGTTCATTTAATTCAATCATAGTATTCCGCAATCTACTGTATAGAAGTTTTCTCTGCCTTGATTACGGGAAAGTTCCAAAAAGCAGAAAAGAACTTCTTACATTTCTGGCATATGAGACGGAATATCCTGTCCTTGTCTGGTGTATTCCATTTGCCGCCTGTACGGTCAAGGCCGGATTTTTTGAATCTTTTATAGTCCCGGTATCATACTGCAAGGTTGAACTTTCCACTCTTGTCCAGATTGTAAGTGCCGGATTTATTTTTAATTTTACGGCACTGTTCATACTGATGCAGGAAAATTACCATAAATTCGGTTCAGTGTTTCTGATGAAAAAAATCATTAATCCTGTAAAACTTTTCTTTGTGGTAGGACTTCCGGCTTTTTCAATCATATTGGCATGCACTGAAACCGTTCCCGGGGAATATAAGGATTTATATTGCATTGCTTCAATATTGTATAGTATTTGTACATCAATTTATCTTTTACGCAGGCTGTGTTCTTTTTTAAATATCAGGTACATTCTCCTTTTTCTTATTTCAGAAATAAATGAAAATGACATTCGCTGTTATGTAAATAATGAAGTATCTGATTCTGAAAACAAGATTGATACTTTGCTCCGCTTTTGTACTGAGATAGTAAATAACAGGCAGGCTGTAAATACCGAAGAAATATTTAAAATAATCGTTTTATGGATTCATCAGAATATTGATATTATTTCAACAGATTCTGACGTGCATGTCAAAATTCAGGATAACCGTTTCAACAGGTTCTTTATTACTCTTGTAGAATCCCTTCATGATTCTGGCAGTTATGTAATGAAGCTTAATTTTATCAATGCGGTTTATGAACATTTCATTTTAGAGAGCATCTGTAAAGTCCGTTTTAGGGAAACGGCAGTTGATGTGCATTTTTTAAGGAGTTTCAGGATTGTAAACAATGCTTTGTACAGGCTTTTGGAACTGGAATTAAGGGAAAACGGTAATGACGGAACTGTTGCCGTAAGATGTGCTTCTGCTTTGACTGCAGCCGCAGAAGAACTGCTTCCTTCTGTCCCTTATGACGATGACGGATTTTTTAATGCCATAAAGACACAGGAATACAGGCTTTTTTTTGAAATATTCATTGAAACTCTGCTGAAAAAATGCAGGAATAGCAGTCCTTCCATTATTACATTCATGACAGAAACAAGGCTGCTTTCTTCGCTTTTTGTTAGTTATACCCGGGATGACAGAATTTTGGACTGGAACCCGAATTACCGTCATCTTTTTACCGAAATTGAATATGCATTCAAAAAAGAACTGGAAAACACAAACTACAACAAAGAAGTCACGCATTTTATCCTTAGTGAATATGAATATTTTGCATCTAACCTTTTAAAGCAGGATGCATCAAGGGATATGATCGGGCAGATGTGCGGCCGGACATGCAGTTCCGTAACGGAAATATATGCACATTTATATGAACAGGATTATAAGTCCGGTACTTTTAAGTTTTTCTATAATATTCTGTGTGATGCAAAAGATGCAGACGTAATACAGCAGGAAAAATATCTTGATTATTATTACAAAAATCTTGAAAAACTCTTTTCATGTCTTTATGCAAAGGATAAAACTGATGATGAAAAGTATATCCTGTCTGAAAATTGGGAGAGGGCAGAATATATTGAAACCATACTGGCAGAAGATGAGTGGGACACAGCTTTACAAAAGAAGTGGAGTTCTTATCTGTCATTGTTAAAATCAAAATATGAAATTCCGGAAAAAAAAAGGAATGCCATGTAATTAATTATGGCGTCTGTAAAACAGCCGGCTAATTTTTTCAAAGATAATTTTGTTAAAGCTATTCCTTCTCAGCTGTTTGCAGAATGTCGTCTAAACTGTTTGCAGTGTACTCTCTTAAACAGTACAGACGATTCATCTGAAATGTTTGAGATGCCTCTTCTTAACTGAACGATTTATAAAAAGGTAGAATCAATGGTAAAATTAACTGCATGGTAGTGGTAGGGAGCGACGGCAAAGCCGGAAAATTGCGGAAGCAATTTCAGCGAGTCTCCGAGAAGCAGTGCTTCGAAGGCGGAAGGGAGCGACGGCAAAGCCGGCAAAACTCACGAGGTGAGTTTTGAGCGAGTCTCCGAGAAGCTGTGCTTCGAAGGCGGAAGGGAGCGACGGCAAAGCCGGAAAATTGCGAAAGCAATTTTAGTGACTCTCGAAGCAGCTGCGCTGTACACGTTACCTCTGGGGAATACAAGGCTCCTGAATGAGCCAGCTTTTTTTAGTAACATGTAAAGTTTTTTAGCAACACTTTTCATAGACATAGCCAATTTTATCAGGAGGAAAAAATGACAGACATTGATATTGAAGGCGACTTCTGGAAAAACAGATTCAGTGCAATGCACAGGGAAAACATGTTTTCAAAAGACGGATTAAGATTGAACAAAGAAAATTCCGATGAAGCAATTTCGGAATTCAAAAATAAATTTCCGGCTCTTGTAAAAAATATTTCTGCAAACGAAAGTTCAATAGAAATGGAGCTCCATGTTTCAGAGAAAATAATGCTGAGGGTTTTCATTCAGAACCAGATAAAGGTTTCTATTTTCCAGAAAATACAAAATGACTTCCTGAAAATTTCCGACGCAAAATTTCCTTACTCACCGTTTCCACAGCTGGAAGCATTCATCGGAACTTATGCAGCAGCAGAAAATGAGTTGGATGGAATCCTGATGGGACAGAAAAAAGCTGGACGACAGCAGCGGTTTACAGGAGAAATAATCAAGGCACTGCTCATGAAAAAATTCCGGAACTCAAAGATTGACTGGCATCTGGAATATGCGGACACAGGATTTTACCTGATAATAGAAAATAATGGTGCCGCACAGAAACAGTTTTTATCTATGGAAAATTTTATGGACGAAATAAAGGAATTCGACGCAGCTCATGCATGAGTTTTTTTGAAAATATCAGCACCACCGGCATGAATAAAAAATTGTCACTTAGCGGAATTCGTCTTATAATAAAAAAGAAAGCAGTGTTTACATAGGAGATGCAAATGCACATTATCAGGATAACGCCTTCCGGTTTGGAAAAAGAAATCGGACAGCATTTAAAGGAAAGCAATACATATTTTGTCTTTTCAACGGATGTCGTAATGAATTCGTGGATTGACTGGATTGTAAGCCATCCGGCAGAAAGCGGAATGCAGGCAGTTCCCCTTGAGCGGTTTACGGCATGGGATAAGTTCAAATCAAATTTTGTTACTGCTCATGTTCAGGATAAGACGGCAATTCCTTCTGTACTCAGGAAAATTTTTACAGAGGACATGCTCCGCACCAACAGCCGCGAAAAATTCCTGACTACCCTCATTCCAGGAGAATATGCAGACAATACTGAAACTTTTGCAAACTGGATTTCCAAAATGCTGCCATCCCTGAACCTGTGGTTCAAGAAAATAATTGAAAAATTCGGTTCAACAGATTCTGCGAGTCTTGATGCCGAAGACAAAGATTTTCTTGAACTCCATTCCAGGTATTCCCAGTTCCTTGAACAAAACAAAATGTACGAGCCAAGCTGGATTACTCCTGATTTTTCTGAAGGCCGGGACGGAAAAAAATTCGTCATCGTATATCCGGAAATACTTGAAGATTATGCGGACTATATTGAAATATTCAACAGCACTGAAAACATCACTGTAATAAACCTTCCGGAAGAAATTTCGGCAGCACCTGAATGTACAAAATATGCCGACTCAAGGAAAGAACTCCGCAAAACTATTTTAAAAATCCGCAATCTTGTAAAAGAAAAAAAAGCAGCATGGAACGATATTGCACTTTGTATTCCAAACATGGACATTTACAGGCCTTACCTTGAACGTGAACTGACAAACTATGATGTTCCATTCGTAATAAGGGCAGGACTTCCGCTGACAAAAAATTGTGCAGGTGCCGTATTTACGGAAATAAAAAACTGTTACGATTCAGAATTTTCCTACGCATCCGTCCGCGCCCTTCTGCTTGATGAATACATTCCATGGCGCGAAGACATCCGCATTTTAAAACAGAACCTGATTGAAGAAGGCTGCCGCATGTCATGCCTTATGACTTACGAAGATGCTGGTGAAAAAAAAGACTCATGGATTATGGCGCTGTCATCCGTAAAAGAAGATTACCGTGAATTGGAATTTTACAAAAACTTCAAGCGGGATGTTAAGACAATCTGCGAAGCATCCAGTTTTGCAAACATCCACGAAGCATGGAAAATTTTTGAAGACAATTATCTTTCAAAAGACAGCTTTTCAAAAAGTGCCAACAATATAATTGCCCACTGTATCAACACTTTAAAATCACTGGCAGAAATTGATGAAAAATTCTGTGTGCCGGTAAATCTTGAAATAAAAAATCCGTTCAAGTTTTTCATGAATGAACTGGACAGCAAAAAATATACACCACAGAACAAAGCTTCCGGAATTTCCGTTTATCCTTACAGACTTTCCGCTGCTGCAAAAATAAAACATCAGTTTGTAATTGATGCAAGCCAGAAAAATCTGGAAATTGTGAACAGACGGCTTTCATTCCTTTCTGCTGAAAAACGCATTGCCCTCGGGCTGGCCGATGAAGACAAGGCATTCAACATGTCCCGGGCATTCATCCGTCTTTATTCCGGCGATGGAAACGGAAATACGGAATTCTCCTTTGCAGAAGATACTTTCACCGGATTTGCCATCGCCCACAATTATCTTACAGAAAAAGATCCTTCTGACAATCTGGATGATGAGGATTTCATTCTGAATGAAAAGAAATGGTTCCTTTCCGGTGGCGGCAACGCAGCTGGAGAAACAGGCAGTTTTGCTTTTTCTGATTTGCAGAAATCCCAGTTTACAAAATGGCGCACCACAAAAATTTCTGAACCGGAAAGTTCCGGTGACAGGGCAGACATTTCTGACCAGATAAATTATGTTCTTGTAGAAAACAGAAACAAGCACAATCAGGAAAAAGACGACCGGCTAGTAATTACAGGAACCGACATGAGCACTTTCTTCCCGTGCCCACGCAAGTGGGTATTCAGTAAAGTTTTTGCAATCGATTCAACTACCCTTGATGCTGAGCTTGTTTCAAATTTTGACATTGGAAACATAAAACATAAAGTCCTTGAAGATTTTGTAAATCATTTTAAGAATGAAGGCAATGGAACGATCCCTTTAATCGGAGCTGACGGTTCATTTCAAGATGAACAGGAAATCCTGCAGCTGGTTCACAATATAATAGAAAAGATCCTCACTTCCAGCAGGAATGACATTCTTGAAAAGCCTCTTGCAAAAGTGATGCTCCTTTCACAAAAACAACTCATCATAAATGATGTCATGCACTTCCTTCATGCATTCTGTCTGCCAGTGGACAAAAAAGGTTTTGGCGGTTTTACAATTGTTGATACGGAACAGTGGATCAACTGCCAGTCCGAAAATGGTAAATGGAAATATTCAGGACGGGTAGACTGCATTCTTTCCTGTGAAGGAACAGTTTACATAATTGATTATAAAACAGGCGGCACTCCAAAAATCAAAGACTGCATTGTTGACAGCGACGGCAATCTGGGTAACTTCCAGATTCCACTTTATGTAAAACTGTGGAATGAAAACCATGAAACCGCAAAAGCTGAAAATGCTCTGTTCTTTTCCATAAATAAAGCTGAACCGACTTTCATCATGCGGGATCCGGCACATCTTGACAAACGAAGTTCTGCCGTTACGCCTGATGAATATGCACCAACACTGGCAGCAATGGAAAATTACGCAGGACAATTTTGTGATACGGTAAAATCGGAAAGCTTTACGCCGGATGTAAATCCATATTCAGTCTGCACAGGATGCAGTTACCAGACCATCTGCCGTACGTTGTTCAGCATTGCAGGAAGAAAATTAAGGCCATGTCCGTAAAAGTATTGCAAAAAAATCTGCATTTTTACTAAAAAAAGCGGGTCCCAGCGACGAAAAAAAAAGCTGGCTCATTCAGGAGCCTTGTATCACCCACAGGTTTCCCTTAGCTCTTTTTTCTGCGTCCCACTTTTTTCACAATTATGCAGTTATTTTTACCATTAATTTTACATAGCTTTTATTAATTATTAGCATATGGTAGTACAGTTTCCTACCAAAACGTCGATAACTCGAGGTTCGTCATTAATCAGCAACAGTAAAGACGAACATAACCAAAATTAAAATAGGAAGACACAGATGAAAGATTTTGCATACCTTGATTTATTAAAACGGCCTCTTGACCCGGTACAGAAAAAAGCCTGCTGCCGGACAGAAAATACAATCGTTGCCGCAGGTGCAGGTTCAGGAAAGACACAGGTTCTGGCAACACGTTTTGCATGGCTTGTAATGTCCTGTAATATTCCTGTCTCAAAAATCCTGACGCTGACATTTACAAAAAAAGCAGCTGCAGAAATGTTCGCACGAATTTATTCAACATTAAAATTCTTTGCAAGAAATGAAGCAGTTCCGGAAAAGGAACGGACAAATGCACAAAAAGCAATTGAAGAATTTTCTGAAACCCACATCCAGACTCTGGATTCATATTGTACCTCAATCGTCAAACAGGCCGCAAACCGTTACGGCATAAGTCCTGATTTTTCAGGCGACACAAAATCATCATATGATGACATAAACCTTAAGGCACTCCAGTTTGTATTCAAGCACAGAGAAAATCCTGCAATACTTTATTTCAGCAAACTTGGCGGACTTCAGGCCATTGCTGAAAATTATTTTGCTGCGGCCACTGCAAAAATTTCAATTACAACACCAGACGGTTATCTTAGCGCAAAACATAAAGAGCAGGCAAAAGCAATTGCAGAACTATGGAACAGGAAATTACATTATCTTTCTGATTTCTGCACTACAGTAAAAGAAATGATTTCAACTGCACGACCTGCTGATGCTGCAAACGTTTACCTTACAGACCTTGCAAGCCTTACGGCAGATGATGCAGTTCCAGAGTTTTTCAAAATCACTGATTCAACTTTAATAGAAAATGATCCACGCATTCTTGAAGGCGTAAACAAAGTCCATGACTGGCTCAACAAAATAGCTTCCCTCAAGACTACAAAACGCTCCAGTCCATTTACGGAATTAAAAGAAGCAATAAATGAACTGGCAGGAAACAAGGAACTGTTCAGTGCGATTTATTTCATCAAGGAATACAAATATGCCGGAATGCTTTTTAAACTTCTTGATGAATTCTGCACAGAGCAGAAAAAAGAAAAGCGCATGTCCGGAAACCTTTCATTTACTGACATTTCAAATCTTGCATTAAAGATTCTCGTAGAACAAAAGGACATACGTACTCAGGAAAAAAATGCATACAGTAAAATAATGATTGATGAATTCCAGGACAACAACGGAAAGAACAGGGACATGCTTTACCTGCTTTCCGAACGGGAAGACGTACTTACAGATTTTCCTGAACTGGATTTTAATTCAGATGAACTGCACCAGAAGATAAAGGACAAAATCCGGAGCGACAAACTTTTCTTTGTTGGTGACGAAAAGCAGTCAATCTATAAATTCCGGGATGCTGATGTTTCCGTATTCAATGAATTAAAATCAGACCTGAATACTGCACCGCTCCAGATGAACCACAACTACCGTTCAACAAATGCACTGCTTTCAACATTCAACCAGCTTTTTGGCGGATTTTCAGTTTCAGAAAATGACGGAACAGAACACGTTGCAGTTTTTCCGAATGTTTCAGAAGAACTTTTTGAAGCTGCGTATCCGGCAGAAGCCCAGGCAACAAAAGTCAATACACAGACATACGAAGAACTTCCACCGGAAAATCTTACTGCTGAAAATGTCAGTGCCCATGTCTGCATTTTCAATAAGGATGCAATTCCAAAGGCAGAATCAGAAGATTATCTTTCCACAGAAAATCATGAAGCATTTTTCGTTTCACAGAAAATCAGGGAAATTTATGATGCAAAAAAATCTGCCGGCGAAAAAATAAATTACAGTGATTTTGCAGTGCTTGACCGTACAAGGGACAACCGTTCCCAGCTCATAAACTGGCTGAACCGTTCCGGAATTCCGTTCAATCTTGACCAGCAGAAAAATATTTTTGATGAAGCACCGGTAAATGACATCTACAATTTCCTGAGGCTCTGTGTTTATACTTCTGACAGACAGGCATTCGCAGCATACCTTGCTTCACCATTTGCAGGATTAAGCGAATCATCACTTGAAAAAATTCTTGCTGCTTCAATCAACATAAAGGCCGCAGCCGAAAACGACGGAAAGCTCATACCGTTTTCAACTGAACATGACAGTGCAATTAAAGCAGTCCTTCCTGAAAGTGAATATGAAAAATACAGGAACGCTGCGGATTTCTTTAATGCAAACCGTACTCAGGTATTGAGCCAGCCACTTGCAAAAACCATAAGCGTTTTGTGGAATGACTGCGGCTACAGGTACGAAACACTTTTAAACATGAACGCGAACCTTCTTGCCGAACAGTTTGACCTGCTCTTTGAATTGTGCCGCACTACAGATGATGAAGGTCAGAACATTGCCTGGTTCGTTGACCAGCTTGACCGGATCCGTCAGGGCAAAGACAGTTATTTTAAAATCCAGTCCGACATTTCACTTAGCGAAACAAAATATCCTGTGGAAAAATCAGACGCAGTTCAGGTCATGACGATTCACGCAAGTAAAGGACTCCAGTTTAAATATGTATTCATTCTGGGATGCATGGGAGCAGGAAGCGAATCGAGACAGCATGACATACATATGGATCCGGAATATGGATTGAGCATAAAATCAAATTATGCAGACAATTACTTCCAGATCCGTCTTGCAGAAGATGACCTGAAAAAAACACAAGCAGAATACAAACGCGTATTTTATGTTGCGGTCACCCGCGCAGAAAATCAAGTCTTCATTACAGGTGCACTGAAAAAAGAAACCATGATTGGAGAAATAATTTCCCATTACTATGAAGGCGAAACAGAAAAAATTGAAGACATTTCGCCTGACCCACTGTTCAACGAAAATGCGCCTTTCGACTTCATCCACATCATTCCAGTAAAAAAAGATGATGCATTTGCAATTACACAGACACAAAAAACTGATGAAGCCGCACTCATTGCCGGAGCAGAAAAAATTTTTGCTGCTGTACCTGCAGTTGAAAAAGAAGAGCCTGAATCAAACAGGCGCACTCCAAGTTCCCTTGAATGCAAAGGTTCCGTAATTGAAGGTGAATCATTAAAGGAACTTTACCCTTCACTTTCTGAAATCATAAAAAAATATTCTGACGTTGATGATGCTGAAGAAACAGCAGACACTGACTCCGGAGAAAAATTTGAAACCGAAGAAGATTATGTCAGAAAGGCAGATTTTTCATTTGCAGATTTCGGTACACTTGTCCATGAATATTTGTGCGCACAAGCCCGTGGAATTCCGGCAGAAGAATATGCACCAGATGTAAAACTGTTTAAAAAACTGGAGGATGATGACAAAGAAGCCATCATTGATACATGCCGCAGAATGTGTGCACAGTTCAAGGCTTCCAGATTAGGAAAAGAATTTGATGAGGCAGTTTCAGAGGGACGGTTTGCAAAAGCAGAATATGCATTCAGGATGTATGATGATGAGCAGGAAATTTTCTATACAGGTTCAATTGACCTTATATACGAAAATGCCGGCGGGACATTCACGATTGTGGACTACAAGTCAGATTCAAAACTGAACGATGAAAAATACATTCCCCAGCAGGAATGCTACAGGAAGGCAGCCGCAAAACTCCTTAATGCAGATGAATCAAAATTCAAATGCCGGTTGTACTATCTGCGCTATGACAGGATTCAGGAAATCTGATGCAGGAAATAGTTGAGGTTGAAGATGGAATGTTTTATTTTCCATCTTCTGAAAATCCAATTTCCGCTGAAGTCTGCGTCATAAAGGGAAAAGAAAGCCTCTGGATTTATGATGCAGGCTGTACAGGTGCTTCCATGGAATTTCTCCAGAATCTTGAAGGCCGGAAAAATTTCGTCATTTCCCATTTTCATCCTGACCACATGGGAAACATCGTCAAAGGCATCACTTTCGAAAACCTCTATATCGGAAAAAACACTTTCCGTTATTGCCGCAAAGGCAGTGTCGTTACGGAACCGCTGGAATTTGATGACGGAGTGAAAATAAAAATCATTCCGCTGCCAAACAGTCATGCGAAAGGTTCACTGCTGATGCAAGTCAACAGAAAATATGCACTGGTAGGAGATGCACTTTACGCCCAGATAAAATTTAACCGGCGTGTCTATAACCAGCAGCTTTTAAAACAGGAAATAGAACTTCTCAAATCGATTGATACAGAATTTTTCCTTGTAAGCCATGCACCCCGCTTCATCCAGAAAAAGGAACGGGTAATAAGCCGGCTGGAATACATCTATTCCATGCGTGAATCCGGCTCCACGGAAATTGATATATCAGACAGATTCTGACCAAATCTCTCTCAAAAAGTGTTTTTTAGAAATGCTCTATATTATTGCATAATTTTATAAATACTCGTAAACTTTACTATCATTAAAATTCTGGAGGACAAAATGTCTGCACAAATGATTGCAAAAGTTGCTGCATTCGTTCTGTATCTTGGCTTTATGATTTACATCGGCCTTAAGTACGCAAACAAGAACAACAGCGCATCTGACTTCTTTCTTGGCGGAAGAAAAGTAGGTCCATGGGTTACAGCTTTAAGTGCTGAAGCTTCTGATTCATCCGCATGGCTCCTTATGGGACTTCCAGGCCTCTGCTACCTTGGCGGAATCAAGGAAACCTTCTGGACTGCAATAGGCCTCATTCTCGGAACCTACCTCAACTGGCTTTTCGTTGCAAAACCACTCCGCAAATGTTCAATTTCATTCGGAGATTCAATTACGGTTCCTGAATTCTTTACAAACAGATTCAAGGATAAGTCTCACGTCCTTTCTGCTGTTTCAGTAATTTTCATTGTATTCTTCTTTACGATTTATACAGCTTCAGGTTTCGTTGCATGTGCAAAACTGTTCAATTCAGTTTTCGGGCTTCCATATCACGCAGGTCTGGCAATCGGTCTTCTTGTAATCCTCTGCTACACAATCACAGGCGGATACACAGCAGTTTGTACTACAGACTTCATTCAGGGAACTTTGATTTTCGTTGCATTCGTAATTTCTGCAACAATCGCAATCTTCTCCCTCGGCGGACCGGCAGAAGCACTGGCAGCAGTCCAGAGTTTTGATGCAAAAGCACTTGCCGGAAGCTTCGGCAAAAACATGCAGGACGCATTCGCTGCAAACTCAACGTATAAAGGAATGGCTATCGTTTCCGCCCTGGCATGGGGACTTGGATATTTCGGTATGCCGCACATCATCGTACGCTTCATGGGAATTGATTCAAATGAATCTGTAAAGACAGCCCGCCGCGTAGGAACAGTATGGATGGTAATTTCATATGTGGGAACATTCCTTATCGGAACATTGGGAACAGCTTATCTTATGAACCACGGAATCATCCTGAATGGTGGCGAAGCCGTTGCTGGATTTGCATCCGGTGATGCTGAAACAGTTTTCAGTGCCACAATGCAGAGCATGTATCCGGCATTCATTGCAGGACTTTTCCTTTGTGCAATCCTTGCAGCTTCAATGTCAACAGCAGACTCCCAGCTTCTTGCAGCATCAAGTGCAATCGGTCGTGACATTTACAAAGGTCTCATCAATAAAGATGCCGATGAAAAGACTGTATTAAATGTAAGCCGCTTTACTGTATTTGCAATCGCACTGGTTGCACTGCTCCTTTCACTTAATCCGAGTTCATCAATATTCGGCCTTGTTTCCTATGCATGGGCTGGATTCGGTGCTACATTCGGGCCGCTGGTTCTCCTTGCCCTTTACTGGAAAAACATGACGGCAAAAGGTGCTATTGCAGGTCTCATTACTGGTGGTATTACGGTTGTTGCATGGCATCAGATTCCTGCATCAGTTGCACCAATCTTCGGATTGTATGAAATCGTTCCAGGATTCCTGGTATGTCTCTTCTTTGCAGTTCTCGTAAGTCTTCTTGATAAAAATAAAGACCCGGAAATGCTTGCAGAATTTGATGCATACAAAAAACTCGCAGACTGATCAAGTATATATAAAGCCTCTGTCCGCCGCCCGGTGGGTTGAGGCAGCTGACTTTGCCGGACTTTATGAATTGAACTGCATAAATCTGGTGGAGCAGCTTATGACCGGCATTGATGGAATTTTCACCGTTGATTCCGGTAATACACTTTGTGGACTTATTTATTTCCGCAGCAAACGGACAGTTTTTCACTGCCTTCCCTTTTCATCAAAAAAGAATCCAAAAGCAGCTTCAATTTATAATCAGGTATTGCCGGTTCTGGCAGAATTCCTTAAGCCTGCAAATATTTTCTGTGTTGATGGTGAGGCATATGGTTCGCTTTTCATAATGAAAGCGCTTAAATTAAATGGAAAACCACCACGTATTTATACAAAATACAATCTCATGCAATGCAGCGTTCCCCAATCCGGCGTAATGACAAATCAATCCGGTTTTGTCATCAAACGGTGCAAACCGGAAGATTGCGACCCGGTCTTTGAACTTGAGAAACAATATCAGAAAGAAGAAGTCATTCCGGAAGGGCTGACAGTAAAAGACAGCCAGCTTTACGGCGCATTCCGGCGGCATTTGCAGAAAGACATAATTTTTATGATTGTTCCATGGAAGAACGGAATTGCGGGAAATATACCGATAGCAAAGGCTGCAATAAATTCCATTGGAAAAAATTATTGCCAGATTGGAGGTGTCTATACTGATGCACCCTACCGGGAAAAAGGATTTGCAAAAACCCTGGTCAATCATCTGGTAAAAATCATTGCCGGAAAAAAACGGACAGCCGTACTTTTCGTAAAGGAAACCAATCTTGCCGCCATCAAAGTTTACGAAAAACTGGGATTCAGTTCGTGCGGAACATATATCCTGGCGTATTATTATTAGGTTATGTCCATAAAAATTTTGCTAAAAAATCTGCATTACCGTGGAAAATGCGCCTGTTTGTAAAGCACGCCCCCTCCGGTACAACAAGTTGTCTTTTCCGCCTTCGAAGCATAGCTTCTCGGAGACTCGCTAAAATTGCTTCCACAATTTTACGGCGTTGCCGTCGCTCCATATCTGCGTCGAGATTCCTCATTAATCAGCAGCACTTATACGGCCATAGACATAAAAAAAGCAGAATCTGCAAAACCAGATCCTGCCGTCATCAGTTCATTCCAAAAAGAACTTCTAAAAACTGCACTTATTTCATTCTGCCAGAAACAATGTTCCCCTTGCACTGCCGTCTGCCAGCCTGTCAATAATATCCGGCGTTGAGCCGTTTGCCAGAAGCATCGGGATTCCATATGGAACAGTTTTTTCCGCAGCTTGTATCTTTGTCTCCATGCCGCCGGTTCCAAATGCATTTGTTTCCCCGATTTTTATCTGCCGGCGCAGTAACGGAATATCATCTACCGTATCAATCAATGTTGCATTAGGATTAGTCTTAGGATTATCAGAATAAACACCGTCAATGTCACTGAAAAGAATCAGAAGGTCCGCACTCCAGATAATTGAAGTAAGTGCGCTGAGATTGTCATTATCACCGATTGCAAATTCATCAGTTGAAACTGAGTCATTTTCATTTATGATTGGAATTGCGCCTTCATCTGCCAATGTAAAAAGCGTGTTGCGGATGTTGAGGGAACGGTGATTGTTTTCAAAATCTTCTTTTGTAAAAAGCAGCTGTCCGATATGCAGGTCAAAATCACTGAATGCCTTGCGCCACTGACTCATAAGCTCAACCTGACCTATGGCACACAAAGCCTGCCTGAAATGAACATCTTTTTTCCGCGCCCATTCCTTTAATGTAGATACACCGCTGACCTGTGCGCCGGAAGAAACTACTACAACCTGCTTTCCAGAATCCACCAGATTCCTTACCTGCCGGGCAAAACTGTGCATGAATTCCGTATTCTGGGTTCCATCCGGCTTTGCAAGTGTGTTGCTGCCTATTTTTATTACAATCTTTCTGGAAGCCTTTATGACATTTGCAATTGCTTCACTCATTTCCTGACCTGTCCTTCACCGTCAATTAAATATTTTGTTGTCGTCAGTGCCTTGATTCCCATTGGCCCGCGGACATGAAGCTTCTGGGTACTGATTCCAAGTTCTGCACCAAAACCAAATTCACCGCCATCCGTAAACCTTGTGGAAGCATTTACATAAACACAGCTGGCATCAATACGGCTCTGGAAAAGACGGGCATTTACACGGCTTTCAGTAATAATGCTTTCGCTGTGTTTTGTATTGTGGGAATTGATATATTCAACAGCTTCATCAATAGAATCAACGACCTTCACACAGCATTCATAATCAAGATATTCATTACCAAAATCATCTTCGCATGCCTTAAAAAGGTTTTCCTCTGCAACGGAATCTGATTCAGAAAGAATTGCATAAGCCCTTTCATCAGCATGAAATTTGACGCGGTTTGAAAATCTTTCAGCCATTTTCAAAAGGAAAACTCCGGCAACCTTTTCATGAACCAGAATGCATTCAATTGCGTTGCATACGCTAGGCCGTTGGATTTTTGCATTTTCTGCAATCGTTACGGCATTTTCCATATCCGCCGACTCATCAACAAAAAGATGGCACACGCCACTGCCAGTTTCAATAACAGGAACTCTTGCATTTGAAACAACATTCTGTATGAGCTTTTTTCCGCCGCGTGGAAGACAGACATCTATTTTTCCCACGGCATTAAGGATTTCATCTACATCACTGTGGTCATGTTCCTTTACTTCTACAAGCTCGATTGCTTCAGGAATTCCTTTTTCTGAAAGAGCTTCTTTTATAACCCGGACGATTTCCAGATTTGAATTGTATGAAGAGGATGAACCACGGAGAAGAATTGCGTTCCCGCTTTTATATGCAAGGCAGAATGCGTCTACTGTAACATTAGGCCGGTTTTCATAAATGATTGCGACAACCCCAAGAGGCACACGCACCTGACGGATTGTAAGTCCATTTGGTGTTTTCCATCCGCTGAGCTCTTCGCCAACAGGATCTGTCTGGGAAACAACAGTACGGAGGCTGTCAATAATTCCGTCAATACGCTTGTCATTCAACATGAGGCGGTCAATAATGGATTCCGACATGCCTTTTGCACGGGCACTTTCTATATCCGTCTTGTTTGCAGATATGATGGAAGCCCGGTTTTTATCCAGAGCATCACATACATTCAGAAGAACCTGATTCTTAGTTTCGGCATTCTGTAATGCGAGTTTTGCGCTGGCTTCACGGAGAGAAGTATAAATTGTCTGAAGATTCATAAAATTTTAGTAGTTGGCAAGAAAATACATTCCCAGAAGGATTACGACACGGCATTTTTCATTTGGCCATTCAGTTTCTTCAGGAAGATTGCGGATATAAAAACAGAAAATACCGAATTCCGGATCAATCCTTAATGCATATTCTGCAAAATCCTCTGTTTTACTCTGATTACCGAACATAAGATATACGACATCATTGATAATCTGGAGGAAAGTCTGGTAAAGGTGATTCCAACTGTCAGACGGTGTCTGTTTACAGAATTCGGAAAGCTTGTAAAGTACGTTTTCTTTCAGCTCTGCATCTGCTTTTTCAACCCATGTCTTCTGGATGAGAAGTGTAAGGTTTTTCTGGAAACTGCTGATAAGTTTTTCTTCAAAATCAGCTTTTTCACTGGAAAAAAGGCAGCTGGAAGCTCCAAAAGTCTGTGCAATAACATCTGCAGCCTTTAAAAGCTGCGTTCCCCCTGGCGCAGAAAGCAATGTTGCAACAGCATTCAATATTTCATCATCGAGATAATCTTTAATTCTTGCGTCAAAACCCATAGCCTTATAATAGTTTTTAAAACTGATTTATTCAAGGTAAAATGAAAAAAAAGACGGAACCCGCCCATGACGGATTCCGTCCTTATTTTAATGAAATGAACCTCTAAAAAACGTATTTTTCAGAGGTGGTTTTGAAAAATGTGGCAGTTCTGCTGCTGAATATTGCATCAGCCGGCACGAATAAGGGATTTATACGCGGAACTGGTCAATCTGTTCACCGATACCGGAAATACTGTCCTTCATTTTTGCCGAAATATCATTCAGGGCAGCACCAGTTTCTGCAATTTTCCTTGCTCCGGCAGACATTTCGTCCATGCTGTCTTTCATAGAGTGCGTTACTTCCTGCAATGCCTTTACTTCATCAAGAATCGCTTTATTTCCTTCGGACATCTCCCTTGAAGCAGTCTTAACTTCTATCGTACTGTCATTCATCGAATGAAGTGCTTCGCTGATCTGCTGTGAACCAAGGGTCTGTTCTTCCATTGCAGCCTTAATCTGGCGCACCAGTTCATCCGTCTGGTTAATCTGGTGTGTAACGCTCTGGAATGCCTGGCTTGATTTTTCAGAAGCAACAACCATTTCGGAAATTGATTCCTGGATGCTTCCCATCTGTTTACTGATTGTGCGGGACTGTTCACCGGAAGTTTCTGAAAGCTTACGGATTTCGTCAGCAACAACACTGAATCCCTTACCTGCTTCACCGGCATGGGCTGCTTCAATGGCAGCATTCATGGCAAGAAGGTTCGTCTGTTCGGCAATGGCAGCAATTGCAAGGTTTGCTTCCTGCAACGTTTCGCTCTGGATTTTTATGCTTTCAATGCGTTCGTTTGCATCGTGCTGGAGATTTACACCGCTTTCAGCATTAGAAATAAGATTGTTGAATGATGATGCCATCTTATCAACGGAGTCATTTACAGACGAGATGTTTCCAATCATTTCTTCTACAGCGGAACTTGCCTGTGAAACACCCATGCTCTGAGCTTCAATCATGCGTTCCAGAGATTCAATATTTGAAGCAATTTCATTAACTGCACCGGCTGTCTGAGCAACACTGTCTCCCTGCATGTTAATCTGGGAATGAACTGTATTAATGTTACCGATGATTTCCTGAATTGAAGCGGCAGTATCGTCCATACTTGCATTAAGATCATTTCCAGCCTGTGCCAGTTCTACATTGGATTCCTTGATGTCTTTAACAATCGACTGAAGTTTTTCCGTAAACCTGTTGAATCCGTGAACCACATCACCGATTTCGTCATTGGAAAGTGCCGGAAGCCGCTTGGTAAGATCCGCATTTCCGCTGGAAATTTCAAGGATGGTATTTTTTACAGAGCCCAAAGCCTTAATGATAAGGCGGATTATTATATTTCCAATTACGGTTGCAACTATAATTGAAAGAATGATTCCAAGGATTACAACAAGATGCAGGTGCTCAATATCCTTAAAGAAGAAATCATATGGAACCACGCAGAAAACAGCCCAATCCACACCATCAACCGGACGGTAACTTGCCACCATATTTTTATTCAGATGCGGATCCTTAAACACCATTACCCCGGTCTGTCCACCTACAACCGCACCTATTACTTTTCCTAAATCACTGTTGGGATCCAGCGCTGAAACTTTTCCCCCTTCTTCCCTTGTACCTTCGTTGGCATTTGCAACAGAATCCCCGGTATTGCGGTTAAGGATGGAAGGATGGAAACCGGAACCAATGTCAATCCCTTTTATCATTGCCGTGAGTCGGTCCCCTTTTATTACAGACGAAAGGACACCAACAATCTTCTTGTTTTCGTTATAAACAGGCACTGCATAAAACTGGAGGATTGCATTTCCAATCTGACTGAAATAAGGATCCGAAATAAATTCACTTCCTTTTATGGCAGCCTTAAAATAACCTGAGTTCGAAAAATTTGCTGCAGTTCCATCATATTTAAAGCCGTTTCCTTCTGCATCGCTAAAAGATACGTTCTCATATTTAACCAGATCAAGTTCAGGAATCCTCTTCAGCTGCTGGTTTATGTCATACAATGACGTGCTGCCGTCATAAACAAAAGGCTGTTTTGCCAGAGAACGCAAGAGCTGGAGTTCCATCTCATTCATATCATAAATTTCAAGGGCAACCTTATCTGCCAGAAGACTCAGATTGTTATCAACCATATTTGTCATAGCAGCACTGGCACTCCGGTATGTAATTACACCAAGTACTGTATTTGCAACTAAAATAAGCCCTGTAATAAGGATTGTCAATTTTACCCTGATGTTTAAACGCATTAAAATAACACCTCGTTTATAATTTTACATCAAAATATAAAAAATACAATAAAACATACTAAAAAACTGTGAAAAAGAAAATGCTCCCTCCTTCTATTCCTCACAGTCATTATCAGTCAGCAATGCTACAGCAAAAAAGAACCGTCTGACAACCATCAAACGGTTCTATCCTTGCAGTGCATTATTCAAAACTGACGTCAGTTACCTGGAAATAAGCCTTTGGATGGGCACATACCGGGCAGATCTCCGGAGCCTTTGTCCCTACTACGATATGTCCACAGTTGCGGCATTCCCATACCTTCACTTCGCTCTTTTCAAAAATCTTTGCAGTTTCCACATTTTCAAGAAGCTTGCGGTAACGCTCTTCGTGACGCTTTTCAATTGCAGCAACCATGCGGAATTTAGCAGCAAGACCCTTGAACCCTTCTTCTTCTGCCGTCTTTGCAAAACCTTCGTACATATCGGTCCATTCAAAGTTTTCGCCATCAGCAGCTGCTGCAAGGTTTGCCTTTGTGTCGCCAAGACCTTCAAGTTCCTTGAACCACATCTTAGCATGTTCCTTTTCGTTATCAGCAGTATGAAGGAAAATCTCTGCAATCTGTTCATAGCCTTCTTTCTTAGCAACAGAAGCAAAATAGGTATACTTGTTGCGGGCCTGACTTTCTCCTGCAAATGCGGCCTGAAGATTCTTCTCAGTCTGTGTTCCTGAATATTTACTCATTCGTTCCTCCAAAAAATATAATGGCCTCTCTAAAAAACTATTTACAGAGACTCCCATAAATACTTTTATTTTAAGTCATAACTTCCGATTGGTCGAGCAGAATTAATCTTTATTACGTTTTTTTCATTTGCTTTTACAAAAGGCTATGTCCGTAAAAAGTGTTGCTAAAAATCTGCATTTTACTAAAAAAAGTGGGTCCCAGCGACGGTAAAAAAGCCAAGG
>JAZLGS010000006.1:0-4198 GCA_045616425.1 Treponema sp.
AACAGAACATCCCAATATGCAAAATCCATAATCTGTCCTTAAGGATTTTAACGCAGCATAAATAGACAGGATAAGAAACGAAGAAACCAGGGAAGCATAGATCTTGCACCCAAGGACAGGATTCCTGAAGATGAATGCAAAAACTCCACAAAGGTAATAGCCGATTTTATAGTCAGGATTTTCCAGGCGACCGTTCAAAGCAAAGGATTTTGCCTGCAGCGCATAAAAATATCCGTCAAGGCCTGAAGGCTCGGATGATTGTAAAAGCATCTGAAATCTGATTGTAAAAGTCAGAACTGCAATAAAAACTGGCAGAAGTATCTTAATTTTTGAAATTGATTTTATCATCTATCTAGCAAGATCCTTCCTTACGGTTGCAGGGCACCCTGCGGCAAGTACATTTTCAGGAACATCCTTGAGAACCAATGATCCAGCACCTATGACAGCCCCATCGCCAATTTTTTCACAGAGAATTGTAGCCCTCATGCCGCACCAGATTCCTTTACCAAGTTCAATGTCATGCATGATGCACTTGCCTGCCCTATGTTCACTTGATTCTATCTGGTGACTCTGGCAATTGAAAGCAGTCTCAGGTCCTATTTCGCAGTTTTCGCCAATGATGACCGTATTAAGCCCGGCAGTATAGACATGACAATTCTGCCCCATCCATACGTTTTCCTTTATGATGACTTTCCCGGGGCCATAAATCCTAAAGCCGCAATTGATTCTTGCATCAGGAGCGATTTCCACATCCATAAGGCGCAAAATGAATCTTCTGTAGCCAAAGCAGGTGGAAGGTAAAATATCGAGAAACTTATTCAAGAAAAACCGTTTAAAAGAAATGAACATAAGTGTATAATGGTTTCTAACACTGATTTATTCAAGATAAAAGCAGGTGAAATTATGAAAAAGTTTATTGCCATCATGACAGGCCTTTTACTTGGTGCATATGTTTTTGCCCAGTCAAAATGGTTCAAGGCACAGTCCAAATCTGCAACGGTAAAATCCGTAACAGCCACAAGCGAACTGGTTGAAGCCCAGTTTGACGGGAAATATCTTTATCCTCCAATCAACATTCTTGACGAAGATTTCAGCAGCACATGGTGCGAGGCTGACCAGAAAGGTTCCGGCATTGGTGAATCTATTACTGTTGAATTTGCAGAGCCTGTTTCCTTTGATGAAATCCAAATCGTAAACGGTTTTGCAAGCAAGGATTACTATCTCAAGAACAACCGCGTAAAGACAGTACGCCTTACCCAGGTTGCAAGGGAGCATTTCCAGCAGAAGGACTATACACTTAAGGACAATGTCCAGGACTGGCAGTCAATCAAGTTTGACCTTCTTCAGACAGCCCAGACACTTACCCTTGAAATACGCGAAGTTTACAGGGGAGCAAAATATGACGACACGTGTCTTGATGACATCCGCCTTTTATACAAGGGAAATGTGATTCCCTTTGAAAATGTCGAGAACCTTAAAGCGGTCCAGATCGAAAATTCAAGGCAGATGATTGGGTCAAATGCAGCTGACTTTAAGAAGCAGTTGCTGTCTCTTGCAAAGGGAGTAGATAATAAATTCGGATATGATGTAACAACAAGAAAATGCATTTTTCTTAAGGCTGGTAAGGGAAACAACGACAAGGTATTGGAATTTACTGGTGAAAGCCTGAACTACATTGATGATTGTTCCATAATCAGTCAATCGGATTTCATAAAGGAAAGAAACAGCAATAAGGAAGTAAAATCTTCAGATTATTACTGGAGCATGTACAATAGCGGGTTATCCGATGATAAATATGAGGAAGAAGTAAAAGATGACTTTGATTATACAAAATACAAATATTATATCGGCTATTGGTATCCATATTTTGGTTATGGGAATCGGGTAAGATTTGAGCTTGGAAATTCAAGGATCATTACTACGCGTGTAATTGACTACGTAGAAGTAAATACAGTTACCCTCATTAAAATCGACGGAAATTCCATCTTCATTGACGGCGTAAAATACACGGTCATTGATCCTGCCCTGTGTTATGATGTCCGTCTCTCTGATGGTCCATAGAATTTAATGTACCGCTTCGTTCCGCAAAAAAAACGCTCAAGGCTCAGGGTGACTTTGGGCGTTATTTTTTATTCCAGTTTAAGATATATCCTCTGGCTACGTTATTCACCTTTATTTGCAAAAAAAACTTCATTGAATGAAGATGAAATCGAAAGGGAATTTCCATTCGTCATTGCATCCCATTCATCCCTTATTTTCAAAAACCTGAGCAGAGAAGATACTGAACTTCAGCAAGGAAAGGCACACAACCTTTCCATAGCCATAAAAAAGCTAAACGGCACTTTGGTCAGAAATGGAAATTTTTTTTCGTACTGGCGCCTTGTTGGAAATCCAACGCTTTTCAAAGGGTACACAAAAGGAATGATGCTTGTTAATGGAAAACCAGCTGCAAAAACCGGTGGAGGTCTTTGTGCCCTTTCAAATCTAATTTACTGGATGACACTCCACACCCCCCTTGATGTTGTGGAAAGATTCCGTCACAGTTACGATGTTTTTCCTGACACAAACAGAACCCTTCCCTTTGGCAGCGGTGCAACCTGCGTATACAACTACCGTGACCTAATGATTAAGAACAGCACAGGTTCAGCATATTTCCTCAAGATCTGGATAAAAGACGGAAAGCTTTGCGGTCAATGGAGAAGCAATGTTCCATGCCCATTCCAATACCAGGTCTATCAGAAAGACCATTGGATAACTGCAGAAATCGGCAACAACTACGTCCGGCACAATACCATATACAGAAAAACTTTCAATGCACGCACTGGCCAGATGCTCTCGGATCAGCTGGTTACGGAAAACCACGCACTCATGATGTACGAGCCACTCATTGCTTCCACCAGCAGCAGTGAAATAAACCATTAATCCAGTTTCACAATTCCTGCAAATTCTGTATACTGTGGGAAACAAAAAATATGCGAGGTAGAAACATGTATATAACCTGTCTTGATCTTGAAGGCGTTCTTGTTCCAGAAATCTGGATTGAATTTTCAAAGGTTTCAGGAATCCCGGAACTTACACGCACAACACGCGACGAACCGGACTACGACAAACTGATGAAGTGGAGAATCGGAATCCTTAAGGAACACGGACTTGGCCTCAAGGAAATCCAGGACGTAATTTCAAAGATTGACCCTCTCCCTGGAGCAAAGGAATTTTTGGATACCCTCAGAAGCAAGTGCCAGACAATCATCATTAGCGACACATTCAGCCAGTTTGCAGGCCCGTTGATGAAGAAGCTTGGAATGCCAACGATTTTCTGCAACGAACTTGTGGTAGCACCAAACGGAGAAATCACTGACTTTAAGATGAGATGTCCACAGTCAAAGCTTACAACCGTAAAGGCCCTCCAGTCATGCGGATTTGAAACGGTAGCAAGCGGCGACAGCCACAACGACCTGGCAATGATCAAGGCTAGCAAGGCAGGATTCCTTTTCCGCTCCACAGAACAAATCAAGAAGGACAACCCGGAACTTGAAGCCTTTGAAGAATACGACGACCTTCTAAAGGCAATCCTCAAGGTTGTTGAGTCTTAAGCATAGCTTCAGTTAAATAAACATAAAGGGCTGCAGGAACTATGATGCACTATGTCATACAGTTGCCGGCAGCCCTATTTTTTTATATCAAGCCATTACTCAATGTCAGTGGTAATAGCTGTGCCCTTTGTATAAGTTTGTCCATTATATGATACATCTTCCTTTCCAAAATAGGCATTATTTTGCGTGTCGCCCTTGGTATTGCCTGCAATCTTAACACCATTTCCCAAAGAAAGTGTAGTATTTATGCTTGTATATACACCACCGCCATTAGACGTAGAACCACAGGAATTTCTAGATATTTCAACAAATTTAAGATTGAGGGTACAGGTGTTTGTAGAATAAATGGCACCACCATGGCCGCTGGAAGAGTTTCCAGTTATGGCAGTATCATAACCTTCCTTACCGACATTAACCGCAAGCTGGGTTCCACTGCTATAATCTTCAATATGCATGAAACCACCGCTGCTTGTGGAAGAATTACCGCTTAACTGGCCGCCATAAACATTAACGGTAGTAGCCGTACTAGATCCTACGTTATTAATATAAACGCCACCACCATATTTAGATTCATTATCCTTGATAATACAATTTTCAACATTTAC
>JAZLGS010000007.1:0-28692 GCA_045616425.1 Treponema sp.
GCTTCGATACCAGCTTCACGACCGAATACAACAACGTCGAGGAGTGAGTTACCCATCAAGCGGTTTGTACCGTGAACACCACCAGATGCTTCACCTGCAACGAGGAGGTTTGCAACATTTGTGTGGCATGTCTTGTCGATTTCAACACCACCATTCTGGTAGTGGAGTGTTGGGTAAACAAGGATTGGTTCCTTGCGGATATCGATTCCGTACTTGATGAACATGTTGTACATAGCTGGAATTGACTTAAGGATTGTTCCTTCTCCGTGGATCATTTCGATCATTGGAGTATCAAGCCATACAGCAGGCTGAACATCATTTTCTACACCGCGTCCGTTGCGTACTTCCTTGATGATACCAGAAGCGTTAACATCGCGTGTTTCAAGAGGGTGGATGTATACTTCACCGTTCTTGTTGATGAGCTTTGCACCGAGGGAACGAACCTTTTCTGTAACAAGCTTACCGAGAATCTGTGTCGGGTATGCAGCACCTGTTGGGTGGTACTGGAGTGAATCCTGATAAAGGAGCTTTGCACCTGCACGGTATGCCATAACAAGACCGTCAGCTGTTGCACCGTAGTGGTTTGATGTTGGGAATCCCTGATAATGCATACGTCCTGCACCACCAGTTGCGATGATTACAACTTTTGCTTTTGCGATGCGGACTTCACCTGTTTCAACATTTTCAAGAACAGCACCGCAAACTTCACCCTTGTCATTCTTGATGAGTTCAACAGCTGCTGTAAAGTCTACAACCTTAATCATGTCAGCTCTGTTGAATACTTCATCACGGAGTGTACGCATGATTTCAGCACCTGAATAGTCTTTACAAGCGTGCATTCTCTTACGGCTTGTTCCACCACCATGTGTTGTTACCATTGTTCCATCAGCTTCCTTATCGAATTCAACACCAAGGTCATTGAGCCATTTGATTACAGATGGAGCTTTGTTTGTAAGTGTGTATACGAGTTCAGGCTTTCCGTCAAAGTGTCCGCCACCATAACAGTCAAGATAATGCTGTGCAGGTGAATCATTAGGTTTATCAGCAGCCTGAATTCCACCTTCAGCCATCATTGTATTTGCGTCACCAACGCGGAGTTTAGTTGCAAGGAGAACCTTTGCACCAGCTTCAGATGCCATGATGGCAGCAGAAGTACCAGCTCCACCACCACCGATTACGAGAACATCTGTTTCGTAGTCAACGTGTGTAAGGTCGATGTGCTCTGGAGCAATGCGTGGTTTTGCCTGAAGCATTTCTGTAAGCTGAATCGGAGCCTTTTCGCCCTTATTAGGACCAATCTTGAGCTCTGTAAATTCGCTTGCAATGCGGTCTGGATGATATTCCTTAAGAATCTGGTCTTTTTCGTCTGCTGTGAGACGTGCGTGTTCAAACTTAAGGTTTTCTTCGCGTTTTTCTGCTACAATTTTTGCAGCTTCGTCAAGGTAATTTCCGTACATGTTTATTCTCCTATGGAAGGGTTACAATTTTCTGGAAACCTTCCAAATGACTTTGTCAAGGCTTTATACATAGCGTGCCTTGACGAAGGCTTATTTTTCAATATCACGAGTGTTATAAAGATTCTTAATCTGTTCTTTATCGCCTGTAGACATTTCGATGAATTTCTTAATTGCATCTTCGCATTTTCCTGCATCGATTTCTGCAACACGGTCAAGAAGGTGCTGTGACTGTGGCTGGATGTACTTACCATTCAAACGG
Source organism: Treponema sp. (assembly GCA_045616425.1). GTDB lineage: Bacteria > Spirochaetota > Spirochaetia > Treponematales > Treponemataceae > Treponema_D. The sequence continues at coordinate 1,717 of JAZLGS010000007.1, forward strand.
CGGGCAAGTTCTGCAACCTGTGGATGAGAAATGCCAGCTGGACAACGTGATGAACAGCATCCGCACATAACACAGTCGAATGAGAGGTCTGCACATTTTGCAAAATCTCCGCGCTGTGCGTATGCAATGTACTGCATTGTCTTAAGGCTCTGAGGACAGGCTCTTGTACATGCATTACATCCTACACATGCATAGATTTCTGGATAAAGCTGCATCATTACAGACTGTTCTGGTTTTACAGCGTTGATGTCATAAATTTGCTTAACCAATGGAAAGAATGGAAGAGTTGCAATGTACATATCATTTTCAACCTTCTTTGAACAAGCCAGACAAGTCTGGAGCTGGTTCTGTCCTTTGATACGGTAAATTGTTGCACATGCTCCACAGAATCCGTTACGACATCCACAGCCGCGTTTAAGCTGATAGCCTGCGTATTCCATAGCATTCATGATTGTAAGTTCTGCTGGTACTTCATACTTTTTACCAAACAGATATATAGTAGCCATTTCTTTTTCTGCCATTGTTTTCTCCTTAGGGAAGCCAATCCCCTAAAATCCCTGTTTTTTAAGAAAAGAAAAAAGCATTTGAACAGACTTTTTCTTTTTCTCTAATCCCCCCTCGTTTTCCAGCACTGCTTAAAGGTCAACCCCTAAGATGTCTGTTGAGCAGGGCAGGGGGATGTTTTATTAGTATTCTGGTGGTAATTCACCCAACTGGTCAAAGCTGAATACCGGACCGTCCTTACAAACGAATTTGTCACCGATATTGCAGCGACCGCATTTTCCGATACCACACTTCATTCTCATTTCCATTGTTGTGAAAATCTGTTCATCCTTGAAACCAAGGTCCTTAAGAATTTTCAGAGACATATGGATGAGGATTGGAGGTCCACACATGATTACTGTCATACCTGCATCAGGCTTAAGTTCAGTAATGAATGGAGGTACAAATCCTACATGACCATTCCAACCTTCTTCTGCACGGTCAATTGTAATATCGATAGAACAGTTAGGCTGTTTCATCCATGAATTCTGCATCTCGTCAAGGCGTACAAGGTCGGCCTTAGAGCGGGCACCATAGATAACCTGGATTTTTCCATAGTTTTCACGGTTGTCCATCATGTAATTAACTACAGAGTGAACTGGAGCAATACCAATACCACCGGCAATTACAAGTATATCCTTACCTTTCAGGGCACCTTCTACAGGGAATCCGTTTCCAACAGGTCCACGGAGACAAATCTGCTGGCCAACTTCTGCACTGTGAAGCCATTCTGTAACACAACCACACTTTTTGATTGAGAATTCCATGTGTGTTTCAAGAGTAGGTGAAGAAGTTATGGAAATCATAGATTCACCAACTCCTGGAACGATGAGCATTGCGCACTGTCCAGGAATATGATTGAACAATTTTTTTCCGTCAAGACCCACTACACTGAAAGTCTTTACATCAGGAGTTTCCTGCTTGATGTCAATAATTTTTCCTACGTAAGGAATGAATGATTCGTTGTTTTCCATTTCTCTTTTCACTCCTAGATGTCGTCAGATTCCTGAACAGCTTTAATTACTTTAACGATATTCATGTTTACCGGACAGCTTTCAAGACAGCGGCCACAACCTACACATGCGAAAACATCGTTATGAGCCATTGGATAATACATCAGTTTATGCATGAACCTTTGGCGGCTTCTTTCTTTCTGGGTATGGCGGGGATTTTCTGCAGCCATCTGTGTAAAGTCATTATGCATACAAGAATCCCAGCAACGTATCTGTCTGATTCCCTTACCAGTGTTAAAGTCGCGAACGTCAAAACACATACATGTCGGACACACGAACGTACAAGTTCCACAACCTAAACATGTTTCAGATACCTGAGTCCAGATTTTTGAGTTGAAAATCTTAAGCATATCTTTGCCCTGGAATTTAGACATATCCAGATGGGCAAATGGAAGTTTTTCAACTTTGGCTGTAATGTCAGCCTTAAGGGCTTCAACTGCTTTGTCATCAGCATCAGCCAATGCTGCTTTTACAGAATCAAGGAGTTTTGTACCTTTGTCTGTATTAGCCTGGAAGAAATATTTTCCGTCAGCTTTCCATGCAGAAATATCACCTTTTGGATTAGCAGCATCAATTTTATAAGTCGAACAGAAACAAGTCTGGGCTGGTTCGTTACAGGCCAATGTAATAACTGTTCCATGATCACGGCGGTTTTTGTAATAAGTATCAACCGGGGTCATGTTCAGGTATACATCATCGATTACGGCAAAGCTTGCAGCGTCGCAGGCGCGGACACCGAAAACAACAAAGTCTTCAACATCTTTACGTGGATCTTCTACAGTAATTTCCTTACCGTTCATCTGGTAGCTTACCATATGCTCTGTTTTTGGAAAGAAGAAATCTTTTGCAGAACGTACAGTCTTAAGCTGTTCTGAAAGTTTTTTTCCCGATTCCCAGATTTCAAATTCTGCTTTTCCAGAATTATTGTCTACTGGAAGGTAGAGCTTTTCGTTTTTTGCGATTGCTTCAAATAAAGCATCGATTTTATCAACACCGATAGAAAGCATTACTGTGCACCTCCATCTTTTGAGCGGTCGTAAACAATGCTTGGTTCACAGTCACCTTCAGTAAATGTGAGCATAGGAGGCTTTGTTTCCATATCGCTACCGGCAAGGTATGGCCCGTAAAGTTCATTGATATCCTTTGCATATTTGCGGTTAAGCAGATGTAAAGGAATGCTTTCAGGACATACACGTGAACATTCACCACAGTCTGTACAGCGGCCGGCAACATGCCAGGCACGGACAATGTGGAAAAGGCTTTCTTCAAAGCTTGTTTCTGCAACTTTCTGTGTCGTGTACATTGCATTGTTGTCAAATACACATTTTTCACATGTACATGCAGGACATACATTACGGCATGCATTACAGCGGATACAACGGCTGAATTCGTTTTTCCAGAATTCATGGCGTTCATCTGCTGTCATGGCTTCAAGCTTTTCTACCAGTTCAAAGCGCGAAGGATTTTCAAAATACTTAACGTCACCGAGAATTTCATCACAGGAAACGTGTTTTTTACCCTGACAGTGGTCGCAGCCATCAGCCTTTGTTTCATCCATTGAACAGTTACAAGGAATTCCAACTGCATATACATCTTCACGGGTAATACGGTTTTCTTTCAAAAGCTGTGTGAAAGAGTGTGAATCACCAGGCTTCAGGAAAACAAGTACCACTTCCTGAGGAATAGGCTTGTCCTCTGCATTTGGATCACGCTGTTTAGCCATTGTATTGTTCATTCTTGTAGTAGACTTTGCAATTTCAATTTCCTTTGTAACTTTTACAAGGTATTTTGAAACATTTGCTACACAGAATTTATTGTAAACGAAGTTCTTTTCAAGGTCTTCAACAGAAGTGAATACACTTGGAGTGATATCTTCATCAAAAAGACCTTTCCTCCAGCCGATTACCTTCTGAACTTTTCCTTCAGAAAGAAGTGCCTTGGCTTTTTCAATTAAAGTTGAAGTTAGTTCTTGCATCTTACATCCTCCAATTTTTTGTTTTCACCAAGTTCTTTTATTTTTGCAACAAAATCATTCATGATTCCTGCAAAGCGGACACCTTCAGCTGCTGAACACCATTCAACACGGGTACGGCCTTTTTCGATGCCAAGGAAGTCCAGCATTGAGAAAAGAAGCGTCATACGACGGCGGGCAAAATAGTTACCAGTTGAATAGTGGCAGTCACCCGGGTGACATCCACAAAGGATTACACCATCAGCACCACGCTGGAATGCACGCAGGATGAACAGAGGGTTCAGGCGGCATGAGCATGGAATACGGATGATTTTAACATTGGCAGGATATTCCAGACGGTTATTACCGGCAAGGTCAGCACCTGCATAAGAACACCAGTTACAGCAGAAAGCAACAATCTTTGGTGTCCATGTAGTATTAGTATTTTCCATAATAATTTTTACAGTCAGCCTGCCGTTTTTTTTTGACGGCAGGCAAGGTACTCCGCTAAAGGGTACTCAATACTGCATCAACCTCCGACAAGATCTGTTTGTTGCTGAATCCTTTAAGATCCATTGCTCCAGAAGGACAGGCAACCGTACAGGCACCACATCCCTGACACATAGCTGAGTTAACCTGAGAAACACGGCGTGTGATAGTAGTTCTGTTTGGACCACGGAAATCTTTTTCGATATAAGAAATAGCTCCGTAAGGGCAGACATTTGCACACTGTCCACATCCGTTACATGCATTTTCATTTGGCTGAGAAGTGCAAGGGTTATTTTTAAGCTTGTCTTTTACAAGCAGACAAATTGCCTTTGCAGCAGCACCAGATGACTGTGCAACAGTTTCTGGAATATCTTTTGGTCCCTGACAGCATCCTGCAAGGAATATACCGGCAGTAGGACTTTCAACAGGACGGAGTTTTGCATGGGCTTCAAGGAAGAAGTCGTTGTTATCCATTGACGTAGTAAGCATTGTTGCAAGCGGGCGTGCAGACTTGTCAGCTTCGATTGAAGCGGCAAGTACCACCATGTCAGCCTTAATGTGAACCTGACGGTTAAGTATAAGGTCTGAGCCCTGGACATCAAGAGTTCCGTCTGCCAATGGAGTGACTTTACCTACCTGACCTTTAATGTAGTGTACACCATACTGTTCAACAGCACGGCGGTAGAATTCATCAAAGTTCTTACCTGGTGTACGGACATCAATATAGAAAACAGTAATGTTTGTGTCAGGATAGTGATCTCTTGTAAGAATTGCATGTTTTGCAGTGTACATACAACAGATTTTAGAACAGTATTCATGTCCTTTTGTTGAATCTGCTGAACAGCGGCTTCCTACGCACTGTACGAATACAATGTTTTTTGGTTCCTTTCCGTCAGACGGGCGGAGAAGATGACCATTTGTAGGGCCTGAAGCATTACAGAGACGTTCAAATTCAAGTGAAGATACAACGTCAGGACTCTGGCTGTATGCATATTCATCAAATTTCTTGAGATCGATTGGATTATATCCTGTAGCAACAATGATTGCACCATATTTTTCTGTAAGCTTTGTTTCTTTCTGGCTGAAGTCAATGGCTCCGGCAGCACAAGCTTTTTCACAGAATCCACATACGTTGTCTTTTCCGTTCTTCATTCCCTTCATGTGGAGACAGTAATCTTCAGCAATAGCTGCAACCTTTGGAACTGCCTGGGCAAAAGGAATGTCGATAGCTTTACGGTTATTTAAGTTAAGGTTGAATGCGTTAGGAACTTTCTTGTTTGGACAAGCTTCCATACATGCACCACAACCTGTACATTTTGTTTCGTCAACAAAACGTGGGTGACGTGTAATGTCAATTTCGAAGTTACCAATGTAACCGCGGACACCTGTTACTTCTGAGTAAGAAAGGATACGGATGTTAGGGTTCTGGCTTACTTCTGTCATTTTTGGAGTAACAATACAAGAAGCACAGTCGAGAGTAGGGAAAGTCTTGTCAAGTTTGGCCATTTTTCCACCAACTGTATAATCCTTCTCTACAATGTCAACAGGGAATCCTGCATCAGCTATATCCAATGCTGCAGTAATACCTGCAATACCACCGCCAATAACCAGCGCACGCTTTGTCATTGGTGTTTCACCTTCTACTAAAGGTGTGTCAAGGATGGATTTTGCAATTGCAGCCTTACCGAGGGCGATTGCTTTTTCTGTTGCTTCATCCTTGTCTTTCATAACCCATGAACACTGTTCACGGATATTTGCAACTTCTACTTTATATGGGTTGAGACCTGCCCTTGCAGCACATGCACGGAAAGTCTTTTCATGCATACGTGGAGAACATGAACAGAGAACGACACCCGTAAGCTTGTCATCCCTGATGTGGTCTTCAATCATTTTCTGACCGGCAGATGAACACATGTATGTGTAGTTTGTTGAGTATACAACTCCGTCAACTTTTCCCAGTTCTTCTGCTACTTTTGCTACGTCAACTGTTCCAGCAATGTTAGTGCCGCAGTGACATACGAAAACACCAATTCTTTCCATCTGTCACTCCTTATTTCTTGTATTTTCTGAAAGCACTGACAATTGCCTGCTGAGGCATATCTTCATCAAGATGATCAGGAACCTGATTTGGATCAAGATGATGTGGTCCACGCTGGCCTTCAACAACCTGACGTACGGCATCAATAAGCTTTGTCGGTTCAACCTGACGTGGACAACGCTCAAGGCAGGCAAAACATGAAAGACATGCATAGATTGATTTTGACTGGAGGAGTTTTTCAATTTCTCCTGTCTCAACCATCTGTACAAACTGATGGGGGTGGTATTCCATAGAATCATAATTTGGGCATGTGCCCGAGCACTTTCCACAAATCATGCATTTCTTAGTATTTACTCCACTTTTCAAGAGGATTTCTTCTTTAATCTGTTCGATTTCAGACTTAAGCATTTACAGCCTCCTTTACACCTAAAGCTTCTGCAAGAAGTTCTGTAAAATAAATTACATCAAGCTTACTTTCTGCTTTGTTCTTTATGAGGTTGTAACGGCAGAGAGGGCAGCTTGTTACAAGAAAATCTGCTCCCATTTCTTCTGCATTGGTAAGGATTGCCTTTGCCCTGTTTTCAGGAATCGACTTATCTTCAAAAGTTGCATAAGCTCCGCAGCATTCATTGCGCTGTGCATAAATAACCGGAGTTGCGCCGATTGCCTTAATGAAATCTTCAAGAATCTGAGGATTTTCAGGATCGTCAAACTGAAGGACTTTACCTGGACGGAGAAGGAGACAACCATAGTATGCACCGATTTTCTTTCCCTTAAGAGGATTCTTTACGGCTTTCTTTACATTGTCCCAGCCAATAACATCCCGGAGAATTTCAAGGAAATGAAGAACCTTTGCTTCGCCGTGATACTCAACATCATCCTGTTTCAGATAATTGTTCACCTTGAGGATAACATTTTCGTCATTCTGCATGTCATTGTTAACTTGTTTGAGAACATTATAACAGGCAGAACAGAGTGTTACCAATTCCTGTCCTGAATCCCTTGCACTGGCTAAAGCGCGTACAGATGACAGCTTTGAAGCAATTTCATCCTTTGCAAGTGGGTAAGTGCCACCGCAACACTGCCAGTCTGGAATTTCTTCAAGTGTGAAACCTAATGCTTCCGCTGATGCACGGGCGTATTTATCAAGGTCAAGAGCCTTGTTTTTGAGCGTACATCCAGGGAAATATGAATAAGTCATACTTGCTCCTATGTATAAAAAATTACAGACTATATAGATAGATCCTGTGAATATATCAACAAAATAGTAAAACTATATTGTTTCCTGTTTCAGTTGAACATGCCATTTTTCTGACGGAATTCTATTGTAAGTTGAAAAGCCCCATCCTGACACAATTCAAGAGAAAGTATACCACATCATTAAAAAAAAGTGTTAAAAAAATGAATAAAAATTCATAAATTTATAAAAAAGGGAACCCCGCCGGCTTTTTAATTCCGTCAGAATTCCCTCTTTTTATGCTTTTATGCTGATTAAAAGAATCAACGTCCGTCGCAACCTTCGGTTACTTATCGATTTTTTGCCAGGCAAAAAATCGCATGTATTTATCTACCCTGTGGGTATGCCATATCCTCTGGCTTGAATACTTCGTCAAACTTTTCAGCAGTTAAGAATCCAAGTCCTACACAAGCTTCTTTTAAGCTGATGTTTTCATCAAAAGCTTTGTGAGCTGTTTTAGCTGCATTTTCGTAACCGATATATGGGTTCAAAGCAGTTACAAGCATTAAAGAATTGTACAGGTTATGGTGCATTTTTTCTTTGTTAGCTTTGATTCCAACAGCACAGTTTTTGTTGAAAGAAAGGATTGCTTCTGCCAGAAGGCGGGCAGACTGTACGAAGTTGTAAGCGATTACTGGCATAAATACGTTTAATTCAAAGTTACCCTGGGAAGCAGCAAAAGAAATTGCAGCGTCATTACCCATAACCTGAACAGCAACCATTGTTACAGCTTCACACTGGGTTGGGTTTACTTTTCCTGGCATAATTGAAGAGCCTGGTTCGTTTTCTGGAATAAAGATTTCTCCAAGACCATCACGAGGGCCAGAAGCAAGCCAGCGAACGTCGTTGGCAATTTTCATCATATCTGCAGCCAAAGCTTTGATTGCACCGTGAGCGAAAACAAGTTCGTCTTTTGAAGTAAGTGCGTGATATTTGTTTGGTGCTGTAATGAAGTCTTTTCCTGTAAGTTTTGAAACACATTCAGCAACTTTTGAATCGAATCCTTTTGGTGCGTTCAATCCAGTTCCTACAGCTGTACCACCAAGAGCCAGCTGTTTCAAATATGGAAGTGAAGATTTGAGCATTTCAACATCTCTTTCCAATGATGTACGCCATCCAGAAATTTCCTGATCAAAAGAGATAGGTACGGCATCCTGAAGGTGTGTACGGCCTGACTTAACGATTCCTTCGTTTTCTTTTTCAAGTCTCTTGAATGTTTCAATTAATGTTTCAACAGCTGGCAGAAGTTTGTCTTCGATGGCGAAAACAGACATGATGTGGAGTGCTGTCGGGAATGTATCGTTTGATGACTGAGACATGTTGATGTCATCATTTGGATGACAGAGCTTTGAACCTGCAATTTCGTTTGCACGGTTAGCAATAACTTCGTTTGCGTTCATGTTTGACTGTGTACCAGAACCTGTCTGCCAAACAACGAGAGGGAAGTGGTCATTCAGAGAGCCGGAGATGACTTCATCACAAGCCTGTGAAATTGCCTTTAATTTGGCATCAGTCATTTTTTCTGGTTTAAGGGCATTGTTAGCCATTGCAGCAGCCTTTTTAAGGTAGCCGAAAGCTTTTGTGATTTCACGAGGCATTGTTTCAATTCCAACGCCGATTTCAAAGTTTTCGTGGCTGCGTTCTGTCTGTGCTCCCCAGTATTTGTCTGCTGGTACGCGAACTTCACCCATTGAGTCATGTTCAATCTTGTATTCCAATTTTATCCTCCCAAAAAAAAGGATGACCAAAAATATAATCTGCTTATGTCATCCCGAACTTGTTTCGGGACCTCCTGCACTGTTTTAAGTGGGATGCTGAAACATGTTCAGCATGACAAGGATTAATTGGGCATCCTTTTTTGTGTTTTATTTTATGTAATTTAATTAGAAATTAATCTGCTTGATTACATCTTTCAGACAGTCTGCACTGTGGCGGAGTGAAGCAACTTCTGCATCTGTAAGAGGTGTGGCAATGTGTCCCTTGATGCCGTTGCAGCCGACGATTGTCGGGATGGAAAGACATACATCGCTGATTCCATATTCGCCGTTAAGCATAGATGAAATTGTAAGTACAGAGTCTGTGCTGTAGTTCAATGCTTCAACCAGAGTAGCAGTAGTAATACCGATACCGTAGTTTGTACATTTCTTAGCAGCAATGATGATTCCGCCTGACTTACGGATATAATCTTCTACATCGTTTTTGTCGAATGTCGGGAGTACATCTTTTCCTGTGTAAGATGGTGCAAAGCTGTCTACCGGAATAGAACCGATGTTAGCCAAAGACCAAGGTACGAAAGAAGAATCGCCATGTTCACCGAATACATAGCCGTGTACATTTTCCTGACATACTCTGTATGTTTCAGCAATGCGGGCGCGGAAACGTGCTGTATCAAGCATTGTACCTGTACCGAAGATGCGGTTTGCAGGAATTCCTGAAGACTTGATGAACTGGTAAGTAAGGATGTCAACAGGATTTGCTACGATTACATAAAGGGCATCCGGACATGCTTTTGTAATTGTAGGAATTACGGATTTGGCAATGTCAACATTTGTCTGTGTAAGGTCAAGGCGTGACTGGCCAGGCTTTCTTCCTACACCTGAAGTAAATACAACAATGTCTGAGCCCTTAGCATCTTCGTAATCGCCGTCACGAACATTTACAGGTCCGATGAATGGTGTACCCTGACGGATATCCATAGCTTCACCCATAGCCTTGTCTTTGATGATGTCGATGATGACGATTTCAGATGCAAGCTGTTTAAGTGTCAATGCGTAAGCAACGGTTGAACCTACCTGTCCGGCACCAATAATCGTAATTTTGTTTGCCATGTCAAATGTCTCCTAATATTTATTTGAAGTAGTCATGTTTCAAAATCATGCAGAATGCATTCATGCTTACTCTGCACAAAATATTCTCTATCAGTATACAGCTATCTTTTCATTTTGTGAATGGTATGGTGATAAAATCTTTTATGAAAAAATACTAAAACAGGACTTGACAGCCTTTTGATGTTGAATTTCTTTCCTGTGGATGGCACGCTGTTTTCATGACCCTTTATCAAATCTGTTTTTTTCTATATAATATGTGTATGGGTGGAAAAATATCTAAAGAAACGGAGAAGAAAACTCCCGTAAAAAAAACTGCTGCTGAAAAAAATACAGTGGCTGAAAAGACTGTATCTAAAGTTGCAAAGAAGACTGCCGCCGAAAAGACTCCGGCTGTGGTGAAAAAAAATCCTGCAGGAACTGCTTCTAAAAAACAGGCTGCTGTAAAAACAGCTCCCGCAGTTCCGGCTCAGCCTCCTAAAGATTATGATGAAAGCCAGATAAAACATCTTGATGCACTGGAACATATCCGTCTTAGAAGCGGAATGTATATTGGCCGCCTTGGTGACGGTTCAAACCAGCATGACGGTATCTATATTCTCTTGAAAGAGGTAATCGATAACTCCATTGATGAATTCATAATGGGATTCGGAAAGAAAATAGATGTGCAGGTAAAGGATAACCGTGTAAAGGTCCGTGATTATGGCCGCGGTATTCCTCTTGGTAAAGTCGTTGAATGTGTGAGTGAAATCAATACCGGTGCAAAGTATAATGATGATGTGTTCCAGTTCTCTGTCGGTATGAACGGCGTAGGTACTAAAGCTGTAAATGCATTGTCGTCTTATTTCCGTGTAATTTCTGTCCGCGAAGGTGAGTGCTGTGAAGCTGTCTTTGAGAAGGGAAAGCTTGTCAGTAAAAAGACCGGGCCTCTGAAGGAAAAACAGCCGAACGGAACTTATTTTGAATTTGTTCCTGATGAAGAAATTTTCGGAAAATATTCATACAACATGGAATATGTTGAAAAACGCATGTGGAATTATGCGTATCTCAACGAGGGGCTGACCCTTTCCCTTAATGGTGTGAAATTCCACAGTGAAAACGGACTTTTTGACCTGCTTGATAAAGAAGTTGAAGATGAATGCCTTTATCCTATAGGATGCTATACCGGTGACCATATCCGTTTTGCTTTTACCCATACCAATGCTTATGGTGAAAATCATTTTTCATTTGTAAACGGGCAGTATACTGCTGATGGTGGAACACACCTGAGCGCATTCAAAGAAGGTTTTGTAAAAGGCATCAATGACTTTTATGGAACTTCCTATAAGGCAGAAGATGTAAGGGAAGGAATGTCCAGTGCCGTCCTTGTAAAGGTGAAGGATCCTGTATTTGAGAGCCAGACAAAGAACAAGCTGGGGAATACAGATGTCCGTGCATGGATTGTCGCCGAAGTCCAGTCCGGGCTGGATAACTGGCTGCATCATAATCCCCAGGCTGCTGCAAAAATAAAGGAAAAGATTGCTGCTAATGAAAGGCTGAGGACTGAGCTCAGTGCCGTAAAGAAAGAGGCTAAAGAAGCTGCTAAAAAAATCAGCATACGCATAAAGAAACTGAAAGATTGCAAATTTCATGTGCAGGACGGGACAAAGGGTGAAAATTCCATGATTTTCATTACTGAGGGAGATTCAGCCTCTGGTACCATGACCCATTCCCGGGATGCCAACTTTCAGGCTATTTTCAGCCTCCGTGGAAAACCTGAAAATATGTGCGGCAGGAAACGTCCCTATATCTATCATAATGAAGAACTCTTCCAGCTGATGAGTGCGCTTGGAATTGAAAATGACGTGGAAAGCCTGCGTTACTCAAAAATAATCATTGCAACCGATGCTGATAATGACGGTTACCACATCAGGAATCTTGTAATGACTTTTTTCCTCGGATTCTTTGAAGAACTTGTAACAAATGGCCGCGTGTTCATTCTTGAAACCCCGCTGTTCCGCGTAAGGAACAAGAAGGAGAACATTTACTGCTATTCAGAAGATGAAAGGGACAAGGCACAGGCAAAGCTTGGAAAAGGTTGTGAAACCACACGCTTTAAAGGTCTTGGTGAAATCAGTCCGTCTGAATTCAGGCAGTTCATTGATCCTGCAACAATGCACCTTACTCCGGTTGAAATCAGCCAGCTTAAAATGGTTCCGAAGCTCATCAATTTTTATATGGGTAAGAATACCCCTGAGCGCCGTGAATTTATTGAAAAACATCTTCTTTCTGATATTGATGCGTAGGCCGGTGGAGGAATTATGGCTTTTGTAAAAAATCTTTTTGATAAGAACTTCCTGGAATATGCAAGTTATGTAATCCGTGACCGTGCCATTCCTGATCTTGAAGACGGGCTTAAGCCTGTACAGCGCCGCATCATGCATACCCTTTTTAAGATTGATGACGGCCGTTTCCATAAGGTTGCCGGAGTTGTGGGTGAATGCATGAAATATCATCCTCATGGTGATGCTTCCATCGGTGCAGCCCTTGTTGTCCTTGCAAATAAAGGAATCTTCATAGACAGACAGGGAAACTTTGGAAACATGTATACCGGTGACGAAGCTTCGGCTTCCCGTTATATTGAATGCCGTGTCCATACGCTGGCCAAGGAATTCCTTTATAATCCGAATATTACAAAATATGTTCCAAGTTATGACGGAAGGAACGAAGAACCGGTTGTTTTCCGTGCAAAGATTCCTGTAGCCCTTGTAATCGGTGCAGAAGGTATTGCCGTCGGAATGAGCACGAAGATACTTCCGTACAATATAAAAGAAGTAATTGAAGCAGAAATAAAGTGTCTGAAAGGTGAGGATTTTGAAATCTATCCGGATGTGCCTACTGGCGGTTTGATTGATGTCAGTGCTTACAATGATGGAAATGGAAAAATCATTACCCGCGCAAAATTTGATACAAGTGATGAAAAAAAGATTGTCATTACTGAACTTCCTGTGGATACGAACTCGGCACAACTGCTTGATTCCATTGAAAATGCATACAGGAACGGAAAGGTAAAGATCAGTTCCATTGATGACTTTACTACGGATCATTGTCAGATTGAAATAAAGCTTCCTCGCGGTGTGTATGCAAAGGATGTGGAAAAGGCTCTTTATGCCTATACGGATTGTGAAAAATCCATTTCATGCCAGATGCTGGTCATAAAGGACAACATGCCGGTCGCCATGACTGCCACGGAAATCATTAAGTATTACGCAAAGAAACTTACTTCAATCATTAAGGATGAACTGGAATTTGAACGTGGACAGCTTACCGAAAAACTCCACCTGAGGACTTTGGAAAGGATTTTCATTGAAGAACGTATTTACAAGAAGATTGAAGAGATGAAAACCCAGGAAGACGTCATCAAGGCGGTTTACAAAGGATTCATTCCGTTTAAGGATGAACTTGTCCGGGAAATTACGGATGATGATATTGACAGGCTTCTTGCAATTCCAATCCGCCGCATTTCCCTTTATGACATTAACAAGAACCGGGATGAAGTAAAGGCAATCAATGCCCGGCTCAAGGAAATAAACCGCCGTCTCAAGCATCTTACTGAATGTGCCATTGAATATCTGGATGGCATACTTGGAAAATTTTCTACGGAAGAATTGAAGCGCCACACACAGATTGCTAAATTCAATGCAGTTGATGCAAAAGAGGTCGCCCGCCGGGAAATCCCGCTCCGTTATGATGACAAGGGGTATCTTGGTATCAATGTTTCCGGTGGAAAGGAAATACTTAAGGTTACCCAGTTTGACCGCATTTTCCTTGTGCGGAAATCCGGACTTTATACTGTATGTGACGTGCCTGACAGACTCTTTGTTGATGCCGGGATGTGGTTCTGTAATTATGCAGAAAAGGAACTCATAAATAAAATACTTTTTACTGTGATTTACCGGGATCCTAAGTCCCATACATGCTTTATAAAACGGTGCCGCATAGAAGGCTGGATCATGAACAGGGATTACCATATGGCTCCTGACGGCATGGAGGTGCTTCATGTTGATACCAGGGATAATTTTACTTTTACGTTGAATTATACAAAGAAACCAAGGGTTACAAAGCTTACTGAAAAATTCAAAGCTTCTGATTATGCGGAAAAAGGTATCAAGGCTCAGGGAGTCAAACTTTCTACAAAAGAAACTGATGGTGTATCAGTTGAATCCATAGGTGCATTGTTTGAAGACTCAAAATAAAGGTAAGTGCATGCAGAAGATATCAGTACTGAAGAAGGCATATGCATCGGTTGCTCCTGCCATAATACCAAAGGAAATCACCATAATTTTCCTGATGATGTTTTCCATGCTGTTTACAGGCTCCCTTAGTGCCGGCATTTCCATGATTGCAGGAAGCCTGATGTCTTCGACTGTTACCGGGCATTTCTTTGCCATGATGATATCAATGGGAATGCAGGTTGCCGCTCTGGTCGTTTCGTTTATCCTTGAATACGGTTTCCTGCTGATGCTCCTCCGCATGCTCCGGCAGCACACAGTTTTACTGGGGAATCTTTTTACAGGTTTCCGCCAGAAGCGTGCAAAGGGTGTTGCCTTTATGTATCTGATTCCCATGTTGTTTGTTTTTTCAATTACGCTGGTTCCGGTAATGCTACTGCCAGACTTTGAAAAGATGATGACTCCTGACGGTTTTGCGGAGTTCATGCAGAGCCGGGAACTGGTGACACATCTTTCTGTGGAAATACTTGTAGCATTCCTTTTTTCTTTTTTTGTCATCTTTACCCCGTTTTCCCTTGTCTGGCTGGTAGTTTATGACAATGTAAATATAACTGCCGTCTCAGCATTTAAAACCGGGCTGCGTATGATGAAAGGCCGTTATTTTCATTTCCTTGGATTCCAGATTTCCATTAACTGGAAATACTGCATAGCTCTTATCGCCGTAGATGGAATAAGGTATTTCATTGCCTTTTCAGAAAAAGGTCCGGCTTCTTTTTTCGGGTACCTTTTCGGTTTTTTCGGATTCATGACGGCTTTGTTTTTTGCGGCCAACATTGCGCTGGCCGTTCCTTTTTATTACGAATCCATATTGAATGAAGGGGCAGAATGATGGAAATACTTTCAAAATATGTTACGACAGAACTCATCATAAAGAATTCCCGGTTTATAAATGAAGCTTTTCCGTGCCATTCACAACAGGAAGCCCGGGAGCTTTTGAAAAACCAGAAAGTAAAATATCAGGATGCAAGCCACGTATGCCATGCATTTGTAATTGGGAAGGCTGGAGAGATACTGGGGATGAGTGATGCAGGTGAACCCAGCGGGACTGCGGGGCGGCCTATGCTGGATGTCCTGAAAGGCAGGAAGTGCACCGACATTATGATTACGGTGACCAGATATTTCGGCGGAACTCTTTTGGGAACCGGCGGGCTGGTCAAGGCATATGGTGACTGCGTAAAGAGCGTGCTTCAGCAGGCTGCAGATGAAAGTGCCTTTGAACTTCTTACTGAAAAAAAATCATTCATCTTTGAAACAGATTACCCATCATATGAACTGATTAAGCGCCTTCTTGCCGGTTATCATGTTTCTGAACTGACAGAAGATTTTGCTGCTTCCATTTCAATTTCCGGCAGTATCTACCTTTCTGAATATGATGAACTTGAGGCTAAACTTAAAGACATGTCAAACGGAAAGATAATATTGATGTGAGTCTCTGAAAATTGCAATTTTTAGAGACAACTTTGTAAGTGTGAAATTTTAAGCCTTGCTATTTCAAAGCTTTAAACTCGGCAGGCATTTCTAAAAGATATTTTTACAAATGCCCTGATGGACTGAATCCGGCCTTCCGTCAACGTCAGTTCCGTTTTTCCAATATTTCTCTGAGTTTGAGAATCCGCTGGTTTTCTGATCCTCGGAATTCCAGCATGAGGTTCCTTTTTTCAAGTATGAAAGGACCGTCAACGAGAATGTCTATCAACGAAAGGAGCCTGCCGGTTACTTCGCAGTGGCGTTTTCCTTCCGGAGCCAGCAGGTCCTTTTCAAGGATATAGCCGGTGTAGAACCATATGTCTTTCTGGGGGAAAACCTCCTTTACCTTTTCGATGAAAGGAAGGAGCCGCCGCTGGTTTTCCAATTCGAATGGTTCTCCGCCAAGAACTGTAAGTCCTGAAATATATGATGGCTTTAATGCTTCAAGGATTTCAGATTCAGTTTCCCCGGTGAATTCCTTTCCAAAATTAAAATCCCAGGTATCAGGATTGAAACAGCCTTTGCACCTGTTGTTGCATCCTGATACAAAAAGTGAGACCCTTACGCCGGTGCCATCAGCAATATCTGTTTTTTTTATGTTTCCGTAATGCATCAGAGGTGGAGTACCCTTTCCTTTATTTCCTGAGTACGGCCCTGGTTCCAGTACTGTGTACCGATGTAACCGCACGTACGGCGGGCAACATTCATAGTAGTCTGGTCACGGTTTCCGCAGTTTGGACATTCCCATATGAGTTTTCCGTCTTCATCGTTTACAATCT
This sequence comes from Treponema sp., assembly GCA_045616425.1. Taxonomy (GTDB): domain Bacteria; phylum Spirochaetota; class Spirochaetia; order Treponematales; family Treponemataceae; genus Treponema_D. Next base: position 18,330 of record JAZLGS010000007.1, read on the forward strand.
GGATTTCGCCGTCAAAACCACATTTCTGGCAGCAGTCACTTTTGGTGTTAAGTTCAGCATACATGATGTTTTCATAAATATGTCTGAGCAGTGACATTACAGCTGGAATGTTCTGCTCCATGTTAGGAACTTCAACATAACTTACGGCACCACCAGGAGAAAGTTCCTGGAACTGGGACTCAAACGTAAGCTTTGTAAAAGCATCAACCGGCTCGGTGACATGTATATGGTAACTGTTGGTAATGTAATTCTTGTCGGTCACGTCCTTGATTTCACCGAAACGGCGCTTGAGGCATTTTGCAAATTTATAGGTAGTGCTTTCAAGCGGTGTTCCATAAAGTGAGAAGTCAATGGATGTATCCTTGCGCCATTTTGCACAGGCTTCGTTAAGGTGGTGCATGATTTCAAGCGCAAAAGGTGTTGCTTCAGGATCTGTATGCGGTTTTCCTTTCATGTAGCGCACTGTTTCACACAATCCTGCATAACCAAGGGAAATTGTTGAATAGCCGTTCAGAAGGAGTCTGTCAATTTTTTCTCCCTTTCCAAGACGGGCGAGGGCGCCGTTCTGCCACAGGATCGGGGCAACATCTGAAACTGTTCCCATAAGGCGCTTGTGGCGTGTCATCAATGCCCTGTAGCACAGTTCGAGGCGTTCATCAAAAATCTTCCAGAATGCATCCATGTCGCCACCGGAAGAACAGGCAACATCTACAAGGTTCAATGTCACGACACCCTGATTGAAACGGCCGTAGAATTTAGACTTTCCGGTTTCCTTGTCTTTATATACGGTAAGGAATGAACGGCATCCCATGCATGGATAGCAGTTTCCGTCCTTGAGCTCAATCATTTTCTTTTCAGAAATGTAGTCCGGTACGAGACGGCGGGCACTGCATTTTGCTGAGAGTTCGGTCAGATAATAATATTTTGAATCAGGTTCAATGTTGTCTGGTTCAAGTACATAAATGAGCTTAGGAAATGCCGGAGTCACCCAGTATCCCTGTTCATTCTTTACGCCCTGATAGCGTTGTCTGAGGACTTCTTCTATTATGAGTGCCAGATCAGATTTTTCCTGTTCATTTTTTGCTTCGTTCAGGTACATGAATACGGTAACAAAAGGCGACTGACCGTTTGTCGTCATAAGGGTGACAACCTGATACTGAATCATCTGGACTCCACGGGTTATTTCATCCTTAAGGCGGATGTCCACCACATATTTGAACTGTTCATCTGTGTAATGGACGCCGGTTTCTGCTTCGATTTTTTTCATTTCCTTTTCAATCTTCTTACGGCTTACATCTACAAATGGTGCAAGGTGGGTAAGGGAAATGCTCTGGCCGCCGTACTGGCTGGAGGCAACCTGTGCAATAATCTGTGTGGCAATGTTACATGCAGTAGAGAAGGAATGAGGTGTATCGATTTTCGTACCGCTGATTACGGTTCCGTTCTGGAGCATGTCTTCAAGGTTCACCAGGTCACAGTTGTGCATGTGCTGTGCAAAATAATCAGCATCATGGAAGTGGATGATTCCTTCGTCATGTGCCTTTACGATATCTTCGTCAAGGAGGAATCTTTTTGTAATGTCCTTGCTTACTTCGCCTGCCATGTAGTCACGCTGGACGCTTACAACCGTGGAATTCTTGTTGGAATTTTCCTGCTTTACTTCTTCGTTGTTGCATTCAAGAAGGCTCATAATCTGGCTGTCAGTGGTATTTGCACGGCGCCTGAGGGCATGCTGGTAGCGGTATGTAATGTATTTTTTTGCGATGGTGAATGCACCTGCTTCCATTATCTTTGTTTCTACCAGATCCTGGATGGCTTCAACATTCATTTCATGATTTTCTTCTTCGCAGATTTTTGTGATTTCAGCTGCAATCAGCTTTATTTTTTCATCAGAGAGACGTTCTGTAACAGGCACTTCCTTGTTTGCCTTCTGAATTGCAATTTCAATTTTCTCTACATTGAAAATTGCTTCTTCTCCGTTTCTCTTGATGATCTTCATGAAATGGCCCCCAATTTTTTTTATATATTGTTTCGAAAGGAAAAACGGAAACTTCCGCTGATTCCTTATGACTTATGAATAGAATCTAATAAAAATTCCTGAAAATGGCACTCTGAAAAACACGTTTTTTTTATGGAATTCAGGATGAATTTTAATGAAACTACTTGACATTGAATTTCAGAAAAATTACAAAGTACACTATATATAGCGTAGTGCGGTAAAAAAGATACTATTAGTAGTGTTTTCTGTCAATATAAATTCAGAACAGGCAAATCAAATTTTTCGAAATAAATTCCTTTACAAATCTGCAATTCCATGCTCTGCATTTTTATCTCCAAAAACTCCATGCTGCTGTCTTCCATTGCCCTGACTGTGTTTTACCATAACACATCCAAAAATTGCAATTTCCAGCGGTTCAGGTTAATATAAAATCATGAAACTGATTTTTATCCGCCACGGCGATCCTGATTACAAGAATAATACTGTCACTGAAAAAGGAAAAAGGGAGTCGCTGCTCCTTTCATCAAGAGTAGGAAAATGGAATGTAACTGATTTTTTCGTGTCTCCGTATGGAAGGGCACAGGAAACCATCAGGCCTGCATTGGAAAAGACCGGAAGGACTGCTGAAACATTGGACTGGCTCAGGGAATTTGATGCCAAGGTTACTGATCCTGATACCGGAAAGAAAAAATCCGTGCCATGGGACTGGATGCCTTCCAGTTTTTTTGCAGAAAAGAAATACATGAATACTGAAGCCTGGCTTGATACGGAAGCCATGAAAAGCGGTGAAGTGAAGGAACGGTATGCACAGGTTTGTGCCGGAATCGATGCCGTACTTTCCCGCTATGGTTATGTCCGCCGTGCCCCGGATTGTGCAATTTACGATTGCAAACCAAACCTTACGGAAGATGAGGCTTCTATAGATTTGCACCTTGACGCATGTCAGAAAAATCTTGATGAACGGAATCTGGTGTTTACCTGCCATCTTGGCGTCATGTTTGTAATCATCGGCTATCTGACCGGCATAAGTCCGGTCCAGCTGTGGCAGGGATTCTTTGTGGCGCCATCATCAGTAAGCGTTATGGCAGCCCAGGAAAGGAAGCCTGGAGAAGTCATTTTCCGTGTCCAGATGATGGGTGATGTAAGGCATCTTACAGAAGTTGGCGAACCAGCCAGTGCCAGCGGTTTCTTTGGAAATTATGAGAATTTTTAGGCTATGTCCGGATTTCCTGCTGCTGACTAATGCCGGACCTTACTGCAGGACAATGGAATCAGACCTGATGATGCGGAAAAGGCTGTGAAAACGTAGGTATGACTCCGTTTTTCAATACAGGAACTGTTTTTAATCGCCTGGATGCCGGGGCTTAAAGCTTAATCATTTCTGAATGATTAACTGGCATTCCCAAGTTGAGCCTGCCATCCCGAATTTGTCCCGTCATCCAAAAGTTGTTCCCGTCATCCCGGACTTGTTTCGGGATCCTTTTTTTGTGTCAGCTGTTCATATGCTGAAGCAAGTTCAGCAGGATGGATAGAATCGTGGCAGCATGACGGACTGAATCGTGGCTGCAGGATGGATAGAATCTGTCACCCTGAATTTATTTCAGGGGGTGCATGACAGGCAGAAAGCGTATTTTGGTAAGGCTATGTCTGTTTATGGTGTTGCTGATTAATGAGGAATCCCAAAGTATCGACGTTCTGGTAGAAAATTATACTCTATGCTGATATAGGTTATGTAAAATAAGTAGCAAACTAAATGCAGAGTATTAAAAAAAGTGGGCCGCAGTTAGGGAGCGACGGCAGAGCCGGAAAATTGCGAAAGCAATTTTAGCGAGTCTCCGAGAAGCTGTGCTTTGAAGGTGTAACTAGCTAAGGGGACCTATGTGGGATACCTTGGTTCTTTTTCCGTCGCTGGGACCCGCTTTTTTTAAAGTGTTTTTCAGCAATACTTTTTACGGACATAGCCTTTTGGTAAAAGCAATCTTTATTTATGAATTTCCAAAAACGAAACTGGAGCTGACAACATTTTTTATGGACATAGCCATAAAAAAAGACTGCCCCGCAAGTTTTTTACAAACTCATAAGGCAGTCTTTTTTGCTGCCGGGGTCAACATCCCGGTGCATCATGCAGGAAATCTATTTAACAAATTCCTTTTTAAGGAAGTCAAGGTCAAGTTCCGGATAAAGGACGAACTTTCCGAGAAGTGCCTGAACACGCTTTTTGCCTTCTGCTTCTACTGCAGGATCGAGTTCAATCTTTCCCTTTGCAGGTTTTCCTTCCTTTGTGAGGCCTGGCTTTGTTCCCTTGAGGACCAGGTCGATGATTTCTGCAACTTCCTTCATTTCTTCAACTCCCATTCCGAGAGTCGTAAGTCCTGGAGTACCGATACGGATGCCTGAAGTCCACCATGCACCGTTCTTGTCATATGGAAGTGCATTGGCATTTGCAGTTACACCGCACTTGAAGAGGGCTGCTTCTGCCTGTTTTCCTGTAAGACCGTATGTCGTTACATCAACCAGCATAAGGTGGTTTTCTGTTCCGCCAGTCTGGAGGATCATGCCTTTTGACTGACATGCTTCTGCCAGGGCTGCTGCATTATTTACGACATTGCGGGCATATTCCTGATATGCAGGTGTGCGTGCTTCTTTAAATGCTATTGCCTTTGCAGCCATAATGTGTCCCAGAGGTCCACCAAGAACCATCGGGCAACCCTTGTTTACGTAGTCTGCAAATTCCTTTTTACAGAGAATCATTGCACCACGTGGACCGCGGAGTGTTTTATGTGTAGTTGTAGTAACAATGTCAGCCCATTTTACAGGATCGTAGTCACCTTCAAATACCTTTCCTGCTACGAGACCTGCAAAGTGTGCCATGTCGACCATGAGTACTGCTCCACATTTGTCTGCAATTTCGCGGAAACGCTTGAAGTTGATTTTGCGTGGGTATGCTGAATATCCTGTAAGGAGGATGAGGGGCTTTACTTCCATTGCCTGCTTTTCGATTGCATCATAGTCAAGAAGTCCTGTTTCTTTTGAAACTCCGTATGGATGGCTTTCAAACATGCGTGCAGAAACATTCATTCTGTAACCGTGTGTAAGGTGACCGCCGCAGGAGTAGTCCAGACCCATAAGACGCTGGTTTCCGAATTTCTTCCTGAGGTCGTCAAACTGTGCATCTGTAAGTTCACCAAGGGATTTTACCCCCAGTTCTTCAAGAGTCGGGGTTTCTACCTTTGCAGAAAGGATTGCCCAGTATGCAACGAGGTTTGTATCTGCACCGGAATGCGGCTGGACGTAAGCATAGTCTGCACCAAAGAGGGCTTCGGCTTCACGGGCTGCTGTATTTTCAACAGCATCGATGTTTACACAGCCGCCATAGTAACGGTGTTCCGGATAACCTTCAGCATATTTGTCTGTAAGAAGGTTTCCCATTGTAGCCTGGACATTAAGTGAACAGTAGTTTTCGGAAGCAACCAGTTTGAGATGGCTTCTCTGGTTTTCCAGTTCATTTACAACGGAAGCTGCAATTTCCGGACCTACTGCTGCAACCTGCTGAAGGTTTGCAACATATGCACACATAGCGGCTTCTGGTTTTCCACCGCAAGAGGCAAGATAATTTTCCAATGGTGTAGACATTTTTCGTCCTCCAAAATTTTATAATTGCTAAAAAAGTTTATCTTATTTAAAGATTTTTTTCAATTTAGTCACATCTAAAAAAATAAAGCTATGTCCAGAAAAAGTGTTGATAAAAAATCTACATTGCCGTGGAAAATTCGCCTGCATGTAAAGCACGCTTAGCCCTACGGTGCAACAAGTTCTCCCTACCGCCTTCGAAGCATAGCTTCTCGGAGACTCGCTAAAATCGCTTTCGCGATTTTCCGGCGTTGCCGTCGCTCCCTATGCCACACTTTTTTTACAATAATATGGTTAATTTCACCATTAATTCTACATAGCCTTTCAAGATGCCGTACTGAATCTGCAAAGGAATGCCCTGTTTGAAGTTTTAACAACTTTTGAAGCAGGGGCATGCTTTTTCTGATTTCAGCGGAGGAGCATTTTAGGGATTTTATATACGGTTCCGCAGTTTTTACAGGAAATTACAATGGGATCCGGATCATTTGCCAGAATGTCGTCCAGTTCGGCCTTTCCAAGCTTTTTGATGGCTTCGACATATCCTGCGGCACTGCACGGGCAGTCAAAGATTATGTCGCGTTCAAGTACTGCCTTTGGTTCAAATTCACGGAAGAGACCGTAAATGACGTCCCTGCGGTTTCCACCGTCAGCAAACCACTGGCCTATGGAAGGCATTGCACTGAAAGCCCTTTCTGCCCTGACCAGCAGGTCTTCGGTTTCTTCTTTTGAAGCCGGTGCATTTATACCGCCTTCATCAGCAACTTTCTGTAGAAAAAGGCCGCCTGCACCTACTATGCGTCCTTCTTTGTCAAATTTGATTCCGGTATTGAATGCCGTGTCAACCTGTTCACTCTGATGGAAGTACCATGTAAGGTCCTGTGCTATGTTCCTGTATTTGATTTCCGTCGAACCGGTGTGGGGTGCCTTTTCGCCTTCGATGTTACGGATCACCGTTACGGTTCCGTCTCCAAAGAATGGTGCAAGATCCCAGTTTTCAAGAGGCTTGTCAATGGGAATCCTGTCCTGGAAAATATAACCACGGACATATCCTGTAGAGTCTGCCTCTACGGAGAAACCTGCTGCAGGTCCGTTGGTGTCATAACGGAATGTCACATGTTCCTTTCCCTTCATCATGGGGATCATGAGGGCACCGCACAACATTGCCTGTCCGAGTACCATTGTTTCCAGAAGCCCCAGATTATGGTTTGCCCGCATCTGGTTTATCATCCTTGTGCCATTAAAAAATGCGCCACGGAATCTGCCGTCTGCCATTATGAAAACGGTCATGCCGTCTTTGTCGATTTTAGAGAGATGTTCTTCGAGAATTTTATCTCCATAAGGCTGCTTTATCATTTTTCCACCTGATTCATGATTTACAAAATTACAAAACCATGCATTTTAGTATTCATTTCATTGGTTTTTCAAAGGTGTTCCGGAATGCTGTTTTCCAGAGCCTCCCTTTACAATATAATAGTAGTAAAAACAGGGCGTCCTTTTCAAGTAGTGTTGCGGAATGATAACTGAGGTTTACATAAAGGCATCCCTTCCATGATGATTTTCCAGGGGGCGTAAACAGTCAGCTTAGTTTTGCCAGTCCTTCTATAAGGTTCTTGATGATTTCTTTTTTTTCAGCAGTCATGGTGGAAATCATGTCTGCCATTATTCTGATATCTGCCGGGTAATGTTTTTCTCCGGAAGTATTTATTTTTCCATTAACAAGATATTCAACTGATGTATTCAATGCCGAAGCAATTTTTACAGCAACATCTGCAGATGGGATTGAACTGTTTTCTTTCAGGTAATTGCTCAGAGAACCTTTTGGTATTCCTGAAAGATATGAAAGTTCTTTTAGTGTGAACCCTTGATATTCTATCTCTTCCTTTAAATTTTCCTTAAACCCCATGACCTTATTTTTATGTAAATTTACGATTTAAGTTGAAAAAGTATTATATATGCGATAATATATTTTATCATGTCGTATATTTACGACAATTGTTTTTATTTTTTACTCTATCGTTATTTGATGTACCGGTAGTTCCATAATGAAGGAAAACAGTGTTTCAACTCCGGGAATGGGGTGGAATATGGAGGTTATATGTTTGTTTTAGGAGTTGTTCTTTCAGTAATAGCTGCCGTATTTTTGATTACCGGCATCTGTTTTTGTGCTGATGGTGCCCATCTGGTAGGGATTCCGGCATTTATATGTGCTGTTATAACTGCTGCTTATGGAGCCGGTATCATTATAAAAGTAATATTTGCTTTTTATGAAAAGAATAGTGTTCTTTTTGGAATTGCATGCGGGATAACAGGACTTGTGTTCATTGTTTTTTTGAAGATGAAAAATTTCAGGGATGAACATCCAAGCGTATATGAATTTGGACAAGGCATGATTAGATAAGGAGGAATAGGTATGAGTAACGATAAGGTGAGTCCGGAAGAGTGTCAATAGCTTTTTATTTTTTCGCAGATAAAATTGCAAGCAGAAATGGAATGGAAGGTTGTAAAAAATGAAAAGTATTGTGTTGAAGTGTGTTGAATATGTCTTTCAGGTGGAAAATGTGGCGGTATGGGATGCCGGAGGGCAGACCTTCCCCTGTCTTTTCATTTTTGTATGAAAAAACTTTTCTGGAGACGCTGTATTTTAGGACGGGAAAAATCCTTTAACCTGCCTTTGCCTTCATGGTTGCCTTCGTAAAGCCTGTATCGTCGATGTCGTAATACACTTCCCGGAAGCGCGGCTTTGCATTCTTCAGGAAGACTTTTTCAATCAGTATCTGCCAGACTGCAGGCATCGGGCCTGATGTGTCCGTTTCTACCAGCGTGGGAATGTATTTTTTTGATTCGTCAAGAGTGGTTACCCATAAGCCGTCTTTTTCGCTCATGCAGATTTTTATCTTCTGTTTCGGAAGTTCGGGACAGAGGAACCGATAACCTTTGAGTGTGAATACGCCGCATTTGTCCGTATTCCCCAGGAATGTGGCTTTCAGGAGTTGGGCAACCTGCTCCTGTGAGGCCGGGACGAATTTTGATTCAGGATTCTTTGGTTTTCGGCCGAACCTTTTTGAAAATTTCGGGATGAATATTTCGGCTATATATCTGTTGGCTTCCTCCGGCGTACGGATTCCACGCATCTTAAAGTCAGTGGGCAGGCGGTGCTGGACTGTCTGCCAGAACCTTTCAATCCTTCCCTTGGCTTCCGGGGAGTGTGCCGGGAACATGTCGACACCCAGCTCTTCCATGATGTAGCCGAACTGTGTGAGATGCCTGTCTTTTTCCGGCAGGCCTGCTTTATCGTCCTTCTTCTTCAGGTTGTTGACGAAAAAAATTCCGGCCTTGTCCGGGTACAAGGCTTCCGGGATGCCGTGGGTCAGCAGCATGTAACGCAATGCTTCCAGATAGCCCAGAGTGCATTCGTTTTTGGTCATGTATAGTCCGACGGGAATTCCCGTAGCATCATCAACGAATCCCTGCAGTGTGTAGTTTTCTCCCGTGCCGAACCAGTCGTAAGGCGTGCCGTCGGCCTGGACGAGTTCACCCATGGATTCTTTTGGCGGACGAAGCATGTAGGTTCTGCCTGTTTTTTTTGCCTTGTGCTTTATGGGCGTGTAACGGCTGCACTCAAGCATTATATTTTTAACGAGGGTGCGGCTGCAGGGGATTCCGTAGTATTCATTCAGGATTTCGGTGAAGTAGGTGTATGTCACCCCATCGAACGGATTGATGCCGTCAACTTCCGTGTTCAGCAGTATGTCCCTGATTTTTTCCTTCCGTTCCTGGTTCCGGGGATTGTCCCGTTTTCGGCCACGGTTTCCGTGGATAAATGATTTATCCCCTTTTGTATTGTATTTTTTTACCTGTATCTGTATTGCCCGGCGTGTTAGCCCGAGTGTAAGGGCTGCTTCAAGGGTGGTGATTTCGCCACGGATTTTCTTTAGTACTACCTGTCTTTTCTTTTTTTCGTATTCCGTCATGTGCATTCTAATTCCCTCATTTAGCGCAAGGTTGCGCTCTTTTTCTTATTTTAATCAAAAAATAAAAGTAAACCTATTGACAATAACCTAACAGTTAGGTTATTGTAAAGACATGGAGGTTTGTAATTTGGATTTGATTGAATCTTTAAAAAAAAATGAAAAAGGGCAGATGATTGTTGACTGCATGTATGAGGTGCGCAGCCTGCTGATGAATTATCTTGTTAAAATTGACGGCGGATTATCGCCGGTCTCCAAGATGTGGGCGGAAAAAGTAACCAAGATTCCTGTGATGGATTTCGTTTACCCGATGAATAATATGTATAAAAAGGATGGATATAAAGTACCGCTGGGAAGGCCGATGAGACAGGACGAACTGGATGAAATTATATCCAGATATAATCTGACCGAAAATGAAATTTCGGAATCGTATGAAGAAACAAAAGGCGAATGTTACGGTGAAAAAGATATGGTAAAATTTTCTGCAATACAAATAAAAATAGATGGCAATCCGATAACACTAGAACGGGAATTGCAGAAAAAAGGTATTGAAGCTTTTAGCGGCAGTTCCGGAAGGCTTACAATCAGAATCAACAACCAGTAGGTTAAACGAACGGAATAATTTAAGGCGGTAATAAACCGCAAGGAGTATTTTTATGAAGAAGATTTTTTATTTTACAGCCCTCTGTCTTATGATGGCTGCATCTGCATGGGCAGGACCTGTCAAGGAATTTATGAAGATTCCTTTGAGTTTCAACGAGGAACA
>JAZLGS010000008.1:0-17300 GCA_045616425.1 Treponema sp.
CTGTATTTTTTCATGCTTTGAATTTGAAAATTTTCTGTCTGCAGCACGGTCCTTTATAAAACGTGCAGAAAGGATTTCCTTAATGAATTCTTCTTTTCCTGCTTCGTTACGGACAATCCTGAATCCCATAGTCTCATAAAAAAAGCCATTGTCCATAGTATATTTGTATGTACCTAAATTACAGTTCCCTGCATGATCGCTCCAGTTGCCGCCAAGATACCTGTGTTCGTTTTCGTAATTTACACGGACGTCAGAAAGCCATTCCGAAACATTGCCACACATATCGTACAGACCGGATGCATTAGGCTTCTTTAACATGACTACATGAGTCCGTTCTGCGCTGTTCTTTTTGTACCAGGCAATTTCGTCAAGTTTTTTACTTCCTGCATAACAGCAATCCGTGCCGCTTTTTGCAGCGCAGAGCCATTCGGCCTCAGTGGCAAGACGGTAACCGCCGGCATGAACATCACATTCCGCTGCATCCCAGTCATTCAATTCCCCACCATGCATTCCTGAAAGAGGCTCATCGGGAACTTTTCCCCAGTCATCTACATTACGGCTGCCGTTCACGCTGTAACATGGTTCAAGTCCCTTCATGACACTGAGACGGTTACAGAAAGCGATTGCATCATACCAGCTTACTTTTTCGGCAGGAAGGAAACCAGATTCAAAACGCCCTGAAAACTGACTCCGGTTGATTCCCATGACTTTTTGAAACTGATTCTGGGTTACAGGAGTAATCCTCATCCTTATGGCAGTCTCCGGAATATAATTTTCAGTTTCCAGTAAATCCTCATCAAGGAAAATACAGGTAACACAGGAAAATGAAGATGCAGATTCTTTTAGGCCTGTCCCGTTTTTTAAGAGGGCAGCAAAGTTTTCAATTTCAGACTGTATTGATTCATTACATATTAAAGGAAGGATCATTACACAGATTGAAGTGGAATCATTTTTTATTTTTATAAATACTTCCAGACCCTTTATTCCGCCACACACCTGATATTCATGTTTTTCAGGCAGACTAGAATCAAAAATAGAAGTCAGGAATTTTTCAGTTTTTACATTCATTTTTAAATTATCGGTCAAACCCTCCTGAAAATGAACAAACCTCATTCCAGGCTGTGTACATTATAAAATGTATCAAGTCGGGCTATTACTGTACCTGTATGTAAATTTACTTCTTAAATTTATAAGGCTATGCAAAATAAGCAGAAAAATAGATTAGATAAAAAAACATAGCTGGGGAACGACGGCAGAGCCAAGTCTACGAGAAACTGGGCTTCGAAGGCGAAAGAGACAACACTTTTATTGACATAGCCAAAAACAAAATTAAACTTAACAGACAGGCCGAGCGTTCCAGGTATCGTCGTTCTTAAGGGAAATTGAATTCCGGTTCCAATCCCCTTCATAGGACGCAGAACGTCCAGGATGCTTTTTGCATCCAGGGATTGGAACCATCGGCACAAAAAAACTATTTGAACAGCTGCGGAAATTCTTTTGCCTTTTCCACAGCATCTTCAAGAGTCATTCCGGCAAAAGCCTGTGCACCAAGATTGCGGCCGCTCATCCGGTCATCCACAAATGCACCTACACAGATTCCCGGAATTACGCTGTCCGGATCATTTGGCGCATTAGGTCCGCCCAGGTCCGTGCGGCACCAGCCCGGATCCGTAAGACTGATTATCACATCTGTTCCATCAAGTTTTCCGGCAAGGTCGCTGGTGACTTTATCCAGTGCCGCTTTACTTGCGCTGTAACCGGCCTGTTCTGGTTCGTTACGGATGCCGCTTGTAGTATTTATTACCCGTCCGAATCCTCTTTCCATCATTGGTGGAATGAATGCATAGCAAAGCATCATAGGTGCAATGGTGTTGATGTAAAAACTCTTTGCATAATCTTCCACAGGAGTACTGTAATAGTCAGTACGGTAGGCAATCTGTACAGCGGCATCATTAAACAGGATGTCCACAGGAGTTCCTTTTGACTTGATTTCATCAATCATTTGCTGTACTTCTGCAGGATTGGAAAGTTCCGCGGCAATGTCGTATGCGTCAATGCCAAGAGACTTTACTTCTTTCAGGACTGCAGCAGTATGTTCTAACGAACGGCTGTGCAGGATGAGGTTACATCCATGTTTTGCCATGAAAAGCGCAATCCTGTAACCGATTCCCCGGTTGGCACCGGTAACCAGTGCCCATTTTCCTTTAACATCTGTCATCTTAAATTTTCCTTTGCTTTATTTATTTCTTCAATTACTTTATCGCACCAGTCATCAAATTCAGGATCGTCATTCTGACATTCAGGATGGTTCAAAACATATTCCACAGTTTCTGCGATTCCCTGGTCTGCCCTTTTTACTGCCACAAAATCAGGAACCAGCGATTTTAACTTTGAGCAGTCAAAAATCACGGAATTAGCCTTATCCCCGATGAGGCTTCCCGTAAAATCATAATCGCTTACTGATGCAAGGAATGATGAACTTGCATAGACTGCCTTTAGTTCCACACCAAGGGCACGGGCAATGCATGAATAAATCTGGTTCCATGTTACGGTTTCATCACTCATAATCTGGACGGCTTCCCCAATTGCATGGATGTTTCCCATAAGTCCTACATAGCCTTTTGCAAAATCTGAATTGTGGGTAATAGTCCAGAGGCTGAGTCCGTCTCCGTGAATGATTACCGGCTTTCCTTCTTTTATGCGTTTCACAACCTGCCAGCTGCCATTCTTTCCGTGGACACCTAAAGGAACTGACCTTTCATCATATGTATGACTTGGACGTACTATTGTCACCGGGAATCCTTCTTCGCGGTAAAGCTTCATAAGATAATCTTCGCAGGCAATCTTGTTCCGGGAATATTCCCAATATGGATTTGCCATAGGTGTCTTTTCTGAAATGATTACATTGCTGCAAGGCTTCTGGTAAGCTGATGCGGAACTTATATAAATGAACTGGTCACATTTTCCTTTAAAAAGCCTGTAATCCCTTTCTAGCTGTGCAGGCACAAATCCTATGAATTCGCCTACCACATCAAAGTGCATTCCGTCTACAGCTTTTGCAACTGCCGCTTCGTCATTTACATCTACGGTAATAAAATGTGCCCCTTCCAGTCCCTGACACTGGTTGCGGTTTCCCCGGTTAAGGAGATACAGTTCCCAGCCCTTCTGCAGGAGGAGTTTTGAAATAGCCATACTGATTGTTCCGGTTCCACCGATAAAAAGTGCTTTCATATGCCGTCCTTATAAAAATCGTGTATATCCGCAGACATTATGCAAAGTATAGAGCATCTCTAAAAATTGAATTTTCCAGAAACTTCCTATAATAAAACCTGTGCACCATGCCTGAGTCTATAAAAGTATAAAGCATAAAACGGAATGTGTTAAAATAACAATCAGTTATGATTCATGTATTTAAAGGGAATGACGCTGAATGATGTGGAATGAGGGACACAGACCGGTGTGCACCATTTTGAGAATGGTACAGGGTAAAAGCCGGACAAAAAAAATCCCGGAAACACCAGCAGTTGCCTGATGCCCGGGAATACTATACAGGCCGCCTAAAAAATCAATTCTCAGTGCCTGTCATTTTTTATTTATTTTTTGCTTCCGGCAGGGTTACTACACCACCGGCAGCTGTAAGGGGAACATATTCCGGAACCTGACGGCCATCCCAGCGTTTTGCCCTTTCAAGTTCAATTTCCAGTTCCTTAAGGCGGATTTCAACCTGATAGTTCTGGGCAACCTTTTCGTTATAATATGCAAGTGCATCAGCTTCAAGTTTCTTTGATTCGGCTTCTTTCTGAGCCTTGATCAATGCTGCTTCCGCTTCCTGTTCAACAGCCTTTTTCTTTGCTTCTGCTTCCTTTACCTGCTTCTGTGCATTCTGTTCAGCAAGCTTAAGGTCCTGTTCTGCCTTCTTTACTTCCTGAGCACGGTTAGCGGTCTCCTTAATCTGCTTGTCAAAGTCATCTGACCAGTCCCAGTTTGTAATGGTTGTCTGGGAAATCGCAATAGGATAATCTGACATGCGGGAAAGCATGGCTTCTGCAACCCGGCTTGTAACTTCGTTCTGCTTTTCAACAAGGTCGTAAATCGAATACTGTCCTACGGTTTCTTTTAATGAAGCCTTTACATTGTCCCTCATTGCGCTCTGGATTACAGTGTCATTAAGGTATCTTGTAACGATGTCCATTATGCGTTTTTCATCATACACATAGCGGACAGCCACAGTACTGCCGACAGTCTGCATGTCTTTTGTTATTGCACCGTCATTTCCACATGTAAAAGAAACTTCGTATGTCTTTGGTTCCAGCCTGAATTTCCTGATTTTAGTAACAAACGGTGCATGCCATACCATTCCAGGCTGGATGACTTCCCCCTGGACCTGTCCAAGGGTAACCTGGACACCACGCTCGTTAGGATTTATCACACTGCAGCTTGCAGGGAAAATAACTGCACATGCAAGGACTACAAGACCGGCAATAATCAGTCCTGACAAATCTTTCCTTCTTACTTTTCCGTTTTCCATAATCTTCCTCCAATAAATAAAAAAACTATTTGTAAAATAATTAAACAGGAATGATTTGTCAACAATTTTTTACCCGCCCATTACCTAGAGGAACAGACAATGCGGAAGCCCAGGTCGTGGTGCCGGTAGCTGGCATAGCCGTGGCTCCGGTAGGAAACTTCGCAGTGGTAGTCGCCGCTGCCATATCTGCCACCACGACTATAGCGGAGGTAGCTGCTGCCCGGGCCGACATCCCAACACCACTCCCACACATTGCCGCTCATGTCGTACAGTCCGTACCCGTTGGCTTTCTTAAGCCCTACTTCGTGGGTCATGCCATTGTCATCATACCAGCCCACTTCATCCAGATTGTCGCTCCCTGCATATGTGTATTTCTGCCCGCCCTTTGCTGCATATTCCCATTCCGCTTCCGTCGGCAGCCTGTAACCATCTGCATTTTCATCCATCCTTATGTCCCGGCCATCCATATCCGCATCTTCGTCCCTGGGGTCATAATTCCATTTTGCAACGTCCGTTTTTCCATCTACGCTGTATACCGGTGCAAGACCTTCCATTATGCTCAGTCTGTTGCAGAAGTATATGGCATCATACCAGCTGACATTTTCCACAGGCAGCCTTGCAGGATCCTCTCCGGCCGGCGCCTCATATAGATTTTCTTTATCTTCTTGGTATTTTCTGCTCCCCGGTTGGAAATAGCTGGGGTTGTAGCCCACCACCTTTTCATATAGTTCCTGGGTTACAGGCACAGAAAGCATTTCAAAATTTTTTTGAGGAATTTTTTCCATCCTTATTTTTCCATACTCATACAGTCCTAAGGTCTCACTTTCATTTACTACCCTACCGCCACATTTCGTACAAAACTTCTGCGTGGCCGGATATTCAGTGCTGCACCTGATGCACTTATAAACAATCTTTTCTCTTGCAAGTGAACATCCACAGTTGCCGCAGAAAGCTGCCTTCACTGCATTTTCTGCTCCGCACTCAGGACATTTGTTTATCTTTGGTATAACTGAAATTTCTTCCTCATTTCCATCAACACGTTTTCCGCAGTTATTACAGAATTTCGAGCCGGCCTCAAGAGTTTTACCACAATAAGGACAGCTGATACCTTCCACCTTAACTTCCAGTCTGCTTCCATCTTTTTTACAGAAATTTATATCATCTTCGTATTCACAATTGCATTTAGGACAAATTTTCATTTTTTCTCCCGGAAACAAATTTTCAGTTCTGCTACATTTATTATAACAAAAAAAACTGCTTTTTGCATAATCTTCCAGGCCTCCACGGGAATTTGCACCAGTTATCCTTATGATACAGGCAGTGCGATATGCACCGGGCTGCCATTGATGTGTAGCCGGGAAACATGACGCACCGTCAGCAAACGCAGAGATGGAAGCACCAGTCCGTAGAAAAGCCAGCCGGGGAAAATATGTAGGGAGCGACGGCGGAGCCGGAAAATCGCGGAAGCGATTTTAGCGAGTCTCCGAGAAGCTATGCTTCGAAGGCGGAAGAGACAACACTTTTTACGGGCACAGCCAAAATATAAAAACAAGACCTGGCTGTCATTCCAGGCCTTGTCATAACCCGCTTAAAGTGATGTTCCACATTCTCCACAGAAACTTGCACCATCTTCAAGAGGCGCACCACAGCTTGGACATGTGTTTCCAGCTGGAACTTCCTTGCGTGGTGGACGCTGCTGCTGTGCCGGCTGTGCCTGAGGAGCTGCATAAATCTTTCCTGCTGCACCATAAGCTGCTGAGGCCTGATGATTGATGATGTTTTCCATCCTGTCTTGATGTGCTTCCGCATCATGGCGGATTTCCTGCTGGCGGTCACGCTGTTCCTGAATCTGAGCATCTTTCTGAGCCTGCTGACCGGCAAACATATTTCCCATCATCTGCATCATCTGCTGCATTGTAGCGGCCTGCTGAGCTGCATTCTGTGACATGATGCGTTCAATATCTGCGCTGTGCTGGCTTGCCATTTCGGCCTTTGCCCTTTCTGCTTCAACAGCATTTTCGCCCTTGAATTTTTCTGCAAGTGCATTTGCTGCTGCTTCTGAAATATCCGGATTTGCTGCCATAATCTGTTCTGCAGTCATACCGGCATAAATACGGTTCTTTTCAATATCTGCATCAACATGGAGTTTTTCTTTTTCAAATTCAGCCTGACGGGCAGCATTTTCGGCTTCCATACGGCGCTGATGTTCTGCATTTTCCCGTTCTTCCCTGATTGCCTGAGCCTGACGGAGCAATTCCAGCTGATTGAGCTGCTCTTCCCTTTCAAAGTCCATATTTGCACGGCGGCGGGCATCATCATGTTCATCCTGCTTGCGGATGCGTTCATCAGAATATTCATCCTGCATACGCTGGCGTGCAAGCTGGTTTTCAATGCGCTTGTTTCCGATTTCAATTTCCCACTGCAGTTTCTGTGCATCAAGTGCCATATTGTTCTGCAAAGTGAGCATTGCAAGTGCCTGTCCGTCAGAAAGATCCTTGAGTTTGCGGCGCTGTTCAATATCAGCCTTCAGGACTGCAAGTTCTTCTGCCCGGATAAGTCCGTTCTGTTCAAGTTTTGCAAGAGCTGCTTCACCTTCATCTTTTGATGTAGCTTCCCGGAGTTTTCTCTGCCAGAAAAGCATATCGGCAAACTTAGCCTTTTCGTCTTCCGTAAGGGCATTCTGTTCGTCGATTTTATTCATTGCTACAGCAAAATCTGCGGCACTCTGGGCTTCGCGGAGGAGCTGCTGGGTCTTTTCGTCATTCAGGCGGTTAAGGAAGTCATTGCGACGTGTAAGTTCTACCAGTTCCTTTTCGCTGACATAAAGTTCCTCGCGCATACGGCGGAGTTCATCCAGCTCGGCATTACTGGCAGTAAGGCGCAGGATGCGTTCAACAGAAATATAAGGATACATGGAGTTTACATTCTGCTTCATTGAAGCAAGCACTGTTTCACGCATCTGTGCATTTGAAGAAACTGATTCAGGATCAGCTCCGTTAACTGCATCTTCAAGGAGCGTGCGCACGGCAGGTTCAATATTTGCAGCCAGTTTTTCAAAACTTACGAATTTCTGGTCAAGCAGCTGGTTCCTGTAGAATTCAAGCACGTTAGTGATTTTAGCCATTGCATGAATTGCAATTTCACTGCGTACACCGGCTGTAGGCATATCCTTTTCAGTAAAGATGAGTGGAAACTCAGCATCCCTCATGAGCACGATGATTATTGAAGCTGCACTTGAAAGCAGGTTGTATGCACGGCCAGTAAAGAATGAAGCAATCCTTGAGAAGAACTGCTTTACCTTTCCGTCAGTTTCTACTCCCATATCACTGAATGGATATTTTCCGCCTCGGAGTTCTCCGGCAAGCGCACCATCAGCAAAGAACAATGCCTTGATTCCGTCCTGAACTACGAATCCTTTTATATCCTTGTATCCTGCCAGATCCTTTTCATCAACCTTAGCTGCAAGCTGACCAGGAAGGATGTTCCAGTGAACGAAACCGGCACTCATCACCATATCTGCATCTGTGGGAATCTGGGAATTATCAACTGGAGCCGGAACAGCAGCAAGAGGCTTTCCGCACTTTCCACAGAATTTCTTTCCAGGTGTTACCGGTGAATTACAGTGAGGACATACAGAGGCCTTTACTGCCGGTGCAGGTGCTGCTGCAAGTTCAATTTTAGTTCCGCATTTTCCACAGAACTTCTTTCCTTCCATTACTTCATTTCCACAATTAGGACACTTCATATTAACTCCAATATACCGGGTCAAGGAACGCATAGTCCGACACCTTGATCCGTTGGTTTCTGCACATGACTTTTATTTTCATATGCTGGTAATCATGTTTGCAACGCAAACTTACGGCAGACGGAAGCGGTAATATTTCAACAGTTGACATCCATCTGCCATCCGAAAAACATTTGATCTTATATGGGAACCTCTGATGTTTTTAGTCCTGTAATTTCAAGGATTAAAAACATCAGGCATCTCTGAAAACTATTTTTTAGAAATGCCCATAAGTATTTCTAAAAAGGGGATGCCCAAAAGTATAGTTCTCAGTGTCATTCCAATCCTGAAACAAGTTCAGGATGACAGTTTCGGAAGCTCTGCACAATATTCAGTACAGCTGCTGAAATAAATTCAGCATGACAGAACTTATTGGACAGCCTCCTCTATTTGCTTTCTACATAGTCTTTGATTTTCCCACTATCATCCATATGAACTGCTACGATTTTTTTACCAAACCCGGCATCTTTTTCGAATACGGCACAAATTTTCTTATTACCGCTTCCAAAAAACTTAGGTTTTACATCATTAAAATCCGCATATTTCGACCATATGAATTTTTCTGCCGTTTCCTGAATCTTCCTGTCAACTTCAATCAGCTGAAGCCTTACGGCACGGTGCACATCAGGAAGCGGAACCGTGATGCCCTTTGCAAAACTCTTCCCTGCATTTTTATCAGCAAAGAGTCCTTTTGGTGCAACCGGCATTCCTTTCATGATTGCAGAAGGATCACCATAAAGCGAAAATTCTGCCAGCGTCTTAATGGTTTCCGCATCGTCACTGTCTTCCATCAGGACTTTACGGGCTTTTGTAAAACTGTCTCCGGCGCTCAGACCGTTTTTAAGGTTCCTTAAATGTTCTCCACAAATTACATCGGCACAACACCCTTTCGGAGACGGAGTACCAAATGCAATACGGGAAGAACCGAGGAACGAAATGCACCTTCCGCTTAATGCAGAAAGCAGAACGCTGCCTGAAACATTCCGGTCCTCATGTGCAGCACCATAGCATGCTTCAACCGCAAGGAAATAAGGATTCCTGATACCGCTGAATGAGCCTGGTTCCACAGCTTCAGGATAGCTTCCGCCCCTCTGGCCATACCAGTACTGTGTCCTGTCACTTCCGTGAAGGTTGAACAGCAGCAGGTTTGTATCAGAAGGAATGATTGATTTTACATTCTCCTTTGAATTGTCAGGAGAATTGAACACGGCAGGACCAGAACAGATATTCTTATAAATATCTTTTGTTTCAGCAGTCCATACTTCTGCACTCATTCCAAAAGTCTTTACGTTTCCGCAATTTCCACATCCGGCACGAAGGTTTGCAAAATAATTTTCAAAATCCACATCCGGAAGACGCCCTACCCTCAGTGTCTGGTCAAAATCATAAATCTGGCCGTCGAAAGGAGTATTTACATCCAGCGTTGAATAAGGAAGATCCGATGAAACATCGCTGTCCGTTCCAGAATCGCTGGCACAATTCTCCCATACGATGGAAGGAATGACAGAACTTGAACCAAGGATAAACAGATACTTATGATGATTCCGCTCAACCTGATTCCTGATGATCCTTACATGTTCAATTACAGAACCAAGTCCGTTTACCTGCCCAGAAACATCACAAAGTTCATAACCGATTCCCCGGGCTGCAGCAGCTGAAATGAAATCATTTATGATTCCATTAAGTTCTCCGGCAGATTTATTGAGACGGCTGGAAAGCAGACTCATATTGGTGTAAATGATTCCATATTCTGCCACATCCTTTGGTGGAACAGAATCCGGCGGCATCTGTCCGGCTGCAACCGTAGAAAGTTTTGCCCCGCAGTTTTCACAGAACGTGACACCAGGAGTCAATGGGGATCCACAGTCTTCACAAAAACTCATTCTTTTGACTCCTCCTCTTCTACATTTTCCGGCAAGGTTTTCTCAAGAAGTGCAATTTCATCAACTTCAAGGACACCTTTTACAAATTCGCCCTTTATCTGAACCTTACATCCGTCATATTCTGAAAATCCCTTGTTTTCAAAAGGATTGTCATTTTTTTTATAAAGGAGTATGCGCGTTCCATTTTCTACACAGACATAAGGCCTGAGGCTTTCGCTCTTTGAACCTTCAGCAAATGTCAGGTATTTTACAGTCCCCGTAATTTCCATTTCCTACCTCCTAAAAAAAGTCGTGAGCAAAATATCAATTTTTGCGAATGACTTTTGACCGTTCGCGTAAGCGAACAGTTTTATGATGTAATATCCTTAGTGGTTCCAGTGTGTAGTGCCATTAAATGTAACGATTGTTGAAGAATATACAGTAACCTGAGTCTGTCCGTCTTTTTCCTTCATTTCTGAAAGGCGGAGCACTGTATAATAGTCACCGGTTTCAGGATTGTTTACAGTCCTGTAGCACTTTACGACTTTATCGGACCAGCCGCAATTTGCATTCAGGTTTCCTACATATCCGCGGGCAACTTCCGTACCTTCCAGCTTGCCTCCTGGAACATACTGATTCTTGCACTTGTAAATTTCAAGGAAAAGGGCACCGGAATGATAATTTGAATCATTCTGGATTCTTGCGGCTTTTACCTCATAGTACTTGTCATCTGAATTCCATTTCCATGAACATGGATTCTTGATTGTAAATGCACCAGTTCCGTTAACCCTGCACAACCTTCCGTCAATGTACTTTGTATCAGCTGGTGCACCAGACTGCTGGAATGAACATTTTTTTACTGTCGCATATTCAACATTCAATACATCGTTTTTTCCATTTCCCGAAGACTTACAGTCATTGAATACACCATTGGCACACTGCCATACATAGAAACCTTCTTCCTTACATGAAGAAACATTAAACCTTTCAAGTACCGGTTTTGACTTTCCCTTAAGGATTACACCTGTAAGGGCATTCTTTATGGTGAATGAAGTATATTCTCCCTTGGCACCATCAAGTATGTAAAGACCTTCCGCCTCTGAACCGTTGACTTCTACCTCATTTACTGCAGGATGTGCATTATCTTGTGAACATACAGCAGACTTTTTTGTTCCGGCAATTTTCAGACGCGCAACAAAAGGACATGAATCATCATCAAAACGGAAACCGAAGCTCTGGCTGTTTGAAACACTTACGTCAGTACATTTTCCAGCTGCTTCATTGCGGTACCAGAAAGCATAGCTTTCAATATTGCGTACCTTTACATTGCTGATTTCTGGCGCTGCTTTGTCACGGACAACAAATCCAGGATTAGTATCCGTACAGTCATGTATATCAATGTCCTTATAAGATCCCTTTGCATTTTCCCGGATGCAGAATGAATTTGACTTCTGGTCATGTACGGTAATTTTTTCCATGTCAGGAGCTGCACTTTCATTTACATTTACGGCAGGTTTATCATTACAGCGGGATAAATCAAAGTCAGTATATTTTCCTGTAGCCTTATCAGTTACCAGAAGGCCGTTACCATTCGAAACATTATCAACCTTAAAGTTTTTCAATACAGGAGATGTTTCATCGGCTATTCTGATTGCATCGCCATCCACATTGGAAATTGTAAAGCCGGTGAAAGTACCGCCGCCATTCTGTTCAACCTCCAGGGCATGTCCTGTAACATCATGGACTGTTATCTGCTCAAATTCCGGACTTCCGCCATTTACGCAAACAGCAGCCGTATCTGTTCCAGAAACTTCAAGACCCCTTACATGACAGCTGTTGCCGTCTCCTACAAGGATTCCATATGTTGTTGCCCTTACTGAACAGTTCAGGACCGTTTCATTACCCACAAGTGAAAGACCACAGAGAGTATTTTCAAAAGTAAGGTTTTCAAGAGTTGCAGAAGAAGCAGAAAACAGACCTATAGCTTCTCCATTAAATTGGAATTTACAATTCTTAACAGTTCCAGTTACATCAGTTTCCAGCATCAGTCCAAGATCATGTCCTGTAAATACACAGTTTTCAACCGTACCTTCAGACTTTAAAATGTAAAGCGCACAATGTTCAACATCGTTGTCATCAATTTTATCTTGCGTTTCAAATGTCAAATCCCTGACTGTAGGTTTTTCGCCGGAAAGGGTAATGGCAATACGTTTTCCTTTTTCACGGAGGATTTTTGACTTGCCGGCTTCACCGCAAAGATGGACATTGCCATTTATTTCAAATTCACCAAAGACATATTCTCCAGGGGCAAAACGGATCACAGCACCATCTGCAAGAGAAGGAAGTGCATTGCTCAGTTTCTTGACATAATCATCTGACGGAGTAAGGTCAAGTTCCTTAATAAGGGAAAGACCGGCTTCCATTACCATCCGGTAGTAAACATCATACTGCGCACACTGCTCTTCCGAAATGATGGCATCATCATCAGGATTCTTTGCCCGCTTGAGTTTTTCCCTTGCAATGAAAATGTATGTACGGGTTTCCTTATCATCTTCCGACTGGTCAAATACTCCTGTCATGACCTGCTCAGCTTTCTGGCAGAATGACTGGTCATCCATGGAAGCAGAAATACTCAGGAAGAATTCTGCATTCAGGCACTGAAGGATTTTATTATTGCCCCAGATGGCCAAAGCCCTTTTGAGCTTCATTTCAGCAGTATTGAAATCTTTTGTGCTGATTGCATTTTCAATTTCAATTATATAGAAATCAACCATGTCAGCATTCTGACTTGTAATGAATTTAACTGCGGCGGCACTGTCTATTTTATAAAGTGATTTTACATAGATTGAAATTACAGCTTCATTTGCAGGATGGATTTTGTAAACAGGTTCAATCTGGTTGAATGCTTCCTGATAATCCCCCTTGTCATAATAGCTCTTATATGCATTCTGGAACTGGATCCGCTCAAATGTGGTAAGGTCATCAGCATTTTTTTCATTTTCCATATTTGCCCTGATGATTTCTTCAAGTTCATGGGCACGGGTATCAGAAAGGCCAAGCTGTTTCTGCAATTCCATCAGTTCACGGCGTTCAGAAACTTCGATTATTCCATCTTCCAGTACACGTGTAAGTGTCTGCTTATATACATTTTCCTTTTCTGCCTCTGAATCAGCAACACAGGATTTACAACAGTTTTTATTGCTGTCAAAACAGCTTTCACAGGTATGCTGGCCACATTTTGAACATGTAAACACAAGGGAAAGAGGAAGGTTCTTTCCACAGACATGACATACGACCATCTTTTTTGTTTCGTCTTCATTTTTTATGATTGTAGCATTTCCGGCTATGTGGGTTTCTTCTTTGTTTCCGATAATGTCACCGGAAACTACATTCTTGTCTCCCATGGAAACTGCACTGGCCGAGCCGCCACCGGCCGCAGGATTCTGTCCGCCATCCTGTCTTGTTCCACAAAAACCGCAGAACATCATCTTTAACTGCAATTCCTGTCCACATTTTATACATTTCTTTGTAGTCGGAACCGGTGTACCACAAGTACAGCAAAAAGCCATACCTTCAGGTATTTCATCACCACAATTCGCACATTTCATTAATATCTCCAAAATTTATAAATTCCAAAATTTTACATCAGATATTATAAATACGGATTGTGAATTTGTAAAATTATTTTATAAAAAAAACGGGGATTTTCCCCACTGACAGAATCTAAATAAAACTATAAAAATATGACAAATCAGTCATCAACTGCCAAAACCGCTAGCTGGCGTCGCTACACGCGCAAGTCGGCAAAGAAACTATCATTCCGCCTTGCGAGTGTTTTTGTCAATCGATGCCTTCTTACCCGGATTTTTATAAAAATAGTCATTTACTGTCCATAAAAAGTGTTGCTAAAAAAAGCTGCATTTTACTAAAAAAAAGCGGGGCCCAGCGACGAAAAAAAAGCACCGGCATTACCTTTCTTACAAGCAATACCGGTGCATTATCTGCCGTATATCATGCAATTTTAATCATCTGATTCCGTGACTTGTCCAGATAAGCTTTCCCACATCATAACCGGCTTTACCGGCCACCCCAAGGAATGATTCTTTTACTTCCTCCGGGATGCTTTCAGTACGGCTTAAAATCCACATAAGGTCCGTATTCTGCCCGGCTACAAGTGCATACCTGTAATCAGAATCAATTGCAATTACCGTATAATCAGTGTAAAACGGTCCGAAAAATGAAACACGCAAGGCCCCTGTATTTACGGAATCAACAAAACGGGCTTTTCCATCTGTCTGCTTCCATTTCTGCTTATTGGTGTCAAAGCCGGAATTTATGACCTTTATGGAACCGTCATCATTCAGATAATATTCTGCTGTGACATTGCTCATATCCTTTTCATAAGCAAAATCCATACGGGCAATTTCGTACCATTTTCCTGAATACCGTTCTACATCAAAATTCTGGACAGGCCTTGCTTCCGGAACTTTATTCCTGCAACCGGAAAAGAATCCTGCAAAAATCATGATGACAGACAGTCCAAGAACAGCCCTCACAAAAAAATGCACTTTCATACGCACCTCCAATAAGAAAATACGGAAGAATGCATTTTTCCGGCAAAGCAAATAAATACAGGAAATGAAAATAAAGGATTTTTTGAAAATACTTTTACAATATGCCGTTATATTGTTTCAGATTTTTCAAATGATGAATCTGGAAAAAACAGCCGGTTCTTAAAATCAATCAAAGCTTTTGCCCGGCGTTCTGCCCTTGTCCTGTCTTCTATGGAAATGTTGTAAAAATCTACAATCTGTTCATAGGAATAATTTCTGCTGATAAGCTCTGCAGTCAGCATGATGCGGAGCCCGACACTGCACGAAATGATGTCAATTCCAAGTCCGTCAAAACGTTCATGGGCATAACGCAGCGAAATATCATGGTCCCTGTCATACATGTCCTGCAGGTCACCAAGTTTTGTATATCCAAACCAGTTAAGCTGGCGGGTAAAATTTTCAGTATCAAACTGCTCAAAGCTGACTTCTATTCCACATTCCTTTGTAAGCTGTTTGAAAAATTCTTTCATGCGGCTGTTACGTTTTACATACTCATTAATGGAAATGCGGTCAATTTCTATATCGTTGGCACAGTTACCGGCAATTTTATCACGCACCTCTGCAACATAGCGGTCAATGTCATTACGGAGATTGCAGGCAATTTCATCCGCAATTTCAAGAAGGCTGGCCAGTTTTGAAAAACTCCTCATGCAGGAACGGGGAAGCGCAAAATCACTTTTGTAACCAATATCATGATTTATTTCTGACCAGATGTGCTGCATGGCAGAGCGGACCTGAATTTCAAACCAGATACCTTTTACAGATGCCGGATAATTTTCATCTTCCGGAAGCGCACAGATATAATGGAGTGAAAGATAACCGAATTCCCTCACATTCATAGTGTTCCGTTTATCCACGGAATTTTCCCAGTCAATGCGGAAATGATCCTTTATCAATTGTGAAACAACATCCACATCATCAGCAAAAACAGTCACAATCCTTATGCCAAGGATATCGGTAATATCACTGATAGATGAATATTTATCGCCTTTACGGTCCAGTTTTCCACGAAGGCTTCTTTCCGTCTTGAGCCTGTAACCCACTGACGAAATCCTTAGTCCGGTTTCTTCAAGTGCACTGTCAATAATCCTTTTTGCAATTACACCTGTTTCTTCATAAATATCTTTTGATTCATAATATTCGTGTAATATAGTTTCAGTTTTTGCCGACATTCCTGCATCCTGTGAATGAAAGTAATTAATATTACTATAGAAGGAAACATGATACAAGAAGACGAATTCTCAAAATAAAAAGCGGATTTTCTGGGCACATTTTTGCTTCCGCAAAAACCAGGCTTTCCGCAATTCGCCGTCTGACCGCGGCTCATCCTCCTCAGGGCGCTGCCCTTGCGGTGGACTGCTTACGCAGTTGCTCCAATCCTTTGTGCATCAGAGCATCAGTCCCACCGGTACGAACTGCTTTACTGCTTATTTGAACCGTCTTTTAATTTGCGGAATAATTTTACAAGGAGTCCGGCTTTTCCAAACAGAAGCCAGAAAAAGAATGCGGCAATAAGGACTACAGGAATTCCGATTGCGACAAGATATACGATGAACATTAATGCACCGGCAAGGAAATTCACAAAATTAAAGCCAAGGTTCCTGAACTTTTCCCCAACATCAGGCCATTTGAATCCGGTTTCCACATATCCAGATGGAAGCTGCATGTCAATATAAATGGTGGCATAATCAATCTGGTTTGTCATTCTTTTCATTCTTCCTTCCATTGATTCAAGTTCGCTTATTACAGAATTCAGCTGCCGCTCAATTTCAAGAAGATCTTTAATATCCTTTGCACCACTCAGGTAGGATTCAAGTTTTTCCTTTAAGATTTTTTTTGTCGTAATTCTGGAATCCAGATCATAATAATCATCAGTAACATCCAGACCGTTCTGGGAACGATATTTCAATTTTCCAAAGCAGCCGGCACTGTCCATGACTTCATCAAAATATGCAGAAGGAATCCGGATTGTTGCATTGTAGGATTTTTCATTTATATATGAATTAGTGATATATCCATTATATTTCTTTACAAAATCAGAAAGGCTGGATTCAATCTCATCAAGTGAAAGAACTTCAACCGTAATGTTTCCGTTTCTGATTACTTTTCTGTCTTGCACAGGTGATGATTCCATTTCGGCAACTCCGGCATCCTGATAGACGACAGCTTTTTCCATAAGTGAATTTTCACTTACCGCACTCTTTGCCATTTTCCTTCCAGTAGAAAAAGCCTGAGGAACTTCTGCATAATCATTTGTCATAAAAGAAGCGTGTTTTTTATTACAAGAAGAAAGCAAAAGCAATAAAGAACAAGGTAAACAAATTAAAGCACTGTGTAATTTCATAAATTCTCCTATAAAAAGTCCATGAGCAAAATATCAACTTTTGCGAATGACTTTTTAACGTGCATCTGCAACAAAGTGAAGATGCACAGTTGATAAAAAAGTTTGCCACGCAAACTTCTTAAAGACAAAAGTGCCGCACTATCTGAGCGGTGCTTTTGTCTTACACTCC
>JAZLGS010000009.1:0-52113 GCA_045616425.1 Treponema sp.
TATTGATGTTCTGATAGAAACACTTCTACTCTATGCTGATGAATGCTATGTAGAGTTAATGGTGAAATTAACTGCATAATTGTGAAAAAAAGTGGGACGCAGGGAAAAAAGCAAAGGTAGGGAGCGACGGCATCAGCCGGCAGAACTCACGAGGTGAGTTTTGAGCGAGTCTCCGAGAAGCTGTGCTTCGAAGGCGGAAGGGAGCAACGGCAGAGCCGAAAAATTGCGAAAGCAATTTTAGTGACTCTCGAAGCAGCTGTGCTGTGCACGTTGCCTCTGGGGGATACAAGGCTCCTGAAGGAGCCGGCTTTTTTACCGTCGCTGGGCCCCACTTTTTTTAGTAAAATGCAGATTTTTAGCAACACTTTTTACGGACATAGCCATTTTTTTTAAATTTTGTATTGACTTTTTTTTCTTTTCCGCTTATTATACATGAACATACGACGCAGGGTGGAGCAGTTGGCAGCTCGTCGGGCTCATAACCCGAAGGCCGTTGGTTCAAGTCCAACCCCTGCTAAACGAAAGACTTTCTGATGATTCAGGAAGTCTTTTTTTTTGCCATTTCTGTCTATAGCATTGTAAAAAAAATCTGTATTACCGTAGAAAATGCGCCAGCATGTAAAGCACGGATAGCCCCTCCGGTGCAACAATGTTATAGAGAAGCAGGTTGAAGCCGCCGTTCCTTATCCTATTCTTTTCATTTCCATACAGTTAATCATCAGTATGATTATCATTCCTATCGTAATACTGTGTTTTAAAATCAATTTCCACTGATAATTATTCACTTATAAATTTATTTTACCTTGATTAAAGTTTTCTTTTCATTTACTTTTTGAAAACATTTTATTTTACAGGTTGGTAAGAATGATGAAAAAATTGTTGATGGCAGCAGTTGCCATTGTCTCTCTGACAGGCGGATTTGCCAAGGGATTTGAACTTAAGGGTAATGTCCTTTGGGGCGGAAGTCCGGTTCAGGAAGATTATGACAGCAAGACTGGCGAGATGGTAAAGAAGTACGGGAAGAATTATCTTCTTGGTGACCTCATCCTCTCAAATGAACGGATTACTGTAGGTACGAAAATTTATTACCGCATTCCGGCGGCAGAAAAAGCTGAGGATTTTTCCCAGCGCATGGAACTTAAAAGGGCTTTTCTCAGGGTTCGTCCTTTTGCTAATGACATTTTTGAAATTTCCGGCGGAAAACTTTATTCATATTATCTTCCGGGAAACTTTTTCAACATTGCAGAAATTTATACCGGTGCATCGCGCTGGGGAAAAAGCGGTGTAGGAATAAAATCTGAATTCAATGGATTTACACTTGGACTTGCAATCCCTGTTGGTGAAACCGCAAGCAAACTTGAAACAGCAACAAAATTCGATGACTTCTTTGCATTAAACGGCGCATTAGGTTTTGACTTTGCCACATTGAATGATGCAGTTCCTGTCAAACTGAATTTTGATGCAGGATTCAGGCGGACAAAAAAATACAAGGCTCCTTACTACCGGGAAATTTATGCAGCAAGCGTAAACTATGCGCCGAAATTTGACGGCTTCATTTCAAAGATGAACCTTACGCTGACTTACAGCTGGAATGCAGAACCGTTAGTTGCAAACACAGGTTTTACTGCCGTAATAAATTATAATGACCCTGACCTTGCATGGTGTCATTTTGCTTCAATAAATTACCGCTCTAATTTCGGACCTGTTCATTTCACCCTTGAAGGTGAAGCCGGACATTCCGTTGAAGGCCACAAGATTCCTGTCTATGTTGGAACCCAGCTCCTCATTCCGTTTACAGATGTAATTGCAATCAAACCACGTTTCATGTATTATGCAGCCCTTGATGATGAAAGCCACATGAACGACCGTTCAAGTTTTGAAATTTATCCACGACTCTGGATTACTGCCAGCCAATGGACATTTTCCCTTGGAGTGGATTTTGTAAACAAAGAAATTGCCCACGATACATGGAAATGGGAATGGTCTGTTCCATTCTATGTTGAATACAAAATAAAATAGTGATATTCTGTTAAAATCATTATTCAATATTTGATACAGTAACTGGTGCTGGTCTGCAATTTTTTGCAAGAATCAGTTAAAAGGGAAGCAGGTTGGAATCCTGCACGATCTCGTCACTGTGATAAGGGAATTTCTGCCACAAATGCCACTGGATTTTTCCGGGAAGGCCGGCAGAAGTGATGATCTTTCAGCCAGGAAACCTGCCAGTTATTATAGTACAGGAAGAAATTCCAGATCACGAGCAATTGGTCGTACTTACAATTTTTTCTGTCTCATTTTAAATTTGTAAGATTGATTGCCCTGGATTTTTTTCGTTTGCGGAAATTCAGGGCAATTTTTTTAAAAATATTTTAAAGGAATGGAAGATAAAAAAATGAAAAAAAATCTTTTTGGAATGGTGATTTGCGCAGCATTGATTTTTACATTTGCAAGCTGCGATAAATCTGCAAAAAACAAGAAGGCCGCTGATAAGGTTGCAGCCCTCATAGATGCTATTTATGTTCAGGAACGCACAGACAAAACTGATGAACAGTGTGCAGCAGCAAAGAAAGCATGGGATGCCCTTACTGATGAACAAAAAGAACTTGTAGAAGGAAAAGAGGCTGACCCGGATTATTTCGGCCGCGATACAGGAGATGCTTCAAAAGACAATCCGCTGAATCAGGATGGAATCGGTGAAGATGAAATCCTTGTGGTAAGCTTTGGAACTTCATTTAATGACAGCCGTGCAGAAGATATTTATGGAATTGAAAAAGCTGTCCAGGCTGCAAATCCTGACTGGTCTGTACGCCGGGCATTTACGGCACAAATCATCATCAATCATGTGCAGGCCAGGGAAAACGAAAAAATTGACAACATGGATCAGGCTCTTGAAAGGGCTGTTGCAAACGGAGTAAAAAATCTTGTCGTACAACCGACACACCTTATGCATGGTGCAGAATATGATGAACTTTCAGAAGCTGTTGAAAAGTATGCATCAAAATTTGAATCAGTTGTAATTGCAGAACCGCTCCTTGGTGAAGTCGGTAAAGATGCATCTGTCATCAATGCCGACAAAAAAGCTGTTGCACTTGCAATTACAAACGCAGCAATAGAAAGTGCCGGTTTTGCATCTGCTGATTACGCAGGAAAAAATGGTGTTGCATTTGTATTCATGGGACACGGAACTTCCCACACTGCAAAAGTAAGTTACAGTCAGATGGCAACACAGATGGAAGCCCTTGATTATGATAATGTATTCATCGGAACTGTTGAAGGAGAACCAGAAGAAACTGCATGTGAAGAAGTAATTAAAGCTGTAAAGGAAGCCGGTTACAAAAAAGTAATCCTCCGTCCGCTCATGGTTGTTGCAGGTGATCATGCAAATAATGATATGGCTGGTGATGATGAAGATTCATGGAAATCAATGTTCCTTGCTGCAAACGCATTTGATGCAGTTGACTGCCAGATTGAAGGTCTTGGAAGGATTCCTGCCGTCCAGTCCCTTTACATTGCACACACAGCGGAAGCCGTTAACAGTGTAAAAAAAAACTAGATGACGGATTATATTCGGCATCATTTAAAACTGACAGCTCAATGTTCCATGCAAACGAATCCAAAAAAGGAAAAGGAACTCTGAGCGTCATGAACGGCAAGATGAAATTCCATGTTTCCCTTGCCGGAAAAAACATTCTCAATCTTTATGTTGGAAAAGCAGAAGATGCAGAGAATGACGAAAGCAACTGGCTGAGTCCGGTAAATGACAAAATCACTTATGACGACGGATTTTCTGAAACCGTTTATGGTTTTGACATTCCGGTAAAAAAACTGGACAGGGAATTCGACCTGGCACTGATTGGAAAAAAAGGAATCTGGTACAATCATAAAGTTTCAATTAGTGATGCCGGAGAAAAAGAAAAACTGCCAGACGGTGAACATCCGGTAAATATTTTTCTTGATGGCGGGTCCGGCAGGGCAGGAATCATTTCTGCTGTAGTAAAAGTTTCTGGAGCAGGAAATCTGCTTACAGTAATATGGTCAAGTTCAAACTATGATTATATGATTGTTGACGGACAAAAATATTTAAACCAGACTCCCGGAGAGAAATCAACTTTTACTTTTCCTGTAGTTGACGTTACAAAACCGTTCAAGGTTACAGCTGACACTACTGCCATGGGAACCCCACACGAAATTGAGTACACAATTGGAATCATTTATTAAAAAAAATCTTAAAGCATTTTGCCTGATGATTCTGGTCATTCCGCTGTCTGGATGCAGCCACCAGAATTCTAAAGCACCGGAATCTGAGGCAGCAGATTTTTCCTCGATACATTTTTCAAAAACAAATCTTTCGTATGCTGAACAATTTACAATTGAACATTCACCACAATATTCAATTGTAAAAATCAATGGGGAAAAGCCGGTACTTGTAATTGAAGCCGGTGCTCCCCTTCCCGCTCACATGCCTGCGGAATTTACGGTCATAAAAAAACCTTTGGAAAAAACTTATCTTGTTTCGTCATCCGTAATGGATTTTTTGATAAAGCTGGATGTCATTGACCGCGTGAAATTTTCCGGAACAAAAAAAGAAAACTGGTTCCTTCCCCAAGCTGTCCAGGCAATGGAAGACGGTAAAATCATTTATGCCGGAAAATACAGCGCCCCAGATTACGAAATCCTTTACAGCAGCGGAACTGACATTTCAATCCAGAACACAATGATTTATCATAAGCCGGAAGTTAAAGAAAAACTTGAGCAGCTGGGAATTCCGGTGGTTGTGGAAAAATCTTCCTATGAAAAAAATCCTCTTGGAAAACTTGAATGGATAAAATTTTATGGGCTGCTTTTTGACAAAGAAAGAGAAGCTGCCGATTTTTTTGATTTGAAGATGAATGAATTTTCAACTTTTGAAAATTTTAAAAATACAAAAAAGAAAGCTGCATTTTTTTACATTACATCAAACGGCGCAATTAATGTAAGGAAGCCCGGTGATTATATTCCGAAAATGATTGAAATGGCCGGGGGAAAATATTTTATTGAAGCTGCGGAACTGGAAGAAGACAATGCATTTTCTTCAATGAATATGCAGGCGGAAGATTTTTACATAAAGGCAAAGGATGCTGACATACTGATTTACAATTCAACAATTGACGGAATGATTACAGATAAAAACATTTTGCTGAAAAAATATCCGCTGCTGAAAGATTTTCCGGCATTTGAAAAAGGCAAGATTTATTGTACTGACAAAAAGTTATTTCAGGAAACCTCTGGAACTGTGGACTTTATGCAGGATCTGAATAAAATACTAAATGATGATGAAACTGGTTTTCATTATCTGGTGAAAATAAAATGAAGAACCGGTATGCACTTTCTTTTGCAGCAATTTTATTCCTCCTCTTTTCATTGATTCTGGTCAACCTGCTTACCGGAAGCATTGACATCAAAGCGTCAGATTTAATCAGGATTATGGCAGGACTGAATTCTGAAAATACATTGCGACGTGTAATAATTGACATAAGACTTCCACGGATTATGGCTGCAATTATTTTAGGAGGCGCACTTTCTGTTTCAGGATTCCTGCTCCAGACTTTTTTTTCAAATCCTATTGCAGGACCATTTGTACTCGGCATTTCCTCCGGCGCAAAACTTTTTGTTGCCATGACAATGATTTTCTTTTTAAATGCAGGCATAGCGTTTTCTTCCATTATAATGGTGATGGCGGCATTTGCCGGTTCACTTATTGCAATGGGAATAGTCCTTGTACTTTCACTCAAAGTAAAAAACATGTCCGTCCTTGTAGTATGCGGAATTCTGGTTGGTTATATCTGTTCTGCCGCTACTGATTTTTTTGTCACATTTGCAAATGATTCAAATATCGTAAATCTCCACAACTGGTCATTGGGAAGTTTTTCCGGAACAAACTGGAATGATATTTTCATTATGTCAATGGTAATTTTTCCTGCCATTATATTTTCAATTCTGTTTTCAAAACCAATCGGGGCATTTCAGCTTGGAGAAAACTACGCCAGAAATATGGGCGTGAACATAAAAGTCTTGAGGGTTTCACTCATAATCATTTCAACACTTCTTGCAGGATGTGTTACAGCTTTTGCAGGCCCCATAAGTTTCGTTGGAATTGCAGTTCCGCATTTAATAAAATCGGTAACAAAGACGGCAAAACCACTGGTGCTTATTCCGGGATGTTTCTTGGGCGGTGGAGCAATCACGCTTTTCTGTGATGGAATTGCAAGAAGTGTTTTCGCACCAACGGAACTGAGCATCAGTACAGTGACTGCTTTCTTTCTGGTGCCTGTGGTAATATACATGATGGTTCATAAAAATGGAAAATAAATTATTTAAGGCATCTGGTCTTGCCGTTGGATATAATAAAAAAATACTCATTGACGACATAAACTTTTCTGTTGAGGCAGGAAAAATCCTTTCAGTAATCGGGCCCAACGGATCTGGAAAATCAACGGTTTTAAAAACCATAATAAAGGAACTGGAAGCGGCAGGCGGAAGTGTATGCGTCCTTGGAAAGAATATTTTTTCCGAAAAAGAAGATTTTGTGTCCCGTCATATTTCAATGGTAATGACTGAGCGCATCCATCCCGAAATGATGACTGTCCGTGAAGTAGTTGCGACAGGACGCTATCCATATACGGGACGACTTGGAATTCTTTCGGATGAAGACTGGAAAATTATAGATGATGCCATGCAGATTGTACATTGCAGTGAAATTGCAGAAAGTAATTTCAACATGATAAGCGACGGACAAAGGCAGCGGGTAATGCTTGCCCGGGCAATCTGTCAGGATACGGAAATCATTGTCCTTGATGAACCGACAACTTTCCTTGACATGTACTTTAAACTTGATTTTGCAAAAACAATAAAAAGACTGGCACATGAAAAGCACAAGGCAATAATAATGTCCATGCACGAACTGGATCTTGTTAAAAACATTTCGGATTATGTTCTTTGTCTTAATGGAAAGAAAATTTTAAAATATGGAACGGTCGGCGAAATTTTCTGCGGCGATTTTATTCAGAAACTCTACGGAATTAAAAAGGAAGAATTCAATCCTGAAACAGGAATGATGATATGGAACTGCGCAAGGGATTGTAGTGGCGGCGGAGCCGTTGGGGAGCAGCATGCTGCGACCAATGGAGGTGCGGCAGACACCGGAACCACGGAAAGCCCGGTCCGCAAGGGATGCGCCCGTAAAAAAGCAAAGGTCATCATGATTCAAGGGACCATGAGCAATGCCGGAAAAAGTCTGGTAGCAGCCGGTCTCTGCAGGATTTTTAAACAGGACGGCTACCGGGTTGCGCCTTTTAAATCACAGAACATGGCGCTGAATTCTTTTATTACGAAGAATGGTTTTGAAATGGGGCGTGCCCAGGTCATGCAGGCTGAGGCTTGTGGAATTGAACCGGATGTTTCCATGAATCCGGTTCTGCTTAAACCGACAAATGATTCCGGGTCGCAGGTTATTGTCAACGGCGAAGTCATCGGCAACATGACTGCCCGGGAATATTTTGATTATAAGAAAAATCTTGTACCGGAAATTTTAAAGGCTTACAGAAAACTTGAAAGTGAAAACGACATCATTGTAATTGAAGGCGCAGGAAGTCCGGCGGAAATCAATCTCCGTGAAAATGACATTGTAAATATGGGACTGGCAGAAATGGTTGATGCACCGGTTCTGCTTGTAGGCGACATTGACAGAGGCGGTGTCTTTGCGCAGCTTTTGGGAACAATCATGCTGCTGGAAAATTCTGAAAGGAAACGGGTAAAGGGACTGGTCATAAATAAATTCCGTGGGGACAAATCGCTTTTAGACAGCGGCGTCAGGATGCTGGAAGAACAAAGCGGAATTCCTGTTACCGGTGTCCTTCCTTACATGAAACTTTCCATTGATGATGAAGACAGTCTTACTGCCCGTTTTGAAAACCGTGACATCGGCATAGTGAATATCGGCGTAATAAAATTTCCACGCATTTCGAATTTTACAGACATGAATGTATTTGAAGAAATCCAGGGCGTCAGCCTGCATTACATAAAATCGGCGGACAAAATTCCTGCAATGGATATAATCATTCTGCCGGGAAGCAAAAATACAATTGGTGATTTAAAATGGATGCGGGAAAACGGAATGGAAGCTGCCATAAAAAAATTCAGTGAACGGAAAACCGTCTTTGGAATTTGCGGCGGTTACCAGATGCTGGGAAAAATCATCCGGGATCCTGACAATACGGAAGAAGGCGGAACAATCCGCGGAATGGAACTTCTGGATATTGAAACTGTGCTGGAAAAAGAAAAAATACGGACACAGACCCAGTGTAATTCAGGAAAAATTTCAGGGCAGCTTGAATGTTTAAGCGATAGGAAAATTTCAGGTTACGAAATCCATATGGGCAGGACAAAAGCCGGTACTGCCATCGAAGCATTTCCATGCGGTGCATCGTACAAAAATATTTACGGTTCGTACATTCATGGATTTTTTGATGAAGGTGACATTGCCTTTACATTGTGCAATCATCTTGCAAAACAAAAAGGACTTGAACTTACGGAAGAAAAATTTGACTATAAGGCATTTAAAGAATCTCAATACGATCTGCTTGCCGAAGGAATGAGGAAACATCTTGATATGGAGGCTATCTATGGAATCCTTGAACAGTGAGTATACTGAGTTCTTCAATAAAGTAAAATCCAACTGGGACAAAATTGCAAAGCCTCTGGACAGTCTTGGAAAACTGGAATACATCGTTGCAAAACTTGGTGCAATACAACACAGGGAACATCCGTCTTGCAATAAAAATTGCCTTATCGTTTTATGTGCTGACAACGGCATTGTAGAAGAAGGCATAAGCCAGTCTGACCAAAGTGTGACAAGAATCTGCGCAGGAAACATTGCAGCAAAAAAGACCACTGTTGGCATTATGGCATCCCAGGTAAATTGCGAAGTAATTACATATGATGTAGGAATTAATTTTTCCGGTGAAATAAAAAATGTGGTGAACAAAAAAATCCGGAAGGGCACACGGAACTTTTTAAAAGAAGAAGCCATGACAAAAGAAGAAGTTGAAAAAGCTTTTTCCATTGGTAAAGAAATTGTTACTGCATGTAAAAATGACGGTTATGATGTCATTTGCGTTGGAGAAATGGGAATCGGGAACACCACCACTTCTGCATGTGTGGCTGCTTCTATTTTAAGAACCGGAGCTGGAATTACAGCAGGCCGTGGTGCAGGCTTGAGTAACGAAGGATTATTCAGGAAAATTTCTGTGATTGATGAAGCAATAAAGAAATATGATTTGCATAACAGGAATGCATTAGAAATCCTCCGGGCAGTGGGCGGCTATGACATTGCAGTAATGACCGGCATTTATCTTGCAGCAAAAGAATATGGCATGCCTGTAATTCTGGATGGAGCCATAAGCATGACTGCGGCCCTTGTTGCAGAGCGGATGCAGAAAGGAACAGTGGATTGTCTGATTCCGTCCCACATAAGCCGGGAACCTGTTGGAAAAATTTTATGCAGTGAACTGAATCTGTCACCGGTACTGGATGCAGGAATGGCGTTAGGCGAAGGAACTGGAGCAGTCCTGTTTTTAGGCATCTTAAAGACAGCTGTTGAAGTTTATGAAAATAGCATTCCATTTGCTGAATCCGATGTGGGGCAATACACGCGGTTTTTATAAGGAGAAAAATGATTCATCTTGTATATGGTGGAAGCGGTTCCGGAAAGTCTGCATATGCAGAAAAACTGGTGACAGATTTAAATACGGAAAAAAAATATTATCTTGCTACAATGAAGATTTTTGGTGAAGAAGGAATGGAAAAAGTCCGTCGCCATAAAGAACTCCGTAAAGGAAAAGGTTTTGAGACTCTGGAGCGGGAAACACTTGATGCGCTTCCTACACTCAGCACCGTCGTTTCGAAAACCGGTTCTACACTTCTCCTTGAGTGTATTTCAAATCTTGTTGCCAACGAAATGTTTTCTGGAAATGAAATACGCAATGTAAATGATGTTGAAAAAAAAATCATGAATGATCTGCTCCTTCTGCAGGATGTGGCAGAAAACCTTGTCATTGTCAGCAACAACATTTTTGACGATGGTATTGAATATGATGAAACCACAAAAAACTATATGAAGGCACTAGGAAAAATAAATTCTTTTGTTGCAGGACTGGCAGATAAAGTCACAGAAGTAGTCTGCGGAATTCCGCTGGAGATAAAATGAAAAATATTTTAAAATCATTTGCCGTTGCATTTTCCATGTATTCAAAAATCCCCATGCCGCATTTTGAATGGGACAGCGGTGACATGAAATATCATTTGTGCTTCTTTCCGTTTGTAGGAGCAGTAATTGGAGCATTGGTATATTTCTGGTGGCATCTGGGAATCAGGATGGATATTTCAAAAGCCGCCACCGTCATTCTTGGAATTGCAATTCCTGTTTTTGTAACAGGAGGTTTTCACTTAGACGGATTCATGGACACTATGGACGCAATCCATTCATATCAGGACAAAGAAAAAAAACTTGAAATTTTAAAGGATCCCCACATCGGTGCATTTTCTGTAATATGCGTCATTACATTTTTCCTGCTTGCTGCCGGTTTCTGTTTTGAATTAAAAAATGATGAAGCATTAATTGCAATCTGTTTTTCATTTGTCATTTCAAGAATCCTCAGCGGACTTTCCGTAATCATTTTTCCAAAGGCAAAAAAAGAAGGAATGCTGGCGGTAGAAAGCAAGACTGATGGGAAAAAAATTGTGGACGCAGTTCTTTTTGCGGAACTGGCAGCAGCTTCCATTGCCCTGATTTTTTTTACAGCCAGGAGCAGCATCTGCGGAATCATTTCGCTTTGTTCGTTTGCTTTTTCATTTGCGTATTATTATTTTATGAGCAGAAAAAAATTTGGTGGAATAACCGGAGACCTGGCAGGATTTTTTGTCTGTCTTGGAGAACTTGCTTCACTTGCAGGAATTTCAGTCTGCTGTATTTTAGGAGTTTAAAATGGAACTGGTTATTGGCGGCAGCTTTCAGGGAAAATATGAATGGGTACTTTCACGGCATGAAGAAAAAAATATATGGAATGAATTTCATCTTTTTGTTAAAAGAAATCTTGCATGTGGTAAATCCGCCGGCGAAATAAAAACAGAAGTGGAAAACAGGATTAATGAAAATCCCGGGCTTGTAATCATCAGTGATGAAATCGGCTGCGGAATAGTTCCGGTTACGGAAGCTGACAGGAATTACAGGGAACTTACAGGACGGCTTTTATGCGGAATTGCAGAAAAAGCAGAAAGTGTTTATAGAATGACTTGCGGAGTGGTTCAGAAAATAAAATGATTATTACAGTTCAACTTATAAGGCACGGAAAAACAAAAGGCAATCTTGAAAAAAGATTTGCTGGCGGAAAAACAGATGAATCACTTTGTACGCAAGGTATTTTCGAATTAATGGAATTTCGTAATCAGGAAATTTATGATGACTGTGACATTGTTTTTTCAAGTCCCATGAAAAGATGCCTGGAAACTGCCGGAATCATCTGGCCTGAAAAAAAAGCATATATAATAGAAGATTTTCGCGAATTTGATTTCGGAATTTTTGAAAACAAAAATCATGAAGAACTTGACGGCAATATAGAATATCAGAAATGGATTGATTCCAACGGAGAAGGCGATGTTCCCGGCGGAGAAAATTTCAAGGAATTCAGTGAACGGGTTATGGCAGGATTTTACAAAATGATTTCTGATGCAGGCAAAGCAAAAACCGGTGCAGCCGTTCATGGCGGAACAATCATGGCAATTCTTTCCAGCTTAAATGGTGGAAAATATTATGAATATTTGTGCAGGAACGGCCGGGGATACTCATTGGAAATTTCTGTTGAAGAAATGAAACTGGTCAGTCTAAGGAAGATATAAATGATTAATCCTGCTGCACTTGAAAATCATCTTATTGCATTCCTCATTGGGTTCATTCTGGACTTGATTATCGGAGATCCTTACTGGCTCCCCCACCCTGTCCGTGCCATTGGTAAATGCATTTCGTTTTATGAAAAAAAATTAACTGGAAACTGGGAAAATCCAAAGGAGCTTTCAAGGCGGCAGAAAAGGATCCGTGGAATCATCATGGTAATGCTTGTCGTCATCACTACGGAATTCTTTGTTGCATTTGTACTTTTTATTGCGAAAATCCTTTCAGAAAAAATTCATCCGGCAATCGGAATCGGGACAGAAGCCATAATGACTTTCCAGTTACTTGCAACTAAATGCCTTAAAGTTGAAAGCACAAAAGTTTATGATGAGTTGCAGAAGGGAAACATTGTTGCAGCAAGAAAAGCGGTTTCCATGATTGTTGGCCGGGACACAGAAAAACTTTCTGACATTGAAGTTACGAAAGCAGCCGTTGAAACTGTGGCGGAAAATACTTCTGATGGAATCATTGCACCGATGCTTTTCCTTGCAGCAGGCGGACCTGTCTTTGGATTTTTTTACAAATGCGTTAATACCATGGATTCCATGATTGGTTACAAAAATGAACGCTACATGGACTTTGGCCGTTTTGCAGCAAAAACAGATGATGTACTAAATTTCATTCCGGCAAGGCTCAGTGCATGGCTCATGATTTTTTCATGCATTTTTCTCGACCGGAAATATTCAGCAGGAAATGCAAAAAGAATTTATCTCCGTGACAGGTTCAGGCATGAAAGTCCAAATGCCGCACATACGGAAAGCGTCTGTGCAGGTGCCCTGGGGATCCAGCTTGCAGGCCCGGCATACTACGAAGGAAAAATTGAGCAGAAAGAATTTCTTGGAGATGCTGAACGGGAAATTGAATACAGCGACATATGCCGGGCAAATGCCCTTTCATACGGAACAGCAATCATCTGTGTAATCTTGTGCAGCGTTGTTATTGGTGCAGTTTCTTTTTTACTTCACATCATAAAAGGCGGAGCCTGATGCACGGCGGCGATATTTATTCAGCAAAAGTAAAATATGATTTCTCTGTAAATGTAAATCCCTTTCATCTTCCGTGGACTTTTTTCATGCACTTTCTTTTTTCATTCAGATTCATGAAAAACTATCCTGACATGGAAAACAATGATTTGCGGAATGTGCTTTCAAAAAGATATAATGTCAGCTTTGAAAAAATCATCACCGGAAACGGCGCATCAGAAATAATCATTTCTGTGGTAAAAGCTTTGAATGCAAAAAAAGCAGTTCTGATTACACCATGTTTCTCCGGATATGAACACGCGCTAAATTCTACAGGTGCAGATGCAATTTATTTTCCTCTGGATGAAAAAAACGGATTTGCTTTTACAAAAGAAAAAATCGTAGGACTAAAGGAACTTTTAAAAAAACAAAAGCCGGACATGCTGTTCCTCTGTAATCCAAATAATCCCAACGGGAAACTTTGTCCCCGGGAAATAATTTCTGAACTTGCGGACACTTGCAGGGAAGCTGGAGTTTTTCTGTTGCTGGATGAATGCTTTATGGATCTGACAGGCAAGACTGAAAAATTTTCTTTTATTAAAAATCTTGAAAACTATGACAATCTCATTATCGTAAACGCACTCACAAAATCTTATGGTGTTCCCGGATTACGGCTCGGCTATGCATTTTGCAATTCTAAAAACATGATTTTGAAAATAGAAAAGCAGATGTCTGAATGGAATGTTTCAACATTGGCGCAGAAAATGGGAACCGTCATTTTAAAAGATGAAAAGCATATCTGCCATTCCGTAAAGAAATTATCGGCAGAACGGATTTTTTTATCCCGGAAACTGGCTTCAATGAAATTGAAAGTTTATCCTTCTGATTCAATTTTCATTCTGTTTTTTTCTGATAAAGACATTGACCTTAAAAGTAAACTGCTTGAAAAAAAAATCCTCATCCGCGATTGCAGTGATTATGAAAATCTGCAGAAAGGTTTTTTCAGGATTGCCGTAAAGACACGGAAAGAAAACAAAATCATTCTGGCTGCAATAAAAAATATTCTGGAGGAAAATCCCCATGGAAAAAATTGAGTTCGTACTTCCTTCTGAAATTGAAAAAAGAAGTTTTGAAATTATTGAAAGCGAATTGAAAAACCGTGGAATCGAAATTCCACAGGAACAGCAACCTGTCACCATGAGGGTTATCCATACCAGCGCTGATTTTGAATATGCGCAGACCATGCGGTATTCAGACAATGCAATTGAGATTGCAAAAAAACTGATTCTTTCTGGTGCCCATATCGTAACGGACACAAATATGGCAAAAGCCGGAATCAATAAAAAAGCTCTTGAAAAGTTCGGTGGTGAAGTTCATTGTTTTATGGCGGATGCAGATGTAGCACAGGAAGCAAAAGAACGGAAAACAACAAGGGCGGCAGTCAGCATGGAACGGGCATGCAGACTTGGGA
Source organism: Treponema sp. (assembly GCA_045616425.1). GTDB lineage: Bacteria > Spirochaetota > Spirochaetia > Treponematales > Treponemataceae > Treponema_D. The sequence continues at coordinate 14,417 of JAZLGS010000009.1, forward strand.
AACCTGTAATTTACGCTTTGGGAAATGCACCCACGGCAATGATCAGCCTTTATGAAATGATGGAAAAAAGAATTTATGTTCCGCCATTTGTAATCGGTGTGCCCGTGGGTTTTGTAAATGTGGTTGCAGCAAAGGAATTGTTTTTGAATTCCACTGTTCCATATATCATAAATGAAGGGCGCAAAGGTGGAAGCAACATTGCCGCAGCCATATGCAACGCACTGCTCTATGAACTTGGAGGCCGAAGTTGAAATCCGGATTCACTACAGGGAGTTGTGCCGCCGCAGGTTCAAAGGCAGCCGTCTTTATGCTTTTGTCAGGAACGGAAAAGTCATCAATAAAAATAATTACACCTAAAGGAATTGAATTCAATGCAGCGATTACCAACATCAAAAGGAACGGCAATTCAGTTTCTTGCGCTGTCATAAAGGACGGCGGTGATGATCCTGACGTAACCACCGGAGCCAGCATTATTTCAACAGTTAGCATTCTGCGCAGGGAAAATGAAAGCGGCAGGACTGCCGTAAAAATCACTGGCGGGTCAGGCGTCGGAAAAGTCACCAGACCGGGGCTAGATCAAAAAGTCGGTGAAGCCGCCATAAATAAAATTCCCCGCACCATGATTGAAAAAGAAGTTCTGGAAGTTTGCACTCTGATGGATTTTCATGGCGACATTCTTGTGGAAATATCTGTTCCCGGAGGAATTGAACTTGCGCAGAAAACCTTTAATCCACGTCTTGGAATAGAAGGCGGAATTTCAATTCTCGGTACCAGCGGCATAGTTGAACCCATGAGTTCACAGGCAATTCTGGACACGATAAAAATTGAACTGAATCAGCACAAGATGCTTGGCAGAAAAATTGCAGCCGTTACGCCCGGAAATTACGGTCAGGAATTCATGCTCAAGGCTTATGGTTACAATCTGGATAAAAGTGTAAAATGTTCCAACTTCATCGGAGACGTGACCGACATGTGCATTGAACTCGGTTTTGAAAAACTTTTACTGACAGGACACATCGGGAAACTGGTGAAACTTTCAGGAGGCATCATGAACACTCATTCAAGGGAAGGAGATTGCAGGATGGAACTTTTATCAGCTGCCGCAATCAGGAATGACTGTTCACTTGAATGCGCAAAAAAAATCCTTCAATGCGTAACGACAGAAGAAGCTTTACAGATATTGATTGATGAAAATAAAATTACAACCGTCATGGAAGACGTCCTTAATCGGATTATGTTTTTCCTGAACAAACGCGCCGGCGGTAAAATAAAAACCGGCTGCATGATTTACAGCAATCAGTTCGGGCTTCTTGCAAAAACAGAAAATGCGGAAGACTTTCTTTCAGAGTGCAGGTAATTCAGATGGTATATTTTGTTGGTGCAGGCTGTGGTGCAGCTGATTTGATTACAGTCAGGGGAATGAAACTCCTTCAGAAAGCGGATGTCATAATTTACGCAGGTTCACTTGTAAATCCAGAACTTCTTGATTATGCAAAGGAAGCGTGCCGGATTTACAACAGTGCAACTATGACGCTGAAAGAAGTCATCAACGTAATGGAATCTTCCGAAGAAAAAAATCTGATAACCGTCAGGCTTCACACCGGTGACCAGAGCATTTATGGTGCAGTCAGGGAGCAGATGGACGAGCTTGACAGGCTCGGAATTAAATATGAAAGCTGTCCCGGAGTCAGCGCATGTTTTGGCGCAGCTGCAAGTTTGAACCTTGAATTTACTCTGCCGGAAGTTTCCCAGTCCTTAATCATCACAAGAATGGAAGGCAAGACTCCAGTTCCACCGGAAGAATCCATACAGAGTTTTGCTTCCCATCATGCAACTATGGCAATCTATCTGAGTACGGGAATGCTTGAAGAACTTTCCAAACGGCTTGTGGAGGGCGGATACAAAAACACGACTCCTGCCGTACTGATTTACAAAGCAACATGGCCGGAAGAAAAAAGTTTCAGATGCACAGTTGAAACTCTGGCAAGGACAGCGCAGGAAAACAAAATTACAAAAACTGCACTGGTTCTGGTAGGTAATGTCCTGACTCATTCATCTTATGCAAAGTCACGACTTTATGCAGAAGATTTTGAAACAGAGTTCAGAAAAACTATAAGATAAAAACACCGCTGAAGTATCGCGGTTCTTTTATCATTGCAAATCTGCGTTGCAGTTTTGCCGATTCAACTGCTCGCTCATGCGAACGCCAAAAAGTAAAATCGGAAATTGAGATTTCCTCATTGACTTTTTATGGGAGAAAAATGAAAAGCAAATCAATTCTGATTGTAAGGGTCTGTTTTTTTTCAGAAAAGGCAGAAATCCTTTTTGAAAAATTGAAATCTTCATTGCCTGAAATAATCTGGCAGCCTTTGGAAGACACAGCAAATCTTTCATGGTGGACTAAAGATGCCTTTGAAAAATCCCTGCCGTTGCTTTTCATTTCTGCCGCTGGAATTGCAACAAGAACCATTGCTCCGTTTGTAAAAGACAAATTTACAGACAGTCCTGTGCTTGTCATGGACGAAGCAGGAAAATTTATAATTCCTGTCCTTTCGGGACACTTGGGAAACTCAAACGAAATTGCAGAAATCATTTCCGATTCAATAAATGCGCAGGCAGTCATCACCACCGGCACCGACGTAAATAATAAATTCAGCATTGACAATTTTGCAAAACTCAACGGATTCAGAATAGTAAACAGAGACGGTATAAAAAAAATCTCCGCAGAAATTCTTAAAGGCAAGAAGATTTCAGTTTATGTTGAAGACGGAATAGAAATAAAAGACAGGAACATTCCTGAAGAAATAAATCTGCATGATAATGTGCAGGAAAAAATTGATGTGGCAATAACACTTCATGAACTTCCGGATAAAACTAAATGCCTTATAAATCTGGTTCCAAAAAAATATTGTGCAGGCATGGGCTGCAGGAAAAGAAAAACGTTTTCAGAATTAAAATCATTTGCTGAAAATTTTTTTTCTGAAAAACTTAATGTTGTTTTAAAAGATGAAATCAATTCACTTTCTTCCATTAACATAAAAGAAAATGAAACCGGATTACTGGAACTGGCACACAGCCTTCATGTACCATTCGTTACGTTTACAGCAGAAGAACTGATGGAGGCATCCGGTGATTTTTCAGAATCTGAATTTGTAAAAGAAAGGACCGGAACATCAAATGTCTGTGAAAGGGCTGCAGTTTTAAGTGCAGGCCAAAACGGAAAACTGATAGTAAAAAAATACGCAGGCAACGGCATGACAATTGCCATTGCGGAAATGAAACCATCAATAAAAATCTGGAGGCAGTAAATGAATGGAAAAATATATGTAGTCGGCACAGGTCCGGGAAGCTATGAAAAAATGACTATGGAAGCAGTCAACGCAATAAAGGAAAGTGATGTAATCATCGGTTACACAGTTTATGTTGACCTGCTCAGGCCATATTTCACGGAAAAAAAATTTGAGTCCACACCCATGCGTCAGGAAATTGAACGGTGCAGGCTTTGTTTTGAAAGAGCCATTGAAGGAAAAACAGTCTCACTTGTATGCAGCGGAGATGCAGGAATTTACGGCATGGCTTCTCCAATGTTCCAGCTCAGAAATGAAAACAAAGAATATGGAGACATCAAGCTTGTTGTCATTCCAGGTGTAACTGCGGCCAACAGCGGAGCGGCTGTTCTGGGAGCGCCATTAAATCATGATTTCTGCGTCATCAGTTTAAGCGACCTTCTGACTCCATGGGAAGCAATAGAAAAAAGACTGACCGCTGCAATTCACGGCGATTTTGCAATTGCAATTTATAATCCTTCAAGTCATAAACGGAAAAACCATCTTAAACGGGCATGCAGGATAATGCTTGATGCAGGCGCAGATGAAAACAGGTCATGCGGATTTGTGGAAAACATCGGACGGGACGGAACAAAAACAAATGTGTGCACTCTCGCTGAACTTTCAGAAAAAGAAGTAAACATGTTCACTACAGTTTTCATCGGCAACTCTAAAAGTGAAATTGTATTTTCCAAGGATAATGAACCTGTACTTCTTACAAAGCGCGGATACGAGATATGAAAAAAATTCTGATTTTCGGAGGAACTACAGAAGGCCGCATCATTGCAGAGACTCTTTCTGCAAATGGAAGCAGCATTCATGTTTGTGTCGCAACAGAATATGGACGGCAGCTTCTGAAAGAAAAAAACGGACTCCACATTTTTGAAGGACGGCTCAATCTTGGAGCAATGCAAAAATTGTGTCATGAAAATGATTATGATTTAATCATCGACGCTACACACCCATTTGCAACTGCCGTTTCTCAGAATGTCAGGGAATGTGCAAGGACAGAAAAAATTCCGCTGGTCCGTTTTGAACGTAATGTGAACATGGATGAAAACCAGAATCTGATTTATGCAGACAGCCCGGAAGAATGTAAGGAAATTCTTTTGCAGACATCAGGAAAAATTCTTTTGACTACAGGAAGTAAGGATTTAAATATTTTCTGTAGCGATCCATCTCTGCGTAAAAGAATAACAGCCCGGGTACTTCCGGGAATGGAAAGCCTAAAAAACTGCTACGACAATGGACTTGAAGGAAAACAGATAATCGCCATGCAGGGACCGTTTTCAAAAAAAATGAACATGGTACAGATTGAAGATTCAGGAATTTCAATTCTCGTAACAAAGGAAAGTGGAAAGACCGGGGGAACAGATTCAAAAATTGAAGCAGCGCTAGAAAAAGGAATCAGATGCATCATAATAAAAAATCCGGCAGCACAAAAAGAAGACAGTCTCTCTTCTGAAAATTATTTTTCCTGCACATCCCTGAATGAATTATACAATTTTCTTGAACAAAATTTTTCTGTTTATGTAACTGCCGCCAATGACAAACCAAAAGATACAAACAGAATCAATGTACATTTAATTGGCATCGGAATGGGCAATGCAGAAAACCTGACAATTGACGCAGCAGGAAAAATAAAAAACGCACAGATTATTTTTGGTGCACCAAGAATGCTTGAAAGAATCAATGCAAAGGCGGAAAAATTTCCATACTATCTTTCTAAGGACATCATCCCGATATTAAAAGAATCAATGGAATCAGAAAATCCGGCAGAAAATGTATGCATACTTTTCAGCGGAGACACAGGATTTTTCAGCGGAGCTTTTAAACTTCAGAATGATTTGCGTAATTTAAAAAATGTCAACGTAAATATCCTTCCGGGAATTTCTTCCATGTCGTATCTTTCAGCAAAAACCGGACTCTCCTATCAGGATGCAGAAATAATCAGTCTCCACGGAACAGAAAAAAAAATCTGGCTTCCAAAATTAAACGGAGCGCTTTTGAAAGGAAAAAAAATTTTCATACTGACTTCAGGAATAAAAGATGTTCATGAAATCGGAAAACTGGTTTATGATTACAATGAAGCAGCAGAAAAAAAATATAAGGTCGCATCAGGATTCCAGCTTTCTTATGAAAATGAAAGAGTTGAAATAATGGAGCCACAGGATTGTCTTTCGCTCATTGACGATGGACTTTATTCAATTTTTATTTTTACGGAATGAATTATGGAAAATAAAATTACGCATGGAATCAGGGATGAAGAATTCATCAGAGGTGAAGTTCCGATGACAAAAGAAGAAGTCAGGGAAATTTCAATCTGCAAACTTGGACTTTCTGCGGATTCAGTTTTGTATGATGTAGGAAGCGGCACAGGTTCAATTGCAATTGAATCAGCACGCATTGCAAAATCAATAAAAGTTTTTGCAATTGAAACAAATCCTGAAGCAGTTGAACTCATCAGGAAAAATAAAGAAAAATTCAATGCACAGAATATTGAAATCATTCATGGCCTTGCACCTGATGTATTTGAAGGGCTGCCTGCCCCAACCCACGCTTTCATCGGCGGTACAAAAGGAAATTTAAAAAAGATATTTAGTGCGCTTATGAAAAAAAATCCATCAATGAGAATCGTCATGAATGCGGTAAGTCTTGAATCAGTTTCTGAAATGACGGAGGCAATAAAAAATAATCCTGTTACCGGTGATGAAGTAATTCAGGTTTCAATCAGCAGGGCAAAAAAAACCGGAAGCTATCACATGATGCAGGCCGGAAATCCTGTTTTTATTTTCTCATTCAACTTTGCAGGAACAGAATAAAATGAGGGCACCAAGAATCATTATGGCTGCACCAAAAAGCGGCAGCGGAAAAACAATCCTTACCATTTCACTTATGGCAGCATTGCAGCAGATGGAAAAAAATGTCCGCGCATTTAAATGCGGCCCGGACTACATCGACCCAATGTATCATAAAAAAATCCTTGGCATAGATTCCCGCAATCTTGATTTATTTTTTACAGACGAAGAAGCCACCAGGGGAATTTTCTTGAAAGAAAATAATTGCGGCATTTCCATCATTGAAGGAGTCATGGGACTTTATGACGGAATCGGCGGCATAACAGAACAGGCATCAACCTATCATCTTGCAAAAACTTTGAAGGCTCCCATAATTCTGGTGCTGGATGCAAAAGGAATGAGCCGCTCTATTCTGGCAGAGCTTGCAGGATTTATTTCTATGGACGATGCAAGATTGATAAAGGGAGTAATCCTTAACAACATGAACGCCGGAATTTTCGACGGCATAAAAAAATTAATTGAAGAAAAATTTTCCATTCAGGTTTTGGGATATTTTCCAAACCAGAAAGATTGCAATATAAGCTCAAGATATCTGGGACTTTCACTGCCGGACGAAATTTCGGACTTAAAAGAAAAAATAAAAAAATCGGCAATTGAATTTTCAAAAACAGTAGACCTAAAAAAAATTCTTGAGATTGCGGAAAGCGCAGAAGAAATTGATTCACATTTTAAATTTCCAGAAAAGAAAAAAACTGTAACAAAAATTGCAGCCGCATATGATGAAGCATTTAATTTTTATTACAAAGATAATCTTGAACTTCTTGAAAGACTTGGTGCCGAAATAATTTATTTTTCTCCGCTCCATGATTCGGCATTGCCGGAAGATGCCGGAGGGCTCCTGCTTGGCGGAGGTTATCCGGAACTATGGGCTGGAAAACTTGCGGAAAACAAAAACATGATTGAATCCATAAAAAAAGCGGTGGGAGACGGACTTCCGTTATGGGCTGAATGCGGCGGCTTTATGTATCTTCATGATGAACTTGAAATTCAGGATGAATCAAATCATTTTAAATTCTGTGGAATCATAAAAGGAAAATGTGTGCAGACTTCAAGGCTGGTGCGCTTTGGCTACATAACGCTGAATGAAATGAAAATCCGGGGACACGAGTTCCATTATTTTGACAGCAGCAATAACGGTGGATTGTGTACGGCAGAAAAACCGTTTACAAAAAAACAATGGAAGTGCGGCCACGATATCAATGGCGGCTTTCAGGGATTTGCGCATCTGTATTATCCGTCAAACACCGGATATGCAGAAAAAATAATTGAAACTTGCAGGAATTATAAATGAAAGGAATTTTATATGGAATTGGAACGGGTCCCGGCGACTCACAGCTTATGACACAGAAAGCCATTGAAATCATCAGGAATTGCGGAGTGATTGCGCTCCCAGCTTCTTCAAAAGGAAATTGTACTGCATATAAAATTGTAAGAAACATGATTCCTGAAATTGATTCAAAAGAATTCCTGCTTCTGGATTTTCCGATGACAAAAGAAAAGACAGTTTTAGAAAATGCGCATAAAAACGCAGCTGTTAAAATTTCAGAAGCGTTGGATAAAGGAAAAAGTATTGCCTTCATCACGATTGGAGACGTAACGGTCTATTCAACTTTTATTTACATAAAGGACATTATAGAAGGAAACGGATTTAAAACAGAATTCGTAAACGGAATTCCTTCATTTTGTGCAGCTGCTGCCAGGCTTGGAATTTCACTTTCGGAACAGAATGAACAGATTCACATAATTCCCGGAAGCTACAAACTGAATGATTCATTCAATTTAAATGGAACTCTGGTCTTTATGAAATCCGGGAAAAAACTTGGAGAACTGAAAAAATTCCTTTTACAGAAAAAAGATTTTTTTGATTTTGATTTTTATGGAATTTCAAATTGCGGAATGGAAAACGAAAATATCTACGGCAGCATAAATGAACTTTCAGAAGACGCATCATATTTTACAATTGTAATTATAAAGAATGTAAAAAAGAAAGAAAACGAAAAAAATTACAAATTCTTCCAGAATACAAAATGCGAAATGTTTCCGTGCCATAAAACTGATGACACGGAAAATTTCAACTGTCTCTTCTGCTACTGTCCGTTGTATCATCTTGGCGGCAATTGCGGCGGCAATTTTAAATTCACCGGCAATGGAGTAAAATCCTGCATTGACTGCCTCATTCCACACCAGAAAGATAATTACGGTTTGATAAACCAGCGGCTGAAGGACTTCATGCAGTCTGAATGCATGACAAAATAACGCTGTCACCCTGAATTTATTTCAGGGTCTACGTAACAAAAAAAGTTCCTGCGTTTTACAGCGCCTTTATCAGTTCAATATGATTCAATCCCCAGTTCACCCAATCCAGATCCGTCATGTTATAACAAAGATCCATATCTGAAAGTTTTCCGTAAAGTTCATCCAGAGATTTCTTTCCCACATTCCGCATTTTTACAACATCGTCCTCTGATTTTTTCGTCAGTTCTCCCAATGTCTGTATGTTCATCCGGAACATACAGTTCATGCATCTTACGGAAAGATCCAGCACACTAATTTTCATTTCCATTACTTCCTTAATAGTACGCATAAAAACTCCCATAAAAAGTCAATGAGCAAAATTTCAATTTTTGCGAATGACTTTTTAGCGTTCACGTGAGTGAACAGTTCAATTAAAAGTTACTATACGCATACAGCTACTTTGAGACTTCTGTGTCATCGTCCCCTACATTAGCTCTATGCCTTCGAAGCACAGCTTCTCGGAGACTCGCCCAAAACTCTCCTTGTGAGTTTTGCCGGCCGAAGCCGTCGCTCCCTATCTGCGCCGCAGATTTGTAAAGAAAAAAATGCCGCGCTATATGAGCGGTGCTTTTTTCTTACACTCCTGCTTTGGAAATTTGAAAATGATGCATCACTATTTTTTTACCGGTTATAAGAATAATATAAAAAAGATGCTGATCCGGCAAATGCAGGAGGCGAATTTTCCGGGATTTTAAGGCTCTACAAAATTAAAGATATATACATTCAAAAATCCTCTTAACAAAAACGGGTAAAATAATTATCATCGTTCCTTATATGAAGCTTCTCAAACAATTTCTCATCATCGTCATGATTTCTTTTCTTGGCGAAATACTGAACCGCATAATCCCGCTGCCGGTTCCAGCCAGCATTTACGGACTCATCCTGATGTTCTGTGCACTGCATTTTAGAATATTTCCTCTTTCTTCCGTTAAAGATGCAGGCGGATTTCTGCTCAACATCATGCCGCTGATGTTCGTTCCTCCGGGAGTTGCAATCATTGAACATATTGATGTCTTAAAAGCACACGGAATCCAGATTCTTCTGACTGTCATCATTTCTACTGTTGCAGTCATGGCAGTCACCGGACTTACAGTTCAGGGAATCATAAGACTGAAAAATAAAAATGGAGGAAAATGATTATGGCAGATTTTTTTAACAGTTCGCATTTCTTTTTTGTTTTTCTGACACTGATAACTTACGAAACCGGATTCATGCTCAAGGAAAAATTTAAAACCGCAATTTTCAATCCGATGATGATTTCAATAATCCTGTCTGTCGCTTTTATTTCAATTTTCAAAATTGACCTTGCAAGTTACAGGAAAGGAACTGAATTCATTTCATTCCTGCTGACACCGGCAACAGTCTGCCTTGCAATTCCTTTATACGAACAGTTTCAGAAACTCAGGCAGAACTGGTTTGCAATCCTTCTGGGAATTATTTCCGGCACAATCACCAGCATGACTTTGATTTTTGTTTGTTCGCTGCTCTTTGGTTTTGAAAAAAACGAATACATTGCGCTGCTCCCTAAGTCCGTTACCACTCCCATCGGCATGGCACTGTCAAAAGATTTTGGCGGCATTCCTGCCATTACAGTTGCCGTCATCGTAATTACCGGAATCATCGGTGCAATCTTTGCGCCTTTAATTTTAAAGATTTTCCACATTACGGAACCTGTGGCAAAAGGCGTTGCAATCGGAACTTCGTCACACGCACTTGGAACTTCAAAGGCAATGGAAATGGGAGAAATTGAAGGAGCTATGAGCGGACTTTCAATTGCGGTGGCCGGCCTGATTACTGTACTCCTTTTTTCTTTTTACACGCAGATTTAAAATATTCCCTGCAATCATTCTATTAATTTAAGGCGGAAAAATTATGTCTGAAAAAACAAAAATCATGACGGAAGGGAATCCGTTTCCAATACTCCTTAGCTTTGCACTTCCACTTATGGCAGGCAATGTCTTCCAGCTGATGTACACATTTGTGGATACGGCAGTCGTAGGAAAATATCTTGGCGTAACTGCACTTGCTGCCCTTGGTTCCGTTGAATACCTTAACTGGCTCACATTCGGAATCATCGGAGGATTAACCCAGGGATTTTCAATAAAGATGGCGCAGGACTTTGGTGCAAGGAATGAACAGAGCCTGAAAAAAGCAATCGGTAATTCAATTGTACTTTCAGTGCTCTCTTCCATCGGACTCCTTATTACAGGATTCCTTGCCGCAAAACCAATCCTCCGGTTGATGCACACACCGGAAGAAATACTTCCACTTTCCGTGCTTTATATCCACATTCTTTTTTGCGGCATTCCGGCTTCCTTTGCATACAATCTTTTTGCCGGACTCATCCGCTCACTTGGAAACAGTAAGACTCCGCTTCATGCAATGATCATGTCATCACTCCTGAACATTGTTCTGGATTTTGTCTTCGTCCTCTGCTTCCATTGGGGAATTGCAGGCGCGGCATTTGCCACCATAATTGCACAGGCTGCAGCTGCCCTTTTCTGTTTTATTTATGTAATCAGGATTCCAGCTGCAAGATTTTCCCGCAATGACCTGAAACCGGATTTTAAATTATGTTCTTATCTTTTTAAACTGGGTTTACCTATGGCAATCCAGAATTCCATAATTGCATTTGGTGGAATGATTGTTGAGGTCATTGTAAATTCTTTCGGTGTCGCATTCATTGCATCTTATGTTGCAGTAACAAAACTTTACGGACTCCTTGAAATTGCAGCCACTTCTTTTGGATTTGCACTGATGACTTACACAGGACAAAATCTTGGTGCAAAAAAACTGGACAGGATTTCAAGTGGCACAAGAATCGGCCTTATCATTGGAATAAGTTGTTCAGTTGTAATTTCTACGGCGATGGTAATTTTCGGAAAACAAGTACTCTCCATGTTCATTTCCGGCCCACAGGAACTTTACGAGCAGGTAATGCAGACAGCATATTTTTACCTTAGGATAATGTGCTTCTGCCTGCCGCTTCTTTACATTCTGTGGCTCACCAGATGCGTAATCCAAGGCTTGGGAAATACATTCATTCCAATGGTTTCAGGAATTGCAGAATTCGTAATGCGCACAGGAAGTGCACTTCTGCTTCCGGTGTTTTTTGCTTCTACAGGCGTCCTTATGGCAGAAGTCCTTGCATGGCTTGGTGCTGATTTCATTCTTGTACCCGGCATAATTTACATGATGCATAAAATGCGTATACAATACATGCATGAATCTCCTGAAAAAAATATTTAACACACTAAGACCATCCATAATCCGTTTTCCTGCCAGCCTTGCATTGGGAATATATGCAACCATAGTATTTTCAATTTCTGTCTGGGAGAATCTTTTTTCAAAAAATGATGCGTTGCTGTACTACGGAACTGATGCATGTCTTGCAATAATCCTTTCAGTTCTGGTACAGCTTTCTGCAGAACCGCTGACTGCAAGATTAAAATCAAAAAAAATAATCCAGCTGATGCTGCAGATGATTTGCGTAATTGCATGCTTTTTCCCATTCAGACAGATTTTTAGAAATTATGACTATTACGAAATCCAGAAATATATCGGACTGCTTCTTGCATTTACTTTTCTGATTTACTACCAGCTCCGTAAAATCCACACAATAGAAAGGACTGCACCATCAATCATAATTTCAGGAATGGTTTCTGGAATTGCAACAGGAAGTTTTACAAGCGGAGTTTCCATAATCATCCTGGCCGTAATTTACCTGCTGCTCAAAAATAATGTCTCCAACGATTATAAGCCTTTTGTCACCACATATATTTTTTCGGGCTGTATCCTCAGCGTCCAGTTTTTCCTTGGGTACATCATAAAGAAAGATTTTAAAATTCCTAAATCATTCAAGGTAATCATTCAGTACATAATATTTCCGCTTTACGCAATTTATCTCTTTGTTCTTTACATTTACCTTGGCCAGAGTCTTGTCCAGCATTTTGTCCCTCACATGAACTGGTTCGCTTCCATTGCCACTGCAATTTATTTTTCTTTATACTTTCTTTTAAAGCCGTTCAAAAATAAAGTTGTTGCTTTTTTTTACAAGACCGGACATTTTTTCCTTTATCCAATAGTTGTAATACAGGTAATTAATTTTTTCCTGAGGCTCAATGCATACGGATTCACAAAAGCAAGAGTGGCAAGCCTTTACTATATTATTTTTTCTGTAGCAGCCTTACTGGTTCCACTTTTCAAAAAAGGAAAATACATGATCCACACACTGGTACTTCTTGCAGGATTATGTATTACTGCCACATGTACTTCATTAAATATAACTGACGTCACATTAAGGAATCAGTCTGAAAGGATTTTAAAAATCTTCAAATCCCACGGACTATATGAAAATAGAAAACTGATTACGGAAAGTGCAAAAGAAATTTTTTCTGACGATGAAAAGAATCAGATAAAGGAATCTTTTGACTGCCTCTATGATTCATCTCTTTTTGAAACTGAACACTACAAAAAAAATGTCTTGATACCATATTTAAATGAAATACGCCGCATCGAAAATGACAAATATTTTTTCAGCATCAGTAAAGACGGAACCGAATATGAAGGAACAGACTATAAAGGGGAAGATAAAATATTTGAAGCACTATTCGGATTTCCTTACCGGGACTATTCTTCTGGAAAAAAAGAAGGAATAAAAAAATACATAAACTTTGAAGCGGAGGAAAAAAGTATTGACATTTCAGAATTCAAGGAATTATGCGTCATATCAAAGATGTATGAAGAAGATGGGAAAATTTACATTGAATGCGGTTTCGGAAAAATCGACATTACGGAATTTGTAGAAAGCAGTTTTATTGAATCATTTTCAGCTCCAGAAAAAATCACAGCACCGGTAAAAACAATCAGTACAGAATCAAGAACAGTTTTTCTGACCAGTCTTGACATATCATGCAATAATCTTGATGCGCATGAAGAAAATGGAACAGATGAAAAATGGAAATATTTTTTCTATGCTTATAACGGATTCGTTGCGAGGTAAAAAATGATTTTAAGTCTTACATGTATTTTATTTTCGGGAATGTTTCTTGGATGGATTTGTAAGAAAATAAATTTTCCATCCCTCTTTGGAATGATAATTGCCGGCATCCTTATCGGGCCTTACTGCCTTAATTTAATCGACAGTTCGGTGCTGGCAATTTCAACGGAAATACGGCGGATTGCACTTATCATAATCCTGATCCGTGCCGGATTGAAACTTTCACTTTCGGATTTAAAGAAAGTGGGACGGCCGGCAATACTTATGTGCTTTATTCCGGCAGCATTTGAAATGACAGGCATGATTCTTCTTGCGCCGCGCCTGCTTGGACTTTCCATTATTGATGCCGCAATCCTTGGTTCCGTAATTGCAGCAGTTTCACCGGCAGTCATAGTTCCAAAAATGATAAAGCTTATGGATGAAGGATATGGAACGGGAAAAGGCATTCCACAGATGATTCTTGCAGGCGCTTCTGTGGATGATGTTTTTGTAATCGTCATGTTCACTACATTTACAGGCATGGCACAAGGCACCGGAATTTCGTTAATCAGTTTTGTGAACATTCCAGTTTCAATAATTACAGGAATCGCAGCAGGATTTGCATCCGGATTGATTGCATGTGTTTTCTTTGAAAAAATGCATATGCGGGATACTGTAAAAATTGCACTCCTGCTTGGAATAAGTTTTGCCCTTGTTGCCTTTGAAGATGCTTATTCAAAAATAATTCCAGTTGCATCGCTGATCGCAGTAATGGCACTGGGACTGGAAATAAAAAGAAAGAATGATGCACTTGCCGTAAGACTTTCAAAAAAATATGACAGAATGTGGATAATTGCAGAAGTGTTCCTTTTTGTACTTGTGGGTGCGTCAGTTGCAATTCAAAGCGCAATGAACGCAGGAATAAATACGCTGATCCTTTTGTTTGCAGTTCTGGTTTTCAGAATGGCAGGTGTCGCAGTCTGCATGATAAAGACGGATTTAAAATTTAAAGAAAAGCTTTTCTGTATGCTGGCATACACACCAAAAGCAACAGTGCAGGCCGCAATCGGTGGCCTTCCACTTGCAATGGGCTTTCCATGTGGAAACATGATACTCACGGTTTCCGTAATTGCAATTCTTGTCACCGCACCTTTGGGTGCTTTTGCAATTGAAGCAACTTATAAAAAATGGCTTCAAAAATGACGATACATCGCCGCAAGCGCCGGGAGATTAAAAACGTCGGAACGAATAAGAAGGCAGCTTTTATGCAGAACATGCGGAATGCTTTTTGCATCCTAAACTGTAAACGGGTGGTTTACCATGCCTGCACAAATCAAGCTGGAGTATACTACCTGAAATAGAAATAAAGGTCGTTGTGTTCTTTTACTGCAACTACATTGAATTTTGCCGTTGTTCCTCCCGGCACAACAGCAAAATATTTTATATTCTCCACTTTCTTTTCATATTTTAAATCAACAAATGAAGTGTCTCCATATCTCACAAGGGATGCAGAGCCATAATTTATCCATTTCCTTTTTTCAACATCAAAAATATATGCATTATCAGTTTCACTATAGTCTGCTGTTGCTCCATGACGTACATCTGCAAGGCTTTCAAAATTTCCAGTGCCCATTCCGTCAGTGCCAGATTTTACTTTTTCGGCAATGCCAGGATAAACCCGCAAATCCCATTCAGGTTTCATTGCACGGGGCTGGATCTTGTTCAGTACTCTTGACTTTGTAACTTCACCGCTCACTGTATTGATTATACGGACTTTTGGAAGTTGAAATTATACTCACTTGGCCTGTCATATTCATCTGCTACCGAAAAATCTTCCAGTTCCGCTTCCGTAGGCTGCCTCTTTCCACTCACTCCTTCATAGCTGACAATAAATGTATCTGCGTAAATTAAAACACCGTCAGAATATAAAGAAAAATCTGAAACCCAGCCATTGTTACTTCCATCAAAAAGGACCGAACCTTTCTTTCAATTCTCCGCCCATGCTGTTAACAGTTCTTGTAGTCGCCAGAGCTTTCTGATTCTCACGGATTTCCCACAAAAGGCTGTTCTGTTGACTCATGGTTGACTGTCTGACGGCTTCACAATCTGCAAAAAATTTATCGGTCAAATAGCTGCATGCTTTTTTTACCTGATTTTCCCAGTGCAACTTTGACTGCTCCGTCTGCTTTGCAAGGGCAAGCTGTGCATCAACCGTAAAATCTGCCGAGCCGTTTGCAAGAAGATTCTTCGTAATTTCGCTCACCGGCAGGTTAAGTTTTTCTGCAACCTTCAGTGTAAGTTCATCAACAGTGCCAGTGCTTCAGTAGAGACATTCTGGAGTGCACTTACAAGCTGTTCACCTGTAGTCAGACCGGTAAAGTCAATATTCAACGTATAACCAGCGGCAGTTTTTCTCAGCGTCGGGAACACGGCAAATTTTGCACTGGTGATTTTTCCAAATTCAATGGCAGTCGTTTCATCATGGTTTGAGCTTTCCGTTCCTGCCTGGATTTTCAAAAGCTCCCTTTCTGCCTTTGCATCAACTACAGTACGCATCCCAAGGTATTCCTGAAAATTGCTTTTGATTTTGGCTATGTAGAATTAATGGTGAAATTAACTGCATAATTGTGAAAAAAAAGCGGGACGCAGGAAAAAAGCCACGGTATCTCCCACAGGTAACGTGTGCATCACAGTTTCCCGGAGACTCACTAAAATTGCTTCCGCAGCTTACTGAACCTTAAACCGCAGCACTTTAACCGATAATTATTTTTTCCATAATCTTTACGGTCAACGGAATCTGTTCTTTTTTCAATGCGGAATAATTCATTACAAAAATGCATCGGTTTTTATATGGAATGGATTTTGAATCATAATAAAAATCCTTCAACATTGAAATGCGGATTCCTTTCTTTAATAAAAGCTGGCGGATTTTTTCGTCGTCCACTCCTGCTGAAACTTCAAGAAGGAAATGGAGTCCGGCTTCTGCTTCATGGATTTCTGAAATTGATGAAAGCCGGCTTCTGTTAAGTTCACGGATCAAATCATTGCGGAGCGTGCGGTAATAATTTTTCATCCGCGTAATATGTTTCCCGTAATGACCTTTTGAAATAAATTCCGCAAGTGTAAACTGTTCCAGTGTTGAAACCGCACAGGAATAAATTCCAAGCCGGCTCTGATACAACTGCACCAGTTCATCGGGAAGGACCATGTAACTTATACGGAAAGAAGGCGACAGCGTTTTTGAAAATGTATTTATGTAAATCACCTTTCCGTTAAAATCTGAACTCTGCAATGTAGGAAGAGGTTTTCTTGTAAAACGGAATTCACTGTCATAATCATCCTCAATTATGTAGCGGACTTTTTTTTCTGATGCCCATTTCAAAAGTTCATTCCGGCGCCACACTGGCATTACGATTCCCGTCGGAAAATGATGGAGCGGTGACACATGAACGACATCTGCATTCTGTTTTTCCAACAATTCCGGATTGAGTCCTTCCAGATCAATGTTTATGTGTACACATTCAGCGCCATTCAGTTCAATGATTTTTCCGACTTTATGATAGCCGGGATTTTCAACTGCATAAACGGAATTCTTTCCGAGAAGCTGTACAATCATGGAATAAAGTGATTCCGTTCCAGCGCCTATTACAATCTGATTTTCGTCAACACTCATTCCACGGAATTCCAAAAGATATCTTGCAATCGCTTTCCTGAGTTCCGGCAGCCCGAATGCATTACAGCGTGCAAGAAGCCTTTCATTCTGCGTATTCAGGATTTCCCGGGTAAGACGCGCCCACAACGCAAATGGAAATTTATTTACACCGCAGGAACTGGATGTAAAATCTGCCAGCAGTTCCTTTTCTTTTTCTGGCGCTTTATGTTTTTCCACATGTATTTTCTTTGCAGGATTTTTTTCCGCCACCGGAATTGCAGATGAATCAGAAACAAAGAAACCTTTTTTTTCAACAGAATAAATCCATCCTTCATCAATTAAAAGTCCATATGCATTCTGAACGGTAATCACACTGACACCAAGATGCTCTGCCAGCGCACGCTTTGACGGAAGTTTTTCTTCGTGTCTCAGAATTCCTTTTTTTATGTTTTTCTTGATGCATTCATAAATATATTCACCAAGTCCGGTATTTCCGCGTTTGTTAAAATCTATCGTTATCATTCCCAGCCTCCTGCCACATTCAAGCCTCGTAAATCTGATATTATCAAAATATTGCAAAAGTGAGTATATATCCAATACCAGTATTTTTCTATATTATGAATATTAATTCCACTTTTTAGTCTTAGGAGTTTTTATGGACAACAGACTTTTGACAATTCAAGACATTTCATGCGTAGGCCAGTGCTCCCTTACTGTTGCACTTCCGGTAATTTCTGCCTGTGGAATTGAAACTGCAATTCTTCCAAGCTCAGTACTTTCAAACCACACAGCTCCTGGATTCAGTGGATGGACATTTACGGATCTTACACAGGACATGCCTAAAATCCTAGAACGCTGGCTTACAGAAAAAATTACATTCAATGCCTTTTATACAGGCTATGTAAGCAAAGACCAGATTCCATACATTCTTGAAATAATGGAAAAAACAGCACGACCGGATTCACTGCGCATCGTTGACCCGGTAATGGCTGACAACGGAAAAATGTATGCTGGCTTTGGCGACGACTTTCCACAGGAAATGAAGAAACTCTGTAAAGGAGCTGATGTAATCCTTCCAAATATTACGGAAGCCAGCTTCCTGCTCGGCGTTCCTTATGTAACAGAATATGACCAGACTTATATTGAAAAAATGCTTTCTGACCTTCATGCACTTGGCGCAAAAAATGTCGTTCTTACAGGCGTAAGTTTTGAAGCTGACAAACTTGGCGTTGCATGTTTTGACGGAAAAAATTACAGCTACTATTTTACAGAAAAACTTCCGGTAAGCGTTCATGGAACAGGCGACTGCTACGCTTCTGCATTTGCAGGTGCAATGCTCCGTGGAAAATCACTGATTGAAAGTGCAAGCATCGCTGCCGATTTTGTAGTTGAATCAATCAAAAAGACAGAAGGCGACAAGGATCACTGGTACGGCGTAAAATTTGAAAAGGCCCTTCCATTCCTCATTAACCGTCTCGAAAAATAGAAAAATGTAACTAAAAACAAAAAGTAAAAAAAGGCCGGAATCTGAGACAGGCGTTTGACCTGATCAATTCCGGCTTTACTTTTGGCTTGAATAAGGATTTCACCACGAAACTGCAGCTTATCCCTCTATTTTAAACTTGACTATGTAGAATTAGTAGTAAAATTAAGTGCATAATTGTGAAAAAAGTGGGACGCAGACAGGGAGCGACGGCTTCAGCCGGCAAAACTCACGAGGTGAGTTTTGAGCGAATCTCCGAGAAGCTGTGCTGCGCACGTTGCCTCTGGGGGATACAAGGCTCCTGAAGGAGCCGGCTTTTACCGTCGCTGGAACCCACTTTTTATGACATAGCATTAAATCTTGAACTGCTTCAAAAGTGAATCCATTACACCGATGTTTTCTTTTGTCTGTCCTGCAAGTTCAGAAACACTCTGCGCTGATTCATTAATCTGCTTAGATCCAGTCGCCATTTCATCCATACTTCCAAGAACTACTTCTGTAATCTGGCTTACGGAATCCATATTTTGCTTTACATGATCTACGCCAACCTTAAGTTCGCCAGACTTGTCGTTAACATCAGATGACTGGTTCCTCATGTCGCCCAATGCCTCAAGAATCTGCTGGGATGCAGTTTCCTGTTCGCTCATTGCATTATCAATCTGCTGCATAATCTGGTCAGTCATATCAAGCTGTTCAACAATTGCAGTAAAGGCATGCTGGGAATCCTTTGAAAGATTTACAACTTCACCGATAGAACCGCTGATCTGTTTAAGCTCAGTATTAATATTCTTTGCCTGCTTACTGGTCGTTTCTGCAAGCTTACGGATTTCGTCAGCAACAACACTGAACCCCTTACCTGCATCACCGGCATGAGCAGCTTCGATTGCAGCATTCATGGCAAGAAGGTTTGTCTGTGAAGCTACAGAAGCAATGATGTTGTTTGCCTGCATAAGCATTGTTGACTGTTCAGCAATCTGGGTAATCTTTTCGCTGACATTACCAATCTTTGTATTACCTTCATTAATGGTAAGATCCAGAGTCTTAAAGCTGTCTGCCATTTTCCTTACTGAATTCGTAACAGAAGAAATATTTCCAAGCATCTCTTCAATTGCAGCAGAAGATTCTGTAATACCGGCTGACTGTTCGTTAATAAGTTCACCCAATCCCTCAACTGTTGAACCAGACTGGTCAAGAATTGCCGATGTATCAGTAACTGCATTAGCCTGGTTCTCGGCCTGCTTGCGGACACTTTCAATGTTTGCCATAATCTCAGCTGTTGCACTTGCGGCATCCTGAGAACTGTCACCAAGCCTGTTACCGATTTCTTCAAGAGATGACTGGGTTTCAGTAAGTTCCCGGACTATATTCTGAAGGATTTCGATAAACGTATTGATATTTGTTCCGAGTGCAGCAAATTCATCTTCGCCTTTTACAGGAACACGGTATGTAAGGTCTGCATCGCCAGAAGAAAGCCCCTTTACTGCGCCTCCGATGAAATTGAGTTTCAACAGAACCCTTCTATAAAACAAGAGTACCATTCCGACAATAAGCATAAGCGTAAGGATTACAGCCACAACAATCAGAGAACCGAAAATCTTGTTGATGACCACATTGATAATGGAAACTTCTTCTCCCAGGAACAATACAGTAACAACGGTACCATCGTTATCCTTCAGCGGAAAATAATTGGTAAGATAAGGTATACCATGGATATTTGCTTCCATAATCACATTTTCACCTTTCATTACCCGTTCAATAATAGTCTTGTCGGCAATCTCAGTTCCCTTCATATTTTCAAGGGTCGTATATGCGCGTTTAGTTCCATTAAATACAGTAAAATCAAGGCCTACATAGTTCTTCATATCGGCAACAATTTTGTCAGAAGCGATAACTGATTTTCCGACTGCAGCACCCACGGATTTATTGTCAACAGAAAGCGGAACCACAACTACGGCAATAAAATCATTTCCTTCCTGAATGATTGCGCTGACATTTTTTCCCGATATGCCGGACTGGACAATGGCAGGTGCAACCGGTGTACCATATTTTGCACTGGTAATCATGGTTCCACGGGAATCATAAACTGCCATTGAATCAATACCGAAATACTTTACGGCACTTTGGCAAAGGGAATTTGCCTCCCCAGAATGGTCTGGATGTTCATTATAGTCATTCTGATACGTTTCACGGAGCCAGGAAACAGTTTCATTGAGAATAGTTCTGGTCTCGGTAATTTTATCCAGGACGACTTTTTCTTTTTCCTGAATTTCCATACCAAAATTTTCCATAAGACCCTTTCCAAGTTCAAAGTGAACTACTGCAAAAAGCACAACAGAATAAGCAAGAACGCCTGCTGTCAAAAGCCCGATAAACTGCACGGCAACAGATTTAATTTTCTTCATAAAACCTCATATAATAAAAGTGTATTCTGAAACTTTTTGGCGGAAGATCCGAAAACCATCCTATTGAATTTTAATTATACAATAGTTATTTAAATATGTACAATTTTTTTTACGGCCTTTTTCGGCCGGTACAACAAGTTGTCCCTTCCGTCTTCGTGGCACAGCTTCTCGGAGACTCGCTAAAATCGCTCCTGCGATTTTCCGGCTTTGCCGTTGCTCCCTTATATGTTGCACCCAGATGGCGGAAGTTCCTGTGGGTGTGCAACCACAAATCCGCAGTTGGCAGCAGCGTTAAGTTCACGCAATTCCATTTTTCCTTCTATATATAATGAATAATCTATACCGCTGGATTCATAACCGCATCCCGTTGAGTACTCGTCCCCAAGGGCTTCCTGCACGATTTTTTCCCGTTCTTCTCTTGTGGTATCCTTTATAAGAATGCTTCCCATAATTCCTCCTGTAGTATTTTCATAAACATGACGTACAGCTTCTTACCAGAACGAGGCTCGTCATTAATCTGCAACACTATAGACTGACATGACCTTGAATTTCAATAGAAATAGTATAAACTAGTATCTGTACGAAAGCTTGACTTCTGAATATTTAGTTGTTAAAATAAACAAACTGTATATGCATTCTGGGAGGCCGTTATGGAAATGATGTATGAATTGATGGATTTTTTCAAAGAGTTTACGATTGATGAATTACCTCCAAACCTCCTCAGCAAAAAAATCGGAAAACTCTTAAAGCCGCTTGCAGAAAAAATGCATATTGCAAAAATTTCGCTTTCAGGAACACTGGAAGCCGGTTACTGCCAGAAAAAGACTGAAATTCCGCCGGAAACAATCTATGAAAAGATTTTTTCATCAGGGAATCAGATTGTAACAGAGGAATATAAATACCATAACAATGATCATTTCATATTAAAGGCGTGGTCTATAAAAAAAGCAGAATGGACAGAAGAAGAAATACCACAGGTAAGGTTCCTCCTCCAGCTCCTCAACATGATGTTTTCAAAAAGCCAGCTTGTACGCCAGATAAAGAAAGCAGAAAATACAGATTCACTGACAGGTGTTTATAATTCTGCAGGAATCATGGAACTGGGCAACATGATTGTCCAGAAAAAGCTTCTGCCGAAATTCTCAGTTGCCTTCATGAACATCCAGCAATTCAAAATAATAAACCAGCGTCTCGGTTCAAAAAACGGCGACATACTCATGAAGAATTATGCTGAATACATTTCTGCAAATATTGGAAAAGACGGTGCATTTGCAAGACTTGGTGCAGACAAATTCCTGCTGCTCATAAAGACATCCCGCATACCTGATTTTGTAAAACTGCTTGGAAACCTGCTTCTGCCTGTAAAATCAGATACGATAAATACCCATGTTGAAATAAAAATAAAGGCCGGTATCTGCTATGGAAACATAATGCCGTCAAATGCCCCTTTTGATGCAATAGTAAATAATGCAGCAGCTGCGTTTAAAGTTGCCCATGATTCAAAAATAGAAGATTTCATATTCTACAGTCCGGAAATGGGAAAAGCCCCGGTACAAAAACCGGTGCTCCCGGAATAATTTTCAGACATCAAAACCAGCCAAAAATATAAGCCCTGCCCGGAACCCCTACTTAATAACCCAGGCAGGGCATTTTCTTTTTTCTGCTTTTCACTTGCAAGACTGTTCCCCTGAAATGTAATTTTTCAGTACCTTTTTTTATAAATCGAACGCTTTTTTTATGTCCATTTTCAATAGTACGCTTATCATTACAATATGAAGAAAAACAATCTTATTTTGCCGGCAGTTTTCAGCATGATGTTCTGTGGAATCCTGTTTTCCTGTTACCAGCCGACTGGAGGCCACATTGAACCAAAGACTTTGCAGACAGTCCTTTATGACAATTTTGATTCAGAGGATTTGTCAGTGTGGGAAAAAGCAGATTGGGCAAACGGAAATCCCTTTGACTGCGGATGGAGACCGGATCATGTCACTTTCAATACACCAGGGTACATGACGCTTACACTGGACGGAACTTCTAGCCACGGAAAGAATTACACCAGTGGTGAATACCGTACAAAAAACAGATTCGATTACGGTTATTTTGAAACACGCATGAAGGCAGCAAAAGGAGACGGACTTGTTTCGTCGTTCTTTACTTATACCAGCAATCCGTGGGATGAAATTGATGTAGAAATACTTGGAAAAGACACTACAAAAGTGCAGTTCAATTATTATGTAAATGGCACAGGCGGACATGAAAAACTTGTAGATCTGGGCTTTGATGCATCCCAGGATTTTCACACTTATGCATTTGAATGGAACGAAGGAACCATAACATGGTATGTTGACGGAGTAGAACGCCATAAAGCCACCGGTGGTGCACAACCGACCCACTCAATGCAGGTAATGATGAACCTGTGGCCAGGGACCGGCGTTGACAGCTGGCTGAATCCATTTAATGGCGCAGTTCCAAAATCCGCAGAATATGATTATGTAAAATGCGCAGTTTATAAATAACGGAACTGACGGCGCAGAGAAACCCGTATGAAAAATCTTGTTTCCGTCATTCCGTTTGTGCCAGCCATACCGGAGCGGAACAAGTCATTCCGGACCTGTTCCGGAATCCCTGCACTGTTTAGTACAGCTGCTGAAACAAGTCCAGCATGACAAAATAAAATAAACATGTCAAAGTGAATCTGTCACCCTGAATTTATTTCAGTGGTCAGCATGACAGACCTTATCAGACAGCCACACATACATTACATTGCAGGATATACGGACACAGACCATAAAAAAACACCACCCGAATAATTTTACATTATTCAAGTGGTGCTCGTATCCAGCCATAAAAACAATTACGTTTCTTCAGGCCATTCCTTATTTTTCGTAAACATAATCTGACATTCTTACAATGTCATTTGAAATTGCCCCGAATTTCTTTGAAATATTGTAAGTCGTTGTTTTTGCAATATTTCCATCTTCATCATACTTGTAGAACTTTCTTGTCAAAGTCTGGTTGTTTGAACCATATGTTGCATATTCTGCAAGTTTGTTATCTTCTGCATAGCGGTAAACTTCCCGGCCTGTAACAAGGTCAGAAGCATTGTAAGAAATGACTTCAGTAACATTTCCGAATGAGTTGTAGCGGAAAACCTTCCTTACATCAAGTGAACCTTCTGCAAAATATGAACAGCTTTCAAGGCACTGACCTTTGTCATCATATTTATAGATGTTCTTCCAGATTAAAGCACCTTCGCCATTGTAGTAAGATTCATCTGTAACATCAGAACCGGTATACTTGTAAATTGTCTTTCCAAAAAGCTTGTTGTTCTTGACGTATTCAGAATCATCAGCTTTCTTGCCGTTTTCATTGAATGTAGAAACAATCTTCCATAAAAGCTGATTGTCTGCATCATAACATGTCTGGCCTGTAAGATTGCCTTTTGCATCATATTCATACGAAATTTTGTCAATCACTGAATTTGTCGCAGTATACTCAATTGATTCAACTTCCGTTCCTTCTGCATTAAAAACATGCTGGAACTTTGATGCAGGAGTCCTGAAATATTCACCGAATTTCGTCGTTACTGAATAAACAGTCTCAGTGTAACTCTTAACGCCTTTTGCAGGCCTAAGGAATGGTGAATCGTCAAATGCAAATGCTGAAAGTCCAATGCAGGCAATAAGGGCCGCAACCAATATTTTCTTCATAAATCCTCCGGAAAAAAAGATCCAGTTTTGAATCAGATTTCAATACATCATTTTCGGCAGAAAAAATGTATATTTTTAGATTAATTTTTGCAGTTATTTTTATGAGGACCTCTAAAAACTATTTTTTAGAGATACCCTTATTATAATTCCGCTTTACTTGTTTTGGCAAATAAAAACCTGAAGCATTCTTGCACTTCATCAGCTGATTCCATAAGATTGAATCATGGATTTTTTTGAACTTGAAGCATTCCTTACGCTTTGCAACGACTTGAATTTTACCCGTGCCGCCGACCACATACACCTGAGCCCTTCCGCCCTGAGCCGACTTATAAGCCGTCTGGAAGAAGAAAACGGCTGTCCGCTTTTAGACAGGGACAACCGCAAGGTAATGCTTACAGATTCAGGAAGGAAATTTGCAGCATTTGCAGCTGACGTATTAAAACGGCGGGATGACCTGAAATACGAGTTTTCACTGAGGAACGACGGAATTACAGGAACCCTCCGGGTTTACGCTTCCGTTACTGCATGTTACTCAATCCTGCCGTCATTCATTAAGTCCCTTTCAGAAAAATATCCCGGAATACGGCTTTCCATAGAAACCGGAGATCCGGCCGGTGCCGTAAATGCAGTAAGGGAAGGACGGGCCATTATTGCAGTTGCAGCAATCCCGGAAGAAGGAATAGCTTCCATTGAGACCACACCGGTAAAAAAGACTCCATTGATTTACGCTGCATCGGTAGAAGGACCTTACACCGACCTTTACGGTTCTCCACAGGACATTGTTTCATCAGTTCCGCTGATACTGCCCCGGACTGGACTTGCAAGAAAACGCTTTGACCGCTGGACAAAATCCCGGAATGTAAAGGCCGACATTGCCGCCGAAACGGAAGGAAATGAAGCAATCCTTGCCATAGCACAACTGGGACTGGGAATAGGTCTTGTTCCCCGCATCGTCCTGGAAAACGGTCCTTATGCCGGAAAATTCGTAATCCACGAAGCAGGAAATGCCTTAGGCTTTTATGAAGTCGGCTTCATCCGCAGGCGTGAAATCACCGGTACCCAGGCCGAACGCAGGCTGCAGGAAGCCGTCAGCGACATTCTGCGGAATACGGCGTGGTAAAGGACAGCAGACAGCAATGCAACAGGAATGACCGGTTGGAACGAAATCATCTCCTGATTCTTTTTTCCTTCTATATTATTAACAATTTTCTTTTTCAAGAGAGCTTTTTGCTCTATACTCACATGTACCGTTTGACAAATGGGCTAATAATAAAATCGTTGGTGATTTTACGTCTTATATTTTTATGAAGTATCTTACATATGAACCACAAGATTTGGATTCTGTTTTATGCCTGATATGTTCTGAATTTTCACCTGCACCAGATAAGCAAATAATCCAGCATGATGCAGAATTATTTTATAAGCAACTTTCTGAATATGTCGCTATCGGTAATACTGAAAAAGAATGTGAACAAAACTCAAAGAAATTCAAATACATTGAAAAAAAACATAATTCGCCTTTACTATCGGAAAACTGCTCAAATGAAGTTCTTGAATCATGGACAACACCAGTCTTACAACAAGTAATGATCGAAATAACAAAATGCTGCAATGAAAGGTGTATTCACTGTTATATTCCTCATGAAAATAAGAATATAGCAATCAGCGAATCAGACTTTTTCAAAATCGTTGATGAATGCGAAAAAATTGGAACTGTCGTAGATTTCAGGATTTCTGGTGGAGAATGTATGACCCATCCGTCTTTCAAGAAATTCATACGCTATATAAAACAAAAGGGCTTCGCTCTTCACATTTTAACAAATTCACTTTTACTTGATAATGAAATAATTGAGATTTTAGCAGAAGGAACTCTATCAGATGTTCAAGTTTCACTATTTTCACTTAATTCAAAGATTCACGATTCAATAACTACCACCAACGGTTCTTTAGAAAAGACTCTAGCTAATATTGAAAAATTACACAAGGCAAATATCCTCGTATCTATTGCAACTCAAATAATGGAAATAAATAAAAACTGCTTAAATGAACTTCGAAATTATGCAGACAAAAATGGTTTTGCATTACATTTTGATTGGACTATAGGTGCAAAAGAAGACTGTACCAATCAAAATTTAGACTTTCGTGTAAATAATCTGAATGATTACATAGAAATATGTGAAAATTATATTAAAGCCCATCCACAATTTAAGATTGATATGGAAAAGCAATTGAATGCGCCATTAAAAAAGGAAAACCTGCATTGTTGCAGTGCCGGTTTAAATTCTTTACAAATCGGACCAGATTTATCTGTCCATCCATGCGCAGGATGGGGAATTACTGCAGGCAACTTAAAAGAATCGTCATTAATTGATATTTGGAAAAAATTCAAGCATTTTGCAATCAATTAGAAATACAACATTAAAGAGTTTTTTTTATTGTAATGGCTGCAAAAACTCAAACATATGTTCTATCTGTATGGCTCAGGCTTATAATGAAAACAATAAAAAACTTGAAATGCCAAAATATATTTGCAAAATGAATGATATCATAAGAAAAACAGTTCTAGGATTTCCTCTGTAACTATTTTTAACACCTCCCCACAATCTTCAGGAGATGCAAACGCATTTCCTGAAGTACCGTTACCCGTCAATCTCC
Organism: Treponema sp.; assembly: GCA_045616425.1. Lineage (GTDB taxonomy): Bacteria > Spirochaetota > Spirochaetia > Treponematales > Treponemataceae > Treponema_D. The sequence goes on from JAZLGS010000009.1 coordinate 41,776, forward strand.
ATTTCCGCCTTATATTCCTGAGCAACGGCGGCAGGACCATCCCACCATAGTTTTGTGGAATCGTCATAAAGCATTTTTCCTGTATTTGATCTTAAAAAAGAAATTAAAAGTTCATCTGTTGATTTGCCTGTTTCTTTTGCAAGTTGTTCCACCGATAAGGCAGCAGCCATGTTCATGGAAAAAATCAGTTTATTGTCATCCATATTTTACTCCAGAGCAACTTTTTCAATTTTCAGAAATTCAAGTGTTGAAAGAGCCTTATCAGTCCTGAAACAAAACTGATTTTCAAGCCTGTCAGGAATCAGAAGGTTTATGCAAATTCTGTCCGCCTGTTCACTTCCCATTTCACCAAAGACATTTCCCATATATGCCATTATTGTCGTATTCGTATCATCATTGGCAATTTTCCCGGAAATCACATCATAATTTTCCATCTGTTTCCGGAAATCAGCAAAAACATCATTCTTTCTGTGCACAATAATACAATGGAGCCAGTTTATGTCTGCCGTTTCAAAACAGAACACATTCAAATCCTGAACCTGATTTATCTTAAAAAAAGAAACATATCCATAGTTTGCAGCTGCCGGAACCAGCCCCCTGCGTCTTGCCTTATGGGTAGTAGCCTGTTCCTTTGAAGTTGTAAGATAGAACCCCTGTCCAAAATCCTTATATTTTGCGCATTTATGCAAATCTGGCTCTCCCACAATGCAGTAACTGCCATGATAAAGAAGCATTCCTTCTTCAAGTTGAATCATATCACAGCGCTCCTTTTGATTTCAAAAATTCTTTTATTTCTTCGTACACTGCAAAATCGCCCTCTACATGAAAAACGCCCCATCCTTCCCTTATAAAGGGAAGGACATTATATTTTTCAAAAAGTTCTGCTGCCTCTTTCATGCTGAGTCCTAGATTTTCTGCTGTCATCCTTATGAGCCTGACCTGCATAAACAAAACCTGTTGCTGTTCATCCATATAAATTAATATACCACATTTTCCTTCTATACATCATCAACAATTTTCACAAATTCCTTTTGTGCTGTGGTATAATGTCTTTATTATGAAAAACAGAGCACAAAATTTAATCACAATAAATGACTGCAGGATTGAAAATGCAAAGACGGTTTTCATTCCTTCTGTATCTTGGACAATGAAAGCTGGCGAGGCATGGCTGGTAATCGGGCCGAATGGCGGTGGAAAAGCTGAATTCCTTAAGGCACTGGCTGGCAACCTTAATATTGTACCGAATCAGGGTAGCGCCCTTACTGAATCCGCAGCCCTTTTTTCTTCCGTTTTTGAATCTTCCGTAGAAATCGTTTCCCTTGAAAGAGCCGCTGCATTGATTGAAGAAGAAAGGAATAATGACGAAAGTGAATATGTGGAAGGCGGCGTTGATCATGGACGCACAGGCCGGGTCTTCCTTTGTGAAGCAATCCTTGGTACAAAAATAAAGAAAAATGCACCGCTTCCGGAAATGGCCTCCCGGCTTGAATCCTATCCGCAGGTAAAGCTTTGCGGAATTGAAAGAATCCTTGACCGGGGCTTAAAATACATGTCCACAGGTGAAATACGCCGCACCCTCCTCTGCCGTGCCCTCATTTCCGGTAAGAAGCTCCTTATCCTGAGTGATCCTTTTGCAGGCCTTGATGCCGAAAGCCGCAAAATCCTGCTGGATTTTTTTGACACAATCGCTAAAAAGCAGCTGAATCCTTCCGCTGATGAAGATTTTCCACGCATCCTTCTTGGAATGGAACGCTTCCACGAAATTCCTGATGCAATCAATAATGTAATCGAATTCAATCAGAATAAAGTGTCTTTCTGTGGCAGCCGCACTGAATACGAATCCCTTGTAAATGAACGGAATGCAGAAAAAGAAGCTTCACGGGACAAAATCAAGGCAGCTTTTAAGAATGAAGTTGACCAGGTAAAACAGGAAACGGCAGTCCTGCAGAATGGTAATGGCAACGGAACTTTCCCTGATTCACAGGAAGCGGAAAAAGTAATTGAAATGCACAATGTAAATGTTGGCTGGGACGGCCATCTCGTGCTCCGCAATCTTGACTGGACGCTGCACAAAGGTGAGCACTGGCTTATCCGCGGGCCTAACGGTTCGGGAAAAACCACATTCCTTGAACTTATTACCGGAGACAACATGCAGGTCTTTAGTAATGACATAAAGCTTTTTGGTGCTCCCCGTGGTTCCGGCGAAACAATCTGGGACATAAAACACAAGCTGGGTATAGTGTCTTACCGTCTGCATGTTGAATACAGGATGGTCGGCGGTACAAAGCTGGCAGATGTAATTGCTTCCGGATTCAGGGATTCCATCGGGCTTTATGGAGCAGCAACGGATGTGGAAAAATCAGCTGCATTAAAATGGCTCAATCTGGGTGGTTTTGCAGGACGGGAAAATGAATCTTTCAGTTCCCTTAGTTACGGTGAACAGCGGGCAATCCTTATCCTGAGGGCAGCAGTAAAATGTCCGGAAGTCCTGATTCTTGACGAACCTTGTCACGGCCTTGACGAAAATTTCCGCCAGAAAATCCTTGACCTTGTGGAAATAATTGCAGATTCGGGAACCACAACGCTGCTTCATGTGACCCATGACCCAAGCGAAGTCCTTCCTTGCGAAAAACACGTACTGGAACTTCATCCGGACGAAGATCCAATGTACCAGATAATCGAACAATGACAAAATGAAACGGAGATGAAATGAAAAAGACTGCAATATTCTTTACATGTGCACTTATGCTGACGGCTTTTTTTACAAGCAGTGCATGTTCAAAATCAGCAAGAAAGTCAAAGAACAAAAAAGATGCAGCTCCGGCAGAAACCAGAGTCACGCTTACGGAAAGTGAATATCCCGAAGAGGTAATGCTCCCCGGTTATTCACATGCATACAGGTGGAACAAACTTGAAGGTGAACAGGTACAGTTTAAGGAAATGTGGGGTTATGTCCTTGAGTCCCGCATAAATGACTATAATCCAAAAACTCCGCTTACGGACATCGGACTTTTTGCAGCTGAAATTGACTGCTATGGAAATATGGTCAACGTACCAAAAAGAAGCCTGGTAAAGGATTTTAAAGGCCGGGTGCATCTGGTTGCCATCTGTGAAAGCCGTTCCCTTACCCATTTTGTCCTTTCACCGGAATACAAGGTGCGGGATAAACTTGTAAAAGACCTGATTGAAGCTGCAAAGGATTTTGACGGACTCCAGATAGACTTTGAACTTGTTCCACCAAAAGACGGGGAATTCTTCATGGCTTTCCTGCACCAGTTGAAAAAGCGTCTCGACGGAAAGGAACTGACCGTATGCCTTCCTGCCAGAATCAAGAATATTGATAACGACGTCTATTCATACAAACGCATTGCTTCTGTTGCCGACCGCATCATGATTATGGCCTACGATGAGCACTGGTCTACAAGTGCCCCTGGTGCAGTTGCATCAATTCCGTGGTGCGAAAAAATAATGAGCTATGCAAAATCCGTGGTTCCTGCCGAACGTATAATTATGGGACTTCCGTTCTACGGCCGCACATGGTCAAAACCAGACATGCATAAGGCATGGGCATTCAACGGAATCAACAGGATCATGCACGAAAACGAAGTCAGGGAAGTTACCCGGGTTGACGGTGTTCCGTCATTTGAAATGCAGGTAACCGTAAATGTAACCGGATATTATGACGATGCCACTTCAATTCTGGAACGGTGCCGCATGTACAAAAATGCCGGTTACGAAAACATAGCATTCTGGCGGATGGGACACGAAGATACTGCAATATGGGAATGGCTGGGTACAGAAAGCAGCAGGGAATGAACTGCATAAAAGAGCACCATTTGCATATAGTTGCATTTTTCAGTAAAATGATTTGTAAATAATCCACGAAACTGAGGCAATAAATGATTTTTTCACCAGTAGAAATACAAGAAACAGTTAACATGTTCATGCGGCATAAGCTCGACATACGCTGTATTACAATGGGTATTTCCCTTCTTGACTGTGCCTGCGAAGACAGCAAAAAGGCAAATCAGAAAATTTATGACAAGGTAATGCGCTGTGCAGGGAATCTTGTAAGGGTCGGTCAGGATATTGAAAAGGAATTCGGTGTTCCAATCATCAATAAACGTGTTTCCGTTACTCCGATTGCCCTTGTTGCAGGTGCCAGCGGTGAAAAATCTTATGTAGAATATTGCCGCACATTGGACAGATGTGCAAAAGATTTAGGCATCAACTTTATCGGTGGATTTTCCGCACTTGTACAGAAAGGAATCACACCGGCAGACAGAATCCTTATTGATTCAATTCCTGAAGCGCTGGCAACAACTGATTTCGTATGTGCTTCCGTAAATGTCGGAAGCACAAAGAGCGGAATCAACATGGACGCCGTAAAGCTTATGGGCGAAACAATCAAGAAGACTGCTGAAGCCTCAAAAGACTGTGCAGTAAACGGATGTTCAAAGCTGGTTGTATTCTGCAATGCTCCTGAAGACAATCCGTTCATGGCAGGTGCATTCCACGGGCCGGGAGAAGGTGACGCTGTAATCAACGTCGGTGTTTCCGGTCCTGGCGTCATCCTTGCAGCAGCAAGAGAATTCAAAGGCCGCCCAATCAACGAACTGGCAGACGGTATTAAAAAGATGGCATTCAAGATTACGAGAATGGGTCAGCTTGTAGGAAGCGAAGCAGCAAAAAGGCTTGGCGTAAACTTCGGTATCCTTGACCTGAGCCTTGCACCTACTCCGGCTGTTGGTGACAGTGTTGCCCGCATCCTTGAAGAAATCGGTATAGAAGGCTGTGGTGCACCGGGAACAACTGCTGCACTTGCAATGCTTACTGACATGGTAAAGAAAGGTGGCGTAATGGCAAGTACAAACGTCGGCGGACTTAGCGGTGCATTCATTCCTGTTTCAGAAGACGAAGGTATGATTAATGCAGTTAAACAGGGCTCAATCTGCCTTGAAAAGCTGGAAGCAATGACAACTGTATGTTCAGTAGGTCTGGACATGATTGCAATTCCGGGTGATACAACAGCAACTACAATCAGTGGAATCATGGCTGACGAATTTGCAATCGGTATGGTAAACAATAAGACTACGGCAGTCCGCCTTATTCCAGCACCTGGAAAAAAAGCCGGAGACTGGGTAGAATTCGGAGGTCTTCTTGGCGGATGTCCTGTACTGCCTGTAAGCAAGTTCGGCTGTGCAGATTTCATCAACCGTGGCGGACGCATTCCGGCTCCTATCCACTCGTTCAGGAACTAGAGCGGACCGAAAACAGGCATCATCCCGATACATTGTTTTACAGGAATCCTCTGTCATTAAGGCAGGGGATTTTTTTATGGAAAAATGAACGGTAAAAAAAAGGAATGAGCAATTATTTTACTATGTCATGCTGAACTGGTTTCTGCATATCTTTTCAGATTCCTGATCAAGTCGAATGACATTAGTCGGCACAAAAGATATCCCGGAAGCTGTCCGGGATGTCAGTATAAAATCCGGAATGACAAAATTTTAGTTCAGGGCGAGAGAACTTATTGAACAGATCCTGCTAAATACTCCGGCACGAAAAAAAATGGACACAAGCATGGAATCCGGAAAAATTATTTTAAAAGACAATGAAGAAATAAATGCACTCCATATGGAAGGATTAAAGATAATCCAGAACAAAAAGAAATTCTGTTATGGAATTGATGCAGTCCTGCTTTCATGGTTTGCAGATGCCCGGCATAGTGACCGCGTAATCGACCTGGGAACAGGTACGGGAATAATTCCAATCCTCATGACGGAATCCACAAAAGCGGCGGATTTTACTGCCCTTGAAATCCAAAGTGAATCCGCAGACATGGCACGGCGCAGCGTCATCCTGAATAATCTTGACTCAAAAATTAAAATCATTGAAGGAGACATAAGGCATGTGCAGGATATTTTTGCGCCCAATTCCTTTAATGTAGTTACAAGCAATCCGCCTTACATGAATCCAGAAACCGGCATACATAACAATTCAGATGCCCTTGCAATTGCCCGGCACGAAATACTTTGCAATCTTGAAGATACAATAAAGGCAGCTTCTTACCTTATGAAAAGCCCGGGGAAATTTTTCCTTGTGCACCGCCCTTCCCGACTTGCAGAAATATTTTCTTTAATGCAAAAATACAGAATGGAACCAAAACGGCTGCAGCTTGTACAACCCGCAGCAGGAAAGGCAGCAGACATCGTACTGATAGAAGCCCGGAAAGGAGCAAAGCCAGGACTGAAAATTGAACCTGTATTTTCAGTTTACGAAACGCCAGGTGTTTACTCTGCGGAAATTGACCATATATATGGAAGAAAATGATGACGAACCCCGATGCAGAACGTACAGGATGCTTTTTGCATCCAAGTATCACACCAGTCGGCACGAATAAAAGTACCGCTCAGATAGCGCGGCACATTGATTCTGACTGGTGATTGTTACATCTCGCAAAACAGTTTCTTTATGTAGGCTGTTGATGATTTTGCCGGATCGATCACGATTTCAACTGCATCACCCTTTTTGAAACTTTTTGTCAGTCCGTTGCGGCTGACTGAATTCTTTGTCGAATATTCATTTCCTTCGTATGAGTAACTGAATGAAATTGAACCGTTTTTCCTTAAGAATGTCGTGTCTGTAACGGTTCCTGTTGCAGGAATACCAACAGCAAAAAGTTTTTTCAGATACAGATATCTGCGGATGAAAATTATCAGTGTCAGGACTGAAAGTACACTAAGAAAGATTTCTAGTTTCATATTTGCTTCCGGCTTGTTTGCAGAGACAATCACAAAGATGATTACGGCAGTCGTAATAGAAATACAGAATAATCCCGGATAATCGTTTTTAATGAATTTTAAGAATTTCACTTTTTTTCCTTCCTCAACATATTTTTTTTCACGTCTGAATCAGCAGGTCAAAAGCCAGTTTTTCTCAATCCTGAACTGTCACACCGGACTTGCCCCGTCACAACAAAAAATGATTCCATTACCACGGACTCGTGCCCGCAATCCGAACCTAGCCCGTCATCCCGGACTTGTTTCGGGATCTGTCTTTGGGAGAACAAATCTGATGCTGAAACAAGATTCAGCAAGACAAATCAGACCGAATGATAGTACAAAACGTTTTAACAATACTTTTTACAGACACAGTTTTTTATGTTAACGGAATGTATTGCAATTGTCAAAACAACTTTTCATGAACATCTGGCAGATTTGAATTTCAGTTTCCAGATACATCTTTATAAATCCGGATCATTGATTCAAGTCTTTCTGCAATTTTCCCGCGGATTTCCAGCGGCGAGATACATTCACATCGGGAACCGAAACCCAGCAGCAGATTGAAATAGTAATCGTTTTCTATGAATGGAAATTCTACAAGGAAATGCCCAGGTCCCGCTTTTTTAATTTTTTCCATCGGACAGAAATCTAGAATCCGTTCCAATAATGAAGAATGAATTTTCAATGTTATTTCACTTTGAATCTTTTTTATTTCATCTGTGTAATCAAGAACCGGAGGTGGAAATTCTTTTGGAATGATTTTTTCTTTTTCAAGAGAAATATTCCACATTCTCGAAAGTTTGAAAATCCTGAAATCATTTTTTGTAAGACAAAAGCCGTAAAGATACCAGTGGGAATTTTTCAGTATCAGCTGGCATGGTTCAATTTTCCTTTCTGAAATTTTTCCTTTGAGATTCAGATACTTGAATTTCAGGATATTGGATTCCGTCAAGGATTTATGGATAAGCTGAAGATTTTTTGAAATATCCGGATTTACTGTCCAGGAATTCAAATCAATTGAAAGCTGTTTTGTCTTAAAAGTTATTTCTGCTGCATTTGAAGCAGGAATTATACTTTGTATTTTCGCAAGTGCATTTGCAAGTTCATCAGCTTTCACAATTTCAGAAATTGACGACAACCCAGTAAGAAGCAGAGTAAGATTTTCTGATGTGAAAAATCCTTTTTCGATTTTGTATTGAGGCATGATTTCAAAACCGCCGCCAGTCCCAGAAACAGCATGAACCGGAATTCCTGCCAGCGCAACGGCTTCCATATCCCTGTAAACCGTCCTTAAAGAAACTTCAAATTTTTCTGCCAATGCCTTGGCACTGACCCGTTCCTCTTTTAGAAGAATCATGATAATGCTTATCAACCTGTCAATTTTCATCATCATTATTTTCCTATTACTGACATACAGATGTCAACAATAAGTTTTTATAATGATGTCATATTTACAGGAGTGTTGAACAGTCCTTTCTCGCGGACGTTAAAAACTCAAACCGGAAACTGATGTTTCCTCATTGACTTTTTTTGGGAGTATATATGATTAATGTTTATGTTTATCTGCCTGGCACTATGGCTGATTGGGAAACGGGATATCTGCTTGCAGAATTGAATTCCCGCCGTTATTTCAAAAAAGATGCTCCGGAGCTTTCTTTGAAAACCGTTTCTGCCTTAAAAGAAAGTGTAAAATCTATGGGTGGAATAAAAATGACACCTGACAGTATTCTTGAAGAAATTGTTAAAGATGACAAAACCGTTCTGGTTCTGCCGGGAGCCGATACATGGAGCCATCCTGAAAACCAGAAGGTCTTAGAAAAGGCAAAAGAAATTATAGCTGCAGGCGGACTGGTCTGCGGAATTTGCGGAGCTACTGTTGCAATGGCCGAAGCAGGACTCCTTAACAATGTTCCACACACAAGCAACGGACCGGGCTTTCTTGAAATGTTCAGCAAAAATTATACCGGAAGCAGTTTTTATAAAGATGAACCGGCAACAGATTCAGGACATATAATCACCGGCGGTTCAGCATTTCCACTGGAATGGGCAAGACTGATTATCCAGCATCTTGATGTATTCAACGGGGAAACACTGGAAGCATGGTACGAATATTTTAGCAAAGGCACCAGTGAAAGTTTCTACCGCCTGATGCAGTCTGTCCAGTAAAAAACGGAAAACCTGTACATGAAATCAGAAGCATCAGTTGTTGTCATTCAGCATTTTCCCTTTCTATTTCACGGGCGGAAAACTCCATGAATCTTTTTGTGCACACGAAAAGATGTTTGTTCTTATGCAAGATTATGTAGGACTGAATCTTGTAGTCACAGGCATAGTTCAGTTCAATGAGGCTGCCTGATTTCAAATCCTGCAGGACGGCTGTCCGTGGAAGGACCGGGATGCCGAGCCCTTTTTCCGTAATATTTTTGATAGCCTGAATGCTTTCCGTCTCAATCATGATGTTCACCGTAATTCCATTTTCCTCCAGCTCACGAAGGAAATTCTGCCTGTAATAAGCAGCAGTCTCAGCCATAATCAGAGGAATTTTGTTGAAATCCCTGGCATTGAATTTCTTCTTCCCTGCAAGAGGATGTTCTGGTGAAGAAAACACACAGATTTTCTCTTCGCGCTCGGCAATATAGTTTATGTCCTGTTCTTTTTTCAGATACCCGATGGTAAATGCGATGTCAAGCGTGCTGCCTGCAAGCTTTGAATAGAAGTCACTGCATTTGAGGATTTCGAGGGAGAAATTCACATCCGGATGCAGCTCCTTAAATTCGGCTATCAACCGGGGAAGTCTGTTCACGCACAGGGAATCACAAAAGCCGACACGGCTCCGGCCTGAAACTTCACCACTGTCTTTGCCGTTAATTATTGAATCCTCGAGAAACAACATCTTGGCCGCAATCTCTGAAAGCCGGATTCCTTCTTCCGTAAGGGAAATTTTCTTTCCTCCAAAAATTGAGCACATATTGTTTTTGCTTGCCATAGTTTCAATATGTTCAACACTCATTTTCAAATTCATGGAATCATCAAAATTCCAGAATCTGCTGGCAAAACTTGAATACACAAAAGCGAATGCAGAGACTATTTTTTTGTGGGATGAAAATTAAAAAGAATCTTATTTTTCGGATTTGCAAAGGCTATGTCCGGCTATAGTGTTGCTGAGTGACAACGAATTTCGAGGTATTGATGTTCTGATAGAAGCACTTCTACTCTATGCTGATGAAGGCTATTTCGTTAGTTTCTTCAGGAAATATTTATTATAACAAGAGTACACGAGATATTATGGCAAGCATGTTTAATACAGATGACTCTGAAAGCAATCAGACTGTATCTGTATATTCTTCTGCCTTCTACAATTACCGCACGCTTAGTCAAAAGGAAAAAAATCTTTTTGAGCTTCTGGCCCAACAAAAGGAAGTTCCGGAAATCGCAAAGATTTTTGGAGTTATTATCTAAAAATGGAAGGCTTGTTTTGTAAGGAACGTAGTATTTTGTTTACAATTTTTTATGTTATTTTTTCAATCGGAATTAATTACTGTGGTTCCCTTCT
>JAZLGS010000010.1:0-38743 GCA_045616425.1 Treponema sp.
AAAACCTCCCTTTTTTCTTTACGGTTTCCGGCTGGTGCGTCAGTGCCGGTGACGGAAAGCAGGATGCGGGATTCATGCCCGGAACACAGGATTCCTCCGGCACAGAAAATGTGACTATAGTATGATTTTTGTGGGGACAGGAATTGTGTTAAAAACGTTGATTCTGAAGTGCCACTGCACTGGAAGACGGCAAACGTTGCAGTTCAATTGAATAATGACATCCTCATTGTAACTCAGATGTTTTTCTGTTATTTTATATATAGTTGTTACATTACCCTAATTTAAATATGGAGAAATAAAATGAAAAAAATATTAACTGCATTGATTATCACAGCAGCAGTCCTTACAGCAGGATTCAATATCTATGCACAGGAAGCAGATGAATATACGGATCCGGAACCGTCCGTCGAAAGCAAAAAGGATAATGCTAAAAAGGTAAAGAAACCTTCAAAAGAAAAATCTGACCACCCTATAAAAGATTTTATCTTTGGCAAAGAAAAGTATATTGAATATGATGAAATCGAACTTGGAACAGGTACGATAACATATGGAAACAAACAGCGTGATGCAATCATGCTGTTCAATCCTACAACAGGAAAAGCCGGAATCAGAACTTATTACCAGACCAACTTTTACAATATTCTGTTTGATGAAAAGGCACGCAACATGATAGCCACAGGATATGAAAATTATCTTGAAGATTTTGCAAATAAAAGACTTGTACGCAAAAATGCAAAGACAAAGCGTGTATATGGAAAAATCAAGGCTGATGTTGAATGGGGAACATTAAAGGCCATGATGAATAACAAGGGAAACACCGAAGCATTCATAGGTTATACATTCATCGATAAATCTCCATACTTCTGCATCATAGTCAAGCAGACAGATAATACAGCAGAAAATATGGGCGAATACAGGATAAAGCAGTCTGTTGAAGTCCAGCTTTATTTTACAAAAGCACAGGGAAGGGAATTCGTAAGACAGCTCAGCGCAGAAACACTTGCCCAATATGTAGAAGATTATCACGAAGAAGAAATCAACACAAAAATCCGTGAAGAAAACTCAAAAGATGATTACGAAGGATAAATATCACTTTATCCAAAAAAAGACAATGTAAATGGCTGCCGATAAAGTGCAGGAGTGCTCTTTATCGGCAGCTTTTTCTTTTACTTTACAGAATCTTATAAAGCCTTTATAATGATAAAAAAAGGAAAAAAATATGGAAGAATTTAAGGCACCTTTTAAAGGCCGGTCTTTACTCAGCTGGGTTGACTGGACATCGGCTGAAATAGAAACTTTACTCAATCTAGGACTTCAGGTAAAAAAAGAAGCCCATAATGGTGAAATCCACCAGAGATTTTTAGGTAAGACGATTGCCCTTATCTTTGAAAAACGTTCTACACGTACAAGATCTTCATTTGAAACAGCATTTGGTGAAGAAGGCGGACATCCGGTATTCATGTCTACTGCTGACATCCAGATGGGTGGAAAAGAATCAGTAAAAGATACAGCAAGGGTTCTTGGAAGGATGTTCAGCGCAATTGAATTCCGTGGATTCAAGCAGGAACATGTCAAGGAACTTGCTCAATGGTCTGGAATTCCTGTCATAAACGGACTTACTGACGATTTTCATCCTACACAGGTATTGGCAGACCTTATGACCCTGAAAGAGGCTTTTGGAGAAGTAAAAGGCCGTAAGCTCGTATTCTGCGGTGACGGACGCAATAATGTTGCAAGGTCACTCATGGTCATCTGTGCAAAAATGGGTATTAATTTTTCTATTTTCAGCCCTAAGGAACTTTTTCCGGATGCTGAAATTCAGAAAATTTGTGAACCTTTTGCAAAGGAATCCGGTGCAAAAATCGAAATATCTGATGATATTTCAGTTGTAAAAGGCGCAGACTGCCTTTATACTGATGTATGGGTTTCTATGGGTGAAGAAGCACTCAAAGAACAGCGCATAAAACTCCTGACACCATTTCAGGTAAACAAAGAGCTTATGGATGCAACAGGCAACAAGGATGTTGTGTTCCTGCATTGTCTGCCGGCAGTAAAAGGACAGGAAGTAACAGAAGATGTTTTTGAAAGTTCAGCAAGCAGAGTATGGGATGAAGCAGAAAACAGAAAGCATTCCATAAAAGCTATCATGCTGGGACTTATCTAAGCATCTGTAAAACTACAAAAAACAACATGGAGGTTTTTTATGAATATTAAGAAGGCATTTATCGTTTTTGCATTGGCTGCAGCAACAGTTCTCCCTCTTTCTGCACAGAGTGAAGAACTTGCACATGAGTCTGAACTCTCATACAAAATGGCACCTGTTTATAAAGTCATTGAAGCAGCTGATTCATATGCAGTAATTTATGGAAAGTATGGAACAAAACTTGGAACTCTTGTAATTCCAAAGCAGTGGGCAAATCACGAAACAGGTGCGGTAAGGAAGCTCAAGATAAGAGCTTTGCCTAAGAGACTTAACCCTTATGTTACAGTAGTAACAAAGAATGGTGAATTCTATAAAGTAATCCTTACAGTTCCTTCAAGCCGCACTGACAGGGTATGGAGTTTCACAAACGGAAATAAAGTTGACGGTGAAGTAAGTTCCGTAACATTGGATATTTAGCGAGTAAAAAGTCTGTTTGCAAAATGCTGCGGCCATTCCTGAATCAAGTTCCGGGTGGCAGGTTCAAATCCGGCAGGTAGTGTTGTTCCGAAGCAACTGTGGAATGACACTGTGAGCCGGACTTTCGGGACAGACTCTTTCGAAAATAAATTACTCTTATCTGATTGGGCAGTCTTTTAGGCTGCTCAATTTTTTCTATGAAACAACTATGAAAATAATTACAAAAGAACAAATTGAAAGCTTTAAGGCTTTTGCAACCGCTCATGATAATTTTATAATAATCGGTCACAAAGATCCTGATGGTGACTGCATTTCTTCATGCATTGTAATGTCAGAAATCATAAAATCAATGAACAAGAAATACATGATGATTTCTGCCGGCCCATTCAAAAGACCGGAAATAAAGAAATATGAATCATTTTTTGAACCGGAACTGCCATTTATGAGTCAGCAGGACCGGGATGAAACAGGCCTCATAATAGTAGACTGCTCTGAACTGAACAGACTTGGAGACATTGGTGACTTCAAAGGATTCGATACATTCATTATTGACCATCACAAGACTTCTGAAATTCCGGAAGGTGCAAAGGCCATAATCGATTCATCATCTCCTGCTGCTGCATGTCTGACCCAGATGATTTACGAAGGAATCGTTGGTGAACCGGATGCAGAAACTGCAAAAATCATGTTTTTCGGATTCAGTACTGATACAGGATTCTTCCGGTTCCTGAGGGAAGACTCGGCAGAAGTTTTCCAGCTTGTATCGCGGCTTGTACACTATGGAGCCAATCCAAATGAAATGTATGATGCCATTTCCGGCGGAAAGCCTTATTCAACAAGAAAACTTCTCGGAGTACTGCTTGATCACGCAGAAAGGTATTGCAACGGAAAGCTGGTCATAACTTATGAATCAATGGAAGATACAAAGAGATATGGTACAGAAGGCAGAGACTCTGACATGCTGTATCAGGCTCTACTTGCGGCAGAAGGTGTTGAAGCCGTGGTATTCCTGAGGCAGGAAACGGAACATTCCTGCACTGGTGGGTTCCGTTCAAGGAATTCCATTGATGTAAGTAAAATCGCTGCAAAATTCGGTGGCGGCGGTCACAAAAATGCATCAGGAATGAGCGTGGAAGGAAAACTGGATACACTGATTCCTGCAATCGTAAAGGAATTTTCAAAAGTCCTTTAATAATTCTGTAATCCAGAATGCCACATTTTCAAGCATGCACCTGCACTGGAATTTTTCCAATGCAGGTGTTTTTTCAGGGGCTGTATGACGGACTGAAATGAGCATGATGCAATGAACTGTATTTAAATAGACTATGTCCGGCTATAGTGTTGCTGATTAATGACGGATTTCGAGGTATTGATGTTCTATCAATGGTAAAATTAACTGCATAATTGTGGAAAAAAGCAGAACGCAGGTAGGGAGCGACGGCAAAAGCGGAAAATTGCGAAAGCAATTTTAGCGAGTCTCCAAGAAGCTGTGCTTCGAAGGCGGAAGGGAGCGACGGCAAAAGCGGAAAATTGCGAAAGCAATTTTAGCGAGTCTCCGAGAAGCTGTGCTTCGAAGGCGAAAGAGGCAACACTTTTTACAGGCATAGCCTTTAAATAAACGCGCTTTATATTCATCAATATGTGAAAACCCGGCCTTTGAACTATTAAAAAAGATTCCACTAGCAGAAAAAGAACTTATATATTCCCCGCAGATTCCCCTCCCCCCAGCTTTTTAATCCTTTGTAACACAGTTTCCTGAAGACTCAGGCAGAAGTTGCTGTACCCTGCATTACATTTTTGCATTCAATTTTACAAATAATCAGGACCCGCAAAAACACATTTTAAAAACTTGGCACAGAATTTGCACGGTATTTCATATGTAAATCATGGGAGGCAAAAATGATTACTAATGTAAAACTTGATGAAATTCCATCATCATTGGAAAACGGAACCATTTCCAAAGAAGAAGCTGTAAACTGTATTTTTGAACTTCTTTACAGGAATCCAAAAAGATTCAATCTTGGAAATCTTGATGAAGACCAGCTCAGCAATTTTCTATCTGACATCATCGCGAAAATATCTGTAATGCTGAAAAACTACCGTCAGGATATATGCCCTTTCGGTGCTTATGTCTACGATTCCGTCAACAGGTTGAAGCAAAACTGGATCCTGAAACTCGAAAAAGAGCGTAAGGTAAAATTGTACATGACCCCGTCACTGTATGACAGCTATAAAAAACGCCAGGATGATACAGCCTTGGAAATCTGCGAACATGAGCTGACTGCATTAAGTACAGTGTCAGATCCTAAAAATGTGCCGTCACAGCTTACATTCAGAAAGATTTTCGAAAAACCGGATGGTCATTTCATACGCACGGCACAGAAGCATGAAAGCCGCATTGCACTTATACTTACCCTGAAATCTTCATGGTACATCGATGACAGCCATATCAGCAGAGTCAGCAAAATATGCGGGCTTGATCCAGAAATGCTTTATGATTCCGTACTTTTCCTGAAAGAGAGGCTTGAACAGAAGGCAGAACTGCATGAACAGCTGGAATTGAAGCGGGACAAGGCATGGTTCCTCATCTGTCTTTACAGAAGCCAGATTGAAAACATGGACAAGGAATCCGTTAAATACGAAAAATTAAGGAAAAAACTGGCTTTCCAGACCCGGGTATGGCAGAGGAAGACGGAGCAGCTAAGGAACTGCAGGAGGAAAATATCGCCTACAAATTCAGAGATTGCAGAAATCATAGGGATAAGCAGCAGGAAAGTCAGTTTTTACATTGCAAAAGCAAGGGAAATGATAAAGGAATGACGAGACTCGATGCAGAACGGTCGATGTATCGTCGTTCTTAAAGGAAATTACACTCCGGTTCCAATCCCCTTCGTATTGGAACCGCCGGCACGAATAAAAATCCCTGCCGGGTTTAAGGTTGTCTCTGAAAACCGCAATTTTCAGAGACTCCAATAAGTATTCCATCTTTAACTGCAATAAGGTAATATGCATATATGAAGATTTATTTAGCAACTGGAAATCAGAATAAAAAACGGGAAATGGCACAGATTCTGAAAGATCATAGTGTAGTAATACCGTCAGATGAAGGAATTGATTTTGATCCTGAGGAAACCGGGTCAACATTTTATGAAAACAGCCTCATTAAGGCTCTGGCCTTATGGAATATCGTACACTGCCCTGTTATTGCAGATGATTCAGGAATATGTGTTGATGCATTGGACGGTGCACCGGGGATATATTCTGCCAGATATGCTGGTCCGGAGTTCATGCAGGGAAAGCCTGACGGAAGCAAAGTAAGTCAGGAAATGCAGAACAGATATATAATCGAACAGACTACCGAAGCCTTAAAATCGGGAAAAGATACATCCCTCTTCCCTAATGGACCAAGGTCATGTCACTATACATGTTCAATGGTCCTTGTACTTAACCCTTCAAGGTTTTTCATTGCGCAGGAAACAATGGAAGGCAGCCTTCTTGAGTCTATTGAAGAAGCACGGGGAAATGGTGGATTCGGTTATGACCCTATAGTTTTCATCCCGGGATATGGAAAAACTGCAGCTGAACTTTCTGCAGAAGAAAAAAACAGCATTTCCCACAGGGGAAAAGCCTGCAGGAAGATAGAAGCAATCCTGAATTCCATAGAATAAGATGCAGTTGATTAATGAGTGATTCATAAAAGCAATACCTTATACAGAAAACGCATTTTCACAAATTTCGAGGTCCTTTGGAAAACCAGAGGGCCTTTTTTTTATGTCTTTACAGGACGGTTTTAGAGTTTTTTGAGATTTCCATGATTTTTTTTGTTTTTTTTCTGAAATTTTCCGAAATTTTCTTTTTTTTTCTAAAATTTTATTAAAGTCCGGATGCAGTATTGCCGATACTAATAGAGAGTAATGATAGGGTTAAAATTCTTCGTTGAAGATAAATTCTAGATTACTCGTAAAAAAGAATCTGCAGATGTAGCCTTGTTGTACATACGCATTTTCTAAAACAGGCAAAAAGGATTTTGCCTTTCTTATAATTCCAAGGAGGAATTACTATGGTTATCAACCACAACATGTCAGCAATGTACGCTAACCGTCAGCTTGGCGTAACAGGTCTCAGTCTTACAAAAGATATGGAAAAGCTTTCTTCAGGCGAAAGAATCAACCGCGCAGGTGACGATGCTTCAGGACTTGCAGTTTCTGAAAAGATGCGTGCACAGATCCGCGGATTGAATCAGGCTTCTGAAAATGCTCAGAATGGTATCAGTTTCATCCAGACAACAGAAGGTTATCTCCAGGAAACAACAGATATCATGCAGCGTATCCGTGAACTTGCTGTTCAGTCTTCAAACGGTATCTACTCTGATGAAGACCGCATGCAGATTCAGGTTGAAGTAAGTGCACTTGTTGCAGAAGTTGACAGAATTGCAAGTACAGCCCAGTTCAACGGTATGAACATGCTTACAGGACGTTTCGCACAGTCAACAGGCGAAAACGCAGTAACAGGTTCAATGTGGTTCCACATTGGTGCTAACATGGACCAGCGTATGCAGGTTTTCATCGGCACAATGACAGCAGAAGCTCTCGGACTCCGCGAAGTTGGAACAGGCGATAAGATTTCTCTTGCTGCACCGGAAGAAGCCAACCGCGCTATCGGAACAGTTGATGAAGCAATCAAGAAGCTCAACAAGCAGCGTGCTGACCTTGGTGCTTACCAGAACCGTATGGAATACGCAGTTAAGGGACTTGATATTTCTGCAGAAAATCTCCAGTCTTCTGAATCTCGTATCCGTGATACAGATATGGCAAGCCAGATGGTTGAATTTACAAAGAACAATGTTCTTCAGCAGGCTGGAACAGCTATGCTCGCTCAGGCTAATTCTCAGTCTCAGAGCGTATTGTCATTACTGAGATAGTATATTATACTTAAGGGGAATGGTAACGGGGACTTTGCCACCGTTCCCCTTAAGCGCGGTATTTTTTTCTAGCTTTAAAGAAAGATATGCTGTATACTAGAGTGGCTGGCAGTCTGTAACTCAACTGTAAAGTTATCTTGACATGTGTTATATGCCTGTCACAGTTTAATTTTAAAAATATGTGTATGTTCAGGTACACTTTGTTCTTTGAAAAAAAGTTTTCCATGAGGCTGTCTATGGCAGCAAGGACATTCGGTTTTATCACAGACCGAATATTCCTGCTGTAATAGGACTGAAACCTTGCCGGGGGCGCAAAACCGGCATCGCCTGCACAGACGGGACTCACGAACATGAAGTCGTGAAGTTTTTTTAATATAAAAACCACATGGAGGGCTTTAATTATGATTATTAACCACAACATGAGCTCAATGTATGCCGATCGTACACTTGGTATTTCAAATGACGCTATCATGGGTAACATTGAAAGACTTAGTTCAGGACAGCGCATCAACCGCGCAGGTGATGATGCATCTGGACTCGCAGTATCTGAAAAAATGAGAAGCCAGATTCGCGGATTGAATCAGGCTAACAGAAATATCCAGAATGGTGTTTCTTTCATTCAGGCAACAGAAGGCTACCTGCAGGAAACAACTGATATTCTTCAGCGCGTACGCGAACTCGCAGTACAGTCAGCAAACGGTATCTACTCAGAAGAAGACCGTATGCAGATTCAGGTTGAAGTTTCTCAGCTCGTTGCAGAAGTAGACCGCATTGCAAGTCAGGCTCAGTTCAACGGCATGAACATTCTCACAGGCGGATTCGCAGCAGAATCAGCTTCTGGACGCGTTATGCAGTTCCAGATTGGTGCTAACATGGATCAGAATACTCGCGTATTCATCGGTACAATGACAGCACAGGCTCTTGGTCTCAGAGGAACACAGGGAGCAGACGAACAGATTGGTATCGACACACCAGAAAGCGCAAATATGGCTATCGGTACTATCGATGAAGCTCTTAAGACAGTTTCTAAGCAGAGAGCTGACCTTGGTGCATACCAGAACCGCTTTGAAATGGCTTCAAATGGCATTGGTGTAGCTGCTGAAAACCTTCAGGCTGCTGAATCACGCATCCGTGATACAGATATGGCTTCTGAAATGGTTGAATACACAAAGAACCAGATTCTCACACAGTCTGGTGCTGCAATGCTCGCACAGGCAAACTCACAGTCACAGAATGTTCTCGCATTGTTGAGATAAATCGTTAAATGTTGAAGAGATAACTGGATGTCGTCTTTTTAACACTGTAAACGTGAAGGGAAGAAGGTGCGCCCCTTCTTCCCTTTTTCTTTTTATGTATTTGCAAGAAAATACTTGTTTTTGTCGTAATCATATGATTTATTGCATAAACATAGTAAATTTTTCAGGAGGAATGCCTATGAATACTATAAGTAACATAGGACAGTCTATGGCAATGGATGGCCATCAGTACTATAACTCCGTTGCAGCAAATGGAGACAGTACAAAAAAAGTTGAATCGCAGCTCAAAGTTGCTGACAGTGCAAGGGTTGTGGACAACATTGTTCAAGACATGGCTGAACTGAAAGCCAGTGCTCAACAGCTTCAGAGATTATCAGATCAGGTAATGGGACATAAAATCCAGTTCAATGTAAACAATGAACTTGGTACTGTCGTCGTTAAAATTGTTGACCCAAATACAAATCAAGTTCTAAAGGAGATTCCATCTGTAGAAATGCAGAAGATAAAGCTGAACATCAGAAGGACACTAGGTGCCATTTTTGATGAGCTGGTATAATTAGCTACAGATAACGGGATTATGGCTGGAATAAATATACCTGGCGTTAATGATAAATACAAAACCAATGATCTCGTAGAGGGATTGATGAAGGTTGAGCGTATTCCGCTTACAAGAGAGCAGAATACGCTCGAATCCTATAAAACCCAGCAGGAAGCATGGCGGGGCATCAATCAGAGGATGTCATCCCTTAGGGACAGCGTAAAAACACTCTACTCTTTTGAAAATCCATTCAATAATAAATTAGCCTCATCTTCTGATGAAAGTGCAATAACTGCGGAAGCTGGCAGGGAAGCAGCATATGAATCTTTTAAAATAGATGTTTTGAATCCAGCAACAACTGACAGGTTCCTTTCAAAAGAAATTGAAAAAAATGAGGAAGTTCCAGCAGGAAAATACACATATTCCGTCGGTGAAAAAAAAATATCAATGAAATGGAAAGGCGGAAAAATCGAGGAATTCATTTCAGCATTAAATAAGCGTGGCTCGGGAGTTATAAAGGCAAGCCTTATCGGTGTCAATAAAGGTAACAAGGCCCTGCTTATGGAATCTATGAAGACAGGTTTTAAAAACCGTCTTATTTTTGAAGATGATGCATTAAAGTATGCTTTAGATAAAGAAATGGTAAAAAAGGCAGAAGCCGCGTCTACAATCTTTGGTACGACAAAAGAAGAAATATCCCTTCCACAGGCAGATGATTTAACAGGAAGGGAGCAGACGGGAATGCCTGAGCTTTCTGAACAGGAAGTCATAGCTGATGAAAACGGGATGAAGATTCCTGCGCGTGGTGCAGCATTCATTCCGCTTCCACTGAATGTAAAGACAAATGAAGATGCCCGAATAACTTTTTCAATTGTTGCTGAGCAGGTTGAAGATATAACTATAGAAATCAATGAAAGTGCAAACAGTCCTGCAATGCCTGAGCTTGATGCGGTGTCTTTTGGAGGAATCGAAGTACAGTCTGCTAAACCAGAAACAGGACTTAAAGAACCTGTTCTACTCCCCCAGCCTCTTGAGGAAATACAGACGGTTTCAGTTCTGTTTGCCGTAAATGAAGATGGTTCTGAACAGGAAATCATATTAAAAAATGAACTCCTTGAAGGTGGTGAATACCCTGTGGAAATTGATGTCAGGGAATATCCAAAGATAGCAGGATTCGCATTCAGGAACAGAAATACAGGGACAGTATTAAATGTTTCCCCTATTACAGGTAGTGATACTAAATCTGTGTCAGGATATGAAGGCGTGCATCCCATAAGTGAAGCCGGGGATGCAGTAATAAAATATGAGGGGATAACCATGAACCGTCCTGAGAATAAAATCGACGATGTTGTTCCCCATGTAACCCTCCATGTAAATGGAAAAACGGAAAAAACTGCTACAATTGACATAAAACCTGATACGGAAGCTGCAAAAGATGCCCTGATAAATTTTGTAGGAAAATATAATCAGGCCGTTGCAGAATTGAACATACTTTCCCAAAACAAGCCTGAAATAATTTCAGAGCTGGATTACCTTTCCAGTGATGAACAGGACGAGTACAAAAAGAAGCTGGGATTGTTCTTTAGTGATTTTTCACTTTCTAATGCAAAAACAAACATGCAGCAGATAATTGCCGGAACATACGGATTTTCTGAAAATGCAGAAATTACCATGCTTTCTCAAATCGGCATTTCAACAAATGCTACTAATTATTCCGGTTACAATCCTGGAAAAATGCGCGGCTACCTTGAAATCGACGAAAAGAAACTTGATGAAAAGCTGGCAAACAATCTTGCCGATATAAAGAATATATTCGGTTTTGACAGCGATGGCGACCTTATAATTGATTCTGGAATCGGTTACCTGATGGACAAACAGCTTACTGCCTATGTACAGTCAGGGGGAATTCTGGCGAACAAGACTTCTGTACTTGACCGTCAGATAAAGGATTCAGAAGCCAAGATTTCAAAATTGGAAAGCCAGATGGATGCAAAGGAAGCCGAATTGAAATACAAATATGGCCAGATGCAGAGCACTTTGAATAACCTTGAAGGGCAGCAGAACAGCATAAATAATTTTGTAAATCAGAATAACAATAACAGATAGGAATTAAGCTATGGAATTCTATGTAAACGAACAGAAAATTGATATAACACTTGAAGATGAAAAGACAATCGGCGATGTACTGCGTTCTTTTGAAGAAAATTGTGCACAGAATAAATCCACTACAATTGCAATCAATGTTGACGGAACTAATGTCACGGCTGAAAATTTTGACCAGGTAGCTGCAGGAATACTCTCAGATACTACAATTGTAAAAGTTTCTGTAGTATCAGAAATGCAGATTGCAGAAGCATTTAAGGAATCTTCAGCAAAGGTCAGCCGTATTTCAGAAGCCATGATTGAAGTTCCTGTAGCATTGCAAAGTGGAAAAGATTCCCAGGCTCACAAAGCTATTGCTGAACTGGCAGATGCAATCGATAACTTCTGTCATATAGTAACATTATCAACCCTCTTTCCAGAAAGGTTTGACAAAATCTCCATCAATGGAATGAAACTTTCAGAGTTCTTTGCTGATTTTGCTACAATTCTGAAAGATTTAAACGAAGCAATGGCAAATAATGATACGGCACTTATAGGAGATTTGGCAGAATATGAAATCTGTCCTCGATTGAACAATCTTGCTGAATCAGCAAAGGATTTTTAACTATGGGAATAGAAGCAACAGGTTCTCCTTTGTCAGCACGGCAAAATCCATTTGCATATAAATTCATATTGCTGGCAATTGCCGTATGTGTACTGATTTTTGTAATCTGGATTATAATAAATATCCTGAAAAAACGGAAACTTACTCCAGAATATATTGAAGCCCAGAAACACAGGACTACAAAAATTGAAGATGTCAATGCCCTTGCAAAAAAACTCGCGCTGACTAAAGAAGAAACCGTCCTTTTATGGCAGATATGTCGTGGCACAAAAGCCGAAAATATTTTTTATAATTATCTGGACACTAACTTCATGTATGATATTTTCAAGGCAGAATATCAGAGGTTGCTTGCAAAATCAAATCCAGAAGAAGATATTTTCGCATTATTCAGACTCCGGTATCATATCGAAAAAGAAATTGCCCAGACAAAAAGAATTCCTTCTACCCAGGCATTGCCTGCTGATACGACACTCACAATGCCGGCTGCCAATGGAAAACAGATAAAATTTTCTGTTGCAGCAACTGAAAAAGATTATCTCATTCTTACGCTTCCGTCGGAACTGGAAGGTTCTGAAAACTGCCCTGCAGTTCTTTCAAAAATCGTCCTTACTTTCATGCATGAAAATTCAAATCAATATGTTGTTTCAACAAGGGTAGTAAGATTCCAGACAGGTAAAGACGGTTCAAGGCAGATGGTCATTACACATTCAAATACAGTGTCCATACAGAACCGCCGTGAATACAAGAGGATTGATTACAGGACAGATTGTACATTTTCTGGTATAGAAGAATCAACCGGAAGTAAAAATGAAAAAATATATACTCCAAAGGAAAAGAAATACAAAGGTCAAATCTGTGACATTTCAGGTGGAGGAATAAAAATGCTCACAGACTTGCCGATAAAAATACAGCAGAAGATTAATATTGAAGTTCCACTTTCGGATGGTGAAATAATCAAAACAATGGGGCTTATAGTCGGAATGCATAAGGAACCGGGAACGGAGCTTTTTGCCCTTCATATTTCATTTTTTAAGCTTCCTTTAGCTATAAGAAACAAAATTCTTGCCGATATATATAAATATCGTTGAATTAATTATTCCGATTCTTGACCACTTTACACTGATAAAGTATCATGAATTAATTTTTTGTGAGATTTGATATGAATATTTTAGAACTGAAAAACATAGAAAAAGAGGAAGGATTTATATACTATTTCAGAAAGTATACTGCAATAGCAACTTTGCAGCTGCCTACTGAAATTACAGACACGCCGATTTCTTTCAGTATTGAAACCGGACCTCTTGGAGACAGGAATATCGAAGTTGAACTGATAAAACAGCCAAATTACCCTGCCCTTCCTATAATCTCAGCATTAAAAAGAATGATTCTTACAAATGACCAGCAGGGGCTTATTCCGTAATGATCCTCCATACATCTTCTGCGGAAGAAACAATTGAGCTTGGTAAAAAAATCGGAAATTTCCTGAAAAAAGGCGATATAATTGCCTTGCAGGGAACTTTGGCTGCTGGAAAAACTACAATAACAAAAGGAATTGCATTGTCTTTAGGAATTGAAGACAATATTACAAGCCCGACATTCTGTCTGATTTCGGAATACTATGGAAAAATGCCGATGTATCATATGGATGTCTACAGGCTTGAAGGTTCTGATGATTTTGCAAACCTCGGTACTGAAGACATGCTGTATGGTGATGGTGTTTCACTTATCGAATGGAGTGAAAAAATCATGGATGAACTTCCCCGGAAAACAATAATCATCCGTCTGGAACCAGATCAGAACGACAGCGGAAAACGCAATATTTATATTGAAAACTGGCCATATGGAGACATCCAATAATGAAAGCTCTGGCACTTGATACAGCACATACACGCATTATAATTTCTGCAAAGGATGATGACAGACTCGTTTCACTGACATTGGATATCGGAATGCGGCAATCAGAAAAACTTCTGCCGTCGATAGATTTTGTCCTGAATCAGCTTGATATAAAACCTTCAGAACTGGATTATCTGACACTTACAAAGGGGCCTGGTTCATTTACGGGTCTCAGACTTGCTTTTGCAGCATTAAAGGCAATTGAATTTTCCTGCGGAACTCCACTCTATGGAATTTCTACATTGGATTTGTATATGAATCCTTATATATCAATGGACTGTCCGGTCATTTCTGTAATTGATGCACATAAAGACAGGTTTTACGCAAAAATCGTCAAAAATGGCAGTACAATGCTTGAAGCCGGCGATTATGAAATATCTGAAATTGCTGAAGCATTTAAAGGTGAAAAAAAAGTATTTGCATGCGGACTTGATAGCGGAATCTTTTTACAGAACGCAAGAAATGTAATGCAGGATACTGTAATAATTGAAGCCGGCTCAAAAACATATTCCGCAGACAGCATATTTGAAATTACGGAACAGATGATAAAAGACGGCAAGTCTCCGCTTCAGGACTATGACGGACCGGAATATCTAAGGGTCAGTGAAGCTGAACAGAATCTGGAAAACGGAAAGATAAAATAGCAGTACACATAAAGACAGTCTGACTGTAAAGTACTGTCCTGCTGTTATTGAATCGGGTACAGGATGATTTTAATACTTTCAGGACAGACCATTTTCCGTCAGGTTCAGCCTTGGTGTACTGCCGGTCAGTGAAAGCCGTCTCTGTTATTTTTTCAGGAGTTTTGTAATTTCATCAATTCCCTTTACATCAGGAATCTCAGAAGCAGCCTTGTTCTCAGATTGGATTGCATTGAAAACTTCCTGCCTGAACACTTTTATATTTTTTGGAGCTTCAACACCAATCTTTACCTGGTCTCCACGGATTTCAATTATTGTAAGGGTAATATCCTGGCCGATTTTTATTTTTTCATCAATTTTGCGGGAAAGAATCAGCATTTTCCCTCCCTGGCCTTTAATGCCTTTACGATATCATGCTTTGTAGTCCAGCGGTTATTGTTCAGGACAACCTGCATACATTTTCCATTATTTTTGTTTATTACAAGCGGCCCCTGAAGGTTTGCAGTAACCGGTGATCCATTGCCGGGAATAGTCACAATGGACATTACAAAAACGTCTGTCGGTGAAGTAACGTCAATTTTTGCAAGCGTCTTATCATCTACATCAAGTTCATAGTCATCACAGATCAGAAATGGATCTACAATCAGAAATGCAAGATGCTGTTCTTCTGTCGACTGCATCCACATGAAAGGTGGATACTCACTTTCAAATACGGCATATTGTTTATAAGGTTCAAATCCGAATAAGCCTTCA
The DNA here is from genome assembly GCA_045616425.1 of Treponema sp. Classification (GTDB taxonomy): domain Bacteria; phylum Spirochaetota; class Spirochaetia; order Treponematales; family Treponemataceae; genus Treponema_D. The sequence continues at coordinate 15,333 of JAZLGS010000010.1, forward strand.
GGAATACTAAGAATATGTTTTTCATCAACTGAAACTACATCACCAGTTTTTGTTTTTACATCCATATGATTTTCCTATAAGAAAAAAAATGCTTGTGTCTCAGGCACAAGCAAAGGCACCGGCCAAAACATTTAAGCTTTTCACAAGTGCCCTTTTATGAAACTAATATACTAAAGAATTAACGCATGTAATTCAAAAGCGAACTTGAATACAATTTTCCTGCAACATTCAAAGAAGCCTGATGAACAAAATCAAGCATTTTCATATCAGTAACAGCTTTTGTAAAATCAAGGTCACCTTCGGTTGCAATCATCTTTGTTACATTCAAGGCTGTAAGTGAATTGCGCTGCACGTTCATTGCTGCACGCTCAAACTGTGAACCGCTTTCTGCAATGCGTGTCACAAGATTTCCAAGTCCTGCATCAATAGATCCAAGCACACGGCCACCGATTGTCTCATAATCTCCTTTCAGCATTGCATCCCTCAAGGCAATTACACTGTCAAACATTGAGCCACCAGCCACATGCACACCTGCAGCAATATTGTATGGTGGACGCTGTTCAGTTCCGCTGATGATTCCAAGGTCTGTAAGTGTAGAACCTTTTACATCTTCGAGCCAAAGCTGGCGTGAATCTGTAGTCATGAGGTTTATACCGTGGGACAACGGATCAAGGGAAGCCTTTACAGCAGCATCAGAATCATTGATTTTTGAGATGATGGAGTAAATATTGTCACCACGGTTTACAGTAATTTCCTTTCCATCAACAGCAATCACACTGTCATTTTCTGCCTGCCATGCAGTTACATCCCTGTGGGAAAAAAGCTGCTGGTTTTCAGCCCAGAATGTACGGTTTCCGGAATTATTAACCTGCATATACTGGCCTTCATCAATTTCAATGTTATTTGAATCAACATTTCCATTGTACCTTACATGTTCAATGAGAGGAACTCCTGAGCCCTGGACATTTCCCATTTCAACATCAAATGCAGTTGCTTTTGTGTTTGTTCCGGCAAAAAGATAATTTCCGTCCTGATCAACAGCATTTGCATTCTGAATCATCTGCTTTAAAAGTTCATCAACTTCTGAAGCCATGTTTGAAAGATCGTCTTTTGTATAAGTTCCTGTAGCCCCCTGAACAGCCAGTTCCCTTACCCTCTGCATTATCTGGAGGGAATCATTCATGTATCCCTCACGCACTGTAAAGCGTTCTGTAAGGGTTTCGGCATTTGCTTCAAAAGACTTTACACGGCCTGCATATGATTCATAGCGTACCAGATGTCCTGCAGCAATCGGGTCATCCCTGAGTTCGCTGAAACGGCGCTGGCTTGAAAGGCTGTTGTTTGCCTTATTGAGCTTAGATTCCTGAAGTCTTAATCTATACTGCACATCGGCACTGTTCATGCCTGAACTGATTCTTCTCATAATTTCCTCCAAAAACTATAGGGCCTTTATACACCAAGGCGGTTGATTACTGTATCAAGCATTTCATCGATTACAGTAACGAATTTTGCAGCTGCGTTATATCCGTGCTGGAACTTCATAATGTCAGCAAGTTCTTCGTCAATATTTACACCACTGATGGAATCCCTGAGTGTCCTGAGGTCATCCATAATTGCATTCTGACTGAGAAGGTTTGTTTCTGCCTGCTCACCTTTAAGACCTACATTTGTAACTGTATCAGCAAAGTAGTCATCAAGGGTACGTTCATGACCAATCATTACTTTTGAATTGCGGATTGATGCAATTTCAAGAGCTGCACGGCCGTCACCATTCCTTGCAGTTCCTGTATGGTCGGCAAATGCAGAAGCAACACTCATTACGTCATTCTTCAAAGCAGAATTGATGTCAACATATGTTGAAGGATTGTCTACAGGCGCAACGGCAAACTGTGCACCGGCATTTCCTTCTGACGGCTGGACAAGTACATTTACAGCATCAGCACGGGCAAAGTCAAAAGCATTTTCCTGTCCGCGGCCGGAAAGGATTCCTGCATATCCGCTGAGGAAATATCCGGAATCTTCTACATGACGGATTACAAAATCAGGATTATCCGTGTTCTGGCTTGTAGTTGCCTTTAACACAAGGCTGTTGTTTCTGTCAAGGTATGCCTTGACTTCACCATCAGAATCATTGATGCGGTTGATTACATCTTCAACTGTATCTGTGGCATAATAGGAAACTTCAATGTTTCCATTATGACCTGAAAGTGTCATCGTACCTTCGATTCCCAGCTGTTCCTGAGCCTTTAATGCATGGCTTCCTGTCATACGGAAAATATACGAATGATCCAAAGTTCCATCACCGTTCCTGTCATAATTACCGTTAGTATTTTCTACAAATGGTTTCTGAACAAAGAAGTCCAGTCCTTTTGTATTATTTGCACCAACAGCATTCCTGTGAACGTCATTAACAAGGTCTGCAAAATTCATTGTCATTGTATTCAATGACTGGATTTCATTCCTTATATCTACATCACGGAGTTCAATCAATGCACCAAGGGAACCGCCGGAAATTTCTGCAACATTTTTCGTATCAGCCCAGACAACTTTTGAATAGCCGTTATTATCAATTACGGATTCAACACCAAGGCTTCTTGCAACATTTCCCTGAACAAGGACATGACCGTCAATATGAACCATGAATTCATCATTATCACGGTTATCTGTAGTTATGTTTGCAATCTTTGAAAGCTTGTCAACAAGATTGTCGCGGCGGTCAAGAAGGTCATTAGGATTATCACCCATTGCCTTTGAACGTACGATTTCATTATTGAGCTTTGCAATCTGCTTTGCGTAATTATTGAGCTGTTTTACATTTGATTCAATATCAGAATTAAGCTGGTTTCCGATTCCTGTAAGGGCATTGTCCCTGTTGCGGATTGAGTTTACAAGTGACTGTCCGCGGGAAATTACAGCCTGACGGTTTGCATGACTCTCCGGATTAAGAGAAAGTTCCTGCCATGACTGCCAGAATTTATCCATCGTCCCTCTGATTGAAACTTCATCAGGTTCATTATAAACCTGTTCAATCATCATATAATAATGGCTTCTCGTATCCCAATATGATTCCTGATTACTCTGGGCTGCAATGCGTGTATCAAGCATTTCATCACGGACACGGCTGATGCTTTCAGCAACAGCTCCCTGCCCTATCTGTCCTGGAAGTTCTGCCCTTGTAAGATCCGGCCGGTAGATAGGATCAAAGGCTTTGATTTCTACACGCTGCCGAGAATAACCTTCAGTTTCGGCATTAGTAATGTTGTGACCTGCTGTCTGGATGGATGTAGAATGAGCCATCAGACTTCTTTTTCCAATTTCTATTCCTGCAAAAGTTGACATATAAATGGTCCTCCGTGACTTACCTTAAAATACCCTGTTAAGGACTACACTTTCAGGCTGAGCACGGACGATTTTTCCCTTACGTGAATAAAGAACATTGCGCCTCTGAGGTACAGCCTTATCAAGTACACCTTGTACAAAAGTCTGAGTAATTGAAATGAAATCCGTCATTGCCTTATTTTCAATTTTTGATTTCAATAGTTTTGCGTGAATTGATGACATGATTTTTGAACAGTCAGGAGTAATGAGTTTAGTACCTGAAGCAGTAATTTCCTGCCTGTGGGAATCAACGACGATAAAAGTATCAGACATTTTCTGGATGTAAGAAATAGTATCTTCAAGACCAATCCAGTTCTTTTCCTTTACGGCAATGTGCATTTTCTGCTGTCCATCAAGCACCTGATCAAGGATTTTTTCTTCTTCGAGCAAAATTTCTAAAAGTTCGTTTTTTTCTGACATCTTATCAACTCCAATGAATGTTCCGCGTTATAAACGTGCTCATGATGAAATACATGGAGGCATTCCACCATGCTTTCCGGAAACGAGATTTACCTGAAATTACTTCAGAAAAACCTATGGACTTCCATTTAGATTATCGGATGGAGAAAAATATTGTTTAGGATTTTTTTTGAGAATTCCGGATTTTTTTGTGCCGGAGTGGCTGATACCGGGATGCAAGCGCAGTCTGCACACTTTGCGCCGTATGACATGCATGACCATAAAAAAAGGACTGCCATTTGACAGTCCCTGGATTCAGGCTGGTTATTCTGATTTATCAGTCTTTTTTGCCCGTGGCTTTTTTGCTGGTTTCGGTTCTGCAGCATCAGAATCCGCAGTTTTCTTTGCCTTTGAAGGAGTTTTTCCAGAAGCAGCCTTTTTAGTTTTTGGAGCAGCTTTTTCTGTTTTTTCAGTCTTCTCAGCTGCCGAAGTTTTCTTTGCCCTTGTGGTCTTTGGTTTTTCAGCTGTTGCACCATCTTCTTTTTTTGCAACAGTTTTCTTTGCACGAGGCTTCTTTGCAGGTGCAGGTTCAGAGGCAGTTTCTGCGGCTGCAGGAGGAACTTCTTCTACAGCTGGAGCAGATGGAAGTTCTATCACTGAAGGAGCTGCAGTTTCATCAGCAGCGGCAGGAGCTTCTTCGGTAACAGGAGCACTTTCCGACTTTTCTTTTGAAGCATTGGAAGAAAACTGTTCATCCCTTGCCTTTATTTCGGCACGGAGCGTTTCTGCTTCCGCAACAAAAACCTTAACCTGGGCATCAGAAGCTGCTACGGACAATTTTCCATCATCAAGTATTTTTGCAATATAATATTCACCAAGATCTGAATAAACTTTCTTGAGCTTAGATTCAAACTGTTTCTTTTCAAGCATTATAACGCTTTTATCGCCAAAATCATGTACGGCATCACCGGCTTTTTCAATGGCATCCTTTGATTTGTCCAGACCTTTTCCAAGCACTTTTTTTACACTTTCAAGAAAGGCATTCAACTTTTCCTTTGTTTCAGGCTTCATGTAAACCTCCAATTTCTAAAGAACATTCTCCCATGTTCCAGTTGAAAAAAATTATAACATCAATGAATCTGTATTGCAACAAGCGTAAGGTCATCCAGCTGGTCGTCTTCGGTGACATTGGTATACTGGATGTAATTTGATTCTGCATCAACAGGCAGCTGCCGTGAACAATAGAAGTCATATCTGTTGAAATGTTCCTTAAGGAAGCTGTCGATTTTTTTATCTGCACGGACAATGTCGTTGTCAGCAGCATCTGGAGCTTTTACAAAACGGAATACTTTTTCTACTGAAGCAAGGGCCAGGATTGCTTCTTCTACAGTTCCGCTGCATGTTGAAAAATCAAATTCCAGGACTTCGCCGGGAATCGGATTGTGATATTTTTCAAGACGGTAAACACGGCGGTTCAATACGGCTTCAATAATGTCGCTGATCCTTTCATTTTCAAGCTGTTCAGTTTCAGTACCTGTGTTGTGGTTTCCATGCCGGTCAGAACCATCACCATCTGTTTCATCACATTTTATGACTTCAAAATTTCCGTTACGGAATTTACGCGTAGATTCTTCAATACCGTCAGTATAGAGGAATAACACATCACCAGGATTTATGTGTGTCTTTTCAATTTTAAATCCGCCTTTCATTTCCACCATAAAGGAAGGAAGAGGACCGGCAGCAGGAGTTTCGGAAAGCGTCAGGACTTTCTGCTTCTTCATGCTGCTGTCGAAAATATGCACTACATTGTCACCGGCATTACAGAGGTACACATCACCGGATTTCGTATCCACCATTGCAAGGATGAGGGTCGCAAATTTTCCTTTCATTCCCAGGGATTCGATAAAGTCATTTATCTGGAGGACAAGCTTGCTGAGGTCCACACCGTTTGCTTTATAAGACCAGTTTTCGTAATACTTACGGAACAAAGTAGCTACTACAGTCATGATGAAGGCAGCAGGAACGCCATGACCTGAAGCATCGGACTTGATTATGACATAACGGTTTTCATCAAGTTTCTTGTAGTCAAAGTAGTCACCGGAAACACCGGAAGCACCTTCATAATAACCGAAACATTCAAGGTGCGCATCCTTAAGGACTGCCGTATTCTTTATGTTTCCCTTCCCGTCTTTTTCCAGCGGAAGGAATGCCTGCTGGACAGACTTACCTTCCATGGTGAGTTTTTCTTCCTGGGCTGACTTTGCAATGCTGCGTGTCATTTCGTTGACGCTTTCTCCAAGATAACCGATTTCATCCCTGGTCTTTATGCTGATCATTTTATCCATGAGTGTTTCTTTTTTTGCCGTATTGGCAATCATCATGACATGACGCTCAAGGCGGCGTATAGGATTCGTTATTACGGAAGCAAGGATTATCGATCCGATGGCTCCTATAAGGATTGCTACGACCGTAATGATGAGGGAAGTATAGATGATGGTGTTCCTTGCCTCGTCAAGACTCTTTATAAGTGAGTCCGTCGAAACCGACATGAACACGATGGAACGGACGAATACCCTGGAACTCTGCTGCCTGTAAATTACAGGACGGTAAAAAATATAATGCGTGTTGCTCCTGTCCAGGACTTCCGCATTAAAATATGGATAAGAAGATGTGTTTTCCTTTGAGAATTTCTTTACCGTTTCGTCTATCTTGTCAGAAAGATTCTTTACGGTACGGGCTATTTCCTGCCTGCGTTCTTTAGCATCTTCCTTTGAACGGAGGGAATCACTTTCCTTCTGCAAGGCAACGATATCATCTGCCGTCGTTCCAATCTGCTCCAGGATTTTTTCATTAAGGCTTTCACATCCGCTGGAAATTTCAAGGATGACGGAATCTGCAATGGAAGACTTACCTGCAACGAAAGCTTTATCATCAAGCTTTGACTCAAAATCAGGATCATTTGTTGCCCAAAGGAAATTCAGTGCGTCTGAATCATCATCTGCCGGAAGCCCCGTAATGGTGACATATTCTGCTTCTTCAAGGGCCGATTTCTGGGACGGAAGGTTACTCAATTCAAGGACATCCTGCCGGGGCATGTAGGCACGCACACCGGTAGAAAGACTTTCAAGAAGTACTTCACTACGCTGACGGAGACCTTCTCCCAGATTCTTTTCCTGCGTGCGTATCATTATGAATCCAAGAGGAATCGAAACAAGCAGGCTGACCATAAGTACAAGGAATACGGTAAATGAAACAAGCTTTACCTTGAGAGTGATGCCTTTCCGTTTCAAGGCCTTTGTCTTTTTCTTTTTTTCAAGCGGCATTATATCCCCCGTTATCAATGCGTATATTTCCTGTTTTACAAGCATTCCTTCCTTTACGGAAACAGTTATTCCATGGATGGAGAACACGATTCCGGCACATGCAAGAATAAGGATTGCAGCAAGAAGGATTTCCGACGGCTTTACTATAAAGCGGCCGGTATCAATTACCTTCTGCCATGAAGGAATGTATCTGTATTCTTCCGTTATCTTTACAGTTCCTGTCTCAATTATGGAAACTACGGATTTGGACTTGAAAAGCCCCCGGTCTGTGTGGAAAAGATTGATTCCGTAATTTCCTTCCGGCGTCAGGGTGTCCAGCTTTATCCCTGTAATGAGTCCGTCATTTGAAATGCGGTATGCACCGTCAGACAGGCGCAACACTATGTTTTTTTCAGGATTCTTGTCATGAATGAGCCTTACTTCGGAAATTTTTCCATCATAAAGGAAGCCTTTTCCATTCAGTTCCAGTGCCGTATTTCCAAAAATGTCGGAACTCTTCTTTACCGATGTAAGCCGGGTAGATGGTTCGTATTTATTGAGGTAAACCGTTATATAGGACGGCTTACTGATGTTTCCTGCTGAATCAAAGGACCTGACTGCAAAGGTATATGCACCGTTTTCCTCATTGACAAATCCCTGCTGTGTCTTTTCAGTCATTATTTTTGAAGCCGGTGCCTGTACCCGGAGCCTGTCCTCAGGATTCTTCTGTATGATGGACTCAAGCTGAGCCTTCTGGGAATCCACGGAAAGGCGGAGGGGATGTCTTTTTGAACTGTAAAGCCTTGATGGAATATCATACTGTTTCTGAAGCTTCCATGAAAAACCTGCAATGTCTTCACCTTCAGATTCATCCTGCCATGTGACGGAGAAACTGTTGGAAGAAAGGAATCCTGCAGCATCAAGGGCAGGAATATTTATTACAGGAGGAAGCGGTGGCGTCAGGTCACGGAAATATGAAATGACTCCTGGCTCAGACCAGTTTCCGGCATAATCAAGCACGGAAGCCTTTAAGAACCATTCACCTTCTGTCAGAGCCTCAGCAGAAAGAGCAGCATCCTGTGCAAGGGCCATGATTTTATGAGGAACTTCTTCATCAGGATTTTTTGTCCACACCCAGGAATAGCCCCGGATTCCGGAAGAATCATCAGGAATTACTATGTTCACCTTTACTTTTTCATTCCGGCTTCTTTTTCCTTTTGTAAAACTTACGGCTTTGAATGAAGGAGGAGAAACAGTGGTATCAGTTGAAAGCCTGAATATGGCATTTGAATTTTTCCTTCCGGGAACATCAGTCTGCCATATGAAGGAAACATCCTTTCCTGCTCCGGTTATGAGTGGATAAATGAATACGGTATCACTTTTTCCAGAAGGAAGCGGGACTTCATCCCACCGGAATCCGTTACGCTGCGCAAAACACGGGGTTTCCTTGCCCTTTCTCGTATCGAACCATACAAGGGAAATGAGGCCTTCGTAAGAAAAGAGTATCGGCCGGCTGGCTTTTGCGGTACGGGTCAGGTCTTCCGGTCGCCCTGTGACATTCCCCTGCCGGTCCAGTTCTGCAAAAATAATCCTTGCATTTTCCGACTCAGAAGTATGCCTCTCCCATGCAGCGTAAATGTGGTCACCTTCTGTATATATTGACGGCCTCTGGTTGTAATAGTCACTGAATTCCAGAAGAGATGATGCTTCCATGGATCTGTCACCAGTCATAAGGACCGGAGCCGTCCATTTTATGCCGTCAGCAGATTTCGTAAAATATATCTGGTAAGAAAACCGGCTTCCCGTATTATACTGGGCCTGGAACAGAATATAGATTCCGCCGGCGTCAGATGCAACCACAGGCAGAAATGGATTTTTCATCCCTGCTGACGGAGTAAACGGGGAAAAGTCATTCCATCCATATCCGTCATAACTGCGGGAATAAAGTATTGAAAATGATTCGTCTTTTCCGAGGGAAGTAAAAATCATGAAACCGCCGTCAGAAAGAGAATAAATCCTTGGCGCTACAAATGATTCATTTTTTTCTTTAAAGACCTTACGGAAAAAGTTTTCACCATAATCCCCGGTCGTAAAAATGGAAATGGAAGTATCATCTGAAAGTACACCGATGGTCACAAGGCCGGAATCATTCATTGCTACGGAATAAATGTCAGGAATTTCGCCGGAATAATGGAAAGGGCCGGCAAAACGGGATCGGGAAATCCATTTTCCGTCCTTCATGAATTCACCGGAAAGATAAATCCTGGAATTTGCAGAATCTATTTCCTGCCAGATTACGGCAGCAGCATTACCGTTTGAAACCGCCTTTGGAAAACGGGAGTCACCGGAAGAAAGCCGTACAGGATGTTCCCAGAAAAAATTCCTGGCAGACAGTTCCGCCGGACAGAATGCGACAATCAATATAGAGATGAAAATGAATATGTTCAGTTTCCGTAAAATCATATCCTTCATAACCTAACGCCTTATGAGAATGTCTTTTTCAAGGTCAAGGACCTTTGTAGAACGTGGATTTCGTTTCTTAAGGTCATTAACAATATCAAGTGCATTTTCCGTGTCCCCCTGCTGCATCAGCATGATGGCCCTGTTGTAAAGGACTTCATCAGCAGCGGTAAGGACAACGGATGCCTTTCCTCCGGAAGAAACCTGCAGACGGTCTTTCAGGATGTATGCTTCATCATTATCGGCATCAAGAACGATTGCCTGATCAAGAAGGGAAATTGCCTGACGTATTGAATCAGCATTTCCACTGGCAGACAGTTTTTTAGCCTGTGCAATAAGCCCTGCAGCTTTTTTCTTTCCGTTCTGGTCAGGAGGCCGTTTTATATATCCGAGTTCAAGCTTTGTATTGTACAGCAGATCCGAAAGCCCCGGATAATCCGGCTGTACGTCTTCCATATCAAGCAGGTCATTGTACACCACATTCTGCATGGATTTGACCTTGTAGTTTTTCTTTGCATTATTGAACTTCTGGTCCATCTTCTGCTTATAGGCTTTAGGGGCAATCACCTGTTCAATTTTAAGTGTAAGGACGGCAGCATCATGATTCAGAGGATATACCATCTGGAGTTCCTGCAGCTTCTTACGGGCTTCTTCCAGCAGGGCAGTTCCCTCTGCCCTTTTTCCAGCAGAAACAAGTGCTGCTCCTTCCTGATGATACTGGTGCGCAATGCTCAGGATCTGGGACATTTCAGGATAAAGCGGAGATGTCGGAGAAAGCACGCGTCCAAACTGCATTGACTTTGCATTTCCCACTGTCACCAGCAGGTCCTTGATTTCGGCATTTTCTTCTGTATTCGTCATGGACCAGCGGCTCTGTGCCTGGTTCAGGAGTTTTTCGGCAGCATCAAAGTTTCCGGAATAAAATTCATTTTTTGCACTGGTAATAAGACGGCGGACTTCCGGAACGATGAGTTTGTTTTCTTCTTCCGTAATCCTTTCACCGATTGCAGCAATCCTCTTGTCAGAATCGCTCCTTATGAAAGCTGATTCCTGATGGGAAAGGTATTCAACATAACCTTTGCGGGCTTCATCAAGATTGCGCCGGGCACCGTCAAAATCCTTGCGGTCAAGGCTTCTTGAGGCAAGTTCAAGACATTGCCGTGCGCGCTCAAGGGCACTTCTTGCAATAAGGCTTTCTTCCCGGGCGGCAGCACTCAACGCAGAACTCTGCACGATTACAGAATCAAGTCCTGCAATTACCTGCCTTATGTATGCTTTTTCCTCAGCATACTGATACTTTTCTTCATCCTGGGAATCAAGTACATTCAGACATTCAGTAAGTATGTCCCTGGAAACAGAAACATTATGCTGGTACTTTGAAACAGCTTCAATACATTCAGCAGGATAACGTCCCGGAACCAGTGATGAAGGATTCAATTCCGCCGGAGTTACAGCAGTTATGCCTTCAAAAAGTGCCAGGGCCTGGTCATAAAGAAGCGTGTTTGTTCCTGAAATGGAATGTGCACCGTCATTGAAATATCCTGCAATATCCTTCCATATTGCAAGGGATCCAGCCTCCGATTCTGAAAGGATGTAGCCGTTGATTTCAGAATAAGCATTCCTTTCATTAAGCCAGCCGTAAATACGTTCAGTTCCGGCATCTTTTTCTGCATTTTCCATCAAGGCTTCAAAATCCTTAAAGTATGCAGCACCAAGTCTGGAAGAAGCTTCTTCAATGCATGACTGGAGCTGTCCAAAGTAAGAAATGCGGCCGGTTACGAATCCGTTTTTTGCACCAAAAGAAGAACCTGCCGCAACTACAGGATTTGTCCTCATTTTCGAAATGGAATCCATAATGCTCCTGTAACGGATGAGCCCGTCAACAGATGCATTTATGCCGCCTGACACGGAAGCAATGAAATCCATGGATGCCGTAAACAGAGGATACGGATCTTCCAGTACGGTTTCCCCGTTTTTCTTTTGTTTCACTCTGGCATAAATTCCGTTCAGGCTTTTTCCGATTGAAGAAAAACCTGAGGTAGTATTGATGGAAATATATTCAGGATTGAAACCTTTATCCAGCCTGCTTCTGGAAACATCTGCCGTGGACTTTCCGATGGCTGCAATTACGGCATCACATGCAAGGGGTTTTAAAGTTTCAATATAGTATTCCAGCTGCATATCCATTATGCCCGTAATACCGCCCGTTCCATTTGAACGCCCTAAAGTAAAATGGGAAATGAAAGGAATGTATGAAGCATCCGTAAGTTCAGGATCCGTTTCCTTCATGCCTTCAAAAATCCTTTCAAGATTTATGGCTGAATCAAAAATGCTGTTACGAAGCAAAACAAGGCCACCGGCCTCCCGGTTGAATTCCTTCCAGGCATTCTGGCTCTGCGTCAGGTTACGGGCCTTTAATGCTGCCTGTAATTCCCTGAATGCGGAATTCAGGCCGTTCTGCAAGTCCGCGTATTTCTTTGAAAGATCTTCTATAGATTTTACTGCCTCTCTTACGGCAGCAGCATTTTCACCTGTATTTTCCTGATAGAATTCTTCACGGTACATGTAAAAACCGGTCTGGATATAGTTTACGGCCTTTACATATGCGGCTTTTCCGGCATCTGCATCGGCGCTGGCCATGATTTTTTCAAACTGGGAATTATAAAAGACGAACTGTGCTGTTTTCTTCGCAAGACGTATGAATGCAAGGTTTTCCTCTGTCGGATGCTTTTCCAGTTCCTCAAGACGGCTTATTATTTTAAGGTGGTTTTCGTAATCCTCATCATGGGCGGCAAGAAGGTCCACAAGATGGGAAGCAAGGACTGCATAATCATTCTTTGCCTTCATGATTTTATCAATGCGGCTCTGGGCCCGGTCCAGGTCTTCGGGATTGCTGATAATATAATTTGAGAGGGCCTTCAGTGCACTGTCAAAATCAGTCTGGATTATGAGTTCATCAATCTGCTTTAAAGACAGCTTTTCCAGACTGTCCTGAGAAGACAGACAGAAAACTGAGGAAATGATGAACATTACAGACAGAATCAGCTTTTTAATTTATCCCACCAAACCGTATCATAAAGTAATATTTTAAAGCAGCCTTAAAAAGGCGGAACCAGGCATCATAAAAGGAATCTCAAAAAGTTTCAAATTTTAGAGACAACCTTAAAATAATCCGGTATAATCATAATGTAAATCTCCAAAATCTCCACCACATGGAGACAGGCATCCCGGAAAACAAAGACGGGAGTTTTTTTTATTTTCGGAATCTTTCTTAACTATATAGAGGAAAAAACCGAAATTTGTAGGGAATGAAGAATCTTTTTATAAGAAAACTGGCAGTTTTTACAATTCTCCCCCTGTGCCTTGCATGTACAAGACTTGCGGCTCTTGATTACATAGACACGTATCATTCCATTTCTTCTTCATTCAAATCTTTTACAGACCCAAACGAAGGACTTACATCGTTTCCTTCCCTGAATATTCCTTCCGGCGGCCGTGACGAAAGCCTTGGCTCTGCATTCACCGGACTTTGCGATGACATATGTTTCTTTGATTACAATCCAGCCGCCAGCTGTGTACTGAAAAATACTGAAATTGCACTGTTCCACAATGCGTGGATCAGCGATTCAAACCTTGAATCCATTGCAGGCACTGTCAGGTATGGGAACCTTGGACTCGGTGCAAAGCTGAAATGCTTCTATGTCCCTTTTACTGAATATAATATATTCGGAAGCCGGGTTGCAGGAAACTACTACAGCGAAACTACAGGAATACTGAATGTTTCTTACAATTTCATGGAAGGCTATTATTTTAAGGGACTGGCTGCAGGAATCAACCTGAAAGGCGGATGGAGGTCCATTCCGGACTACACAGATAACGAAACTGATGCCATTATAGCAGGTTCCGGACTTGCCCAGTCATCTGCAGCCGTAATGTGTGATGCAGGAATCCTTTTAAGGTTCAACGTGTTAAAGAATTATGCCTCCAGGGATCCGAACCTAAAAGTTGGATTAAGCATACTGAATGCAGGAGTTGCATTCACCGGTTTTGGAAGCAGCAACGGAACAGTACTTGATGATCCCCTTCCTACGGCAGTTTCACTGGGCGTTTCCTACAGATTCATAAAACCTCTTGCACTTACTGCTGAATTCCGCCAGCCTGTCAACCTTATGGCTTTTGACAAGTCGGCACTTTTTTCAGCAGGAATGGGACTGGACATAATCATAACTGACTACATGGAAATAATGGCAGGATTCAGGCTGAAGGGTGCAAACCCAAGGTTCAGCCTCGGAAGCGAATTCAAAGTGAGGAAACTTACGGTTGATGTAAATTATACCTTTGACCTCACATCTTCCCTTAATCCTGTAAACCACTTCAGCCTGAGTGCACGGATCAATCTTGGAGACAGGGGCAGGCTTTCAAAAAGGACAAAAGCCGATGAATATTATGCCCGGGGACTTAATGAATATTCAAAGGGAAATCTTGAGGCAGCAGTAGCTTACTGGCAGTCTGCGTTGGATTATGACAGGACTTTTGAACCTGCCCGCAACTGGATAAAGGCCGTAAAGAACATGCAGACCTTGTTTGAACGGGCAAAAGAAATCCAGAACATTGACCGCCTGGACTGAAATCCTGCACAAAATGCAAGGCTATGCCCGTAAAAAGTGCTGCTAAAAAATCTGCATTACCATGCAGTTAATTTTACAATTAGTTCTACATAGCCTTCATCAGCATAGAGTATAGTTTCCTACAAGAACGTCGATACATCGAAATCCGCCATTAGTCAAGAACACTATAGACGGACCTATCCAAATACAAAAAAAAGCCCCTTCAGACGGATTCCGCCGTAAAGGAGCTTTCTTCATAAATGCCGCAAAAAACGGATCAGCGTTTCTTGCTGAAAATCCTGTAGTTCATCCACGGGAAAAGTGCATGTTTCTTTTCCAGGTTGCAGAGCCATTCCGTACTTACAGTATTTGAACCAAGGGCATCAAAAACCTTTGTAAATGCAATTATGGAATTCTTGAAGCATCCTGATGCATATTCAGCAAAATTATTGTCTTCAATCATTTTTGAAAGTTCACAGGACTGGGCAAGCATAAGTTCCCGGCAGCCAAGATTCAAAAGGCGTTCCTTAAGCCCTGTATCTTCTGGAAAACGGCCTGTAAGGTCAACAAGCCGCTCACATGCCTTGCGCAGGTAACGGATCATCCATGCATTACGGCTTGAAAGATATTCTTCACCATAAGAAGCTTCAGAAAAAGCTGCCGGATATGGTTCTATTTTCTGCAATGCGGTCTTTTCAAAGAGAAGGTCGGAATAAGAAGCTATCCTGACATCACTAAGACCGGCGGTGGAAATTACTTTTTCAAGCCACAGTATGCCTTCTGCCCAGTTTCCGGCAATGTCGGAAGAATCAAGGACATAGGAAATGCAGACATCATCGGAAGCAAGATCTGCGGCCTGGTCAAGGAGGTCCTTTGTCTTGACAAAGAAATCTTCTGCATCAGCCTTTACCTGCACAAGAGCCTTTGCGGCATCGTAAATACATTCAGAATCAAGGGATTCACCGTTAAGTCCTTCGTCCTTAGTGAGGTTATTCCAATAGCAGCAGGTCGTTGCCCGGCGGGGATTGCCTTCAAGCACGAAAGGAGCAAGATCCTTATGGTCAAGTTCCCATGCAATGTCTTTGATGACGTTCTTGTAACATGGATTCGCTGCATAATCAATGGAAATCTTTTCTGCTGCAAAAAGAGTAAGGAAATTCTTACACCTGGCAGGCTTGAAAACACCGGCTTCCGGAGCTGTCTTTGAAAAAAGGAAACTCTGGGAAGGAAGGAGCGTATAATTCAATCCGTAAGATTTTAGGATTTTTTCGATGCCAGGGACATAAGCCATTTCAGGAAGGAAGAATCCTTCAGGGGCAATTCCAAAAAACTGCTTGACGGCATAAAGACCTGTTTCAACCTGTGCATTAAGGACTTCCGGCATGTCAACATAGTGAGGCATGAAAAGATAGGTCCCTGCAGTTGCAAGGATTTCAACCATGTCTTTTTTTGCAAAAACAGCAAAATGCTTTATAAGGTCCTGTGCATAAACTTCGGTAAAATCATGGCGGCGGGCTTCAAGGTTTGCCAGATTACTTTCTGCATTTTCTTTCAGTCCTGCATCATAAGAAGTACGTTCAACTTCCTTCCTGCAGAGTTCAATCAGTGAATCCAGCCATTCAATATACTGCATCTTTATTTCATCATCAGTAAGAAGGGAACATAAAGCCGGCGAAAATACAAGTGCAATCTTAAAAGGAATCCCTTCCTGCTCAAGCCGTCCGAGCATATTCAGGAGCGGAATATAGACATTGGAAATATTTTCAAAAAGGAGGCTGTTTTCCTGTGAAAAACGTTCTGCGTCCTGCCCTATGTGCCTTATGTACGGATGGTGCAGATTTATAAGGAAAGTCAGATTTTTTGTAGCCATATTTTTAACCTATATATGTTCTTAAATGCTCCAATCAATAAAATGACTGGCGGTGATGATTATAGTGTGTACGGAGCAGGTCCTGGATGCCCGAAAGACGCATCAGGCCGGAGAGTTCCAGTTCTTTTCCAGGCCGTGCACTCATTATATCCTTTGAACCATGTGGAATCCGGATTTTTCTTGAAGCAGAAACCAGAACAGACTTTGAAGGATTAACCTGCTGTATGAGGCTGACCGAAACAAAATCCTTGCCACCCGGAATCAGCACATAGCGTTCCCTGTCAGAAAGGGAAATCTGCACATCAAATGAATCAGCAGGAACATCATCAGCTTCAGATCCGTAAAAACACACCTGAAGTCCAAGTTCAGATTTTGCAGCATGAAGCTTCTTCATTTCAGCTTCACTTACATCCCACCATACAAAAAGCGAAACCGGATTCTGCATTACAAGATCGATTTTAGTTTCATTATAAGTAGAAGGAAGTTCAGAAACATCATCCGAATCATCTCTATCAGAAATTATAAGTGTTTCCTTTCTTGCAGAAGATTCATCCAGCTCTTCCATCAGTTCCAGCAGGTCACCGATTATGAACTGACGGTTCAAATCATCAGGGATGTCAATGCCGTATTCATCAGCAATTGAAATTAACTGAGCAGATGATAAAGTTTCCAGATATGATCTTGATAGACGCTGACTTTTCATGATGTTTAATAATCTTAAAAAAAGCAGTTTTAGTCAAGATGAATGATTATACAGCAATCACCACTTTTAAAATAAGTCAAGGATTTTTTTTCAAAAACAGTCATACGATAATTTTATTCAAAATACAATTTTCATATCACGCAATCTGATTTTCAGCTAGAATCATATCAATGAATAATATAAGGACGGTGTGATTATGTACCGCAGACAGCTTGAAAAAAACATGGCAGCCTTAACGGCATGCCTTTATGAGCTTTATGGAAACAGATGGGATTTTTATAAAATCCTTCAGGAACTTGAAGGAATAATGGAAGAAGCTTCTTCTGAAAGGAATGAAAGTCTCAAGGAAAATGATGAAGCCTTTATAAAAGGATTTGAAGAAGGAAAAATCCCGTGGTATCTGGACTCAAAGACATCCGGAATGATGCTCTATACAGACCTTTTTGCAGGAAATATTACCGGCCTCAGGAAAAAGATTCCTTACATAAAGGAACTGGGAATAAACTATGTACACCTGATGCCGCTTTTCAAGGCCCCAGAAAAGGAAAATGACGGGGGCTATGCAGTTTCAAGCTACCGTGACGTAGAAAAAAAACTGGGAACCATAAAAGACCTGAGGGAAACTGCCGCCGAATTCCGCAGGAACGGAATCCACCTTGTAATAGACTTTGTATTCAACCACACCAGCAATGAACATGAATGGGCAGTAAAAGCATGTAGTGGAGATCCGGAATATAAAGATTTCTATTATATATTTGCTGACGAATCAGAAGCCGGTGAATGGAACAGGACATTGCGGGAAATATTCCCTTCCGTACGCCGCGGTTCATTTACATATGTGGAAAAGGCAGGAGGATGGGTATGGACCACATTCAATTCATTCCAGTGGGACCTGAACTATTCAAATCCAAAAGTATTCCTTGCCATGTGCCGGGAAATGCTTTTCATTGCAAACCTGGGGATTGACGTACTGCGCCTTGATGCGCTGGCATTCGTATGGAAGGAAAAAGGCACTGTATGCGAAAGCCTCCCGAAAGCCCACACACTCATCAAGGCATTTGAACATGTGGCAAAAATCGCCTGCCCTTCCCTCATTTTCAAAAGCGAAGCCATCGTACATCCTGACCAGGTGGTACAGTACATCGGTACGGATCAGTGTGCCCTTTCCTATAATCCCCTCCAGATGGCACTTTTCTGGTCAAGCCTTGCTTCACGGGATGCACGGCTCCTTACGCTTTCATTAAAAAAACGATGGCAGATTCCGGAAAATACGGCATGGGTAAACTACATAAGATGCCACGATGACATAGGCTGGACTTTTTCAGATGAAGAAGCTTCAAGCATTGGAATAAATCCATACCTCCACAGGAAATTCCTTAATTCCTTTTATACAGGAAGGTTTGAAGGCTCCTTTGCCCTGGGAGAACCGTTCCAGGAAAATCCGGACACCGGCGACTGCAGGATCTGCGGAACAATGGCAAGCCTTGCAGGACTTGAAGAAGCTGAACAGCTTGGAAACAGCCTGTACAGGAAAATGGCAGTTGCAAGGATCAGGATGCTTTACGGAACCCTGCTGGCACTTCCCGGAATTCCGCTTCTTTATGCCGGTGACGAAAAAGCCATGTTGAACGATTATTCATACACCGGTGATGAATCAAAGAAAAGCGATTCCCGCTGGGTACACAGAATCAAGGCTGAATGGAACGACATGAAAATGCTGGAAAGCCAGAAGGAAATCGCCGGAACCATCAGGAAAATGTTGAAACTCCGCCATTCTACGGAGGAATTCTCAGGAAGCCGCATATGGTTCTATGATACGCAGGTGCCGGAAATATTCGCATTCTGCCGTTCAGACAAGATTCATGTAATATCCAATTTCAGCGAAAAGGAAACTGAATTTACGGTTTACGGACATTCCGCCGGATGTACGGACCTGCTTACGGGAAAAAACTATCCTGCATTCAGGAAAATCAGAATTGAACCATATGAAGTATTATGGCTTTCAGAAAATTAAGGGATATTGGAGGAAAATCATGAAGGAATACGATGTTACAGCATTTGGAGAAATACTGATTGACTTTACAGCTGCAGGTAAATCTGCGGACGGAAAGAATGTTTACGAAGAAAATCCGGGTGGCGCACCTGCAAACTGTGCGGCAGCCTGTGCAAAGCTGGGAGGTAAGTCCGCATTCATCGGAATGACAGGAGAAGACAGTTTCGGCACGGACCTGCGTAATGCCCTCGAATCAGCAGGAATAGAAACAAAAGGCATGCGCACCACAAAAGAACAGCATACAACCCTTGCTTTTGTAAGCCTTGATTCAAAAGGGGAACGCAATTTCAGCTTCTGCCGCAATCCAGGGGCCGACACCCAGATAAAGCCGGAAGATCTGGATATGGGAATCCTCAAGGGAACCAAATTCCTTCAGGTAGGTTCACTTTCCCTTACAGTTGAACCGGCTGCTTCAACCACATTAAAGGCAATTGAAACTGTAAAAGCAGCAGGAGGATTCATTTCCTATGACCCGAACTGGCGGGCACCTTTATGGAATGACAGGGAAAAGGGAATTTCCTGCATGAAAAGCCTCTTTAAATATGCCGACATGGTAAAGGTTTCTGACGAAGAAATGGAACTTCTTTATCCTGAACTGACGGTAGAAGAAGGAGCAACAGCAATCAGGAATGAAGGCGTAAAACTGGTACTGGTCACACTGGGGCCGGACGGAGTTTATTATTCTGCAAGCAGCTGCAGCGGCAGGGTCGGAACAAAGGATGTCAAAGTCGTGGACACTACCGGCGCAGGAGACTCATTTACAGGAGGCCTCCTCTACCGCCTTACCAGAAGGGAAACCCCCTTTGACTTTACAAAGGAAAGCCTTGAACAGGATCTTGAATTTGCCAATGCCGTGGCTTCCCTCTGCGTGACAAAACGTGGTGCAATTCCGGCGCTTCCGTCACTGGCAGAAACTGAAGCATTCCTGAGGAACTAGGAGCATCTAAAATATAGATTCCAAAGGCGTAATGCCGAATGAAGCAGCATACTTCCTTGCGTCCAGGGCACATTTCATGACATTTCCGGGACTGTGGGCATCAGAATTGCAGATTACTTTAGCGCCGCTTGATGCCACCATTTTCCAGAATTCGTCATAAGGATATCTGTATCTTGGACCAAGTAAAGTTTCCTGAAATCCCCTCAGGATTCCCAGACCGTTTATTTCAACCGGAAGTCCGGCATCACAGGCTGCTTCAAGGATTGCCTTAAGGCTTCCTTCTGCCTCTCCGTCCCATTCCTTCCAGCCCATCATGAAAAGGTCCGGGTGGGCAATAAAGGAATAAAGACCGCTCATAATTCCTTCAACAGTCTGTTCCGTATATCTGGCCAGCATTTTTCCATCCCGTTCAATCTCCGGAATATATACATGCCTTTTTCCTACTGTAACCCAATGCGGACCGAAGACAAGGTATTCTGCACCATAACGGCCCTTAAGCTCATCACTGTACCAGTTTTTAAAATCCCTGTCATATTCACACTCAAATCCCAGATGTACCGGAAAAGATGCTTTTGATGCACCTTCAAAAACAGAACCCCTATATTCCTCCACATCTGTAACAGCCATGCGGCTATCAATCCAGTCATCTTCCATAGAAGCAGGATTCGGACAATGGTCACTGATGCCAAGTTCAGTACAGCCTTCTTCAGCAGCTTTCATTATGTAGTCAAAAGCAGTTCCTTCTGCATGTTTGCAAAGATATGTATGGGTATGAAAATTCGTCATGAAAAACATTATAGGAAATAGGGATTTTTTATGCAATTCCATTGAATTTTACCTTGAATTTCTACCGTCATCATGGCAATATTATACGGTTAATGAAAAAGTTCCCTTTCTGTAAAAAAATAAATGAGTTTTCCCTTAAGATTGCCTTGCTTTTTCTGGCAGTCACACCGTTTCTCAGCGGATGCGAATTCCTGAATGAACCGGTTAAGGAATATTTTAAGGAATATACAGAAACGGCAGCCATCGTAAGCGAGAATTACGCAATCCAGTTTCCCCGGGACAATAGTGGAACCATGAGCATTCCCTCTACAGGAGACAATAACATCCTGTACTATCTGAGGAATCCCCAGAAATACAATCTGAATTATTCATATGTGTTCAACAGTGCAGAAGCCGCAGCCAAGGCAGCATCTATTCCGAATGCCGTTGAATTCAGGAAAACAGGCGATACCTCTGCCGTGACCATGCATTTTTCAAATGATTTCCTCAAGGCAATGGATGGAGGAAAGGACATTTCTGGAAAGATTACCATTACGGAGCCAAATACAGGGCGTTCCTTTAATCCATATGCAATGCATTTAAAGGCTAATTCTCCGCCGCCGGAAGTAAAAGGCGCAATACTGATGAAAACATTTGGAAATCAGTATGTATTGTGTTTTTACCTGCCGGATCTGACAGGTACGGTACATGAAGCAGATACTTCCCACATCAGTATAAACAACAGAATATGGACCTTTGATTATTCAGGCAGAAGCGGTAATCCGGTTTTTACGCCATCAGGTGATATTATTCTGCCATCAGAAGTTATAATGACGTTGCAACCCCTTACAGATGACGGTCCCAGATTCAATACAATCGCTCCAAACGGATACTTTTCAGTATTTTATATGACGCATACAGACGTAAGTGATTCTGAAAGCATATTCGTAACAAAGCTTATTGATGATGCAGGTTTTGAGTCATCAGTACCTATTTCAAACAAGGCAAAGAAACTGGATGCTGCGGGACTTTCATTCTCTGCACTTGACGGAAGCACGATTTATGCTGATGATGACACAGGTTATGCACGGCTTACCATAAGCCACAGCGGACTGTGTACTGACGGAACATATTCCGGTACTCCTACCATAACCTATTATGTTCTTGATCCGTCAGGCAATAAGATCGCAGCACTTTCTGACGAAGCAACGGGAACGGCAGTACTCAACCTGCCTCCTCTTGCATCAAATGCACAGAAATACACTGTCCATGCAATTGCCTCATATCCATATTACATTGACAGTGCTGATGTTACTCCTGTAAATCCAGGCGATCCTCATCCAAGTTACATAGAAGTGAATGTATCAAAGTCATTCAATTATTATGTCTCTGCATCCGGTGATGATGCGACCGGCGACGGAACAAAAGCTAATCCTTTTGCCTCTATGAGCAAGGCTTATACTACAGCAGAAAGCAGACTCAGCCAGGAAACAGGAGTTCCAAAGATCCTGCTTATGTCCGACATTGCAGTTGCAGCTTCCGAATCCATATCTTCTGCAAAAGAACTGTCTGTTGCACCTTATGGGGCTTCTACACGCACCATAAAACTGAGTGGAAACAGGACAGGGCCGTTATTTGATGTAACAGCAGAAAAGCTGACACTCTCAAGTATTATAATCGACGGTAACTCTAAGTCTGTTTCCGGAAGCATTTTATCGACACAGTTCGGCAGTACCACCGAACTTGAAAAAGTAACAATAAAGAATGCAGACATCACCAGTGATGCCGGGGCCGCTCTTTATGTTGCAGGCAATATAACAATGACTGACTCCGTAATTACAGGCGTCGGAAACACAAGCAACCAGAGTAAGTCTGCTTCAGCTGTAAAGATACTCAATTCAGGTGTTTTTGTTTTCAAGAATTCTTCAATTACCAATTGTAATGTAACATATGCAAACGCTGACAGCTCAGCCGGAGCCATAAGGTTAGATGGCCCGATATTTGTAAATGGAAAATGTATTATAACCGGCAATAAAGACGGCTCAGAAAAAGAAGCCAATGTAATCTACGGAGCATTGACATCAAAAATCAATGTTTCAGGTGCACTTACCGGCAGTACCATCGGTGTTACCCCGCTTTCACTTCCGGCA
This sequence comes from Treponema sp., assembly GCA_045616425.1. Classification (GTDB taxonomy): domain Bacteria; phylum Spirochaetota; class Spirochaetia; order Treponematales; family Treponemataceae; genus Treponema_D. The sequence continues at coordinate 37,957 of JAZLGS010000010.1, forward strand.
ACAGCTGCAGATAAAAAGAATTTTACTTCCGGTTACGGTTATAAATCCGGCGGTTCAAATCCTACCCTGTTCCCGGGAAAAGTATTCCGGCATGATGCTATATCAGGTACGCTATATACTGTCATCGGAAACAGTGCGGATGGTGAAGCAGCCCTTGCAATCGGTGGCGGAAGCCTTAGCATTGACGCAGGTGGCGGTGTTACGTTAACTGCAGATTCTGCATCCGTAACAAAGGGCGGTTCTGTAACATTCAGTGCAACTGGAATTCCTGCCGGGGCAACAGCTTCATGGAGCTACACGCTTAAGTGTCATGGAGACACGGTTCCTGCAGCAAAATATAGTACAAGCGGTTCAACAGTTACATTTACATCAGTAATAGCTGATGATTATGTAGTTACAGCGGAACTTACAGTCAACGGAAAGAAGTACACGGCTTCATTCAATATAACCGTTAATCAATAATTCAAGGAAACTTCTGTGGACTTATGTTCCCAGAAGTCTCCTTGTATAAAACAGTAAAAAAAGTTAAAATAAAGCATCATATTATGGTGAAAACTTAGCAGGGGTGAAACACCCGGCAAACTTTATCATTTAGGAGAATCGCAATGATCTACACAGCAGAAGTAGAACATATGTGTCCTTTGGCAAAAGGCGCATATCACGGACCTGCACCAATTCCTGAAGAAGGAAAATGGGTTCAGGTTAAAAAGATTGAAGATGTTTCTGGTTTCACACACGGTATCGGTTGGTGTGCACCACAGCAGGGAGCTTGTAAGCTTTCTTTGAA
>JAZLGS010000011.1:0-72535 GCA_045616425.1 Treponema sp.
TTGAGCCCCCTGTTCAAGGGTAATGGCAAGAATTCCAGGCTTGCTGTACATGGAATAGACCAACACCTTTACAGAAGGGTATGCATTCCTGATGATTTTCAAAAGTTCAAGGCCGCTTTCCTTTCCAAGATAAAGGTCAAGAATGATGATGTCCGGCAGTTCCTTTAAACTGTAAAGCTTTTCTTCTGCCTCGGATTTTGTAAATGCTGCTCCAAGACATTCTGCGCCAGTCCTTTCTTTAATGAGAGCCTGGAGCCCCAGGTTTGTCACAGTATGATCTTCTACTATAAAGAATGTTTTTGTCTGTATTATCATTTTTTTGTCCTACATTTTTTTGCTCTTAAAAATGCTTATCTGCGTTCCCTCATCCGGAGTTGAAACTATGTTTAATGCCGCTCCGATCAAGCCTGCCCTTTTCTTCATTCCCTGAATGCCATAATGCTTCTGGCTGTCTACATTTTCCGTATCAAAGCCCTTTCCATCATCACTGATGAAAATGTAAAGCCCTCCGGCTTCTTCTTCGCTGTTGTTACGGATCATTATTACAGCTTCTTCAGCTTCTGCGTGCTTGATGATATTCGTCAAGGCTTCCTGCACTATTCTGTAAAGATTCAAAATTCCATCCTTCGTTAAAAAAGATGCATCAGTATTCTCAATGATGCTCAGCCTGATGGAAAAATTCCTGACTTTACTGAATTCCTCGCACAGATTCTGAATGCAGAATAAAAAATCATCTTTCGTAATATCCGGCGGCGAAAGATTGTAACTCATGGCCCTGACTTCCACAAGGGATTTTGAAAGGACATCCGAAAGCTTCTTCAAATCCTCCGCCCGGCTGTTTTCCTCACAAAGGCTTTTGCAGTACCGCAGGTTCTGTGCAATGGTGTCGTGAAGTTCCCGGGCAATCCGTTCCCGCTCTTCTTCCTGACCGCGAATGGTATAAAGCAGGAATTCATTTGAATCCTTAAGATGTTTCCTCGATTTTATGAACCTGATTGCAAGGACGATTCCAAAAACCAGCAATGCAAAAAACACAATGTCGAAAATCAGGAAGAAAACCGTATAATTCTGGATGATGGCTTCAAGTTCGGCAATTTTTTCTGCATCAGTCATAGAATTTTCCCTTGTCAAATTTCTGAATCAGACGGTAGATTCCAAAGCCGGCAAAAGTTGCAATAAGCCTGTCCGTAAACGAAATCGGGATCTGTGCAAGGATGCAGGACGCAAGCAGGCTGAACCTCTGGCGCACAAAGGAATCTGTAAACTTCTTGATGGGATTCATTTGTTCTATTATATCGTAATTGGCGTACTGAAAGTAATCAATCAACCCGCCGGCGATTATGGTACAAAAAGAAGAAACAAGTGAAATGAGAATCAGGTAAAGGACCGTGACTGCCGGAGAAAACCTGAACTCCTCCTTTTTCCGGGAAAAAAGCCATGTAGAAACCACAATCAAAATTCCGCAGATTGAATAAAGAAAAACAAAATTCTGCGTCCCGCTTTTTAAAACCCACACAAAGTAATTCAAAAAGTTGTAGCCCGCAGCGACACAAAGCCCGGGAACCAGCCCAAGCCAGAAAACCACTGCTACCGTCCAGATTGTGTCAAAGAACAGGGGCAGCCCCAGGACACTAAAGAATAATGAAGCAGTCAGAAAATTCAAAATGATTGCAGCAAGGCAGACAGATATTTTTTTCATAGGCCAGATATTCATTATTTATCGAAATGACCTTTATGACAATGATTTTTATTCACAAGAAACTGTGAAAATTTCACAGAGAATCCTTTAAAAGATGTGCATTCAAATGATTATTAAATTTGGCCGTATCCGTAGAAAGTGTTGCTCAAATATCGAATATGCGTAGAAGATTTTGACCATTGCATCAAGTTCCTTTTTATTGCAGAAATTACAAAAATTTCTCATATGAATATTTTCAGCGGATTGAATCAACTGGATGATATAAGCTTAAACCAGAAACTTGCGCAACTATATGACGGTTATCATTTCAGTCATGATGTAGAAGGTGTGTATAATCCGTTCAGTCTTTTAAAATGTTTCAGCGAAAAAGATTCTGGTTCGTACTGGTTTGAAAACGGCACTCCAACCTTTCTTGTAAAGACATTACAGAACCAGCCGATGCAGCTTTCCGCTATCATGAATGGCAGAAAGGCAACAGAAAATAAGTTCAAAGACTATGACACAGACAGCCATAATATGCTGTCTGTGATTTATCAAAGCGGATATTTGACAATTAAAGGCTTTAATAAGGAAGAACGCATTTATACTTTAAATTTTCCAAACAAAGAAATTGAAAACGGATTTTTGAATGTCGTCCTGCAGAAATTTGTAAAAGTTCCATACGATGACATGGGACTTGCCATCTGGAATTTTAAAGATGCATTGAAAAACAAAGATATCGACAAAGCTCTTTCTATAATTAAAGCTGGAATTGCAGTAGTTTACTCAAGCAATGCAAGCGAAATGACTGGCTGGAAAATCCAGCACGCCTGACTGCAAAAAAAAGCTGCCCTGAAAATCCCCACAACTTTCAGAACAGCCTGTTTCACGCCGGATTAATGGCGAACCCCGACACAGAGCGTACAGGATGCTTTTTGCCTCCAAGTATCAGCCCCATCGGCGCGAATAAAATTTCTAATTAAACATTGCATCATCAGCAGCAGACTGAGCCTTCAATTTTTCTTTAAAATCCCGGAGCTTAGATTCTGAAATTGCTTCATAGAACTTATCAGCTTGTGCCTTTGTAAAATAGTAATCATCCATATCAGCCATTTTCTTCTTTCCACGTATTACAAATTGATGAACCTTTGTATTCTGTGAAAAGAATGTAAAGTAAATATCAACAGGAACTGAAAAATTCTGGCCATAAAGACTTATAAAATCTGATGATTTGAATCCCACATCTGGAATATTCTTCTGCAATGTCTTGCCATTCTTAACAGCAATTGATTCCCATTCATAATACTTATCCAATGCTTTCCGGCAATCTTCAATATTGTCTTTAGGAATTACAAAGGCAGTAAGTGAGCTTTCCGTTGACGGGCAGGCAAACCAAAAATCTTCTGTCACTTCAGCGTATCACAATACCGCATGCTCGTTTACTGTTTTATCATGCCTCCTTTAAAAACCCCGCATTAGCGGCAGCGCAGGAGGTGCTGAATCCAAGTTTGTAATGGCAACGCATTTATAAACTTGAGTGAAAAAAAATTACATCCATGTAATTTTTCTCACACCTCCTTATATTTTCATTCTTTTTAATAAATCTAAATAACTAAGTTCACCTGCATTTGACAGATAACCGTCTATGCATCAATCATACTTCTGATAGCATTCAATTCCTCAACATTTCTTTTATAACCTATCCATGTCCTGATATAGCCAATAAAATAGAAAATGAGCATGACAGGGGCTAACACAGCATTTACCAAAATCCCGATCAAAAAACTTAATAGTGGATGATCGTATTCAAAAGCAGCATTTTTGACCTGATCTTTTACAGAACCTTCTTCAAACTTATTTCCGATTTTTATAACAACACCAGAAATGGCCCAAAAAAAGACAGTTATCCATAAATCTTCGTTCAGACAGAGCAATCCTGCCCCGACCAGAATAGTACATATAACAACCTTTATAAGCCGTTTCACTAAGAAACTTTTCTTAAAATTTACATTCTCCTGTACTGATGTCAGACTGCAACGGTTACATAATGCACGGCCAGTTCCATTATCCATCCTATAAAAGGCAGTTTGTTCACATTCCCTGCACATGGCAACTCCACACTTTCCGCAAGTCACCACTCCTTCAATGGCAGGATGAAAATAACAATTCATTTTTTCTCCTTAATCATCAAATTGACTGATTTTACTATTAATAAAGCTATAGTAGACAATTTGACTATTCATTATATAGCCTAATTGCATAAAAATGTAAATATCTATCTATAAGTATGCAAATTAAAAATGTTTCATCTGTCATTAGTTCTCTATTCTAAGAGCATGGGATTAAGAGAAACTTTCAGGCAGAATCTGATTTATTACAGAAAGCAGGCTGGCCTAACACAGGAACAGTTATGCGAAAAAAGCGGATTGAATAACAACTATATTGCTACAATAGAATGCAGTTCTTCCAGATTTCCCAAACCCGAAACCATCGATGCCATAGCACTGGCCCTTGGGATTCCTTCCAGTGCCTTGTTCATGGAAAGTGGAAGCCCTAAAAATCTGGCCACCTTTCAAAGTCTGGATTTTACAAAAGAAGTGATTAAAGAATTGTCAGAGCGGTTATCCAGAGAAATGCTGGATTACCTTGAGCAGAAAATTTAAAATTCAGGAAGGGAGGCGCCCCTCCCCTGGGTTCAGCCGGAACGTCTTCACCACACCCCACCCAGCGGGCTCAGACGCCGCCCGCAACGCCTGCTGCAAAAAAAAGGGGAAGCACCCACTGTTTTCCAGCCGGCTTTTTTTACTCCGGTTTTTCCATTCCCCACAAGCCGTAAGGATCCCGGACAAGTTCATCTGCATAGATTGAAACTACATCCTTGATATTGAACGTCATGATCTTGCAGCTGCCGGCCTTTCCTTCCTTTATCAGCCCCCTGTCATATGCAATTTTCTGGATTGTGTACCAGGCCTTTACAGGCGGATGTCCGGTTTCAATAAGCCACTGTTCTTCGGGGTACATTTTCTTTACTGTTTCTGAAGGTTCAAACACCTTTGTTATTCCTTCCGGTGTGTTTCCTTCCATATAATGCATTGCAGTCAGCTTGTAAATGTCAACGCCGAAAAGGACTGCCTTACCGCCGTTGTTTATTGCGTAACTCAATCCGCCTGTAACTGCTTCTTCCGCGTGCTTACCCCATCCTGTCGTACGGAAAACCCCGGGACCTGTCTTTGTGTCAGACATTCCGCGGAACGTATCTGCAATCAGCCCCATGGCCGTATGCACTTCGTTTTCCGGCAGCTTCCTGATTTTTACAGTAAGTCCCAGTGCCTTGTCTTCATCCGTCAGCGGAAGCTCCGGAGAAAGTGCCAGTGCCGGCATGAAAACCGTTCCTTCCTGCCCCACGACATTTTCAAGTGCACTTATCACTGCCAGTGCACCACCCTCAACATGACCGAAACTCTTTAATGAAGAATGGACTTCAAGGACATCCCCTCTGCTGATTCCAAGACGGATAAGTTCGTCTTCAATCATCCTGCTTGTAACTGAACTCATATAACATCTCCTGTAAAACATTCATGGAGACTGGACATGAGGCCGGTCTTGCCCCACGTCCAGTCTCCATGAATTTAAAGTGGAAGATAAGCTACCATATTTCTTCAATCATGAAAAGCAGGACGGAACAAAAAAAAGTCAGTACCAGTTCCTGATGCAAAATAAAAGTGCTGGAAAAAAAATCTGCCAATGCAACAAGTCGTTCTTACCGCCTTCGAAGCATAGCTCCTCGGAGACTCACTAAAATTGCTTTCGCAATTTTCCGGCTCTGCCGTCGTTCCCTATCTGCCGTATTTTCCACTATTCTGCATTGACAGGTCAAAAAATGTGGGATGCGTCAGAAAGGCCGTAGCGGGGTTCTTTTTCATTTTCCGTGAAATATGTCTACCCTGCTGTTTCCGGCCTCTCTACGGCAATCCTCAGAGGTCATTTTTTTGATTAGATTTTTTCTAAACATTCTAATCTTTTTATTTAGATTTATTAACTTTTTTATAAACATTTTATTTAACTATTTTCTAATCGTTTTTCTAAACATTCCAATCTTTTTTATTGATATGCTAAACTTGCTTAGTTTTTTTATTTGCTTTTTTCTAAAAAATATGATTAGATATAAAAAGAGAATAAATTCCGTGAGGTATAAAAATGAAGAAAATAGCAATTGCCATCCAGAAGGGCGGGGTAGGCAAGACTACCATCAGCCTTTCACTTGCCGCAGAGCTTGCAGGACAGGGAAAAAAAGTCCTTTTGATAGATGCTGATCCGCAGGGCAATTCCACAGGAACCCTGCTCGAATCTTTTGACCATGACCTTGCCGAAGCTCTTTACGGCGACATTACCATTGATGAAGTGGTTACAAAAACCGATGTTGAAAACCTTTTCATTATTCCGACAAATTCCATTGACCGCAAGGGAAGCAGGTCGTTAAAGACATACCGTTCAGCAGAAGCACCCAAGGAGCCGTTTATTTTCGTTGAACTTTGCGGCGAAGCAGAAAAGCTGGGCTTTGATTACTGCATCTTTGATACTTCCCCGGCCTTCGACGGATTCGAAGAAAACATCATGCAGGCATCTGACGAAGTTGTGGTCGTAATAAAAGCCGATGCATATTCCCAGGACGGACTCCAGATTTTCAAGGACAACCTTGCAAGCTTTAAAAAACGGCGCCATGTCCAGAATCCGAAATTTGAAACAATCGTACTTAATGAAATCAACCGTTCAATAAAGCTGACGGACATCATTTCCGAAGGCCTTAGTGCCGGAGACTTCAATGTGGTATATGTCCCTGTGGACCAGGATTTTAAATATGCATCAGTTGCACGGCTTACCATCCAGCAGAAAGGCGGAAAAAAGGAAACCCTTGATTCATTAAAGAAGCTTGCAGAACTGGTACAGGAGTAAAAGATGCCGATAGCAAAAAAGAATGACATTCCCCAGGATTTCCTTGACCAGATGAAGAACAATCTGACAAAAGGAACTGTCCAGGATTCCGCTTCCCGGCAGCCGGCTTCATTGCAGGTTGAAGAAAGCGTAACGGAAACTACAGTCACGGCAGTAAAAGCTGCTGTCCCACAGGCAGCGGCCGTTCCTACCCCGGAACCGGAAAAAAAGGAAAAATATGCAGACGTAATGAACGTGCGCCTCTCAAAGGGCCGCCGTAACGAAATAAAGGCTTTCTGTTCCAGCTGCGGGGTAAGCGTAACGCAATACATAGAATCATCCTTTGAATATCTTTCCAAGGAAGTCGCAGCCGGAAGGATAGTAATTTCAAAAGGCGGAATAACCAGGGTAGAACAGTAATATGGGAAGAAAAATACAGCGGGATGCCAATTCGCTTATTCCCGTAGACAATTCTGCAAACGAACTTTTTGAAAATCTGGATTCCGGAAGACAGGAACGGGCAATGACTTTAAGTTATATTCCCAGTTTCTTTACCACGGCATCCCTTCCTTTCAAGAACCTCAACCGGCAGGAATTCATAAGGAAAGCCAGCAACGGGATTTCCCTCATCCTGAACTCTCCGACAAACGTTCCATATGGCAAATACGGACGGCTCATCCTCAGTGTCTTTACGACACATGCGGTGCTTTCAAAGGAAAAGGGAATTCCAGTAATAATTGAATTTGATTCAATGGCACAGCTCCTGAAGGAGATGCAGCTTCCACGTCAGAGGGGAAAGGACATACAGGAACAGCTTGAGTGTTTCAAACGGGCTACATTCTCTTTTGAAAAACGGATTGAAGAACAAAGTCAGGGAATCATTTTCAAGGATTTATATGAACCCGGTGAAAAAATTCCGAAAGGTGATGTCACTGTAAGGACGACATCCACAGGAACCATCCTTTTTACGGAAGGAGTGCAGTTTCAGGAAATAATCGACAATACGACGAAAAGCCCGCGGATCGGGAAATTTAAAATCATATTGTCAGCAAATTTTGCAGCTTTCTGTCAGGAACACGCAGTTCCGATTAATTATTCCGTATATAAGGATATTACAAGTCCTGCCGGAAAAGACATTTATGCCTGGCTGGTTTACCGCAATAACGGACTTGAAGAAAACAAGCCTGTATTTGTTCCGAGAGACAAGCTGGTTGAGCAGTTCATGCCTGTAAGTGAAGATTCGTCACCAAAAACGGCAAATGTCAATTATGCAAGAATAATAGAGCAGGTAAGGGAAATCAAGGAAAAATATTATCCCGAACTCAGGGTTGAAATTGACAAAGCTGGGACAGGACTGACACTTTTTAAAAGTCCGACACCGGTTCTTAAAGAGGATGTCAGGTACGCCCTTATTTCGGCAAACATTGATTAAAGGAACATGTAACAGAATTGTTATCTAAAAATATGTAACAATCCTGTTATCCATATTCAATGACATCCACTTTTCCACAGGCTTTATTATTAGCTGAATTTATTATTAGTATATTATTAGATATAATAGAAGAAATAACAGAAGTGTGACATGTGGATAACAACTCTGTTACTCAGGTGTTTCAATGATTTGTTTTCTTCTATTATATAACTTATTTTCTTTTTTTCCTTCTGATAACAAGACTGTTACATCCTTTAACGGTAATCCACAGCCTTCTGTGGACAAATATAACAAGACTGTTACATAAATAGATAACAGATGTGTTACATTCCCTTTATAGATAACAGAACTGTTACATATCCGCTATGATAAAAACTACCCTGAAAATTATGGCCTTATGCGTAAAAGGTGCTGCTGGAAAATCTGCATTACTTTGGATGAAGATTCAGCATGTAAATCATGTTAAGCCACTCCGGTGCAACAACTTGCAATGCCGGACCCTGTCGCATTTTTTCCAAAGATACATAACAAGACTGTTACATGTTTTTCTTGGATAACAGTACTGTTACATATGGACCGGCTTCCTCTGTCAGCCTGCAAAAGTATATCCGCAGCGTCCGTTTTCCTTTGTAGTATAAAGTGCCTTGTCAGCCTGTTCCATAAGGTAATCTGTAAAACCGTGATCAGAGAATGCAATTCCGATGCTTACGGAAAGTTTCGGTAGACCGTCCTGCAGTTCATTCTGCAGGCTTTCATTTATGTATGTCAGTTTCCTTTCAAGGACACCTTTGTTTGCCGGTGTGATTTCCGTCATTATGACTGCAAATTCATCTCCGCCGTATCTTGCAGGAAAGTCGTTGATGCGGAAACATTCGTTAAGGAGGCCTGCTATGCGTCTGAGTGCCTTGTCGCCGGTTTCGTGCCCGTAAGTGTCGTTTACAGTCTTAAAATTGTCAACATCAATGAACATGAAGGCAATGGGTTCAGTTGCATTGCTGTAGAAAGTCTTCAGGTTTTCAAAAGCACCTCTGTTCAAAAGTCCTGTAAGGGCATCATGTTCAGCCTTTTTTTTAAGGTGGAGCCTTGTCCGGGCATTGTTTTCGTATACTTCATTATATGTGCTTGCAAGGTAATTTATTTCGTATGTGCTGGTAGGAGGAATGAGTTCTTCCTTTTTTATAGCGTCAATGGAAAGCCTCAGCGGATGGAGTACGAAGAAAATCATTGAAAAGGATATCAGTGCAAAAGTCAGTGCCGACATGAAGATGAAAATCCTCAGGAAAAGGTAGGAAAGGTCATATTCCGCAGTACATTTTGCCTTATGGACATAGAGGATGCCCAGCAGGTCTTCTGAAGCTTTTGATACGCTGTAATCTATGGAAGTTTTTGATGATGTATAATTCTTTCCGAAAATCATGTTGTAGGCCTTTTCCTTTTTTTCCGCATTGGAAAGGGTACGGTCTTTTTCAGGCAGGTCATAAGATGATATTTCTACCGGAAGGTTTCTGGTCATGTTCATGCTGGCAATCAGGCTCATGGCATAAACTTCGTCATGCATCAAGGTGTTGGATTTTGAAAGTGCCTTTTCAATGTTTGTTGCCGTTTCCATACCTACGGAAGAAACGGCCTTCTTTATGTTTGCAACGCAGGATTCCCTTCGTTTTGTGTAATTCACTTCTTCAAAATAAACGATTGCATAATCCGGATCTTCAGTCATTACATATTGCCTTGCCTTTGAAGTCAGGAAGTCAGAAGCCGTCTTGAGGAGGTTTATTTCTTCCTGGGTGTTTATGTAACCATTTGTTACCTGTTCAATCTGCTTGTACCTGCTGGCTGTGGTGACGGCAGTAAAAAGTGAAGCTGTAAAGAATGTTGCTTCAAGGATTATCAGTGTGAAGCTCAGTTTTTTGATGTTGAGTCCGTATATTTTAGAAGTGTCCATTGCAATATTTCCTTTTCCTACAGAATATTGCAAAACCGTATTTTTGTGTAGGGTCGGTGCGGCAGTTTTTTCTTGCAGTAGCATTAATTGATACACCCTGTGCATTATGATGGACTCATTACAGGAGGATTTTATGAAAAGATATGTATGCCTTGATGTTGAAATGAGTGAACTTACTGCTGCACAGAAAAACCTTGTGTCAGGCCTGCGTAATGAAGTAATCCAGATAGGGGCTGTAATGCTTGATGAAAGCTACAACCTCATCAGCAGGTTTTCTTCCTATGTAAAACCAAGATACAGCTCCATTACTCCTTCAATCAACCGGCTGACAGGAATTACAGAGGAAAACATTTCCACTGCCGGTGACCTCATAACCGTATTCGATCAATACTGCTGCTGGCTTGGTGATGATGATGTAACCACTTTCTGCTGGAGCCGCACGGATTACAACCAGCTCTGGAATGAGATAAACATGAAGGCCCGCCACAGGACGGATCTTCTTGAAACATTAAAGACTTTCGTTGACCTGCAGGATATTTTTGACGGACTTATAGGAGCCGGGGTCCCTGTTTCCCTAGGGGCTGCCATGCATTTCATGAATATCGGTTTTGAAGGGCAGGCCCATGCTGCTGACTGTGATGCATATAATACGGCAAGGCTCCTTCATAAGATATTCTGTACGGAATCACTGTCCCCTGATTTTGACTACCTCTACAAAGAACGACATGAAGAAAAGTCTCCGGCCGGTGAGTATAACACTGCATTTTCTGCATTCATTTCACCTGAACTGCTTGCCCGCTTTGGCCTTACCCCCGGTTCAGCTGTGGAAAGTACGGAAGAAGATACGGCAGGAATCCTGACGGCTGCTGAAAATCAGGATTTTGACGGTATTGAATTTAAGGATGAGGCTGAAAAGATGCTGATAAAGGAACTGTGCAGGAAATATAGGGTATGTGTGTCCAAATGGCATAAACTTGCTTCCGATGTAATGTTGACTGATGAAATGCAGGTGGCATGAGTCCAAACTACATTAAAATGGAAAATTTTGCGGTCGATTTTAAAAAATTTCCTTATATTAGAATATGTGATATAATGGAAAGCATATCAAAAAAGTAAGGAGAATGCCGGATGAACGGACTTCAAAAAAAAATACACGATTTACTGCTTCAGAAATATACCCAGGTTTCAGATTATAACGTGATAAAGAACAAATACAGTGTGCCTGAGCTGGAAATGAATCTGTTTGAACCGATGAACGATGCAACTAAAGCTGCATTCATGGGTAGCAAAGGTCACGAAATTTCAAGTGGAAAAATGAATTCCCTGCGCAGTTCATCTGCCATGACTTACAATCTTTTTGGGAACGGGCCGGTCCTGCTGGATTCCGGTTCAGGAACCAGGGAATTCAAGGTTACATATGAGATGCATCTGGATACATTGAAAGACAGTAATGTCCCGGTAAATATTGACGTGATGCTTGAATCTGATGACGAGATCATTTTCTTTGTCATGAAGCTTTTTGAACCTTTTTACCATAAGACGAGTTTTTTCCGGGAACTTTCACGCAGTTACGAAAATGAAGAAAGGTATTTCTATCCTGATTCAGTCTATTCATTTAAGGAGACCGTTGAAAAGTTACGGACTTCAGGAATAAAGCGTTATGATGCCTGCCAGATGTTCAAGCATTCCCTGGGAATTTACAATTATCTGCGTAAAAAAGAAATCAGCGGAAAGAAAATCCGGCTGGTCAACTGCATCTGGTCAATCAATGAACCTGTACCGGAGAAGGAACTGCAGGCACAATATGAACTGGTCAGGAATGAAGAAGAACGGGGATTCCAATCCTTTTATGACTGCATGTTCAATATCCTGAATGCATTCAAGAAAAAGGGCTATGATTTTTCCATTGAACTTATGAAGGTAAAGGATCTGGTGCCGGTGATCGGATGTTCAGAGGAAAAACGGAAGTGGCTTGCCCGGTATCTGTAATGGAAATGGCAAAACCGGAGAAGGAAAATAATAATGGAGTATAATCTCGGAAGATTTAAGAAAGCACAGGCTGACAGCTACGAAACGGCTCTGGAGGAAATCCGCAGCGGCCATAAGGAAACCCACTGGATGTGGTATGTTTTTCCACAACTGAAAGAACTTGGATACAGTTCTACATCAAAATATTATGGAATCAGTGGTGCCGGTGAAGCGGAGGCGTACATTGCTGACAGCCTTTTGTGCAGCCGGCTTGTAGAAATAAGTGACGCATTGCTGGCACTTCCTTCCAATGATGCGATTGAAATTTTCGGCTATCCGGATAATTTAAAGCTCCGCTCGTGCATGACGCTTTTTGCAGAAACATCACCAGGCATCCCGGTATTCCGGAAAGTAATTGAAAAATTCTATGAAGGAAAGGAAGATGCGGCTACACTGGAGCTTTTAAAGAAATAACGATGGCAAGATTGATTACGGGAATCCTGGCACATGTAGATGCCGGAAAGACGACATTATCAGAAGCCCTGCTTTATGAAAGCAGTGCAATCCGTACTTTGGGGCGGGTTGATTCAAAGAATGCCTTTCTGGACAATAATTCCATTGAACGTGAACGGGGAATTACGGTTTTTTCAAAGCAGGCAGTATTGAATGAAAGAATCACCCTTATTGATACACCGGGGCATGTGGATTTCAGCGCAGAAATGGAAAGGACACTGTCTGTCCTTGATGCAGCAATCCTTCTTGTAAATGCTTCTGACGGAATACAGTCCCACACAAAGACCTTGTGGACGCTGCTCCGTAATTACGGTATTCCTGTAGTGATTTTCGTTAATAAGATGGATATGCCGGCCACAGATAAAAATGTAATACTTTCAAAGCTGCAGGAAACTTTTTCCAGTGCCATAGTGGATTTTGATTCTGGAAACCTGAATTCTGAAAGTTTCTTTGAGGCGGTTACCGGTAATGATGATGACCTGATGGAAAAATATCTGGAGGGCGGACAGATTACCGTTTCTGAAATTTCCATGCTTATTTCAGGCAGGAAAATATTTCCCTGTGTATTCGGTTCTGCATTAAAGCTGGAAGGTGTGGATGACTTGATGCATGTGCTTCAGGAATACTTTCCTGTCCCTGAATATTCCGGTGAATTTGGATGCCGGGTTTACAAGATTTCAAAAGACCGTCAGGGAAACCGCCTGACCCACCTTAAAATTACGGGCGGAGTCCTGAAAGTAAAGGATTCCCTTGATGATGAGAAAGTCAATGAAATAAGGATTTATTCCGGCGGAAAATACGGACAGGCAAAGGAAATCCGTGCGGGTGAAGTGTGCACCGTTACCGGCCTTAAAGAATCGTATGCCGGAAAAGTCTATGGTGCAGAAGAAGAAAACGGAAATACCAGGATTGAACCGGCACTCATTTATTCTGTAATCATACCGGAGGGCGTGGACATTCCGAAAATGCTGCATATCCTTCGTGAACTGGAAGAGGAGCTTCCGGAAATCAATGTCACTTATCCGGAAGATGAAAGCGGAATACAGGTCATGCTCATGGGGGAAGTGCAGACGGAAGTAATAAGGCAGCTTCTTTCTGAGCGCTACAGGATTCAGGTTGAATTTGGAAACGGTAGGATTGCTTACCGCGAAACAATCCTTGAACCAGTGACAGGGGTGGGGCATTATGAGCCGCTCCGTCATTATGCCGAAGTCCATCTCCAGCTTTCGCCGCTTGCAAGAGGAAGCGGTATGCGCTTTGTTTCTGAGCTCAGTGTTGATGTGCTTGATACAAACTGGCAGCGGCTCATCCTTACACATTTAAAAGAGAAACAACATGTGGGAATCCTTACCGGAAGTCCCCTTACAGATATGGAAATCCGGGTGACAGCAGGCCGTGCGCATCTTAAGCATACGGAAGGCGGTGATTTCAGGCAGTCTACATACAGGGCAGTTCGGCATGGACTTATGTATGCAAAATCCATATTGCTTGAGCCGTTCTATCATTATGAAATTACTGTGCCGGAAAACTGTACCGGCCGTGTAATGAGTGACATGGAAAAAATGCATGGAATCTGCGTCCTTGAAGACAGCCGTTCAGGTTTTGCAAGCCTTTCAGGCCGTTGCCCTGTTTCTACAATGAAGAATTACATGAATGAAGTAAGGGCATTTACAAAAGGGCAGGGGACTTTGAGCCTTTCCATGGATGGCTATGATTTATGCCACAATGAAAAGGAAGTCATTGCCGGAAGAAATTATAATCCGGATGCCGATCTTGAAAATCCGGCATCAAGCGTGTTCTGCTCCCATGGTGCAGGATTTACAGTTCCATGGAATCAGGTCAATGATTATAAACACCTGTAAACCGTAAATTACAGGGAGCAGTTTCAGAGGGGAACCGGGGGAGTCAAGGCTCCCTTTTCCAATACAGGATCTGGTTCTTTTCCTGTCGGTGTAGTCATCATTTTATAAGGCTATGTAGAACTATATGGTAAAATTAACTGCATAATTGTGAAAAAAAGTGGGACGCAGGGAAAAAAGCAAAGGGGAAACCTCTATACCTTGGCTTTTTTACCGTCGCTGGGACCCGCTTTTTTTTTAAAATGCAAATTTTTATCAATACTTTTTACGGATATAGCCAAAAAAATTGAGAGCAGTGCGGAACAATTTTTAGCCGTGATGAATAGAAAAAATTGGAACTTTTTTTAAGTTCCAATTTTTACAAGTATATCCCCTGTTTTGTCAATATAGTGTTGTATGTCAAACGGAAAAAAACAGGAGAACATTGAAAATGGAATCTGAAAGAATAAGTGAACATCCAATCTTAGGAGTGCCAGAAAAAGGTGCTCTTGTAACTTTTCTTATGGACGGAAAGGAAATGCAGGGATATGAAGGAGAACCGATTGCCGCTGCATTAAGGGCTGCCGGAATTCTTAAGCACCGGGAAACTGCAAAGCTTCACCGTCCCCGGGGAATATTCTGTGCAATCGGACGCTGTACTGACTGCGTTATGGTAGTTGACGGAGTGCCCAACACAAGGACATGCATTACACCATTAAAAGCCGGAATGAAAGTGCAGACCCAGTACGGTTGCAGTGCCGAAAAGAACTGGTAAAAAGCAGGCGTTGCGGGCGGCGCTTGAGCCCGCTTGAAGGGGTAGTGTAAGACCGCAGGGCGGGCTGGAACGAGGGGAAGGCTTTCCCCCTTAATAATTTTTGAGAGGCAATCAGATATGGAAAGATATAATTTGATAGTTGTCGGTGCAGGGCCGGCTGGTTTGAGTGCAGCAATAGAGGCTGCAAAGCGTGGAATGTCTGTAATGGTTTTTGATGAAAACCACAAACCGGGTGGACAGCTTTTTAAACAGATTCACAAGTTTTTTGGATCAAAGGAACACAAGGCAAAAATCCGTGGATTTAATATCGGGACCGAACTTCTTAAGGAAGCAGGAGATGCCGGAGTTCAGGTAAAATTGAATGCAACAGTTACGGGTATTTTTGAAAATAAGGAAGTTACTGTAAATCATGACGGGGCAATCCATCATTACAAAGGGGACAGTGTAATCATTGCGACAGGAGCTGCAGAAAATATGGTTCCTTTTGAGGGATGGACACTACCGGGAGTAATTGGTGCAGGTGCAGCTCAGACAATGATGAATCTCCATGGTGTAAAGCCTGGTAAAAAAATCCTGATGCTGGGTAGCGGTAACGTAGGTCTTGTTGTAAGTTTCCAGCTTTTGCAGGCAGGATGCGAAGTTGTTGCTCTGGTTGATGCCGCTCCAAGAATCGGTGGTTACGGTGTCCACGCAGCAAAAGTTGCAAGGACCGGCGTTCCATTTTATCTGGGTTACACAATCAAAAAAGTTGAAGGTGAAGAAAAAGTTGAAGGTGTAACAATCGGTAAGGTTGATGAACATTTTAAGATTATCCCGGGAACGGAAATGCATTTTGATGTTGATACAATCTGTGTTGCAGTAGGTCTCAGTCCGATGAGCCAGCTTTTGAAAATGGCATGTTGCAAAATGGAAGACAATCCGAAACGTGGCGGTCAGGTTCCGGTCGTAGATGAATACGGCGAAACTTCAATACCGTGTCTTTTTGCAGCAGGCGATGTAAGCGGAATTGAAGAAGCAAGTTCCGCCATGATAAAAGGAAGAATGGCAGGCCTCCGTGCAGCATACAAACTTGGATTTACGGAAGAATCAGTGATGGCGGAAACAGAATCAAAATATGAAAAAGATCTTGATTCACTCCGTCAGGGAATGTTTGCACCGGTAAACAGAGGAAAGCTGGTAGAAAAAACAGACGAAGGAATTCCGACATCAATGAATCTTTTGACAAAAGGATTTGTAGCGGAAGACGAAATCGAAAGATACCCTGGCGTAACACGTCAGAAAGGCATACATCCGGTAATCGAATGTACACAAAACATTCCATGCAACCCATGTCAGGATGCATGTAAAAAGAACTGTATAAAAATAGGAGCCTGCATTACAGCCCTTCCGGTAGTAGCCCCAGAAAACTGCGGCTGCACAGGTTGCGGAATGTGCGTGGCATCATGTTCAGGCCAGGCAATCTTCCTTGTACACGAAGACTTTGAACCAGGCTACACAAGCATAACACTTCCATACGAATTCCTTCCACTTCCAGAAGCAGGAACAAAAGGAAAGGCATTGAGCCGCAGCGGAGAAGAAATATGCGAAGCTGAAATCGTCAGCGTAAGAAGTGCCGGCGCATTTGACCACACACATCTTTTAACAATGAAAGTTCCAAACGAATACGGCTACAAAGCAAGATTCTGGAAAAAGTAGAAAAGAAAAGTTTCGAGCCGAAGTAAGAAAACCAAAAAGAAAAGTTTCGAGCTGAAGCAAGAAACTCCGCCGGTTCTTAGGGTGCAACCCTAAGCGGTGCTGGGGAAAGACAGAGGTTTGGAGGAAGAAAACCCCCGCTTCCGAAGTAGAGGGGGTGTCCTCCTCCAAGAAGGAGTAGAAAGATTATGATTAATGACAGAAGTAAAGATATTGGTGAGTTTGTTCCAATGCCAGATGATGACATGGTAATCTGCCGCTGCGAAGAAATAACAAAAGGCGAAATCCGCCGTGCCGTACATGACGGAATGTTTACAATGCAGGAAATCCGCCGCTATTTAAGGGCTGGAATGGGATTGTGCCAGGGGCAGACATGTTCAAAGCTGGTAAAGGGAATTGTTGCGGCAGAACAGAAAGCAAGTCCGGCCGTAATTGCACCGGCAACAAGCCGCGGACCAATCAGACCTACAGAAATGAAGACTCTTGCTTCGGAGGTGTTGTAATATGATGACAAAGGCAGATGTAATCGTTATTGGTGCAGGAATTGTTGGAAATGCAACAGCCTATTACCTTGCAAAGAAAGGAAAAAGCGTAATCGTTCTTGAAGCTACAGACTTTATTGGTAACGGCGGATCAAGCCGCAACGGTGGTGGTGTGCGCCAGAGTGGACGTAACCCAAAGGAACTTCCGTTAATGAAATGGGGTGTTCAGAATATCTGGCCCGGTTTAAGTGAAGAACTTGGTGTTGATACAGAATATACGCAGGAAGGAAACCTCCGTCTTGGCAAGAATGACCAGCACAAGGCAATCCTCCAGAAACTTGCTGACGGCGCAAATGCATGTGGCGTTGAAGTAAAAATGATTGATGCAGCAGAAGTAAAGAAAATCAATCCTTATTTGAGCGATGAAGTTACATGCGCTTCCTGGTGTCCTACTGACGGACATGCAAATCCGCTTACAACAACATTGGGATATTACAAGTGCGCACGTGCCCTTGGTGCCAGTTTTATTACAGGTGTTCCGGTTACAAAAATCCTTACAAAAGCTGGAAAGGTATGCGGCGTAGAAACTCCGGAGCTGGTTTTTGAAGCAGAAACAGTAGTTGTGGCAGCCGGTTACGAATCCAATGCAATCCTTGAAACTGTAGGAATCAGTATTCCCATGAAAAAGCATGTCCTTACCTGTCTTGTTACAGAAGCTGAACCACAGATGTTCAAGCAGATGCTGGGAACTGCAATGGCAGATTTTTACGGACATCAGACAAAGCACGGTTCATTTGTAATGGGTGGAACAGATGGTTTTGATGAATGCCCTTCAAGAATTGATGATTCATATCCGCTGGTCGGTTCCAGCATGGTAAGTGCAACAAGCCGCGGAATTCTGGGATATTTTCCTATGCTTGAAAATGCAAAAATAGTACGTGCCTGGGGCGGTTACGGAGACTTTTCCGTTGATGCAGTTGCAACTGTTTCAAAGTGCGATGAAGTACCGGGACTTTATATTGAATGCGGCTTTACAGGACACGGATTTGGTATTGGTCCCGCTGCTGCATACAACATTGCAGAACTTATCTGTACAGGTTCTTGTCCTGCTGATATAAGTCCGTTGCGCTATGACAGGTTCAAGCCGTCAAAATAATCATGAAATAACCGGCTGTGTCCGGCAGCCACTGGCATATATGCCGCGCCATTTGACAAAAACATAAAGTTAAAGCATAATGATGAGGTAAGACGCAAAGACGTGTCGGGACTGATATTCCCATGTTCTTTGCGTCTTTTTTTTATGGACATGGTATTTTTTTTATTATGATTTCATTAAATGATTATTTGTACGACGGCGACACAGTATTAAAAATCCTCAGACTTTATTCTGCAGATTTAAAGAAATCAGCATTGGAAAATAATAATCCAATTGACATGATTCACTGCAATTTCCTGATCCAGCTGGAAGAACTTCTTGAACATAATGACTTTCTTACTGCCCAGTCACAGCAGCTGCGGGAATTTTACAAATATATGGCAGAAAAATATCCTTTCCTTGCATTTACTTTTAAAGGAAGGATAAAGTCATTAATCCGGGCAGAAGAAAAATTCAACGGAAAAATCGTGCAGTATATTTACGATTATTATGCTGAACATAAAACTTTTCCTCCGCTTGCAAAAATAAAAAACAAGCTCCTGCGTTTCCGGGATCTGATTGCATACCGGATTGTAATTTCAATGCCGCGGTGCCACCTTAAGGAAACCGACAACCGGGAAGAAATTGAATTGAAATATCTCTATGAAATTGCAAACATACTTCCGGATTTTCTTGAAGCAAGAGGTTTTACTGCCGAAGTCCTTTCGCAGGAAGGTAAGTCCCACAGTCCGCTTTTAAATGAAGAGGTGGCACCTTATTACAAAGACTATATTGTAAATCAAAGTTCCCGTGGCTACAGGTCACTGCACATAACGCTTTATGACAACAATGCCAGAAGTTTCATAGAAGTCCAGCTGAGGACAAAAGAAATGGATGACTATGCAGAAATCGGACCTGCAAATCATTTTGGTTACGAAAAAGTCCAGGAAATGGAACGTGCCAGAAAAGAAGAAATTCCTTTTGGCAAATGCATTTATTTTGATGAAGCATATGAAAGGGGAATCCTGCTCCAGAAACTTGATCTTTCCAAAGTTGATGTAAATATGTTTGCAGCCGCCAGCAACAGCCTTATAAATGACGGATGCGGTTTTTACCGTGGCCGCCTGATTCTTCCTTACGAACATCTTTCAAGATTCCAGAATGATTTAATCGGTTGATGCGAGGTTTACATGAAAATGAAAAGTGAAAAATTAATTTCAATCCAGCCGTATTTTGTAATGGCCTCAGATGATTTTACCCAGCATATCCTTGTTGAAAATGGAATTTCCCATTTCTTTAGTTTTTCAAATAAATCAGGACAGGACATTACTTTACCGCTTCTGGTTGACGGATGCAGCAATCTTATTTTTGAATATAAGAATGACGGCGTCAGGACTCACCTTGTTGGATGCACCACTGAGCCAAGAACCTTTTCTGTAAAGAAGGATGCTGAATATTTTGGAATCCGTCTGCAGCCCAGCGTTACGAAATTCGTAAAAGAATATTCCCCAAAAGAAATTGCGGGAAACATTGTAATTCTTGATGAACTTCCGTCAACCAGAGAATTCTGCAGAAGGATCGGACAGCAGAAAGATTTTGATTCCCGGATGAAAGTTTTCCTTGAGGAGTATTCAAAGTTTCAGGAAGCCGGAAAATACAATCCAAAGGCGAATCTTTTTAAACAGATTTCTGACTTGATTATAGAAAGAAAGGGAATCATAAAAGTAAGTGAACTGGAAAATCTTTCAGGATATTCATCGCGTTACATCAACAAGATTTTTGACAATGAACTGGGAATGAGTGCAAAGCAGCTTTGCAATTCCGTAAAGTTCCAGTTCCTGCTTGCGGATATGAACAAAGGCAATATGGAAAATCTTACAAGCATTGCGTCCGAATATAATTTTTATGATCAGGCTCATTTCATCCATGAGTTCAAAGATTTTTCCGGCAGTACACCCCGGGAATATTCCGATCAGGTGGAAAGCCACCATTACAGGGACATCATAACTAATTTATAAGTCCTTTTAAAACTGACGGAAAGACTTAACGGAACTTGAAAATCGCAGGTCAAAATCTTTCTGTTCCCCGATTGTTTTAAGAAGCCCGTCTTTTTCTTCTTCCTGCTTTCTTGTTTCTTCTGACTTCTTGTTTGGACGTTCAAAAATCTCAGCCATTCCGGACTGGTTTCGGAATCCGGACTTAGAGCTGCTGAAGCAAGTTCAGCATGACTGGAAGAAGCAAGTTCAGCATGACGGAATGTGGCTACAGGAGAAAAACAAACAGACTGGAATGTTTATGAGCTGTACGGATTGAGTGAAGGAGAAATTGAAGACAAATCTTGATGCTATCTTCTGCAATAAAGATTGTTCCGAAAAATACAATTTTTTAAGTCATTTAATAATTACATTATATGTAAACAAAGACGTTGAAATCTACAGGAGATTCAGCGTCTTTTTTTTACATACTGGAGGTTATTATATGGCATATCCAAAAATTGATTTTTTATATCTTAACGAAGAAGACATGATAAAAGCCGGCGTAAAGGATATGAAGGGTTGTATTGAAGCAATGGAAGAAATGTTCAAGCTGATGAAGGCCGGCAATTTCAGGATGGGTGGAGCAAACGGCAACTCTCACGGAACAATGGTTAGTTTCCCTGCTGAATCACCATTTCCTGAAATGCCTGTAGACGGACCAGACCGCCGCTTTATGGCAATGCCTGCTTACCTTGGCGGAAAGTTCGACATGGCCGGTATGAAGTGGTACGGTTCAAACTGCGCCAACAAAGAAAAGGGACTTCCCCGTTCAATCCTGATGCTAACATTAAATGATAAGGATACAGGTGCACCGGTTGCTTACATGAGTGCAAATATCCTTTCTGCATACAGGACTGGTGCAGTTCCAGGTGTCGGTTACAAATATTTTGCTCCGGAAGATGCAAAGGTAATCGGTGTCATCGGACCTGGGGTTATGAGTAAGACTGCGCTTGCAGCAGCTATGGCAGTGCGCCCGGGTATTGAAGTAATCAAGGTAAAGGGACGCGGTAAGGCAAGTCTTGATAAATTCATTGAGGCTGCAAAAAAAGATTACCCTTCTGTAAAGGAAATTTATGCGGTTGATTCAATCGAAGAAGCATGTAAGGACGCGGATATTATTTCCGTAAGTACATCAACTCCTACAACTGGAGACACAAGCATTTATCCATACATCAAGGAAGAGTGGATTAAGCCGGGCGCAATAATCAGTTCCACAGCAGCTCTCCGTTTTGACGATGACTTTATCATCAACAGGGCACGCACTGTAACAGACAACATTGCACTTTATGAAGCATGGGAAGAAGAATATGCACCTGAAGCTTACAAGACTGTTCCGATTCCTGCCGTGCATGTTGAAGACCTTATTGCAGAAGGAAAGATGAATCGCGGACAGATTGATGACCTTGGAGATGTTTTGACAGGAAAAATTCCTGTACACCGGAAGCCGGGCGAAATCGTGGTTTATTCTGTCGGAGGTATGCCTGTTGAAGATGTTGCCTGGGGAACTATGGTTTACCGGAATGCCCTTGAAAAAGGAATCGGAACAAAACTCAATCTTTGGGAAACTCCTGCAATGATGGTTTAACTGTCCGGGGTCTTAGGGGCTTGCCCCTAGGAGAAGGGGTAGTGGAAGACCGCTGGCGGGCTGGAACGAGGGGAAGGCTTTCCCCGCAATTTATTTTGTTAAAATTTTTTTTGGGAGAAAAAATATGGAAAAATTCAGTCGTGTAGAAGTTATAACTGGCATTTCAAAGATTACTGCTCTTCAGAGTGCTTTGGGAAAATTTAAGATTACAGGTATGACTGTTTATCAGGTTCTGGGATGCGGTGTACAGCATGGTACCCAGGAATTTGAAACGGAATCAAAAAAAGATATCCAGCTTCTTCCAAAGGAAGTTGTAATGATGGTTCTTCCTACAAGCGAAGTGCCTGCTCTTATTGAATTCCTGAAAAAGGAATTGTACACAGGTCACATTGGCGATGGAAAGATTTTTGTAAGTGACGTGACTAACATTGTCCGTGTCCGCACTGGTGAAGAAGGAATGGACGCTTTGATTTCGGGAGATAAATAATGAAGAGAAAGAATTTTTTTTCAGGTGCACCGCTTGAGTTAAAGGCAGGTTACAGCCGCGCAGTAAGAATCGGGGATATAATCCATGTTGGTGGAACAACGGCAGTTCAGCCAGATGGTTCTGTTTATGGTGAAGGTGATTCTTATGCACAGATGAAATACATCCTTGAAAAACAGGTGAAGATAATAGAACAGGCCGGTGGGAAAAAAGAAGATGTTTACGAAGTCCGCATTTTCCAGACTCCTGAATTTGACAAGTCAGGAATGCAGGCCTATACGGAAATCTTCCATGATGTAATGCCTTTGTGTACCGGCGTTACGATTGCAAAGTTGAACCGCCCGACACAGCTGGTGGAAATTGAAATGTCTGCTGCAATCGGTACGGAACTGGAAGTCTGAACCACACCACTGAAAATTTTGGAGAACTTATGGCAGAAGAAAAAAAATTAGGTTTACCAAGCGTAATTGCTACTGGGGTAGGACTCATTGTTGCAACCAGCTGTCTGCTTTCAATCGGTCAGGGTGCCAGCATCCTTGGTTTGCCATTCATTATCACAATGGCTGTTGCCTGTGCATTTAATATTCTGACAGCTCTTTCTGTCTGCGAATTGAATGCACTCATGCCGAATCTTACAGGCGGACTTGCACAGTTTACCCTTGCAAGCTGCGGCCCTTTCATCACTATTATTACGAATATGGGCGGCTTTATATGCTGCCAGATGATTCTGGGAAGTTCCGAAGCTGCCATGTTTGGTAATACTCTTGGCGAAGTCCTGCCGGCACTTCCTGTTTCGCCGACTGTCTGGGCTATTGCACTTATCTGCATTCTTTTTGTACTGAATCTTTTTGGTGTGGATATGTTTGCCAAAATTCAGAATATCGTTGCTTACGGCCTCATCGGTTCTCTTTTGATAATGGGTGTCCTTGGCTGTCTTAAAGCAAATGGCGGTGCATTGATTGACCAGCCTGCTGTCCTGTGCGAAAAAGTCTCGGATACTTTTTCACTTTTAGGTCTGGCTTTCTTTCTTTTTATCGGTGTAGAATTTATTGTTCCGATTTCGCCAAATGTAAAAAATGCAAGGAAACTGGTTCCAATCGGAATGGTGCTGAGTCTTGTCATTATTCTTGTAATGCAGATCCTCATGACCATCGGTTTTAAGAATTACACTGACTGGGAAACTTTGGGGGAAAGTACTGTGCCACACATTCTTTACGGTTCCATTCTGCTTGGAAAGGCCGGAACAGTATGGATGTCTGTAGTTTCGATGCTTGCCGTCATAAGTACTTTGAATACTGCCATGTTTGGTGTAAGCCAGCTTTGTGCAGGTATGGCAAAAATAGGACTGCTTCCTGCAGCTTTCTTACGGAAAACTCCTGCCGGGTCTCCTTTTGTAGGTCTTATCATGGTGGCTGTAGTAATGGGCATCCTGAATGCAATCGGCCTTACTTCCAGTGATTCCCTTGTATTCCTTATCCTGACAGGATGTACGTTCTGGATTTTCTGCTACATCATGGCCCACATTGATGTAATCGTCCTGCGCAGGAAATTCCCTAAAGCTCCAAGAACCTTCAAGCTTCCTTTTGGAATCGTGATTCCGGTTTTTGGTGTAATTGGAAATGCTTTTATGATTTGGAATATTGATCCAAGCATGGAAACTAAATCTGTGATTTATGTTATTTTTCTTGCTGTTTCACTGATTCTCGCTGTGTACGCATTTTTCTGGTGCAAGCTCAAAATCAAGAGGCCGCTTTTCAAAGGTTATGCCATCAAGGAAGTCATGGCTATGGATACAGACATGTACCAGATACGGCATTATCCTGAAATTGCTGAAAAGCTTCATCTTTCTGCGGAACCAGATGTAGTGCCGGTTTCTGCTGAAACAAATACGGGTACAAGGCCGGAACAGTAATGTTTTTATAGTAAATGCTCCGGTTTCGAGTTTCTGGAATTTCATAAATGAGAAGGCTATGTCCGTAAAAAATGTTGCGAACAATTCTGCATAGCCTTCTTCCACATTATAAGAGGCTTTGCGTCCAGGTTTGTCATTAATCAGCAACACTATGGCCGGATATCGCCTTATCAAAATACGGTTCATTTTGTCATGCTGAATTCACTTCAGCATCTGTTTATAGATTCCGGAACTGTCATCCTGTACTTGTTTCAGGACCGGGATGACATCGACTGGCACGGAACAGATTCCGGATTAAGTCCGGAATGACAGGCTCAACTTTGGGATGACAAAACTTCAAAACCCGACATTCAGGCTGAATTTCAAAAGACGGTTTCAATCCTCCTTTAACCGCCCATGAATATTTTTTCAGAACCTCTGGAAATTCAGGTTTTCAGGGGTTCGTTTTTTTGTACTTTACTGAACTCAATATTACAAGTATAATTCTTTTTGTGCAGCCTCTGTCATTCCAGAGGTTGTTTTTTTATCTGTGCAGTTCCGGCAACGGAAGTTATGGATGGCTGCATTGTGGCGGATGGTTTTGTAAAAAGGAATTTATAATGACGGAAAAATTAATTAAAGGATTGGAAACATTACAGCTGAATCTTTCGGAAAGACAGATGGAGCAGCTGGAACAGTATATTGAAGAAGTTCTCGAATTCAACAAGGGCTACAATCTTATGAAGGCGGCAAATGCAGATGAACTTGCCGTAAATCATATTCTTGACAGTCTTGCGGCTGTTCCACATCTTGAAAAAATCATCAGCGGAATGTGTGTTGAAAAAAAATGTGAAACCCTTCAGATGGCAGATATTGGTTCCGGCGGCGGCTGCCCTGGAATTCCTCTGGCGGTGGTTTTCCCGGATCACAATTTTACTCTGGTTGAGCGCATGGAAAAACGTTGCGTTTTCCTTTCCAGTACTGTTGCAAAACTGGGACTGTCCAATGTAAAAATTGAATGCAAGGCCGCCGATATGGTTCAGCCTGAAAGTTTTGATATTGAAGTGTTCAGGGCTTTTCATCCTTTTGATAAAAAAATCATAAAGCTGCTGTTCAACATGTTGAAGAAGGGTGGCTGTCTTGCAGCTTACAAAGCCCGGGAAGAAAAAATCCTTGCCGAAATGGAAGAAGTGAAATTCATCGTAAAGGATTACCAGAAAATAAAAATGGTCGTTCCGTTCCTGGAAGACCACGAACGGAATCTTGTGGTAATAAAAAAATAAGCTGCCTTGTTTTGAAGTGCATCCCAAAAGTCAGACATTACGTTTAATTTTGGTGGTGCATTTTTTTTTGGCTAGCTGTTCAGAAGCGGTTACAGAAATTCAAAGTTAGAATTGATCAGGAAATTGACTTGATAAAGCGATTTTCCTTCCCAATCTTTTTGCATTCAGAAATAAGTTCGCTATTTAAAGAACTGCAAATAAAACCTGTTTTCTTATAGTTACACAAAAAATCTCTTATTTCGTCATCTGAAAAAAGTTTTACGCCATTAACCGTTGGATTTTTCGCTTCGTTTTCGGTGGCGGAAAAAACTTCTATAAGCCCACCATCATTAAGGTTTTCTGCATAGTATACAAATTATCCAATCATACATAATCATCCAGTTTCGTTTAAATGTTAAATCTGTCCATAGTATTGACGATTAGTGCCGGATATCGACACTTTCAGCGTCTGTATTGTTTCAAGAAATGGATTCCGAAACTGTCATCCTGAACTAGTTTCAGGATCGGGATGCATGGGAATGTCTGATAAGTTCTGTCAGCTGCCCCTGAAATAAATTCAGGGGGACAGATTCAGAATCTGTATTACATACAGTTTCGGGATGACCGGTTTCTTCGGGGGATACACGGCTTTTATATTTTCAAGGTGCCGTTTTCCAGTGCCGTAAATGATGTGCCGTCACTGTAATTTATTACGATTGTCGGAGTCCTTACAACGCCGTCAAGGTGAATCAGTGCCGGTGCATCGTCATCGTAATTTGCACCGATTGCAAAGTGGCAGGTGCGGAATGCCTTTTCGTCTTCCAGCATGTTTCCGCCGATTATTGCTGCCGGGTTCAGTCCGATTCCCAGTTCCCCGATGTTCCTTGCATTGCGGCGGTAGGTTTCTCCCATGCCTTCCGGAAGTTTTCCTTCTTTTTCCATTTGCAGGGCTTTTGTTTCTGCATCTGTAATTGATTTAAGCAGTCTCTTTGCTTCTGCACCGCCTTCAACGGATGTAACAAATCCGTCTTCAACTTTAACTGTAACCGGCGTTTCAATTATTGAATCTCCGTCACTGAATGTCATTGAGCCGTCGTATACGATTGTTCCCTGACATCCTGTGTGGGGATTTTCTTCCTGCTGTACCTTCTTATCCTTTCTGTTTCCGCTTCCTACCACCGGACTTATGAAAACTTCTCCTGCAGGAATGTTACCGCCTGTTCCCGGTTTTGAAAAATCCCCGTCATCAGAAAGTGGTGCGCGTCCTTCTACTGGAACCGTCAGGTCTGTTCCTCCCGGAGCTGTTACCTTTACGCTGACCGCATCCTTGAATTTTGCAGAAAGTTTCCTGCACCGTCCTGCAAGTTCTGCGTAATCAATGTTTGCAGTCCTTTCAAACATGTCCCGTGTAAGTCCCGGTGTCCAGACCGCACGCATTGTTTTTTTTCCGGAAAGAAGGTAATCAAAAATGTGGTCATATTTCGTTCCGTTTTCTGCTGTGTACGGCTTTGCTGCTGCGTGGGGATCTTTTCCAAGTTTCTGATGTGAAATGGAAAACATTACATCTGGTTCACTTTTGATTGCCCCGAGAACTGAATCTTCTGCTGCATCAAATGATGTCTTTACATTCTGATAAATCAACGAAGGCTTTGCCCCGGTTCCGTTTACTGCCTGATATATTTCTTCTGCAATTTCTGAAGTTTCAGGATTTGCAACGATCAGCACTTTTTCATTTTTCTTAATCTTGCAGACCTGCTTTACAATGGTTTCTGCACAAGTATTTTCTTTTTTCATTTTTCTGTTCCCTGATTGCAATTTATAGAGATTCCTGAAAAAACGGAATCCCATACTTTTATTTTATTATTCCAAATCATTCTGTCAATATTTTCTTGAAATCATCTGCATATTCGTTTTATGATTCTTAAGTTATGAATATCTGTCTTTTTACTGATGAAGAAATCAATCTGCCCCTTAAGGCAAAAGATGAACGATGTGTACATATAAAGAAAATCCTGAAAAAGAAAGCAGGTGAATCTTTTACTGCCGGAATTATTGGCGGCCCTTCTGGAACTGCCGTAATCACAAAAATAGGGGCTGAAGGTGAAGCTGATGAAGGCCAGATTTATTTTTCTTTTGAAGCCACCGGAAACGGAAAGCCGCTTTATCCCCTCCATATGATAATCGGGTTTCCGAGACCCATCCAGCTTAAACGTCTTCTCCGTGATATGGCAGGCCTTGGCGTTGCTTCCGTACATCTTACTGGAACTGAACTGGGTGAAAAATCTTACATGCAGTCTTCCCTTGTGGAACGGGGCGCGGCTCACCAGCTTCTTGTTGACGGAACCGTACAGGCAGGCGGAACTTATGTGCCGGAACTTTTCCTTCACAGGACGCTTTCCGAATGCCTCCAGTCTGTAAATGATTCAATAAAAAATGATGAAGGCCGTCATGCAAAAATGACTCTGGACAATATCAATCCTTCAACAAATCTGACTGACTATTTAAAACAGAATCCTGTCCAGTCAAAAAATGTAATTGCTGCCATTGGAAGTGAACGGGGATGGACTGACAGGGAACGCCGCCTTCTTGAAGAAAACGGATTCATCCGCCTTGGACTGGGATGCCGCATCATGCGTACTGAAACAGCAGCAACGGTCAGTGCTTCAATCATCCTTTCAGAAATGGGAGTCTTGCAGTAATGGATTTTTGTGCAGTTGAACATCACGGTTATGACAATTTCTGTTATCCTCTTGACCGGGACAATCTTAAGATAAGCATTAAGACCGGTTTTGATGTGGACGGAGTTTTCCTTATTTACGGTGATCCTTTTTCCCACGGAATCCTTGGTGGCGGAGAAGGGTGGCAGGGCGAACGGGTAAAAATGGAACGTCCGCTGATTCTTGAAAACGGTTTGTGGTGGTCGCTTACAGTAATGCCTCCCTTCAAGCGGTGCCGTTATTATTTTGAACTTTGTTCCGGCGGCGAAAAAATATTCTATCTTGAAAACGGATTCAAGACGGAAGAAGATTTAAAGGATCCGGTGCTGATGCTGGGTTGTTTCATCTTTCCGTGGATGAATCAGAATGACATTGCAATTCCTCCTGCATGGCCGGAAGATACTGTCTGGTATCAGATTTTTCCGTCACGCTTTGCCCGTGGAAAAAACAGTTCTGTTGATCCTTCGCTCCTTCCCTGGGGAACTGCTGGCCAGAAAGTCACGAACAAAGACAGGTTCGGCGGAAACATTGCCGGAATGATTGAAAAACTGGACTACTTAAAGGAACTTGGAATCACAGGCATTTACCTTAATCCTTTAAATGAGGCGGAAAGCCAGCACAAGTACGATACCACGGATTACATGAAGATTGACCGGGAATTCGGCAATAATGAAGAAATGCGCCAGTTTGTTGATGCAGCCCACGAAAGGGGAATCCGTATTATGGTTGACGGTGTGTTCAATCATACTGGAAAAAAATTCTTTGCATGGCAGGATGTCCTTAAGAATAAGGAAAAATCAAAATATGCCGGCTGGTACATGATCCATGACTTTAATTTCAATCCTGAAGGAAACAATGCCCACGAGGGAAAATATTTTTCTTTTGGTTTTGTTGACGGAATGCCTAAGCTTGATACGAACAATCCGGAAGTACAGGCTTACCTTCTTGATGTATGTTCATTCTGGGTTAAGGAATATGATATTGATGCATTACGCCTTGATGTGGCAAATGAAATTTCCCACGACTTCTGCATTGCACTCCAGAAAAAAATGCGGGCATTGAAAAAAGATTTTTACATTGTCGGCGAAATATGGCACAATTCCCTTCCGTGGCTCCGGGGTAACGAATATGATGCAGTAATGAATTATCCCCTCCGTCTTGCAATTACAGATTTCTTTGAAAAGAAAATCCGTAGTGCAATGTGGCTCGAAAAGCAGGTTAACTGGTGCATGTCCATGTATTTCAGTCAGGTGAACAGGGTGCAGTTCAATCTTCTTGATTCCCACGACACCATGAGGATCATCAATAAAACCGGAAATAAAAATCTTGCAAAGCAGGAACTTGCATTTATGTTTGCAATGACAGGTTCATGCTGCATTTACTATGGCACTGAAATTTTCCTTGAAGGAAGCTATGATCCGGACTGCCGCCGCTGCATGCCGTGGCAGGAAATTGAATCAGGAAAATATTCCGCTGATATGGAATTCATGAAGGCACTTATTGCGTTGAGGAAAAGTCATCCGGCAATGAAATCGGAAGCTGTGGAATTTGTTCCATGCAATGATTCATGCAATGCACTTTGCAATGATGATGCACAAAATCAAAGGCTCGTCCGCATCCGGAAAGAATGCAGTACGGAAAAGCTGGAACTGATATTCAATTGCGGGTCCGGTTTCTGCTGCGTGGGAATTCCATCAGGTGCAGAAATCCTGCTGGAGTCTGGCCTCAACGGAACTGAACTTCTGCCAGACGGTTTTGTAATCATGGGAATGACATCTGACGGGCAAGTCCCGGAAGCATGATTCACGGCGTTTTTTTAGAGACATCTTTATGAATCTCTGTCGTAAAGATAATTCCTGAATTTTATGGTCCTGTATTTACCGGGTGTAAGCCCGGTAATTTTTTTAAACGAATTTATGTAGTGGCTTGTGGAAGAAAATGAGAAGCGCTTTGCAATCGTGGCGCAGTCAGAATCTTCACTTGAAAGCAGTTCCTTTGACGATTCAATTTTTTCGTTCAGAATGTATTTTGCAATAGTCATTCCGGTTTCTTTTTTAAACAGTTCGCACAGGTATGATTTGTTCAATCCAAGGAAATCAGAAATAAGTTCAATGGTAATTTTTTCGTGAATGTGATTTGTTATGAATTCCTTTGCCTTTACGATATATTTTGACATGCCGAGGAAATTATGTATGTCCTTCATCTTCCGGGCAAAATCGAACACGCAGTTTTTGTGCAGGGTGTTCAGACTGTCAATGTCATTGCAACCATCCAGTTTCTGTATGTAGCCGTCACTTAAAGAATATGCTTTTTCCGGTGACATTCCGCCCTCAATGCAGAATCTGGTGATAAGTGCAATTGCGATTATCAGATGATATTTAAAATTCCGGATCCTGTCATTGGAAAGTTTTCCCATGTGCTGGGTTTCCAGGGGAACCGTTATTGATTTCAGTTTGTCCAGATTGCCGGTCTTTACGGCAAGATAGAAATTCATTTCCCGTTCATAGGCAAGATGGAATTCCGTATTTTCATTTTCAACAAGAAGTTCGTGAATCAGTTTTTTTTCGTCATTCATAATCGTTTTTGTAAAGCAGGTGAAGTTCTGAAAATTGCAGACAGTCTAAAAATTATTTTCAGAAGATGCCGGATATTTTTACAAATATCTGAAAAATATTATATCACATTTTTCAAATTCGAATATATTATGTAAGTGGGGATGTTCAAAAAGTTCCGTCATGCTGAATTTCATTTCAGCACTGGAATGACAATAGTGTGTCATGCTGAACTAGTTTCAGCATCTGCATACATTCCGGAACTGTCATTAGCTGTACATCTTCACTTAGAAGGCCAGAGTGCGACGGCTTCAGACGAGTCTCTGAGAAGCTGTGCTGCTTACTGTAACTTTTAATAAAACTGATCGCTCATGCGAACGCTAAAAAGTCATTCGCAAAATTGATATTTTGCTCATAGACTTTTTTTGGAGGAATGATGAAAAAAATTATTTCGACTGCAGCGGTTTTTATTGCCGCCGCAATGGTTTTTGCACAGGGTAAACTTCCTGGAAGCGAATATACGACAGCGGATCTTGTATGGCAGGATGACTTCAATGGAAATTCACTGAACATGAAAGACTGGAATTTTGAATTCCATGCGCCGGGCTGGGTAAATGCAGAATTGCAGAGCTATGGCGATTCCAGCGAAAATACATATGTCAAAGACGGCTGCCTTGTAATCCAGGCCAAGAAGAATGGAAACAAATATACTTCCGGCCGCATCAACACAATGGGTAAACACAATTTTAAATATGGCCGCTTTGAAGCCCGCCTTAAGGTTCCTTCCGGAAAGGGATTCCTTCCTGCGTTCTGGATGATGCCTGTCAACGAAGCCCTTTACGGCCAGTGGCCTAAGTGTGGTGAAATCGACATTATGGAAGTCCTTGGAAATGACACGACCCGCAATTTCGGTACCCTGCATTTTGGTGAACCTCATACACAGCGTCAGGGAAGCTGCGTCCTTCCGTCTGGCGATTATTCAAAGGAGTTTCATGTTTTTGCATGTGAATGGGAACCGGGTGAAATACGTTTTTATGTTGATGGAAAAATGTACTATAAGGCAAATGAATGGTTTACAAAACGGTCATCCAGCGAAAAGCGTCCGTATCCTGCTCCGTACAACCAGCCGTTCTATCTGATTCTGAATGTTGCCGTTGGCGGTTCATGGCCGGGAAACCCTGATGCCACGACAAAATTTGATGAAAATGCCCGCATGGTAGTTGATTATGTAAAGGTATACCAGAAAAAATCTTATGACGAAAATGTCGTGGATCCGGCTCTTAATGTTGTACTCCGCAATCCTGATAAAGACGGTAACTATGTCATAAACGGAAACTTTGCATCATCCGAAGACCTTAGCAATGGCACCGGATGGGATTTCTATATGACAGGCGGTGGAAAGGGCAGTGCCTCTATTGGTGGCGGTGAATTAAAGATTGTGACAGACAATGCCGGCACGCTTGATTACAGCATCCAGATTTTCCAGACGGATATTCCGGTAGAAAAGGGTTGCACATATGAGTTCTCTTTTGATGCATACGCTGATTCACCTAGGACGATTATTGCTGCCGTTTCTGCTCCTGAAAGAAACTGGATCCGCTATTTCCCTGATACAAAGCTCAAGCTTACAAAAAGCTGGCAGAATTACAAGTACACTTACACCATGAAAGATGATTCTGATCCTAAGGGCCGTATTGAATTCAACATGGGAAACCTTGGATCAACTGCAACAGTCCACATTAAGAATGTTGTTGTAAAGAAAATAAAATAAGGCTATGTCCGGCTATAGTGTTGCTAAAAATCTGCACATTAATAAAAAAGCGGGGCCCAGCGACGGAAAAAGAACAGGCTCCTGTACTGGAAAATGGGAGCCAGGTATCCCCCATAGGTGCCCCCTTAGCTCACTGCGTCTTCGAAGCGCAGCTTCCCGGAGAGTCGCTAAAATTGCTTTAGCGATTTTCCGGTGTTGCCGTCGCTCCCTACCGCCTTCGAAGCATAGCTTCTCGGAGGCTCGCTAAAATTGCTTTCGCAATTTTCCGGCTCTGCCGTCGCTCCCTACCGCCTTCGAAGCACGGTTGTTCCACCAGAACGTCGTTCCTTCAAGATTCGTCATTAATCAGCAACACTTTTTATGGACATAGCCATAAAAAAACAGCGTTATCATTGTCAGGAGTTGCCCGTTAAGTCCTGTCATGCAGACCCTGAAATAAATTCAGGGTGACAAATTCAGTCCGGGATGACGGACTTCAAAAACCGACATTCAGTCCGCATATCATATTTTTTTGTAAAAATATCCAAAATCTCCATTTTTATGCTATAAAAAGTTAAACGATGGCGCTATAATACCGATAATTTAGTATATCAATTTACCGGTGATGAAAAAAAAACTTTGTCTCATACTCATTTCAATTTTCTCATTTTTTTTACTTTCGTGTACACGAAAGGATCTTCCTGTAATTGATTTAAATGATTCAATCTTCTGGTCACTGGAAGAAGATGACGCTACCGTTTTTTCTGGCAATGCAGAATTTTCAAAACTTAACGACATGAGGAATTTTAATCTTGAACGGATTGCCGGACGGCAGGGACGCTATCTGTGGCTCATGATTGATTTCAATATTCCGGAATCCCTCAAGGAACAGAGTCTCGGCCTTGTAATTCCATATCTTCATTTTTCGGAACAGCTATGGCTTAACGGCCGTTATGTCGGATCATCCGGAAAATTCCCTGATGATGAACGCAGCATGAATTATGCAGCCCATTATTATCATTTTCCGGCTCCGCTTTTAAAGCAATATGAAAACAACAGGATTCTTATAAAAGTCTGGTGTCATGGAAAGGCTGCTATTTCAGGCCGCTGTTTCATTACAGAAAGCTCCGATGCAGCAGGTATTGCAGATAAAATCACTTTCAAAAACTCCCGCTGCTACATGTTTTTTGAAGGCGGCCTTTTCTGCGCTACACTGCTGTTCTTTATGATTTACATATTCCGGCGCAAAGAAAAATCAAAGCTGTATTTTGCCTTGATGAATTTTTCAACAATGTCCTTCCTTGCATATTTCTTTGCTCCCGAAGTTCCGTGGTACAACACATATATGATCTCCCACCTTTCATTTACAAAGATATCATTGTGCATAAGTGCCTGCCTTATCCTTTATTTTTCAACTGCATTCATGCTGTCATTTGTAAATACGCCGGAGAAAATGGAACTTAAGTTCATACGTACTGGACTCATGGCGTTTCCGGTGCTGGTAATAATATTTACTCCGTCATACAACCTGCTCATGTCGCTGTGCATTCCCATAATGTTTACACTCATTGCACAGCTTGTAATCGGAATCATTCTTACCATAAAGGCTTTTTTTGATTCCGAAAGAAAGAAACTTGCATTCCTTTTGACTGCCGGTTACACTCCCATTTTCCTGTCCATATTCGCTGACCTGATTTTAAGGATAGGCTTCCGTAATAACCAGAATCCTTTTTTCATGATTTACGGCTGGCAGGTTACAATCATCATTTTCGTTGTCATACTTTGTGTGGATTACAACAAGGTTTACATAAAGAATGAGCAGCTTAATTTCCAGCTCGAAAAAGAAGTTGAGGTAAAGACCCGGGAACTGATAGAAACGAATACGGAACTTGAATCCCAATCCGAAGCCCTGGTAAAGACTAATAACGAACTTGAATCCCAGATGCGCCGTAATTTTGAAGACCTTGAAATGGCCCGGATTGTACAGCAACATTTTTTTCCTCATCCAAAGGAACACATTCCCGAATGGAATATTTCAGTGCATTACAGTCCGGTTGCCCAAGTTTCAGGTGATCTTTATGATTTTTATATGAAAGACCAGACTCTTACAGGATTTTCCTTATTTGATGTTTCCGGTCATGGAATTTCTGCCGGACTTATTACCATGCTGGCAAAAAATATCGTGCGTAATGTTGTTGAAGTTGCCAGGGCAGAAAATGTTTCCGAAAATCTTGAACGCATCAATTCCCTGATTGTCAAGGAAAAAGGAAAAATTGAAAATTATCTTACGGGACTTCTTTTCAGGATAAAATACGATAAGGAAAATGAATGCGGAATTGAACTGGCAAATGCCGGTCATCCTCATCCGATTCTTTATTCTGCAAAAAATAAATATGCAGTACAGATAAAGCCTCTTTCATATCAGAAGCATTACGGGATGATCGGCATAGCTGACATGGCTGTTGCATTTCCTCAAGTGGAATTCAGAATGGAAGAAAATGATGTCCTTGTGTGCTATACCGATGGAATTACTGAAGCTGAAAATTCCTCCGGTGAACAGTTCGGCCGGGAGCGCATGATGAAAATAATCTGTGAAAATGCAGATAAAACTGCCGCTGAAATTTCCGCAGCAATTTTCGAAGGCCTGAATCTTTTCCTAAAACGGGCAGAACTCGACGACGATACGACCCTTATTGTCCTGAAAAAAGAAAATCCTTCAAAAGCCGATGAATTCCTTGAAGAACTGTAACTGAAAGCATTCCATCTCTGATGCGTGCAACCTGTGAGTCTGCATGGATTTTTCCGCTGCTGGCCCCTTTTTTATTATCATTCAGTCAGTTTTATTACTTATTCTGCATAGTCTTCTTTCACATCATAAGCGGCCCTGCATCCAGGTTCGATATTAATCAGCAGCACTAAAGACGGACACAGCCTTTTTAAAGTGTCATTTTCCTGAAATGCTTTTTGTCGTCCTTAACCTGATAAGGAAAATTATTCCGCGGAAACATAATTCCACAGTCATTGCAATCCATATTCCATAAAGTCCGTAGCCGCCGACCAGCAGCAGCGAAAGTCCCAGCCGTACAATCCATATGCTTATGAGGTTCATTATGCCCGGAACGAATGTGTCACCGGCTCCCCTTAAGGCACCGGCGCATACTATTGCTGCTGCATAAAACGGTTCTGCCACAAGTTCCAGCCGGAGTATCTTTATTGAAAGTTCTTGAATTGCATTTACAGGTGTCAGCATGCGGAACACTGCCGGGCAGATGAAATACATCAGGATCCCCATGCAGGACATGACGGTGATTCCCATTGCTACTGTGATCCACGAAAACTTTTTTGCAAGGTCATGCCTTCTTGCCCCGATGCTTTGTCCGGTAAGTGCCGTTGCTGCTTCCTGGATTCCGTAGCCCGGCATGTAGCACAATGATTCTGCGGTAACGGCAAAGGAATTTGCAGCAAGTGCAACCGGTCCCAGCGGTGCAATTATTTTTGTAACTGCCACAAGTGCTCCTGTAAATGCAAGCTGCTCAACAGCAACAGGCATTGAAATCCTGAAAGCTTTGATGACCGTTATCCTGTCAGTAATCCTGTCTTTCCTGTTCATTATGTTCAGTTGTTCAGATTTTATGGCGGCCTGATAAAAGATTATTACGGCAACTGTAAGTGCAGAACATGCCGAACCAAGGGCAGCGCCTTTAACGCCCATCTTGAAAATGAATATGAAAAGGAAATTGAATATGACGTCAAGAAGACACATGGCACCATTCAATATTCCCGGAATCTTCATGTTTCCGCTGCATTGTAGCATTCCGCTCATAAGGTGGACACATAAATAAAATGGAACCGAAAAAACGAAGATTAAAAAATAAATTGAAGCATCTTTGTGAATTTCCCGGGATGCCCCAAGCCATGAAGGAAGCATTCCGCTTATGGGAGCTGCAATGAAGATAAGCACTAATGAAAGGATTATTCCCGATATTATGGACTGCCAGAAAATATGTTTTGCCTTATCTCTGGTTCCGGCACCTGTTGCCTGTGCCACTTGTACCGTGTAACCGATGCAGAAAGCCCCGCTCAGGCTTCCCAGAATCCATGTGGAAGGAGCTACGAGGGCAATGGCAGCCGATGGATTTGCACCAAGATGACCGACCATTGCCGCATCAATATATTGCATTACTATAGAGGAAATTTGTGCAAAAATTCCGGGAACGCTCAGTTTCCATACGAATCCGGCAAGTTCCCTTAACGAGAAAACCCTGCCGTCTTTTGTCAATTCAGAAAGGTCAAATGCCGAACTCATGTAACCAGTTTAATTTACCTTGAAACCTGTAAGCATATCTACAGCCCGTTCTGTTGCTTCTGCATTACGTTTTGCTGCGTATGATACTTCCTGGGCGGCGCCATTCATTTCATCCATATTCTGGGCTGCCTTGCCAGAACTTCTGCGTGTTTCTTCTGCAAGGGATTCAAGTTCATGAACTTCCCTGTTAACTTTGCTGCTGGCAGTCTTCATGGTGCCGGATGCTTCTGAAATTGCTCTTGTAGTTCCGTCAAGGGTTTTCATCGTATCAAGGATATTTTCAACACCGATTGTTTCTTCTTCCATTCCGTGGGTGATTTCCCGCATCATGCCATGCATCTGGTCAATCTTTGAACCCACAGTTTCAAATGCCATGGAAGACTGTTTTGAGGAACTTACGATTTCGCTTATTTCGTTGGAGATTCCGTCAAGAAGCTCGCGGATTGCATTTGACTGGGTTGCTGATGTTTCGGCAAGGGTTCTGATTTCGTCTGCAACTACACCGAATCCCTTTCCCAGGTCCCCGGCATGGGCTGCTTCAATTGCGGCGTTCATGGCAAGAAGGTTTGTCTGTTCCGCAATGGCACTGATGGCAGCATTTGCTTCCGTAAGGTTCTGTGACTGGTTTGCAATGTCTTCAATCTGTTTGCTGACTTCTTCCTGAATACGGCTTCCTTTCCGTGACTGTTCCACCAGAGTTACATATTCATTTGTAATATGCTTTACGGTTTTATTCACTGACTGGATGTTTGCAGAAATTTCTTCAATTGCGGAAGAGGCCTGTTCAATTGCGGCCCTCTGGTCATTTATCTTACCGTCAAGGTTTTCAATCTGGCTTTCCACATTCGTTACTTCTCCAACCACAATACCGATTTTTTCAGTCTGGGTTCCTACACGGCTGTTTATTTCATCAATCCTTGAATTTGCAGAATTGATTGTATCTATGTGGCTTTCCATCCTTGAAGAAAGCTGCTGGCTTGTTTCCGTAAGTACGCCGGTTTCATTCTGGAGGCGTGCGACAAGGTCCCCCAGGCTTTTTATTACGCTGTTGCAGTTTGTGGCAAGGAGTCCAAGTTCATTCAGTTTTTTTACAGGGATGCGTTCCGTAAGGTCTGCCGTTCCCTGTGAAATTTTTTCCATTGCCTGGGAAATGTCTTTCATGGTTCCAAAGATTGAACTTGAGAAAATGTAGAGGAGTGCGGCTCCCATAAGAACGAACATGATGCTCAGTATGGAAATCTTTATGATTTGTGTCTTTATGCTGCGGATTATGAACTCAATGTCAAAGTCACACCCTACAAGACCTACGATGGTTCCCGAAGAATTCTTGATTGCCTGGTAAGTACTGATTTTCCAGCCCCATCCTTCCTGATACTGGAGTCCTGAACATGAAATCTTTCCGTCTTTCATTGTTGCCAAAGGAGCTGGTCCCCATGAAGAAATGTCTTCAACGGTTCCCATCGGTGAATAATTTTCTTCATCGCTTGGGTCACAGCTTCCGTCAACCACATAAGTAAAATTCGTGCCGCCGGAAGCAATCATTGTGTAAAGATACTGGCAGCCTACGGATTCCTTCAGATTAAGGAGTGAAAGCCGGATTTCTTCAGCATATGGTGCATTTTCATCCATTGTGCGGGCAAGTTTTTCAAACTTATCTCCGTCAATATGGGCAACTGCCTTTTTGACTACGGGAATTGCCTGCTGTT
Organism: Treponema sp.; assembly: GCA_045616425.1. Taxonomy (GTDB): domain Bacteria; phylum Spirochaetota; class Spirochaetia; order Treponematales; family Treponemataceae; genus Treponema_D. Next base: position 38,677 of record JAZLGS010000011.1, read on the forward strand.
CTGCCAGTTCCTGTCCTGTCTTTATGATGCTGAAACTGGCCATTACTGTCAGAACAACGTAGGAAACAAAAATGAATGCAGAGAATACTGCAATAAAACGGAATTTCAGTGATGATTTTTTCATTGTGAATCTCCCCTTTTTTCTATGTTGTGTCCATATTCAGTGTTGTTGTCAATAAAAATCATGCAGAGTCAATGCTGAAAGAAAAGACTGCCCGGGCCTTCAAAGCCTGGCTTCCCGGATATTTCCAATAAGTTCCGTCATGCTGCCCCTGAAATAAATTCAGGGTGACAGATTCAGCATCTACACCAGATACAGTGTAGAGATTCCGGATCAAGTTCGGAATGACATCATGAATCATGCTTTTTGGACAGCCCCGTCTTTTTTATGAAATGCGGATTTTTCCAACAATACTTTTACGGACATAGTCATATATTTTACAGTTATAACATTACTTTTTGTAAAATTCTACTCTAAAATATTTTCAACATGTTCACATGTAAAATGAAAGTTTATATAATGAACTAATGTTCTTAAAAAAGTGTTTGTCAATTCTATTTATCGGCTTTTTCTTTTCTTCACTTAATGCCCAGGAAAACCTGTCCGGGGCTGTCATTTCTGATATAAAAGTTACCGGCTTGAAACGGACAAAGCCCGCCCATATTGAGGAAGTGCTGGGAGGGCTGCGTGGAAAACCAGCCTCTGCCGTAAATGCAAAATATATTGAATCCGTTTTACAGTCCGACGGTCTTTTCAGCGAAATTAAAGTTGAAGTCGTGGATGGTAGTGGCACTGTGATTTCAGAAGCCGGTGAAATTACAGCGGATAAAAATACTGACGGCAGTTCCTCTGACGGTGCATCCGGTACTCCAGAAGCTTCCGGTGCCCCATATCTCCGCATTCAGGTAAAGGAAAAGGTCACCTTTATGGCTGTTCCTTTCGGAATGTATTCCAACGACGGACTCATGGGCGGCTTTATGCTGATGGATATGAATGCATTCGGCATGAAGAATGTGATCAATGCCGGAGGAATGTTCTCGGAATCAAAACTCATGGGCATCGCAGGGTTTTCAAAACCGGCATTGACAGGAAAGCGTCCCGGATTTTCGCTTTTTACTGCACTTTCCCGGAATAATTCAAAATTTGCAAATCTGGATAATTCAACTTATATGAAATTTAAAGATACTAAATACAATTTCAGCGGAAGTCTGAATTATGCCTTCAGGAACGGCATAAAGGTTTCTGCCGGCGGAAAGTACTTGTATCAGGATTTTGACAACAGTGTCTTTGATAAGTTCCATAGCGGTGAAGGAAATTTCAATGTTTCATATTCATTGAATGACTGGAACGGCGTATTTCTTTCTACATCATCTTTTTCAACATTTGTGGCCGCAGGCTCTTCTACATATGGAAAGGTTTTTGAAAAAGCAGGATTTTCTGCCATAATCCAGAGGCCTATAGTAAAATATGTGCGGTTCAGGGTATCAAACTGTTTTTCATTGCAGCATGATGTACCGTTTCCTACATTGCAGGGCCGTCAGAGTGTCGGCGTGACGATACTGCCTAATGACTTTGGTTCCTCAAAAATGATCGGACTTACAGGCAGCATTGAAGGGGCAGTGGTAAAGACAAAGATGCTGACGATTTCCATTTACGGCACATATGAATGCGTTGATGTGGAAAATTACGACCGCAGCATGGATTTTTCCCATGGCTTTAATGCCGGTACCCGCGTTTACCTGTCAAAACTTGCTTTCCCGGCAGTGAGCTTTGGATATGCATACAATGTGACCCACAGAACCTCATTCTTTTCATTTTCAGCAGGAATGGATTTCTGATTCTGCATTTAAATGTGGAGGATTGCTCCCCTTACGAAAATTTCAAGTCCTATGAAAATCAGGATTGAACCGCCCAGAAGTTCTGCTTTGTGGGAAAAACTATTTTCTTCATCCTGCTGGCTTTCCGTATGGCCGGCAATTTTTTTTCCTATTACAAGTCCGCCGATGCAGATTGCAAAAGTTACTGCTGCAATTATCAGTGATGCTGCGGTTGCTGCTGCCGGTGAATAATCCGCTATTGTGAATCCTACAGAAAGTGCATCGATTGAAGTTGCGATTCCCTGCAGGAGCAATATTCCTGCAGAAAGCTGGCGGTTTCCGTTTTCTTCTCCGTCTCCTCCATGGAGGCTTTCAAAAATCATTTTTCCACCGATGTAAAGGAGAAGAACCAGGGCAATCCATGGTATGAATTTCTGGAAAGTGGAAAATATCCCGATTATGGTGTGGACACAGATCCACCCGGTCATAGGCATTGCAAACTGAAAGAAGGCATATACACCAGCAATGATGCTCATCCGCGGGCGGGACATTTTTGGCTCATTAAGTGCATTGGCAATGGAAACCGAAAAAGCATCCATGGCCAGGCCGATTCCAAGAAGTACGCTGTTGAAAATAAAAATGAACATAGTCCATACAGTATATAAAAAAGGAAATGGTTAGACTAAGGTAATAATAGCCCCTGTTTGACGAATTCTGTTGAATTATGGTAACCTAATCGAATGGCAGGACAGGAGACCGAAAAGACAGAATATCTTACGACGCAGATAATTACCTACATCGGTAACAAGCGTGGACTTCTGCCACAGATTCAGGAACAGATACTGAATATCAAAAAACTGCTGGGAAAGGAAAAACTTATTTCTGCCGATCTTTTTTCCGGCTCGGGAATCGTTTCCCGCATGTTGAAACAGCATTCATCAACGCTTTCCGCCAATGACCTGGAACTGTATTCCTTCATATTGAATTCCTGCTACCTTCAGAATGAATCTGAATTCAATCCTGCCGTATATTCAGAATATAAAAATTTCATAATGGATTCTTTTGAGCATAATAAAATAGAAGGAATCATCACGCAGAATTATGCTCCCAAAGATGACGGAAACATCCAGAAAGGGGAGCGGGCTTTTTATACAAGGGAAAATGCATTAAGGATTGATACCTTCAGGGCACTGATTGATGAACTTGAAGATGAATCTTACCGGAAATATTTCCTTGCACCGCTCCTTACACAGGCTTCTGTTCATGTGAATACCAGCGGCATATTCAAAGGATTTTACAAAGACCGCAGTACCGGCATCGGATGTTTTGGCGGTTCAGGAAAAAATGCCTTATCCCGCATCCTCGGACAGGTTCAGCTTGAAAGGCCGGTGTTCAGCAATTTTGATGCGGAAGTCCGGCTTTATCAGGAAGACGCAGTGGAACTTGCCGGCCGCCTTTCCGGGCTGGATGTGGCATATCTTGATCCTCCGTATAATCAGCATCCCTACGGTTCAAATTATTTCATGCTGAACCTTATAGCAAAAAACAAAATTGATGCCAGAATGAGCCAGGTTTCAGGCATATTGAACAACTGGAACCGTTCGATGTTCAACAAAAAACGCTATGCCTTTGATTCAATGGAAAAAATCATAGCTGCGCTGGATGCAAAATACATCCTTGTGTCCTACAATTCAGAAGGATTCATTTCGTTTGAAGAAATGAACGGAATGCTCGGAAAATACGGAACTGTTGATGTAGTCCAGATAAAGTACAATACTTTCCGGGGCAGCCGTAATCTCAATAAGCGCAGCCTCCATGTTTCTGAATACATATTTATATTGAAGAAAACATAACTGCCTTGTTCAAGTCTTGACAATTTCTTCCATTCTGTTATCCTATTTATGTATTTTGAATGACATTATTACAAGTTTTGTCATTTAGCAAACACAGTAAGAGGTTTCAAGATGGCTACAAAGTATGCATTTTTATTTCCTGGACAGGGTGCACAGACCCCGGGAATGATTAAGGATGTTGCAGAAGCTTCAGCAGAAGCTCGTAAGACTCTCGATGATGTTTCCCAGATTATTGGAAGCGATATAACAAAACTTTTGTGGGAATCAGATGCTGCAACACTTTCACGCAGCGACAACAGCCAGATGGCAATTACTGCTTCATCACTTGCAATTTGTTCGGCACTTAAAGCAAAAGGAATCGTACCAAGTGCAGCTATGGGATTCAGTCTTGGTGAATTCCCGGCACTTTATATTTCCGGTGTACTTTCATTTGAAGATGTAATCAAGGTTGTGCAGAAGCGCGGCCAGATCATGCAGGCTGTATGCGAGCAGATTGCCGCAGAAAGTGCAGGTAAGGCTCCTGGAATGAGTGCAATTCTTGGCCTGCCACCGGAAAAGGTAATTGAAATTGCAGGAACAATTGAAAATGTTTATGCAGCAAACCTTAACTCAATAAAGCAGACAGTTATTTCAGGAACTTTTGAAGGTCTGGAAAAGGCAGAAGCGGCATTCAAGGAAGCCGGTGCCCGCCGCGCAGTACGTCTTGCAGTTGCCGGTCCTTTCCACAGTCCGCTCATGCAGCGTGCAGCTGACGAATTTGAAAAGGCAATCGCTGACATTAAGTTCAATGATCCGTCAATCACACTGTTCAGCAATGTAACAGGAAAGCAGGAAACAAGCGGAGAAAATGCAAAGAAATCGGCAGTGCTCCACCTTACAAATCCGGTACGCTGGACTGATGAAGAAAAAGTACTTGCAGACCTCATAGCATCTGATGCTGCAAATGAATGGAAGGTTTATGAACCTGGTCCTGGAAAAGTCCTTTCCGGCCTCTGGGCTCAGACTGAAGCAGGTGCAAATCTTGAAGCACTTCCTGTAAATACAGCTGAAACACTGGCATCACTTTAATCAGAAAATAAACATAAGGGGACTCTGGAAATTGCGATTTTCAGAGATGCCCGTAATTATTCCATCAGGGGGAAAATATGAAATTACTTGAAAATAAGAAAGCCCTTATCACAGGTTCAAGCCGCGGTATCGGTAAGAAAATTGTAGAAGTATTCCTTGCAAACGGATGTGAAGTCTGGGGACTTTGTACAAAGCCTTCAAAGGCAAAGGAAGAACTGGAAAAATGTGCAGCTGACAACGGTGTAGCATTCCACGAAATCTGCTGTGACTGTGGTAATGCAGACGCATTGAAAGAATGCATTAAGGCAGCTCTCGAAGCTTCAGGTGGATTTGATGTCCTTGTCAACAATGCCGGTATTACACGTGACGGCCTTTCATTTGCAATGTCAATGGAAAACTGGCAGGATGTAATCAATGTAAACCTTACAGCGCCATTTGTAATCAATCAGATTATTGCTTATGACATGATTCACAGAAAGAAGGGCTCAATCATCAATATGTCTTCTATTTCTGGCGTACACGGTGAAGCAGGACAGGTTAACTATTCTGCATCAAAAGCAGGTCTTATCGGTATGACAAAAGCCCTTGCAAAAGAAATCGGTAAGAGGAAGGTACGCGTTAATGCTGTAGCTCCTGGATTTATTGCAACAGAAATGACAGATGCTGTTCCAGAAAACGTAAGGAATGAATGGGTAAAGGTTATTCCTATGAACCGTGCCGGAACTGTAGAAGAAGTTGCCGGTGTTTGTCTCTTCCTTGCATCAGACCTTTCTACATACGTCACCGGTCAGGTAATCGGCGTAGATGGCGGAATGGGTGCTTAATAAAAATATAATCGAGGAAATAGAATGCGTAGAGTTGTAATTACTGGAATGGGAGCTGTAACTCCTCTTGGAAATAACGTAGAAGATACATGGGCAGGAATCAAAGCTGGAAAAAGCGGAATTGCTCCTATAACACACTTTGATGCATCAATCAATAAGGTTCATTATGCAGCAGAAGTAAAGAACTTCAATGCAGGTGACTATATTGATGCAAAAGAAGCCCGCAAGATGGCCCGCTTTACACAGTATGCAGTTGTAGCAGCAAAGCAGGCACTTGAAGATTCAAACCTTATTGGTAATGCAGAAGTCCTTGATGAAACAGGTTGTATCCTTGGTGTCGGAATCGGCGGATTTGAAGTATTCGAATCAAGTGCAAAGGGCTATTTCAATTCTGGAATGGTAAAGACAGCTCCAATGACAATTCCTCAGCTTATTTCTAACGAAGCTGGTGGAAACATTGCAATTACATTCGGTGTGCATGGTCCTGTTCAGGCTGTTGCAACAGCCTGTTCTTCTGGAACAGATGCCCTTGGTGCAGCCCTTGATATGGTACGTTCAGGCCGTCTTGATGTGTGTCTTGCAGGCGGTGCAGAATCTACAATCAACGGATTCGGTGTAGTTTCATTTGAAGTACTCCATGCACTTTCAACAGGGTTTGATGATGATCCTACAAAGGCAAGCCGTCCGTTTGACAAGAAGCGCAATGGTTTCGTAATGGGTGAAGGTTCAGCAATCATGGTGTTTGAGGAATATGAACATGCAAAGGCCCGTGGTGCAAAGATTTATGCAGAAGTAGCAGGATATGGCGCATCATGTGACGGATACCATCTTACTTCACCAAATCCTGATGGAGTCTGCGGTTCAAAATGTATGACCCGTGCCCTTAAGGATGCAGGAATGAATCCTTCAGAAATCCAGTACTACAACGCACACGGAACTTCGACACACATTAATGATCCTTCAGAAACAAACATGATCAAGCTTGCATTTGGCGAAGAGAACGCAAAGAAGCTTAAGATTTCTTCAACAAAATCCATGCACGGACATTGTCTTGGTGCAACAGGTGCAATTGAAGCAATGATCTGCGTTAAGGCAATCAATGACGGATTCTTCCCATGTACAAAGAACCTTGATGAACCAGATGTAGAAGGCGGATGTGACCTTGACTATGTTCCAAATCAGGGTATTGAAGGTAACATCGATGCAGCAATGAGTGCTACATTCGGTTTCGGTGGTCATAACGGTGCAATCATCCTCAAGAAGGTAAAATAAATGAGTCTTACTAATGATATAAAATCACTGCTTCCCCACCGTGAACCATTCCTGTTTGTTGATGAAATCATCAGCGCAGATGATAACGGAAGCGTAAGCGAACATACATTTACAGAAAATGAATTCTTTTTTAAGGGCCATTTTCCAGAATATCCGGTAGTTCCGGGGGTCATCCTTTGTGAAACAATGGCACAGGCCGGTGGAGCTGCGTTAAGTTTCCAGAAAAAAGTTCCGGAAGGAAGCCTTTTCTTCTTTGCAACATTGGACAAAGTAAAGTTCAGAAATCAGGTACGTCCTGGTGACAAGGTACGCATGGAAATAACAAATCTCCGCGTATCAGCAAAGATGATCAAGCAGGCCGGAAAAGCCTACGTAGGCGACACCCTCTGCGCCGAAGCCGAGTGGATGTGCTTAGTTGGATCCGCTAACTAGCGGTCCGATGTAGTTAGATAATTTCCATGCACAACAAGGGGCAAAGCCCCTTATGTGTCTGGTAGGTGCAGCGAACTAAGTGAGCGAATCTACCGGTTGGATAATTTCCATGCACAACAAGGAACCTGTGGTTCCTTATGTGCTTAGTTGGATCCGCTAACTAGCGGTCCGACGTAGTTAGATAATTTCCATGCGCAACAAGGCACTTGTAGTTCCTTGTTGTGTCATTGAGAGGCATTCTGTTTCTTTTGAAGCAGGATGCTTTTTTTTGCTATGTCCGTAAAAACTGTTGCTAAAAATCTGCATTTTACTAAAAAAAAGCGGGTTCCAGCGACGGTAAAAAAGCAGGCTCCTTCAGGAGCCTTGTATCCCCCAGAGCCAACGTGCACAGTACAGCTTCTCGGAGATTTTCCGGCTCTGCCGTCGCTCCCTTCCGCCTTCGAAGCACAGCTTCTCGGAGACTCGCTAAAATCGCTTTCGCGATTTTCCGGCTCTGCCGTCGCTCCCTACCGCCTTCGAAGCACAGCTTCTCGGAGACTCGCTAAAATTGCTTTCGCAATTTTCCGGCTTTGCCGTCGCTCCCTACCGCCTTCATCAGCATAGAGTAGAAGTGCTTCTATCAGAACATCAATACCTCGAAATTCGTTGTCACTCAGTAACACTATAGACGGACATAGCCTAAAAAAAGCACTTCCAGAAAATCCTGAAAGTGCTTTTTTTTTCTACACATCAATTACTGTTGCGCCGGATTTTGAATCCCGCTTCTGGAATTCGTCCTCCATTGGATTACGGGTGCACAAAAGGTCGCCGGATGTAATTTTCTTTCCGGTGCGGTTAAGTGCCAGAATCATTCCGGCGGAACTGCAGGCGTAGTAGCCTTCTGGTTTTCCCGGAATGCGTATGGGGTCGGAGGCAATCCTTATCCTGAATTTCCCATCAGCCGGGCTTCTTTTACCGCCTGCAAAAACAAAACTCAGTACGGCCCTTTCTTTTGGGATTCCTGCTGCCGCTGAAAGTTTCAGCAGTTTGTCTGGTGCGTCTTCCGTCGAAAATGCAAAGTTGCACCATTTTCCGTTTGCTCCGCTTTGTCCCGCCCGGCGTCCGTCCATGGGGCATTCTGCCATATGTGGACACGGTGCAATTATCTGCAAATCCTTCCTTATGAAGCAGTCCCTCATAAGGCTCATGAAGCGTGCGGATCTTGGAACTCCCGGTTCTACAAGCAGCACTGCCTTTTCGTCTGATTCCTTTTTAAGATATGAAAAAAGGCTTTCGCTGTGTTTCTTTGCTATGAAATCAGGCGGATTCCTGTCGGACTGGATCGTTTCGTTGAACATGTTTGCGCATGTTATGAAATCTGCCTTTTGCTTTATCTGCGTTCCCAATGCGCCTTTTACCCGGACGATTTTCCAGTGGCCTTCTTCATTTTCTGATTCTGGTGCATCTGTCTGGTGTGCCGGTGTGCGGGCTGCAACGGAAAGGTAAATGTCTTCTCCCAAAGAAAGTGACTGCTGGGAAATATCTACGCAGTACCATGTAAGCTTCCTGCTCCGCAGTTCCGGATGTGCGAGCCACAGTGCCGTTACTACAGTCAGCGGACCGCTTCCCATGTCAATGCAGACGCTTCCGTCTTTCAGGTTCAGGCTTGAAAAATCAAGATTCGCAAAAAGTCTTGTCAGGCGCACCAGATTCCACCACATGTAATAGCGGATGTAGGCCGAAAGATGTATTTTTTCATTCATGTAACCCATGCGCCTTGTGTCCCGTTCATCCGTCAGCTGGTGGGAAAGTTCCCGGATTTCCTGAGGAAGCATCTGCTGCTGCCTGCTGTTTGCCGGAAAAACTCCCTGCACGATGGAAAGAAAATCATTCAGTGTTTTCCTTGCATCTTCCGGTACTTTTGAATTATTGAACATTGCGCCTTCTGTCTGGGAAACAGTTTCTTTCTTTACGAATTCCTTTTTCTGGTGCGTGTCCTTTCGCGGTGTATCATGTTTCCTGAATTCTTTCTTTCCGGAATTCCTTGAATCATTGTGCCTTTCCCCGGAATTCCTTTTTCCGCTTTCCGGTCTGCCGGCTTTGTTCCTATATGTTCTTTCTGTTTCCTTCATCTTTTTTCCTGCGGTATTTCCTGATTGTAAAAAATGCTTCTGCCAGGCTTTTCCTTATTCCCTGGATCGTCATCATCATTTCTGCATTCTGCATTACATATTCTGATTCTGAAACAAGCTGGTTCTGGGCACCTTCAATCGTAAATTTCTTTTCGTAAATCAGATACCTGAGCCTCAATATAAGGTCCAGATCCCGCTGGCTGTATATGCGTCTTCCTGAAATGTCTTTTGCCGGCGAAAAACTGGGAATCACTTCTTCCCAATAACGTAGTACATGCTGTTTTACGCCGGTAATTTCTTCTATCTGGCCGATTGTATACATTTAATTCTGCTGGATCCGGTCTTCCCATTTCTTGCGGCTGGCTTTAAGTTCAAGCTGAACCGGAATCTTGTCAAAGCCAAGGTCTTCCCTGATCCTGTTCTTGAGGAATGTAATGTATGTCAGCGGTACGACTTCCGGCCTTGTGGCAAAAATCAGGAATCCTGCCGGGTTTACACTGTTCTGTACCATGTACCTGATTTTGAAGTGCATAGTCTTGCTGGCTGGCGGCGGATATTTGAAAATCCAGTCCCTTAATGCCATGTTCAATGCAGCTGTATCAATCTTCCTTGTAAGCTGTGAGTAAAGTTCCAGTGCCGTATCCATAAGGCCTTTCATGCCGTCGCCGTGAAGTGCAGAAATTTCTACGATTGGTGCATAGTTCATCTGTCCGAACATGATGCGGATGTTTTCTTCCGCTTTCCTTGCCGGTGTGCGTCCTTTTTCCTGTGTGTCCCACTTGTTCAGTACGAACACGATTCCACGGCCCCGTTCGTATGCCAGGTTACAGATTTTCTTGTCCTGTTCCGCAAGTCCTTCCTGTGCATCAATCATCAGGAATACCACATCACATTCGTCCAGTGTCTTGATGGCCCGGTTTACGGAATAGTATTCCACATTTTCGTGGACTTTTGCCTTGCGCCTGATTCCTGCCGTGTCAAGGATTGTAAAATCCCGTCCGTTGTAGCGGAAGGAACCTTCAACTACATCCCTTGTGGTTCCTGCGTAATCGCTGACGATGGAAGCCTGCGTATGTGTCAGGCGGTTTGAAAGTGTTGATTTCCCCGTATTCGGTTTTCCAAGGATTGCAATGCGGATAGGTCTTTCTTCCGGCTCTCCTTCCGTTACCTGTGAAAAATCCAGTGAGGAAACTATTTTTTCTGAAAGTTCCGGAATCCTGTCGCCGTGTTCCGCAGAAATGAATACAAGTTCATTGAAACCGTACTTCATGTAGTTCCATGCATGGTCTTCGTTGCGTCCGCCTTCCGTCTTGTTTACGGCAGCAATGGTCTTGTCCCAGTACGGTCTGAGCCTTGAAATGAATTCTTCATCTTCCGGAGTAATCTGTTCCGCTTCAAGCAGGAGCAGGATAAGGTCTGCCCGCTTGAGCATTTCAACAGTCTTTTCAACTACCAGGTCATCCATTACGGCTTCCATTGTGCCGATGTCCCGGGTAAGCTTATATCCGCCGGTATCCATAAGGTGCACCGGTTTTCCGCAGATGAATGCAGTGGATTCAATCGGGTCACGGGTAACGCCTGGCGTAGGATCGGTAATTGCAATCCTTTTTTTCATAAAGCGGTTGAAAAGCGTTGATTTTCCAACATTCGGACGGCCTGCAATTACTACCAGCGGAAGGTTGTAATATGTCTTGTCCCTGCTGAAAGTCTGGAGTCCTGCAGCTTCATTTTCCAGAAGTTCATCCATTTCTTCCTGGGTAAGCTGGTCCTGAATTTCTTCGTCTTTTGACTTTGGTTTCGGTTTGCTGAAATCTGGTTTTCTTTTTCTTGCCATAATTAAATTTCGTTAAGTTTTTTTGATGAAATTGACTGCAGTTCTGTCATGGTGATTGTGGAAAGCATTTCCTTAATGCTGCATATTTCTGCCGGACTCATACTGAGTGTACGGATTCCCATGCCTGCAAGAACCATTGCGCTGTCAATCCTGCTTGCCATTTCGCCACATACGGAAACTTCAATGTGATGTTCCTGTGCAGCGTCAATTGTATTATAAATCATGCGGAGGACAGCAAGGTGGAATTCATCATAAAGTGGAGCAACAGTTGAGTTTTCCCTGTCTACGCCGATTGTATATTGCGTCAAGTCATTTGTTCCGATTGAGAAGAAGTCAGCCTGTCTTGCAAGACAGTCAGCAGTAATTGCCGCTGCCGCAGTTTCTATCATGATTCCCACCGGAACGTCTTTGTTATATGGAATCTTTTCTGAATCCAGTTCATCCATTACCTGTTTTATCAGCTGCTTTGCCTGTGTGACTTGTACCGGACTTGTAATGAGCGGCAGCATGATTTTCAGGTTTCCGTAAATGCTTGCACGGTAAAGGGCCCGGAGCTGTGTCTTGAACATCTGCGGATAACGCAGGCTGAGCCTTATTGCACGGAGTCCCATCAGCGGATTTTTTTCTTCCAGTGCAGCAATTTCTTTTGAATTAATGAGCTTGTCACCACCTGCATCCAGCGTACGGATTGTAACAGGCTTCGATCCCATAGTTTCAAGGACTGATTTATACGCAAGGAACTGTTTTTCTTCGGAAACGGAACGCTGTACCGTAGAAGAATCCGGCCCCATTTCGCTCATGAAAAGGAATTCCGTCCTGAAAAGCCCGATGCCGTCTGCACCTTCTTCGGCAGCAATTTTTGCTTCGTCCGGAGTTCCTATGTTTGCCATTATTTTCAGGATTGTTCCGTCTTTTGTCATGGCCGGCTTATTCCGGAAAAGAAGCAGTGCCTTGCGGTGCTGTTCTTCTTCCTTTAATTTGCCATGGTATTCTTCCATTGTTTCTTCGTCCGGAGAAACGATTACTTCCGCATTTTTTGCATCAACGATTATGTCTTCGCCGGTAGCAGCATTCTGGGTGATTTTTTCAAGGGCAAAAACTGCCGGAATTGCATAGTTCCGTGCCAGGATTGCCACATGGCTTGAAACACCGCCTTCCGTAAGTGCAAGGCCTGCAATGCGCTTCTTTGAAAGGACGATTGTATCAGATGGATTCATGGACTTTGCAACAATCACGCTGCCGTCCGGAATGTCGTTCATATTGAAAGGATGGATGTCCAGAAGCTCGTTGAGTACACGGCCGAAAATGTCGCAGATATCCTGTCCCCGTTCAGCAAGGTATTCGTTGCCGGAATTGCGGAGCCGGTCTGCATATTCTTCTGTCTTGAAGTCAAGGCAGTATTCTATGTTAAGGAGGTTTGTCTCCAGATATTTTTTTACGTCATCAATAAATACAGGATCCGTAAGCATGAGGCTGTAGGTTTCAAAAAGCTCCTGCTGGATTTTATCAATCGTTTCCTGGGAATTTATTTCTTTAAGATGGGAATCTATTGAAACTGATACTTTTTCCTTTGCGGAAATGAATCTCTGCCACTGATGTGGAACATCATCCGGAGAGATGGCATTTTTTATAATGGTTCTTTTTACCGGTTCTGGAATGACGAATGCCTTGCCAAATCCTATGCCGCTTGATGCTGAAATGCCAAAAAATATGTTCATCGGTCTATTATATTGGAAGCATAGGATGATGTCAATTTTCTATATAATGCAGTTTTTTTAGCAACACTTTTTACGGACATAGCCATTTCCATTAATTGCAAGTGTCGGGGGTTGAAAATTACAAAATAAGAAATGAAGAACCGGAGTCGGGGTTCCGGAAAGTAACGTGCACAGCACAGCTTCTCTGAGACTCGGCTGAAGCCGTTGCTCCCTGTCTGCACAAGCGTAGCGCGGAAGCCTTTTTCATTCTGGGGGCTCGATGCAAGGACTTTTTATTTGTCAATCTTGCAATGTTTTCAAGACTTGACATTCAGGCTGATAAAATTCAGTTTTTTTTACAATACCTTTACAGCGACAGCCTTTGAAAAATCTCTGATTTAATAGTACACTGTAGCCATGAAATCTTTTTACGCTATCCTGATGTTCATCATAGATGCCTTTCTTCTGGGCATCATCTTTCATACATTTAAAATGCGTTCAAATTCCGCTTCCCGGATTGTTTCAAGGATACGTACCCTGCTTATTTTTGCCGTGTGTGCAGTTTCAGCTGATATTGCCGTACTCTTGAGCAGCAGCACTGATGCTGCCATCATTTCATATGGACTCTTCTTTTCTTCATTCGGATGGATTTCCGTAACACTGCTGGATTTTGCCGTTGAGTATGCGTTTCCCGGACTTCTTGTCAGGAACGGTCTGTTAAGGCTCCTGCGCAGGCTTCCCAGGGATTCTGTAAAACTTATGAAAAACGGCAGAGATGCCGGGAAAACCCGGGCTGGTATTTTCTTCTTCCTGTGCTTTGCAGTCATCGTCCTTGATACTGTTTCATTCTTCGTGAATATCAGGACAAGGCATCTTTTTGATGTTGCCTTAAAGCCTATGAACGGATTTGAATTTTATTACAGCTTTGTTCCAAATGCAATGTACTACATCCATCTGTATCTGTGTTATGTCCTTCTGGCCTCATGTTTCATAATGCTCATTTATAAAACCGCAGTATCACCTTCGATTTATAAAATCAGGTACATTTCCATGATCATGCTGATTACATTAGGTGTGGTTCTGGATGCAGTTTTCCTTATTTATAAAACAGCCTTTGATTTTTCAATCCTTGCATTCGGGCTTATTGGAATCGGTATTTACTATGTTGCAATGTTCTATGTTCCCCACACTCTGAAAATAAATACCCTGAGCCTTGTGGCTGACAAAATGAAGAACGGTCTTGTTATTTTTGATGCTGATGATAACTGCATTTACATGAATGATTTCATAAAATCCACTTTCTGTTCAATAATGACATCAAGTCAGTTTGTGGAAGAACTTGTAATAAAGCAGTGGGGTGGTGGAAAAAAGCCTTCCTGTATTGAAACGCTGGAAAAGTTGGAGTCCGGTGTCAGGAATGCCACTGTCAATCTTCAGAAAGAAAGACTGAAGGATGTCTGCCATTCCATTATGGTTGACGGCAGGGAAATGAAATATAAGGTCTTTTTCCAGAAGATTACGGAAAGCGGGAAAGCTCCTGAAACTGAATCTGCACCAGAAAAGAAAACCCAGCGCCTGCTTAACGAAGCAAAAGAAGAACTGGGCAGTTATTTTATCGTCCTTGATGTTACAAAGGAAATGGAAGAACTTGAAAAGGAACATTACCTTGCAAGTCATGATTCACTTACAGGAATCTATACAGGCGAGTATTTTTATAAGAAAGTCCGTCAGGTCCTTGATTATGCGCAGGCTGATGAAAAATATGTAATGCTCTGTGCAAATGTTTACCGGTTCAAGCTTATAAATGATTTGTACGGAAGGGAATTCGGTGACCAGCTTCTTATACGCATTGCCAGGGAAATGGCTGAAAATGCCAGACCGGGGGACATATACGGAAGGCTTGATAATGACCGCTTTGCATATTTTGTTCCAAAAAAGCATTTTGACGAATCAGTATTTATTGAAAAATCTTCCAGGCTGCTGCAGTCTGCAAGTACATTACAGATGTCTCTGGTCTGTTACATGGGAATCTACGAAATTGATGATACGGACATGCATGTTTCAGTAATGTGTGACAGGGCTTTCCTTGCATTGGAATCCATAAAAGGCGATTTTGCCAGACGCATTGCCCGTTATGATGCTTCTTTCCACGAAAATGCATTAAAGGAACAGGAATTCGTCCATCAGCTGTATGATTCCATTGATGACAATCAGATTGTCATGTACCTGCAGCCACAGTTTACAAAAGATGGAAAGGTCATTGGTGCAGAGGCTCTTGTCCGTTGGAATCATCCGGAAAAAGGAATCATTCCGCCATCTGAATTCATTCCGCTTTTTGAAAAGACCGGGCAGATCATAACCCTGGACCGCTATCTGTGGCGGCAGGCTTGTATAAAGCTGGTTGAATGGCGTGATAAAGGTTTTCAGGATCTCTTCATTTCGGTAAATATTTCTGCCAGGGATTTTTACCTTTGCGATATTTTTGAAGTCTTTAAGGAACTGGTAGAAGAATACGGTCTTCCTCCATCCAGATTGAAACTTGAAATAACGGAAGCTGCCGTAATGATGGATATGGATCGCCAGCTGCAGATTATCGAAAAACTCCGGAAATATGGCTTTGCTGTAGGAATGGATGATTTCGGCAGCTGTCATTCTTCCCTGGGATTGCTTAAGGAAATGTGGCTTGATGACCTTAAACTGGATATGTCTTTCCTTTCCGGTTCCGGGGATAAGGAGCGCAGCCGTACAATCATCAAGAACATGATAAACATGTTGAAGGATATCGGAATAAACGTAGTCACTGAAGGTGTTGAAAATCTCGAACAGGTGGAATTCCTTAACGATTCCGGCTGTGATGTTTATCAAGGGTATTATTTTTCAAGACCGCTTCCAGTTGACAAGTTTGAAGAAAAATATATCGGGCATCTCTAAAACAGGAATTGAATCATGATAAAAATACTTTTCATCTGTCACGGGAATATATGCCGCTCTCCAATGGCGGAATTTGTAATGAAGGACATTGTGACCAAGGCAGGACTGGAGCAGTCTTTTCATATTGAGTCGGCTGCAACAAGCCGGGAAGAAATAGGAAATGACATCCATCCCGGAAGCCGCCGTAAAATGACGGAAATGGGAATACCGTTTTCAAGGCGCAGGGCACGGCAGATTACAATTGATGACTACAATGATTATGATTACCTGATCGGCATGGACGGGGAGAATATGTATTATATGCGCCGCATTCTTGGAGAAGACAGCGGAAATAAGATGCATCTCCTTCTTTCTTATGCAGGAAAGAACCGTGATATTGCCGATCCGTGGTATACAGGAAATTTTGATGAAACTTTCAGCGATATAGATGAAGGCTGCAGGGCATTGCTGGAATTCATCCGGCAGAAATATTCCATGTAATCACTGTAGTTCACCAAGGGACTGAAAAAATCCCGAAAATTTTCATTCCGAATGAAAATTGTCATTCCGGATTTATTTCGGAATCCATAAGTCTTTGTAATACAATGAGTTTTTAAGATGCTGAATCTGTCACCCTGAATTTATTTCAGGGGTAACGTGACGGAATCAGACTTTTTCAGTGACCTGTAGTTCCACGGACCTCGGAATCACGCTCCGGGACGGTTTATTGTCTGTTCTCCTTCTGCCATTCTTCTGTCAGTTTCTTATATTCTGCTGCGTATTCCTCTGTCTTGTTGGAGAATGTGGCAAATCCGTTGTCTATTGCATAGTGGATCTGGTACGAATCCTTGTCCACATTCAGCGGTTTGAGGCAGGTGATTCTGGCTTGAGCAGCATTGAATGAATAATCTTTACCTTCTACAGCTTTTTTTCCCTTTATGAAAACTGCCGGTGCAGTCACCTGTTTTGCAAATCCTTTAAGGACGAATACACCGGGATCTTCCGCTTCTCCAACTATATGGTAGGCGAGTGACTGTCTAGCGTATGGAATCCCTTCCGGAAGAGTCAGGGTAAGTTTTGTGGTCTGTCCGTCGTATGAATAATTTGCTGCCGGTATTTCAAAACGGGCCCTTGTCTTTGGATTGATTGCCGTAACTCCGGTGATTTTCTTAAATACGCAGACTGTATATATTTCTCCGTCTGACTTGCTTACTCCAGTGTTTATATATGTCGTTACCGGTTCCGGAGCAGGCTGTACTTCCGCTTTTTTTGCTACAGTAAGTTCTGCCTGTGGTTCTCCTGCATCAGCCGGTTCTGTCTGTCGTGTCGTTTTACAGGCTGAACAGAAAAGTGCTGCTGAAACCAGCATTATTAAAAAATTGAATTTTTTCATGAAAATGACCTCTTTGTTCTCTGTTTCGGAAAAATTCCTACTTTTCCATAAAATTTTAAACTAAATTTCCCAATCCTTCCATAAAAAAATAAAAAAATGTAAAAAGTTTAACTAAATTGCGTAAAATTCTTCATTTACGGCCGGGGTGAAAGGCGTTATCTTAATATCATGTTCCGGGTTACGGAAATATATTTCTAGGAGGAAATTGAAATATGAAGAAGGTATTACCTTTAGCACTTGCTCTTGCTGTTGCTGCAAGTGGAATGATGTTCGCAAATGGATCTGCTGATTCAGGAAAAGCAGCTGGCGCAAAGAGTGGTCTTATCACTGTTGGATATGCACAGGTTGGTGCAGAATCAGACTGGCGTACAGCTAACACACAGTCTTTCAAAGAAACATTTGTTGAATCAAATGGCTACAAACTGATTTTTGATGATGCTCAGCAGAAGCAGGAAAACCAGATCAAAGCAATCCGCAACTTCATCCAGCAGGATGTTGACTACATCGTAGTTGCTCCAGTTGTTGAAACAGGTTGGGAAACAGTTCTTAAAGAAGCAAAGGAAAAGCAGATTCCTGTAATCCTTTCTGACCGCCAGATGAAACTTTCTGATGACGATCTTTACCTCTGCTGGGTTGGTGGAAACTTCCTTAAAGAAGGACAGGATTCAATCAAATGGTTGAACGCAAAACGCGGAAATGAAAAATTGAACATCGTTCTCATCCAGGGAACAATCGGATCTTCAGCTCAGATCGGACGTACACAGGGTATCACAGAAGGTATCGCAGCTAACAAGAACTGGACACTCCTTACAAAACAGTCTGGTGACTTCACACAGAAGGGTGGACAGGAAGTTATGGAATCATTCCTTAAGTCTTATCCAAAGATCGACGTTGTATTCTGTGAAAACGACAACGAAGCTTGGGGTGCAATCGACGCTATCAAGGCAGCTGGTAAAGTTCCTGGAAAAGACATCTGGATCATCTGTTTCGACGCTGTTCACGAAACATTCAACAGAATGATTGCTGGTGAAATCAACTGTGCAGTTGAATGTAACCCACTCCATGGTCCACGTGTTGACGAAATCATCAAGGGACTTGAAAAGGGCGTAAAACCAAACAAGATCATGTATGTAACAGAAGGCGTATTCGATCAGGATAACGCAGCAGCAATGCTTCCAACACGCAAATACTAATCTTGAGTATTTGAGTACATGACTACGGGCCGGAACGGCACACTGAATGCTGTTGTTCCGGCCTTTTTTTTGCGGAGGATTTCAAAATGGAAGACAATCTTGTTCTCTCAATGAAGAATATCAGCATCAGTTTCCCTGGCGTTAAAGCTCTTGATGGTGTTGATTTCAAGTTGAAGAAAGGAGAAATACATGCCTTAATGGGTGAAAACGGTGCAGGAAAAAGTACACTCATTAAAGTTCTTACAGGCGTTCATACAATGGATACCGGTACGGTTCTTATCGACGGTTATGAAGATCCAGTAATCAGCCATTCTCCGGAAGAAGCCCAGAGATTTGGTATCAGCACTGTTTATCAGGAAGTTAACCTTTGTACAAACATCAGTGTTGCTGAAAATATTTTTGTAGGAAGACATCCTCTTACAAAATTCGGCGCAATTAATTGGAAAGAAATGAATGAAAAGGCCCATGAAGCTTTGACAAAAGTCGGCCTTGAAAATATAGATGTTACCCGCCCGTTGGGCGATTATTCAGTTGCAGTCCAGCAGATGGTTGCTATTGCCCGTGCTGTTGACTATAACTGTAAAGTTCTTATTCTCGATGAACCTACAAGTTCCCTTGATGATAATGAAGTTCAGAAGCTTTTTGAAGTAATGCTCCGCCTCAAGGCCCAGGGAACTGCAATCATATTTGTTACCCACTTCCTTGAACAGGTTTACGAAGTTTGTGATGCAATTACAGTCCTCAGAAACGGTACTCTTGTAGGCCGTTACGATGTAAAGGAATTGCCACGCGTACAGCTGGTTGCAAAAATGCTTGGTCATGCATTTGATGACCTTGCAAGTATCCGTAACCCTGACCAGGACAGCGCTTCTGAAATGAGCGACAGGCCGGAAGTCATCAAGGCAGTCGGACTTACTCACACAGGAACAATCAAGCCGTTTGACATTACAATCCGCAAAGGTGAAGTCATCGGTTTCTCAGGATTGCTTGGTTCAGGACGTTCGGAACTCGTACGCACTGTTTTTGGTGCAGACCGTCCTGATGCCGGTGAGCTTTTCTTTAAGGGAAAGAAACATAAGGCACTTGAACCGATTGATTCAATCCGTGCCGGTATGGCATATCTTCCAGAAGACCGTAAGGAAGAAAGCATCATTGCAGATCTTTCAATCCGTGAAAACTTCATCATTGCACTTCAGGCAAAATATGGCGTATTCAAACTCATTCCATATGCAGAACAGTGCAGGCTCGCTGATGAATACATCAAGCTTCTGAATGTTAAGACACCGTCTCCTGAAACATTGATTAAGCAGCTTTCAGGTGGTAACCAGCAGAAAGTAATCATCGGACGCTGGCTTATTACACATCCTGATTTCTTCATCCTTGATGAACCTACCCGCGGTATCGACGTTGGTACCAAAACAGAAATTCAGAAACAGGTACTCAAGCTTGCAGGTGAAGGAATGACAATCGTATTCATCAGTTCTGAAATTGATGAAATGCTCCGTACTGTAAACCGTCTTTACATCATGCGTGACGGACAGAAAGTCGGTGAACTTCAGAATAAGGGTCTTGACCAGCAGGCAGTTATGGCTGCAATTGCAGGAGGAGAAAAATAATGAGCGAAAATGCAAAGCCATCTTTGGTAAAAAAGTTCTTCAAGAGTCAGCTTGCACTTCCTGTATGTGCCCTGATTGTTGTAGTAATTTTTACGGCAATTATTTCTGCCGTGAAACTTCATATGAACTTTTTCAAAATCAGTATCAATGACATCGGTATCGACGGAAAGTCACAGTATGTCCTTTATGGTTCGATTGTGGACATCATCAACCGTTCATGCGAACTTATAATCCTGGCAGTCGGAATGACTCTGGTTGTAGCTTCTTCCCGCGGTACAGATATTTCTGTTGGTGCCGTATGTGCTGTTGCTGCTGCAATCATAGTACGCCTTGCAGGTTCTAGCTATGAAGCATATGCAACACCGCTTCCACTTGCAATTCTTGCAGGGCTCATACTTGCAACTGCATGTGGTGCTTTTAATGGACTTCTTGTAGCGCATTTGAAGATTCAGGCCATGGTTGCCACATTGATTCTTTACACTGCAGGCCGTGGTATTGCACAGCTCATCAGTGCCCGTGAAATCAACGGTGTAATGATGCCTGGACAGATTCTTTATGTACGTCTTGAATCATTCCGTTACATCGGTAGTTTCATTCCGGGATGCATCATTCCTACACCGGTATTCATTGCCATAGCATTTGTTGCAATTACAGCGATGGTTCTTAAGAAGACGGCAATGGGTCTTTACATCCAGACTGTTGGTATCAATCCTAAGGCAGGCCGCCTTGTTGGTATCAATTCCACACTGGTAATTTTCTTTACATACCTGTTCTGTGGTCTGGCTTCTGGTGTTGCAGGAACTGTTGCTGCAAGCCGTATCTACTCAAGTGATGCCAACAACATCGGTCTGAATATAGAAATGGATGCCATCCTTGCTGTTGCACTTGGTGGAAACAGTCTTGGTGGTGGTAAGTTCAACCTTGCCGGTTCCGTAATCGGTGCCATTACAATCCAGGCTCTTACAACAAGCCTTTATACAATCGGTGTTCCTTCAGACCAGCTGCCTGTATACAAAGCAATCGTCGTAGTACTGATTGTTGCTGCTCAGTCAGATGAATTCAAACGCTGGCGTGCTGCATATAAGGCAAAGCGTCAGGCTATTGCGGAGGCTGCAAAATGAACTTTCTAAAAAATCTTAAGAAGAAATTAAGCGGAGGAAACTTCCTTCTTTCAGTAACTGTAGTTCTGTTCATCGTAATGTATCTTGTAGGCTGCATTGTGTTTGCAAGCAAGAAATTCGGAACATGGCAGATTTTCCTGAACATGCTTATTGATAATGCCGGTCTCCTTATTGTTGCCGGCGGTATGACCATAATCCTGATTACCGGTGGAATTGATATTTCTGTTGGTTCTGTAGTCGGTCTTTCCTGTATGATCCTTGCGTTCACAATGGAAAAGCTGGGGCTCAGTGCACCTGCTGCAATCAGTCTGGTAATTCTGTTTGGTCTTGTATTCGGTGCCGTACAGGGATGGCTCATTGCATATCTTAAACTGCAGCCGTTCATTGTTTCACTTGCAGGTCTTTTCTTCTGCCGTGGTCTTACATCAATGATCAGTACAGAACAGATTGCAATTACAAAGAACAAGCTTTTCCTGGCAATTGCACAGCTGAATATTTATCTTCCTTGGGGAGCAACAGTAAATAAACGCGGCGTCAAATCATTCCCTTTCATTCATCCAAGTGTTTTGATTGCCCTTGTTACTCTTGTTGTAATCTGGTATGTGCTTAAGTATACACGCTTCGGCCGTTCACTTTTTGCACTGGGAGGCAACGAACAGTCTGCCCTCCTTATGGGTATCAATGTTAAGAAGACAAAGATGCTTGCTTACATGATTAACGGATTCCTTGCAGCGTTCGGTGGATTTGTATTCTGTTTGAATACATGTTCAGGATTCGTTGAACAGGCAAAGGGATTTGAAATGGAAGCAATTTCGTCTGCCGTTATCGGTGGTACTCTTCTTACTGGTGGTGTAGGAACTGTTGTAGGTTCATTCTTTGGTGTACTCATCAAGGCAATCATCGAAACATATATCCGCTGTCAGGGAACACTTTCTTCATGGTGGAACAAAATCGTACTTTCAATCCTTCTGTGCTTCTTCATAGTCCTCCAGAGCGTATTCATTATGCTTAAAAACAGAAAGAAGTAATCAGACTTTTCTTATCATTTAAAAAAAGATTTACCCGTCTGGATAGCGAACAGTCCGGACGGGTATTTTTTTTGCACGTAAAAAGATTTTGCTGGAAAATCCAGTAAGGCCGTCATTGGTGACGTCCGGGGATTCCGGCGCTTTACATGGGAATTCGTCAGCCATGTCCCATGACCTTGACAATGTGTCTTTGATATTTAAAATTAAAGTACAATGAAAATAGATTTGAAATTAATTCCTACATTTGGTGTTGCCGGGAATTTTACCGGACATCTTGAACAGGCAGGTGAAGCTTCAAGCTTTACTCATATTAAGACTGCTGAAGCAAAAGCTCCTAAAGCCATATTTCCTACTTATCTTCCGGTTGCAGCAGGAACTGTACCGGAATTCCTTTCTGTCTTTCCATTTGATGAAAGCCGCATTATTTTTCCAAAAGGCGAAGAAAAACTTCAGATTGAACCTGAATGTGCAGTAATCTGCAATGTGGCATGGAATGGCGACCAGGTTGCTTCTGTTACTCCTGTTGCATTCGGAGCGTCGAATGATTGTTCCATAAGGAAAGACGGTGCAAAAAAAATCAGCCAGAAAAAAAACTGGGGGGCCTGCAGTAAAGGTCTTTCTTCCAACCTGATAGACATTGACAGTTTTTCTGAAGGTGGAATCCTCGACAGTTACCGCATTGCAAGTTTCCTCGTCCGTGACGGCAAGGTTCATGCATATGGCGAAGACAGTCCGGTGCGGGATTACAGTTACATATATGGAAAACTTATTGAATGGATGACTGATAAGTTCAATAACCAGCAGGATATAGATCCGGCTGAGAACATCCATTCCTATCTTCTGGAAAACGGCAAGCCGTCACAGATTATGGTTTCCATTGGCGCTACAAGATACACTGATTTTGGAGAACATAATTTCCTTCAGGATGGCGATGATGCAGTAGTTGTAGTTTACCCGGAAAAGAAATATACCCACAACGAAATTGCAGAAAAAGTAGAAAAAGGCATCATGGCAGAAAATGATATTTCCTGCCTGCGCCAGAAAGTCATAATGTAAAAGGAATCTTCTGAAAATTTTAATTTTTAGAAGATTCCTGAAGTTGAAAAAAAATTACCAGTTCATTATTTCTTTTATGTATGAACATAAGGTCTGGGAAGCCTCTTCGTGAGCCTGAAGGTCTGGATGACTTAAGGCTCCAGTGGTTTCCGGCCGTATGTTCGGCATCATTCTGAAACTTATTTTCTTATCGCCTGTCACATTCCGGTAATAATCAATTGCTTCTTTCAATGCATTTTCAAGCAGGTTGCCAATCATTCCGTAAATCCAAAGGAATGTGGAATCAGGATTCAATCCCCTTAATTTATTCAGGAATGCAAAGACTGCTTTTTTAAACAAGGCAACATCTTTTTCATCTGGTGTCCCGTCTTCTTTAAGGTGCAGTTTGAATGACTGGCCGGTTTTTTCATCTTTCCACTCGGGATTGTAAAATGCCCCCTGATCGTTTGTGGCAAGGTTTATTACAATAAGGTCCGGTTTCCAGCTTTCAAAATCATGCTCTGCAAGTGCACCGGCCTTTTCGTTTACCTGACCTTTTAGAAGTCCGCATACATTCTGGTAATAGCGAGGAATAGAGGAATATGGATTATTGTCATAACCACAAAGTACTCCCCATCCGCTTTGTGAAATCATCCTGAAATCTGCATCAAACCAGCGTCCGGTGCGGAATGCGTATGTTTTTGTCCCGCCAAAAAACATTGAAATCCAGTCAGTTTCATTTTTGGAGCCTATTGCACCTTCACCAGAAGTTATGCTGTCACCGATAAATTCAATGCGGCGTTCTTTCTGCTGTACCGGTTCAAAACTGCCGTCCGTAAAAAGGTTCTTTACAAAAAGACTGTGTTCAGGATCTCCGCTCATGGCCTGCGTTTCTTTGTAGATTTTGACATTCTTTACAATGTCTTTATTCATTCCACGGAAAATGCAGATCTTATTTATCCCTTTATTCAGCATCAAGCGGCTTGTTTCTACATCATTTATGTGGATGGAAATCCAAGGCTCCATTGTTGAATAGCCGGCCGCAATTTCTACGGAAAGCTCCGAAGCCTTTACATTAATTTCAATTCCGCTGGCAGTCCAGAATAATGCGATTGAATCCTTTAATCTTGAGCAACGGCCCATAATGTGAATATCATTGATTTTTACAACTGGATATTTTTTCATAGAGATGTTCCTTTAATTGTCGTAAGTCTTTAGTATGTTTTGTGCTGTTGCAAGCCTGCTCTGTCGCAGGTCCATGGCCTGCTTTTCAATGTAGCGGTGTGCCTGCTGTTCCGTCATATTCAGGTATTGAATCAGGATGCACTTTGCCCGGTCAATCATCCTTATTTCAGAAATTTTCTGCTGGAGCTTTTTGTTTTCGTTTTCCAGCATCATTACACGGTGGCGGCTTGCAGTAAGGAGTTTTACAGCCTGATAGAAAAAATCCGGTGAAACAGGTTTAGGAAGTACAAAAACACCGGCATCTTCAACAGCTGCATTTACATCCAGTAATACATCGGAATTCACAATCAGTATTATTCCTGCAGAAGTGTTTTCCGCCGCATGAAGTGCAAAATCGTCACCAAATTCATCGGGCAGGGGAGTGTCAATTATAATCAGATCGTACTCGCTGGAAATCAAGTCACGACGGGCTTCTGAGCCATTCTGCATTGAGGCGAACCTGGAGAATGACTGGGAATTCATCATGTCTGAAATTATTCCAAGAGTAGAACTTGTGTTGGAAACTAATAATACACTGTCCATAAATTACAAATCTGCTGCAATTCCGTTAAAATTAGAAAAAGCTTCCACCGTTACCTTTGGAAGGATTTTATTTATAAAATCTGAATTTTTAGCAATTGATTTTGCTTCCTCAAATGTAGCTGGAAGTGTTTCCAGTTTTTCTGTGACTTCTTTAGCTGCAGAATAGAGGTTTTCATTGTTTTCCGGCATCAGTTCCACTTCGTTTTCAATTCCGTCAAGACCTGCATTTATCAGAAGGAGCAGTGCTGTATACTGGTTGCATGCCGGATCAGGAGAACGCAGCTCAATGCGCTTCATGGAATCATTTGCTGCAGCCGGAATCCTTATAAGCTGGCTCCTGTTCTGATGACTCCAGCTGATGAACTTTGGAGCTTCATGGGAGCCGAGTCTTTTGTATGAATCTTTAATCGGATTCAGGAAGAGTGAAATTTCTTTTATATGCTTCAGGATTCCTGCAATGAAATATTCTGCTTCTTTAGACAATTCACTTCCTGCAAAAATATTCTTTCCGTTTTTCTTTACTGAAATGTTTATGTGGAGTCCGTTACCGGCTTCATTATCCAGCGGCTTTGGATTGAATGATGCATAAAGTCCGTTGGATGCAGCCACTGTGCTGACGATTGTCTTGAATGTAGAAAGATTGTCAGCTGCCGTAAGTGCAGAGCTGTAGCGGAAATCAACTTCCTGCTGTCCCGGCCCTGATTCATGGTGGGATGTTTCCGGCGAAATTCCCATCTGTTCAAGCATGAGGCAGATGGAACGGCGGACATTTTCACCTTTATCTTTTGGAGCCAGGTCACAATAACCTGCTTTATCAACAGGCTTTTTTGTCGGCTCTCCATTTTCATCCAGCTGGAAAAGATAGAATTCGCATTCAGTTCCGATGCTTACTTCGTAACCATTGCTGTTTGCTTTTTCCAGTGTTTCTTCAAGAAGATGCCTCATGTCGCCTTCGAATGGCCTGCCGTCCGGATAACGGATGTTGCAGAAAAAGCGGACTACACGCCCGTGCTGTGGACGCCACGGTAGAATTGAAAGTGTGTTTTCATCTGGCACCAGAAATAAATCGCTTTCGTTTACATTTAAAAAACCTGGAACTGCACTGGCATCAAAGGAGATGCCTGTTTCAAATGCCCGTTCAAGTTCGGCTGGCTGGATGGAAATGCTTTTTGTATTTCCAAAAACATCCGTAAAAAAAAGCTTGATGAATTTAACATCATTTTCTGCGATGTATTGTAAAACTTCATTCTTTGTGTAGTTCATAAAATTTATCCTTTTAACTGCTTGTTCGTCATTCAACAGTAACGCTTTTTGCAAGATTCCTTGGCCTGTCTGGATTATTTCCCCTTAATATTGCGCAGTAATATGCAAAAAGCTGTGCCGGAATAATAGAAACCATTGGTGCAAATGCAGGTTCCATTTCCGGAATATTAATTACTTTGTTGCATGATTCATTAAAGAAGCCGCTTTTATCCTGAGTGATTACCATTGACTGGCATCCACGGGCTTTGACTTCAACAATATTGGAACGGGTCTTTTCATAAAGGTCAGGATCAGTTGCAATTGCGGCCACAAGGGTTGCGCCGTCAACAAGGGCAATAGGACCGTGCTTTAATTCACCGGCAGCAAATGCCTCGCTGTGCATGTAGCTTACTTCTTTAAGCTTAAGGGCACTTTCAAGACATGATGCGCTGTCAAAGCGGCGGCCAATATAGAAAATCTTTTCCTTATTAAACTGTTCTGATGCAAATTTCTGGATTGAAGGTTCGGCATCGAGTACAGCCTGCATTTTTTCCGGAACTGATTCCAGTTCTGCAAGGAGTTTTTCGTAAGATGCCTGATCCAGTTCGCCACGGTCAAAGCCGGCCTTTAATGCAAGCAGGAAAAGGCAGGAAAGCTGTGTGGTATATGCTTTTGTTGATGCAACTGAAATTTCTGCACCAGCCCATGTATAGATTACAAAATCAGCTTCCCGGGACATTGTGGAACCTACGCAGTTTGTAATTGCAATAACTTTTGCACCGCGGGCTTTTGCAAGACGCATGGCTTCAAGGGAATCAGCAGTTTCACCAGACTGGCTTATGACAATGAAAATATCGTCATTCCTGATGATCGGATTTCTGTATCTGTATTCCGATGCAATGTCAACTTCTGTCGGGAGACGGGCAAATTTTTCAAATGCATATTTTGCGACCTGTCCGGCATAAGATGAAGTTCCACATGCTGAAATTACGACCCTTGATGCGCCCTTCCAGTCAGCCATCTGCTGGAGTTCGTCAAACTTAATGCCTGTGGTTTTGTCACCATTTTTTACAAGGCGTGGGCGCAATGTATTTGTAATGGCTTTAGGCTGTTCATGTATTTCTTTAAGCATGAAGTGGGCATAGCCTTCTTTTTCTGCGGAAGAAGCGTCCCATTCAACATGATATGGCTCACGGATTTTCTTTTCTCCGTTGATTGAATAAATATCCACATGATCTGTGTAAAGGACTGCAATTTCTTTCTGTTCAAGGAAATAAACTTCCCTTGTGTGGGAAAGAATGGCAGGAACGTCAGAAGCAAGGAAGTTTTCACCTTCTCCAAGTCCTACTACCAGCGGACTTTCGTTGCGGGCAGCTATGATCCTGTCGGGATACTGGTTGCATACGACGCCTAAAGCATATGAACCTTCAAGCTTTGCAAGTGAAGCCTGGACAGCTTTCTGCAAGTCATTTGTCTGTGAAAAATAAAAATTAATGAGGTGTGCAATTACTTCCGTATCAGTCTGGCTTCTGAATACAACTCCCTGACTCTGAAGCCAGTTTTTCAGTTCAAGGTAATTTTCAATGATTCCGTTATGAACTACGGCAATTGTTCCTGATACGTTTGTATGCGGATGGGCATTAAGGTCACTTGGTTCGCCATGTGTAGCCCAGCGTGTATGACCGATTCCTAATGAACCTTTGATTGTTTCATCGGCAATTTTTTCTTCCAGCATTTTCAATGCACCCTTGGATTTGCGCACAAGGATGTTTTCTCCATCCAGCACGGCAATTCCTGCAGAATCATAACCACGGTATTCCAGCTTTTTGAGTGCATCGATAAGAATCGGACTGGCCATTTTATTTCCGATATAACCTACTATTCCACACATATTTTACCCCTATAAGACTTGAGCATCTCTAAAAATAGTTAATGGAGATGCCTGCGGGTTTTACCCCTGGAAATTGCAATGCTTAAAACACCGCTTTTCCAAAGTTACCACTAAAAATTGCAATTTTTAGTGGTTCCCGCTTGTATTTTATATATTTGTAAAAGAGAATTCAACAGGATTCGGTTACAGGATTCGGTTACAGCTGAAAATGGAAAGTTTATTTTCCTACGCAGAAATGAGAGAAAATGCTTCCAAGAACGTCATCCGGCGTTACATCTCCTGTAATTTCTCCGAGGTAATCAAGGGAATCTTCAAGATCCTGTACAACTGCATCCAGTGTATAATTGTCATCGGCGGCAATCAATGCATGTCGCACGCATTCCAGAGCTTCTTCAACACATGCTTTCTGACGTGCTGAACCGAGACCTGCCTGCTGGCGGCTGCTTTCTTTTCCATAAAGTAATATGTCTTTTATTGATGCCGTAAGTTCTGCAAGTCCGGTTCCTTTATCCGCACTTATGTAAAGTTCCTTCCGCAGGTCTTTGATTGCCGCTTTTTCTGAATAAGAAAGGGATTTTCCTGCACTGCCTTCATTTCTGTCGATTTTATTCCATGCAAAAATGACTGGTTCGCTAACAGAGGAGAGGAAGTCAAAATCAATATTTTTTCCTTCAGTGGATGAATCTGCAAGATAAAGGATTAAGTCCGCATCACCGGAAAGATCCCTGGTGCTTTCAAGTCCGCGGAGCTCTACGAGGTCATCAGTTTTCCGTAAGCCAGCCGTATCAAAGAGTCTTGCAGGAATTCCGTCAATGCTGATCCAGCTTTCTATCCAGTCTCTTGTTGTTCCTTCAATGTCAGAAACTATTGCCCGGTCTTCTTTTAAAAGTGCGTTAAAGAGACTTGATTTTCCGGCATTTGTTTTTCCGCAGAGTACGATGCGGGCACCTTCCTGATAAAGTTTTTCACTTTTCCAGCTGGATGCCAGTGTTTCCAAAGATGAAATTGCGTTGACAAGTCCATGCCTGTCAAAGGAATCGGCAATGGTTTCTTCATCCTCGGGATATTCAATTTCTACTTCAATTGCTGCCAGTGTATCGATGATTAATTTCTTTATGCGGTCTATTTCGGAGAACAGGTTTCCGGCAAGACGTCCCGCAGCTTTTCCACACGAAGCTGTGGTTCTGCTGTCTATTATTTCGCGGACGGCCTCTGCCTTTGTAAGGTCTGTTTTTCCGTTGATGTACGAACGGAAAGTATATTCACCTTTTTCTGCCTGACGGAAACCGTTTTTTAAAAGCAGGTTAAAAATGGATGTAACCACAGCTGTTCCGCCATGACAGGAAATTTCTGCCATGTCTTCACCGGTAAAACTTTTCGGGCCTTTGAAGACGGAAATAAGGACTTCATCAATTTTTCTGTCACCATCTTTTATCCAGCCGTAAACTATTGTATTTCCGGCGGCTTCAAGAAGAGCCTTTGGCCGGGAAAATAATCCTGCAATCATCTGGATTGAATTTTTACCAGATACCCTGATTATTCCAAGAGCCGAAGGAGCAAGGGCAGTTGCTATTGCTGCAATCGGTTCTTCCGGTGCGTAAGGTGTGTTATCCATTTTTTATATTACTCTTTCAAGAAGGTCGATTATTTTATTGTCATAAACGCCACTCTTTCTTTTCAGTTCCTGAATTGCTGAATCTTTGTCCATAATCTGATGATAGACTCTGGAGTTTACAAGTGATACATAACTTTCGCAGACGCGGATCATTCTGGCAATTAGTGGAATTTTTGCAGAATGGAGTCCGGACATATAGCCTTTTCCATCCATGTTTTCATGATGTGATTCTGCAGCCATGATGAAAATCGGTTTGAGTTCTTCCGGTACGAAATCCAGATATTTTGCAGCAATCTGAACATGACTTCTTACTTCATAGCGCTGTTTTATCGTAAGGTGCTGTGCCGTCAGAATGTCTTTTGAAATTGAAAGGAATCCGGCGTCGTAAACCATACCGGCACAATAATATATCATGGAAGTATTGTGGGGTAGTCCTGCAAGATTACAGATTTTAAAAATGAGTTCTCCGACTTTCCTTGAATTATTCCTGCGGAGTGTAGCAGTATCAATTCTTGAGCCTAATGCAAAACACTTTGTTTCAAGTTCCATAAAGCGCCTTGAACTGTCAGGCAGCCCGAAGAATTCCTGAATGTTTTCTTCAAAAGCAACGTCACTTTTTGCAAAGAAGTCATTTGAAAGCCTTGGTGCAGCTTTCTGTGTTTTCTGGGCAAGTTTTTCAGAATCTTCAATGGAATTCTGGTGGAGCATGGCAACAACTTCCAATGTGGTTTCAAAATTGTGCTGTGCCTCAGTCTTTTTTTTGTGGTTCAGGATTACGATTGTAATAAGGGCTGCAATGCCTGCAAAAATCAAGATGCAGAAAATCAAAGTCAGGATTTTAAATTTCTGTTCTTTTTTTGCGACGGAAACTGTCTGAAGGTTTTTCTTAATCATGTCAACGCTGGTATGTCCGGCAATTACATATTCAAGTTCCTTCTGGGAATTTTCCAATTCAAGTATCTTGTTATTCAGCTTGCGCCACTGGTTCTTTTTGCTTTCATCAAGATTGTTGCGCCGGAGCTGTTCAAGTTCCGAATGCTGGCTGTCAAAAAGCCGGTTGATGATCGATGTGATTCTGGTACTTGCAGCCTGTGGATGAAGCTTGAGGTAAAGTACTGCTTTTTCAAATTCTGCTTTATTCAACCTTCCTTCGTTCTGTATTGAATCCTTATAGATTGAACTTATCCATGCATAATAAGATGCTTCAGCCATAAGCTGGATGTTTTCTGGAAAATTTTTCTGATGCTCGTAAAGTTCAATTGCGCAGTTAATGGATTCTACGGCCTTAAGGTAATTGCCTTTGTTGTAGAATTCGTTTGTGCGCTGGATTATGGTTTCGCTTTCGATTGAAGTCTGGTCAATCTGTGCAAAAGCCGTTGCGCCGGCAACCAGAAGTATTGCGGTCAACACATTGAAGATGGTGAACTTCTTAAAATTGAATTTCATTTTTTACATTGCTCCCCCAGCAGGCTGCTGTATTAATCCGGTATTAAGTATCGGTGTGAAAACAGGATAAGCGTCATTTTCATCCATAAGGTCGCCATATTCCGAATCCTGATTCAGTACCGTATCAAGAACTGAAATATCAACTGTAGTGCTGATGTCTGACAGTTCCGGTTCTTTTACTTTTATTACTGCCGGTTTCTTTTTTCCGATTGCCGGTTTCCTTATTTCAGGTGCTGCTTCCGGCGATTTTCCAGTATACGGTTCTTCTCCCGGGTCAGGGGAAAGCTTGGCGTAATTTCCGGCATTATTCCAATGCATGTAGCCCCTGTTTACGGAATCCCGGACACCGAAAATTTCTTTCAAGACATATTCTGTGTCATAGTAAGCCCTGTCATATGGGACATTCAGAAAGAAAGTCTGTATCCACGGCCGTGCTGCTATCCTGTTCCTTGCAATTACAGAATTTCTGTAAGTACCATAATAGTATATCCTATATGGCCTTTCTTCGTAAGGAGGGTAATTCATAAATTTGTTCTCAAAATGGCTTGGATAGAACATCGGACATATGACATCGACAAACTGCGAAAGGGTTTCAACATCCTGTCCTGTCCTTGTTCCGCTTCTGTACCATCCGTTGGCACCGTAAATATCAATTCCTATTGGTGCATTAATATTTTCCCGGGCATAAGAAAGAAAGCTGATTAATGCACTTTCTTTATCCATTCCATTGCTTTTCCATCTGAACTCAGCATTGTAAAGATTCATTCCATCCGTCGGGAACCTGATGTAGTCAAACTGTATTTCATCAAATCCCCGTTCAATAAGTTCCTTTGCAATGGCCACATTGTATTCCCATACTTCAGGACAGAACGGGTCAACCCATGCTTCATCATAATACTGGGTTTGTTTTGTACCGTCTTCAAGGGTTTCCGTTCCTTTGATACCCATCCATTTGCGGCCGGTCTTTTTGTCCCATACTGCGTATTCAGAATTATTATAATTTGAAAGATTCCTGTCTTTGAATACGACAATGCGGGCAATAAGGTAAATGTTATCTTTTTTGAATTCAGAAATAAAATTGTCGATGTCCAGGGCATATTTACTGACTACACCTTTCTGCGTTACCAGCGAATCCTGTGCATCGTATCGTAAAAGTCCGTAGTCATCTTTCATGTCAATGACCAGCGAATCAAGCTTGTTGTCCAGAATCAGTTTCTTGAATTTTGCAATTCCCCCCGGAAGATGTGCCTGATATGCAGGAACATAAAGGCTCTTCTTTCCGTTGATTTTGTCTGCGTATTTGTTGATCAGGTTTCCCGAATTTAAAAGCCATAATTCATTCAGCAGGATGTCTGACTTTACATTTTTGGAATTCTGTGGAATCCATGCGGCATTTACAGGATCCTGAACAAGGGCAAAATCAGAAATATATTCTTCCAGATAATCAGGTCCCGGAGTAACTGTTTTCGTATCCATATTAAAACTGCTGATTCCTTCCGGTGAAAGGAAAAGCAGGGATGAATCAAGTTTTGTCAGTGCATCGTAAGTGTCACAGAATTGTTTTCCTTTATAAATGCAGACACTTTTTCCTGCTCTCATGTCATAATGATAAAGCCGTGGCATGAAACTCTGGGAAAAGAATATTTCATTGTACAGATTTCCTGCTTCATCCTTTACAATCAGGGGAAGAATATCTGCGATTTCGTCTGCGGAGTTTGCCGGATCTCCTCCTGCAATTCCGGATGAGGCATCCTTCCATGCAGGTTTCTGCGCATCCAGGGAATAATAGAAAAATCCAAGGATTGAATGTCCCATGAACACAACGGTTTCATTATGGAGCTTTTCTCCTGAACCGAACTGCATTGAAGCAATGGCCACGGATTTTATTCCGTTTGTACGTTCACTTCCGGAACCGATGGATTTCCATGTCTTTCCGCCATCACGGGTGACAAAAACTTTATCCTTTGTTGCAGTTACAAGTTCTTCCGGATTAAGTGGATTTGCACAGATATCCTTTAAATCCTGACTCTGATTTTCAAAACGCGTATTCTGTCCGTCATATTTTTTTATCACCAGTGAAGGAAGCCCGTTGTTCCTGAATTCAAATTCCTTAAGGTTTTCAGAAAAGAGGATTCCTTTGCTGGTCACAAAATAAAAATTCTTTGTTTCGACGTTATTTTCTTTTTTTACGTCCACAGTAAGAATCTGCTTAGCTTTTCCTTCCGTCCATAAAGGAATGATTGTGTTTTCATCAACGATTCTGAAAATTCCACCATCAGTTGCAATGATGGTATTTTTTGCTTCCTTCTTTTCTTTTTTTAATTCCGGCATTTTTTCAGGAACGCGTACTGTTTCTTTTTCTGGTTCTGCTTTCTGCTTATGTTTTTTTGCAGCAATTTTCGGAAGAGAATACAATGGCTTTATTTCTTGCGGAAGGCAGATGCCTGGTATTAAAAATATGGTCAAAAAGAAAAAGAATACAGTTTTCATGCTCATTTTATCGGCAGAAAATCAATAAACTTGATGGAATTCGGAGTGGTAATTTTTTTTGTAAGGCTATTTCCGGCTATAGTGTTGCTGGTTAATGCCAAATTTCGAACTATTGATGTTTTGATAGATAGGGAGCGACGGCTTCTGCCGGCAAAACTCACGAGGTGAGTTTTGAGCGAGTCTCCGAGAAGCTGTGCTTCGAA
>JAZLGS010000012.1:0-28465 GCA_045616425.1 Treponema sp.
TGCGAAAGCAATTTTAGCGAGTCTCCGAGAAGCTGTGCTTCGAAGGCGGAAGGGAGCGACGGCAAAGCCGGAAAATTGCGAAAGCAATTTTAGCGAGTCTCCGAGAAGCTGTGCTTCGAAGGCGGAAGGGAGCGACGGCAAAGCCGGAAAATTGCGAAAGCAATTTTAGCGAGTCTCCGAGAAGCTGTGCTTCGAAGGCGGAAGAGGCAATACTTTTTACGGACATAGCCAAAACAAAAGTTTTGGGAGCATCAAGTCTTTACTGATTTTCATCCGGCAAAGGATATTTTTCACTAAATTCCCTGTTCCGCTGCCGCAGAACCTGGATAAGTTCATTACCAGCCTCAAGGGCATTTATTTCATCCATATGCCAGTCAAGATTTGAAGGCGGAAAAGGAGGATCAGGATCAGGAGCTTGCCGGGCATTAGCCTTACGGACAATTTCAAGCAAGGCAGTTTCTCCGGCTTCATCCGAAGTCTTTTTAAGATATGGCTCACCATATCCGCATATGGTACGGGCCGAATCCAGTGCATACACAGAAGGACGCTCCGATGACTTGCTGATGTTACGGATTGTCACGCTCCGGCCGTTTGTACAAGTATAGACCTTGCCGGCAGACTTTATATGTTTTACGACAGAATATGTCTTTCCCCCATCAGAGAAAAATGCATTTTCCGTTGAATAGTCCATGTCCGTCAACCAGTAACGTATGTGATAAACTCCGTCAGGTGTAATATACAATGAATCAATATTTTCTTCAGTGTGGGGAACACTTACCTTTATTCCGGATGTTTTCCCAATCCCGCACCAGAAACCGGAAAGTTCATCCTCCTGCGGCTCTGCATTTCCATCAAGCCTGATTGAAAAATCAAGATAGAGTGAACCGTCAATAACAGCGACAGGAATAATGAAAGGTTCCCTGTATCCAGGATAATGAACGAAAAGCTCCCACACGGAACCGTTTCCAGTCTCTGCACCGGAGTTCTCATTTACAATAAGAGGCCTGTATTCAATTTTAATTTCTTCAGGAACTGATACCGTAACCACATTACGGGTACGGGAAGTTTTATCAAAATATGGCGGTTCGGCAGTCCGGTCCAGATACCATCCATAAAAAGTCTTTAAAATGACCGTGACATAATTATTTTCTGCAGAACCAGACCCATCATATGGATTTTCAAAAATTACAAGCCGCTGCCCGTTTTCCCATATTCCTGAAAATTCAGAAGGAACAGCAGCAGAGAACGCCCCGTCTTCAACTTGGGAAAATAAAAAAGAGGTAAAAAACAAAAAGCAGGAAAACAGAAAATACTTTTTCACAGGTATATTATCGGCTGTTTTCCTGCCTGTTTTTAGACATTAATTCAATCTGTTAAAAAAGAACTGGAAGAAATGCAGTTAAACATTCACACCACTGGAATTTTTTGCAAAAAGCGCCTTGATTTCCTTGGCGTACAGTTTTTCAATCTTATGACGCATGACAACCTGCTTGGCATTAATTTCTTTTCCAATCTGGAAGCTTTCTGCAAGAATGACGAATTTTCCAATGCGCTCGCAGGTTCTGAACCCGTTCTTTTCATCAACAAGATTATCAATTTCTTCACGGATCAGGTTACGGATTTCATTTGCTTCAAGTAGCGAATCGTACGAATCATAGAAGATATTGTTATCATTTGCATACTGGAGGATAATATCTTTTACAGGTACGATAAGTGCACCGATATATTTCTGATCCTGACCGACAACTACAGCTGCTTCTATGTATTTACTGCGGCAGATTGAATTTTCAATTACCTGAGGCTCAACATTCTCACCACCAAGAAGGACGATAGTATCCTTTGCACGTCCCGTAATTGCAATTTCATTATCCCTGGAAAGCATACCGATGTCACCGGTATTGATCCAGCCTTCATTGTCAATTATTTTCTGAGTCAGGTCTGGCCTTTTGTAATAGCCTTTCATTACCTGACGGCCACGGGCAAAAATGAGACCCTTTTTTCCTGGAGCAAGCGGAGTTCCTGAAAGAGGAACACCGTCTTTCTGGGCAACGACTTTTACTTCTGCCGAAGGGAATACGGCTCCGACACATCCAGACCTAGGTTTTGCCGGATTACGGATGGAAAGGATTGGTGCTGTTTCCGTCATACCGTAACAGTCAAGAAGCTTGATGCCGATAGCACGGAAAAATGCATCTGTTTCAGGCTGGAGGCTTCCGCCACCACAGACAGCTGCAGTAAGTTTTCCACCAAAACGGTCTTTCAGCTTTCTGTAAACCAGAAGATAACATATGCCGTAAAGAGGTGCAAAAAGGATGAAAGGCACCAATGCATAGATGCTGTCAACAATCCTAAGTCCAGGTGCAAAACGGCTTACATTGCCAAGGAACCTGTCCTTAAAGAAACTGAAGCTCTTTCCAATTGACATAGAGATATTAAAGAGCATGAGTGAAAATCCGCTTTTCTTGCGTTCCGCTCTGTAACAGCTCTGTGTAAAGGCATCCCAGAGGCGTGGAACACCAACAATCCACTGAGGATGTATCACATTAATATCTTCCTGCATTATGGAAATTGCAGGTTTTGAATATGCAATGCCGCTTTTCAAAGTAACGATAAAATAACTGTACACACGTTCCATGACATGCCAGATTGGCAGGACTGAAAGC
This sequence comes from Treponema sp., assembly GCA_045616425.1. Lineage (GTDB taxonomy): Bacteria > Spirochaetota > Spirochaetia > Treponematales > Treponemataceae > Treponema_D. The sequence goes on from JAZLGS010000012.1 coordinate 2,664, forward strand.
CACAAATCCCCTTCTTTTGCAGTAACAAGCACGGATTTCACGACTTCACACTGGGCAATGTAGTTGTCATGGGTAAGCATAACCCCTTTCGGAGTACCTGTAGTACCAGAAGTAAAGATGATTGTTGCCACATCCCCGCCTTCCGTCTTTTCCATTTCTTCTTCGATTGCCTTACGCTGGCTTTCGGATGAACGGCGTGCCATATCTTCAAAATCAATGAATTTATGGACACGGATTCCAAGTAATGCAGCACGTTCCATCGTAAGTTCATTAGGAGTATCAAAAAGTATTGCATCCTGCAAATCCGGCACTTCTTCTACTTTTTCAAGCACCTTATTAAGCTGGCGTTCATTTTCAAAAAAACATACGTGGCAGTTTGTAAAATTCAGGATGAAACGAATTTCAGTTCCCATTGAGTCACAACCGCGGGGAACGTCAGCTGCTCCGAGACTCAGAAGTGCCATATCCGTAATAAACCATTCACGGCGGTTGTCAGATATGAGACCTACAAGATCCCCCCTGTTGATTCCGAATTCCTTAAGGACACAGGCAAGGTCAAGGATGCGCCGGTATACAAGGCGGTAAGGCTGATATTCATAAATGCCAAGTTCATTCTTAAAAGCCTGAAGTATCACATCAGGGCATTCTTCAACGCGACTTTTTAAAAGCAGGGGAAGATTCTTAGGCATTTTCTTCTCAGTTTTTGAACGCATATGGAGAATCTTGTCTAAATTGTACATTTATAACCATCCATTATATTGTTATATTTATATTGTTATATTGTATGTTGCTGAATGCAGAATTTTTTCATTTCTACTGATGAAAAACATCATATTAAAAAGTGTCTAAGCCACTATTTTTACTATTATGACAAGATTTATGAAAATGTCAAATCATTTTGTCAGTTTTGTTCATTTTCCTTGAAAAAATTGTATTAAATCGCAATATTCTATATAATCAGACCCATGATTACATATTTAGCAAAAATCGGCGAACTTACACTTAAAGGTTCAAACATAAAGACCTTTGAACAGCTTCTTGTAAAGAATGCAAGACGCTATCTGAATGGAACTGGTTCAGAAATCCAGCTGAGGGCAGGAAGGATGTATATCGATACTGAACCGGAAAACTGCGAAAGGGTTGAAGACTGTCTCAGGCATCTCATCGGAATTACCGGGTGGGCAAGGACTGAAGTATGCGGAAAGGACATTGAATCCATCAAGGAAACTGTATACAGGCTCTGCCAGAAAGCAAAGGAAAAGGGTGCAAAGACATTCAAATGTGATTCAAGACGTTCTGACAAAGGATTTCCCCTTGATTCCTATGCCATAAGCCGGGAAGCAGCAGGTCCGGTCTTTGATGCAGGACTCCTTGATGTTGATGTACATAATCCGGATGTTACGGTCTACATAGAAGTAAGGGAACGTGTATTCGTATATACGGATGCGGAAAAAGGATGCCGCGGACTTCCTGTATTTTCAAGCGGAAAGGGACTGCTCCTTCTTTCAGGAGGAATTGACAGTCCTGTTGCAGGTTACAGGATGATGCGCCGGGGTATGAAAATTGAATGCGTATATTATCATTCATATCCATACACTTCTGATGAAGCTCAGAAAAAAGTTGAAGACCTTGCCGCTGAACTTTCCCGTTATGGAATTGAAACACACCTGAATATAATTTCTTTTACCGATGTACAGATGCTCATAAAGGAAAAGACTCCGGAAGCCTGGAGTACCCTGCTTTTACGTATGTGCATGATGAAGGCCGCAAACATGGTGGCAGAAAGGATTGGAGCACAGTGCATAATCACAGGCGAAAGCCTCGGGCAGGTTGCAAGCCAGACAATTGAAAATATGGCAGTAACGGAATCAATGGCAGAATTTCCGCTTTTAAGGCCTCTTGTGGGAATGGATAAAGAAGAAATCATGGAAACGGCAATACGGATAAACACCTATGAAACTTCAATCCTTCCGTACGAAGACTGCTGCGTACTTTTCAGCCCGAGACATCCGGTTTTAAGGGCCGATGTAAAGGAAGCCGCTGAAATATATGCAAAACTTGCTCCGGATTCAATGATTGAAGAAGCATTCAACAGCCGTGTAATAAAATGCTTCCGGCTTGGAAAAGAATATAAAGAGGAACAGAAGGACTAGCTGATTCCGGAAAATCAAGCCTTTACGGAAAGACAAAAGCCCCGGTGTATAAAAGTTAACTTACTTCATGCACCGGGGCTTTCATTGTTTTGCGTATTTAACCTTATTTTAGGTGTGCAGATTTTTCAAGAAGCAGGTCGGCAATTTTTGATGAATCAGTATCAATTTTAAGCCTGCTGAAATTATCAGCCATCTTTTCATCAAATTTTTCATCGCTCAAAAGCTGTTCTATCTTGTCATAAATGGCCCCAGGTTTCTGTATGAACCATCCCACATGATTGTTCACGGCAAAACGCATGTTTCCCAATTCCTGATTATGGATGTAACGGCAGATGATTACAGGCTTACGGCAGGAAAGCACTTCTATGAGCGTTGCAGGACCGGCTTTCATTACTACACAGTCAGAAAGCTTTATGAGTTCATCAAGATAATTTACAAATCCAAAAACATGCAGGTCCAGTTTTGGATAGAGTTTTGCAAGGCTTTCAAGATAAGTCTGTTTTGCTTTATCTTTTCCACATACGACTGCAACTGCAAAACCTGCTTTACGGGCAATGCATTTATTTATGATTTCAATGGCTCCCGGAATGCCGTCACCGCCGCCAACCATAAGGACAACTTTTTTATCCTGCTCAAAACCGTGTTTCTCACGGAGCTGCCTTACATCGTCCTTTGTAAATGGAATCCTGTACTTACTGTTCATGACAAAAGGGACTACAGTAATATTCTTTTCAGGAACCTTGAGTGAGACACCGAAATCCTTGGCTTCCTGGGAATAAACAAAATAATCCAGATCCCTTTCATAGAACCAGGCAGGCGGCAGTGTAAAAGGATCTGTGACCATTACCGTATAATTGATTTTTTTTCCTGAATGGCGGATTGCCGACTTGCAGGCAGGCGAAAGGCCGAAATGGAACGAAACTATATCCGTAGGATCTTCATCCATGATGACTTGTTCAAGATATTTCATGGTATGCGGACGGACTGTATTTGCAATTACATCAAGCACAGGCCTGAAAAATGAAATGTCATAAATCAATGAAAATGCACCATGGAAAATGTTCGTTGCCAGAAAATATCCTGACTCAAAAAAAGCCTTTCCCCAGAAATTATATTTATCAAATCCATGCACCATTACAACTTCTGCATCCGGATTTTTGGCAAGGATAGATTCCTTAAGAACCCGGGCTGTAGAAATGTGACCTGCACCGGTGGTAAGATACAAAAACAAAAATTTCCTTCTTTTCTGCATAAATCCCTCTTGCAAATAAAATCTAATAGCAATATTTCACAGAAGCAGAAAGATAATTATTAACTTCATTGTGGAGGTTTGCCTCCCATTTCCTTCTTGCTTCTGCAGGATCAAGGATGCTGCCGTCATACATAGGAGCATCTACGCCCTTATTGTAAATGAATTCAAAAGTGTAACCAAGATTAAATGAGAATACTCCGTATCTTGTACGCTGCAATTCATATTCTGCATCAAAACCTGCCTGCACCACATACATTTTATGGGACTGCTTCATGAACGTATTTGTTTCCTGAATTTCCTTTGGTACAGGAGCCGTATACACGCTGCCATCTGTTGCATAATCACCCTTTGCATTGCGCTGGATAAGGTCTGCAGCTTCTGAATCAGAGATGCTTTCAAGGGCATTGGCATGACGGACAAATGTAGTAAATACATCAAGCTTAAGCCGCTTTACAGGAACAAAATTAATATTGAGGCGTACCCGGTCAGAATCTGGCGGAAGACTGGAACCTATACATGTATTCCTGTTGACATAATTATCATAATTGAAAGTTCCACCGGCCGGGTCATATTTTGAAGGCTCATGAGAATATGTATATGGAGTTATAAGGGTATAATCAAGGGCAATCATCCTGCAGAAATCCTGCGAAGGTGCATAGGAAATTCCAGCCTGCATTGCCAGTTTCAGGCGGGAATCAAAATTGCCCTTTCCAAAACCGTTTGTGTTGATGTCATCAATGGCAAATGCAATGTCCGCTTCAAGACGGTCAACAGGACGCACCTCAAACTGGAGTCCTGACATTGTGTTGTCACTTTCCGCATACATTCCCTGAATCGCCATATATGGAACAGGAATAAAGTAACAAGGGTCAAACCGGTTACCATAAACTGATGATTCAAAATATGAAATGGCGAGCTGCTTTACAGGCGTAAACCTTATGGAATGGAATGCAAGGAATTTATCCGGAGCTGCACTTCCGGTACCATTATTCTTAGAAGCAGCAATTACAGAATGAGTCTGGGCATACTGCCATTTCTCAGTTTCATATGCAAAAGCAAAATTTCCACTGTGATATGCTGTAGGATTCAACGCAATGCCGTCACCTTCAAATGGACCATAGCCCATTCTTCCGATTCCGAGCATTCCGTAAAGTGATTCCGTACCCACTGCAAGGTTTGTAGTCATTTCAAGGTTTCCTACGATTGAACCGAAAGTCGCAGGATCATCATAAGTATCATCAAGGACATTCCGCATAAGTGGAAGGACTTCCTTTGTTTCAGTGCTTTCATTCTGGAAAACCGCTCCAAGATCATAGCCAAGGGACACATAATTAAAGAATTCCATATCCCCCTGGACAAAAGGATTGAAGTATACAGATTTTTTGTCGTCTTTCTTTTCTTTATCAGTAAATTTCAGACGGCCGCCAAGCTCCACACCTGCAGTCCATTTTTTTGAAAAATACTTATCATAATAATACTGTGCAAGTTCTGAATCTGACTCAGAACCAGCCTCCATTACAGTCTGCAGGATATTCTTTACAGTGGCAACGGGATACGGTTTAAGCTGCGGAAGATATCCGGTAAGCCCTTTTACCTGCCACTCCCTTGCAGCGGAATAAAAATCTTCATTGGGATCCAGTGAAACCTGGGCTGACAAAGATACTGAACTGAATGCCATTATAATAGAAAAAATGACAGTAATATATGATTTGTTTCTCTTCATAAAAATAACAATCCTTTCATCATTTTATTTTATACGATATTATGGGCAAAATATCTAGTACCCGTGGAAAACTCACTTCCTCCGTATCTTTGTAAGGGCAAAACGGGCTCCCAGAGCAGCTTCGAAAGATACGGCAGACTTTCCATCTTCATGACCGGAATTCATGATAAATGCAAATGAGGGCTGGAATATCAGGGTAACCCAGTCAGACGGCATGTAAGTCCCCCTTAACGAAACAGCGTTTACATATTCAGGAAGTCCAGAAGGAGCAACTTTATCCCGGCCGTCCTTGTTATACATTTTTCCGCCAAAGGAATTAGGATAAACCCAGTCTTTCAGGCGGCAGTCAAATCCGTTTCCACCCCAGCCGGCTTTACGGAATATATCAGGTTCAGAAAGTTCGCCCCGTGCAAGGAAAACATATTTCAAACCGGCTGACCACTTCCGCGGAACTTCATAGTCAGCATCAAACTGGACAGCCATGGTGTCAGGCCCATATTTTGCACCTACCCATTCATAGAATGTATCGCTGCCGTTGAAATTTTCCCTGTAAGTCTTTACATATGACCAGTTCGGACTGTCATTTATGTAAAGGTATGGCTGTCCATAATACCCTTCAAGATTAAAATGAAGCTGCCCGGAAGAAACAGGAACATATGATTCAAGTCCAAACTGCCATCCCATTCCGTTTGGTACGAAATTTGCGGGGTCGGATTCGTCATCAGAAAGTTCAAATGCAGTCTGGAACTGCGTCATTGCAAAAAGTCCGTAGATGCGTAAATACTTTGCAGGAATGAAATTGAACTTTGCACCAAAATATGAACCTACGTCACTTCCCCATCCTTGATAGTCTTTCCAGGCTGCATATCCATGATAGATTGCAAAAGGATTCATGAACTTCAGGTCCATTCCGCCATACGGAAGGCAGGCTTCCATAAGGCCTATGGTAAAGCGTTTTACAGGACGGAGGTCAAGTTTGTGCATGTAAAGGTACCGCATGGAATTCAGTTCAGTTACGCTGGCTGAATACATGATCCTTGAAGAATAAACCATGAGTTCAGCAGATGTGGTATCAGTCATGTATTCTGAAATCATTACGGAACCTGAAGAAGCCCGGCCAAATGCATGGGGCATGTTTCCAAGACGGAAATTTATGCCAACAGTATCAGTAAATTGTGTACCGAGGGAAAGATATGCATTGTGTGGAAAATTTATGTCGAAATTATCACCATTGTAAGGAATATTTACATAATTTTCATGTTTTCCCATAGCAGTCTTATTTTGTGAAGCCATGATATCAGTGTACAATGCAGCATAATCACCTACACCAAGATAGACAGGAACCTCAAGGAACCCCCGTCTCTGGTAACGGTCAAAAAACCATGGTGCACTTTCTTCTGTCTTCATGAAAAGTTCCGGATTTACAGAGGGTTCAACACCGGCAGAAACAATAGATGCATTCATGGACCAGTTGCTTTCATTGAAATATTCAAGAATTCGGTCATACTGGATTTTTCCAGTATCTGACAGGGTATCATAATCAATTTCAATAAGCATGGCCCTTATCTCATTTACCGAAAGAGGTGACCTGTCTGAAAACTGTACAGTTTCAGATTCAAGCTCCACTTCTGTGAGCGCATCATATACCCAATGTCCAGGTGGAACAAGGTACTGGCCGCCACGGGGAACAGCAAACGCCCCGGAAACTGCCATGGAAAAAACTGCTATTGCAAATACATGTTTCAAAGTACATTTCATATTTTATCTTACCTCTTCTGATGCTGCTGCTTCGGCATCCAGTCTGTCATGAGTTATAAAATAACAGGAAGGAACATTCACAAAAAGCCTGTTAAGGCCAATCCGGCATGAAAGTGCAACTTCAAAGCCCTGGGCAAAACTGCCGTCTTTATGTCCCCTGTTCAATACAAAAGTATAAGAAGGCTGCGCAGCCAGAGTCATCCAGCGGTTGGCATTCCACACACCTTTAAGAGAGAATGAATGGCAGTATTCAGGAATACCGTGGGGAGCCTTATAATCCTTTGCACCGGGATTGCTGCCAGTTGGATAAATCCATCCGGCAGGATTCTGTGTATTTCCGAATTTTGAACTGGAAGCAGTAGTAGAATTCCACCCGATTGAAGTAAAAATGTCTTTTGAGGAATACTCGCCCCTGGCACCGAAAAGATATGAAAAATCAAGAGACCATTCACCGGGTTTTTCATAACCTGCAGTAAACTTTGCGCCCACAGAATCCGGCCCTAAAGGTGAACCTATCCAGTCATATGTGTCGGCTGTCCCATCCACCATTTCACGGCTGGTCTTTACGAACGTCCAGTTAGGACTTTCCTTTATATACATGAATGGCGAAGAATAGTAACCTTCTGCTGAGAAGCGGAAATAACCTGTCTCTACAGGAACATTAACTTCAACCCCGCCCTGGAATCCCATTGCTTCTGGAACATAATCACCGCCACTGGACTTTTCACTTGCCAGCTGGTGTTCATCCTGGACATAAAGGCCGTAAATCCTGAGATTCTTTACCGGAACGAAATTTACTTTCAATGCAAAATAGGAAGTCAGGTTATATTCTTCAAAAAGTGCAAGGCCATGGTAAATGCCAAGGGGATTCAGGAAACGGAGGTCAAATGCAGAATATGGCAACACTCCTTCAAGGACTGAAAAAGTCAGCTTCTTGAAAAACCTGGCTTCAAGCCTGTGGGTATACAGGTAAGTATCACGGTTAAGCTGGGTAATGTTCATTACATAATTGAATACAGGAGAAAACACTGAAAACTGCGCATATCCTGCATCCTGCATATAATCACTGAGGACAGAACTTCCAAGAATGGTGCGGCCGACACTCTGGTTTCCCATACCGATGCGGAAATTGAATCCCACCCCGCCGTCAAAAACATGACCTGTAGAAAGGTAAGTATCCCGGACAAGGAAAGGGTCAAAGGCGTCAGGGGTAAAAACCTGATTAACATAGTCCTCATGTTTTTCCATAATGGTACGGTTCTGCCCCGCCCTGAGCCCCATATATGCCGTAAGGTAATCACCAAGGTCAAGCCTGAAAGGCATGTTCAGGAAAGGCTTCCTGTCATGATAATTGTATAACCAGTCAATCTGTTCACTGGTCTTTGCATAGCCTTCCACATTCACATCGATTTCCGTACCGAGTGAAAAAATCCCGGCATTAAGGGACCAGTTTTCCTCTTCAAAATAATCAAGTATGCGCTGATACTGGATTTTCCCCACACCGCTGAGGACATCGTATACGATATCGTCCATTGATGCCTTTATCTGTTCAATAGAAAGCGGGGCCTGGTCTATAAAGTGGTAACGGCCGCATTCCATTTCAAGCTGGGATAATGCGTCATATACCCAGTGTCCCGGAGGCACAAGATTCTGTTCTCCCCGCGGAGCAGCGGATACAGCCATGCAGACAATAAGACCGTAAAATAATATGGAAAGACTTTTTTTTGCAGATTTCATTTTTTACCTGTATCTTCCGATTATAAAGTTTTATTGCATGAAGGACAAGGTATGTGATATCCTTATTTGAAGTCCGGATTGCAAGGGTTACGATTATGACGAAAGACGATAAATCAGCAATATATGAAATACTGAAGACAGCTTATTCTGCCTTAAAGGGATATGTACCGGATGAATTTTCCGGACCGGTTCCGTCATTTACTGATGACCATACGGATTCCCTGGAAAGCGGAACTGTTGCCTCCGGAGCGGAAACACATGCAACGATTGAATCGGTTGCACAGAAAATTGCAGCATGCCAGAGGTGCGGACTTTGCAAGACACGGACAAATACGGTTCCCGGAATGGGAGTGGCAAACCCGGCTGTACTTGTCATTGGTGAGGGGCCGGGACATGATGAAGACATTCAGGGAAAACCCTTTGTCGGACCTGCAGGACAGCTTCTTGACAAAATGCTTTCTGCCATAAACCTTGACAGGAACAGGAACTGCTATATTGCAAACATAGTAAAATGCCGGCCGCCTCAGAACAGGGATCCGTTTCCGGAAGAAGCTGACGCATGTTCATCATTCCTTCAGGCACAGATTCACATCCTCAAACCTAAAATGATCCTTGCCATGGGACGGATAGCATTGCAGAACCTTTATGATCCCCAGGCAAAGATTACGCAGCTGCATGGACAGATCCTTGATTACAACGGAATTCCGCTGATGGCTACATACCATCCCAGTGCACTGCTCCGTAACAGCGACCTGAAAAGACCTGCCTGGGAAGACCTTAAGGGATTCAGGGTAAAGCTGCTTGAACTGTGTCCCGGATATTGACGTTTCCGGTAATGGCGTCTCCGGCGCAGTTCTTAATGCTGCATTCTCAAGGAAAAAACAATTTGAAATACATAGAAGTCGCACTTAACATTCCATTAAACCAGACATTCACATATTCCTCTGAACCTGCAGTAAAGGCAGAAAAAATCCAGGAAGAACTGATTCCAGAAAAGAAGAGGCAGCGGAAACAGGTATCCTACGAATGCGCTCCTGGAAAACGGGTCATGGTGCCATTCGGAAACCGGCGGCTCATAGGACTCATAACGGCAGTACATGACAGCCTCAATAAAAGCTGTCCTGTGGACCAGGGGAAAATCCGTCCTATAATCCGGGTAATGGATGAAGAGCCGCTCCTTCCGGATGAACTTATCCAGCTGGGAAAATGGATGTCAGGATTCTACCTGTGCAATATCGGGGAATCCCTGCTTTCAATGATTCCTTCCGGAAAAAAGGAAAGTGACGCAGGCGGATTTTCCATGGCAGATGAAACTTCTTTTTCACAGCGTCACCAGCTATCGGAAGAACAGGAAAAGGCAGTTTCAGGGATTACGGAAGAACCGGCAGCAGGAACCAGAAAGAAAATCCATTATCTTTACGGCGGTACAGGCAGCGGAAAGACAGAGGTATTCCTCCAGTCAGCAGAAAAAGTACTCAATGATGGAAAGGGCGTAATATATCTGGTTCCTGAGATTGCACTCACGGCGCAGGTCATTGAATCAGTGGTACAGCGGTTCGGACAGACTGTTGCAGTACTTCATTCCGGGCTTACACCAAGTCAGAAACTTTCGGAATGGAAAAGGATCCAGAAAAAAGAAGCCAGGGTGGTAATCGGCGCAAGGAGTGCAGTATTCGCTCCCGTTCCAGACCTGGGACTCATAATAATAGATGAAGAACACGATTCCTCATATAAATCAGGAAACACACCCAGGTATCATGCCCGGCAGGTTGCCATGTACAGGGCATCCCGTCTTGACATCCCGCTGGTAATGGGAAGCGCCACCCCGTCCGTTGAGGCCTGGTACTCCATCAGGAGCGGGATATTCAGGAGCCATGTGCTGACCAGACGCCTTGCAGGCGGGAAAATGCCGGAAATCAGGTGCATTGACCTGAACATAGAAAAACCGGAATCAGGAAGTATTTCGGCACCTTTATGCGAAGAAATCCGCAGCACCCTCAATGAAAAAAGACAGGTGATACTCTTTCTCAACCGGCGCGGGTTCAACCACTTCTTCAGATGTGCCAGCTGCGGTTTTGAAATGCTGTGCAAGAACTGTTCAGTTCCGCTTACCTATCACAAATCCCAGAACAGGCTGCGCTGCCATTACTGCGGATGGTCTGCCGAGCCTCCCCACTCATGCCCGGAATGCGGTTCCATGGATATAGGATATTCAGGATTCGGTACGGAATTCATTGAGTCCGAAGTAAAATCCAAATTTCCAAATGCCCGGGTAATACGGGTGGATACGGATTCACTTACAAAAAAGGGGGAACTGCAGGAAAAGATAGATGCATTCAGGAATGGTGAATATGACATCATGCTGGGAACCCAGATGATAGCAAAGGGGCTCAACTTTCCAAACCTGAAGCTTGTAGGCGTAATCCTTGCCGATACGACGCTTCACCTGCCTGATTTCAGGGCAGCAGAAAAGACATTTTCCCTCATAACCCAGGTAGCAGGACGGGCCGGCCGCTTCTTTCCAGACGGAAAGGTACTGGTCCAGACTTATACACCAGGGGTACAGGCCATTTATTATGCATGCACCGGAAAGACAGACGCGTTCTATTCGTCTGAAACCGACATAAGGGAAATGCTTTCATTTCCTCCGTTCTCACGGCTCATAAGGCTTGTATTCCGTTCACCATCAGAAAAAAATGCCGGGGAAACAGCAGCTTCAGGATTTTCAATCCTGTCTGCAAAACTGGATGAACTTAAGCAGAAACATGTAAAAGGCGCAGAAGGAACGGAAATACTGGGGCCGTCGGAATGTCCGCTTTCAAAAATTTCCAATAATTACAGGCACCAGATACTCCTGCGTGGAAAAAGCATAGCCGTATTACAGAACATTGCAGCAGACCTTATTTACGGCTACACTCATCCCCAAGATGTATATATTGAATCAGATGTAGACCCGGTGAACCTGTTGTAAACAGTAGAAGCGGGCTTTTCCAGCAGCATCTTTCAGACATGGCGCCTTTTTCCATTAAAATCGATTTCCCAAAGGAAAAGCCCGGACGGAGGTGCAGTAGGTCCTGCCATTTTCCTGTCACAGGCTTCAAGCACAGTCCTGAAGTAGCCCGTATCCTTACCAGACCTGTCAAATTCTATCAGTGACCCGGTGATGGACCTTACCATTTTCCAAAGGAACGCATTTGCCTTTATTTCAAATACAAGGAGGCTGTTTCCGAAAATATCAGGCTGCAGGAAAAAACAGGCCTTCTCAAGATACCTGCATGTGGAAAGGCTTGCATCTCCAGCTGCCGTAAAGGTTGCACAGTCAATTTCACCGGAAAGGCAGGCTGCCATTTCATTAAGACGGTCAATGTCAGGCCTGTGGCGCACACTCCATACAAAGCGGTTCTGGGCAGCTTCCACCGGTGCATCATATGAAATGAAATATCTGTAAGTACGGCTTACCGCATTAAAGCGGGAACTGAATCCTTCCGGAACCACCCTGGAACCTGTTATGCGGATATCAGGAGGCAGAATTGCATTTACAGCCCGGGGATAATTTTCCACAGGAAAAGAATCCACAGGTGAAAGGAAATTTGCAGCCTGAGCCCTGGCATGGACGCCGGAATCCGTACGGCCGCTACCTTGTATGCTAACGGAAGTCCCGTGAAGCTTAGAAAGTGCATTCTCTATTTCTGCCTGCACTGTGCGGACGCTTTTTCCTTTATCACTTTTATCCTGACGCTGCCATCCGCAGAAATCAGTGCCATCATAAGATACTGTCAGAAGGATGTTCCTCAATTCATTTTCCTGCCGTAAGTGGGATAACATGGCATCTCTGAAAATATTTTACGAGATGCCTTAGAGTTTTCAAAATCACCTACATTTCAATCTGAACATCATTGTCGCCCAGAAGCTTATTGAGGGTTTCATAAAGCGTGCGGGAATGTTCAAGAAGCGGGCCAGGTTTCTCCTTTGAAGATTTTCCAAGTCCGAAAATCCTTGCAATGGCAATCTTTGCTTCATCAAGCTTTTTTAAGCGCATTGCATTGTCTTCCTTCTGGCCATATTTATATTCAAGGAGTCCGCAAAGGTAGATTACGCCGTCCCATCCATAGTTCTTATCCATATCCGGTCCCATGTTTGCAAGAGACGAACTTTCTTCAACCCTTGATGTTTCATTTATTACAGCCTGCTGATAGAAGAAAAGTGCCTTACGGTAAAAAATCTCCGCAGCAATCTTATAGTTATGCCCCGGACATTCAACATCAAGGTCATTGCAGAGCCATGCAAGCCGCAAGGTAAGTATGGCTCTCTTCATCGTAGGAAGGTAGCCGAAATCAACTTCATCATAAGTAAGGATTGCAAGGTAATACATTGCAGCCCCGTCAAGAAGGCTCCTGTTCCTTGTAAGGTCATAATGTGGAAAAACGCATTCCACGGCCTTCTTCCTTGCATCCATCGAATCGTAAATCCTGTCCAGCGACTTCTTGTCATTTATAGTCTTGAAATCATTCCAGAAAAAAGCCGCATGACAGTTCGGACATGCACCGATTGTATAAATAAGCGGCCATATCTTTCCATATTTTGTAGAAGGAAGGAAAATACGGTGGAGTTCATCAGTAAGTTCGCCTGCATTCATGCGGCCGCTTCCGCTGAGCATTTCTTCCCTGGGAAAACTTTTATTGCATACGGGACACTGGCATTTATTCTTTGACCAGTAGGAAACTGCAGGTGCTTTTTTTGGCTGCCCTGAAGCAGAAGATTTTCTAGTATACATTATACTCCTCCAAAACCATTATTCCTGATGATACAACAGTTACGGTGTGATTTCAATAATTACGGAAGCAATGCCATATTCTTTTTCATGGGAAAGGGAAACATGGACAGTACCTTCTCCAACTATTTCCTTAAAAACCTTTTCAGCCGTCCCCTCCATTACGATATAAGGTTTTCCCCTTTCATCATTCCTTATGTAAAGATCCCTAAGGTCAAAACCGGAAATGCCGGTTCCAAGGGCTTTTGAAAATGCCTCTTTTGCAGCAAAACGCACTGCATAATGCTGGCATAATGCAGAAATCCGTCTTTCCGTAAGACCTTCCGGAAGTGGTGACATTTCTTCCTTATTGAAATAGCGCTGTATAAGTGAACCATCCCTGACCCATTTTTCAAAGCGCCTTGTATCCACAATATCAACGCCATGTCCGAATATCACTGTACTGCACTCCCGCCGTCTGGCTGAACATCTGCTTCTGCAACAGGCTTATCCTTTACGGAAACATGGATGTTCTCTACTGAAATTGAAACCACTGAAACTTCATTAGGAATGAGTATTGTCACAGGAAGGTCATATTCACCTGCCTCTTTTATGGATGAACAGTTTACGCTCAAGGCATCCCTGTTAGGTTCAAAATCTTCCAGTACAAGCTGCGGGCCTTTCAGGATGAAATCAGCAGCATATTCCCTGTCAATTTCAAATTCCGGTGAAAGCCTCCTTATTGAAACCTTCTGCTTTTTAAAGCTTTTGGTAATCATTTTTGCCGCAAGTCCGACTTTCACCTGACAGTTTTCGGGTTCTTCAATATTAATCATGCGGTTGGTATTTACCAGGGACCGCTCCAATTTGAAAGTCTTATTCACCTTGTCAATTACAATTTCCCTGGACTGGATTGAAGAAACTGAATCAACAATCTTTTTAGGGCCTGAAATCATGGCATAGGCAGGCTCAGCTTCAACTGATACCAGTTCATACCCATAGGCAGGGGTTCCCACCACCACCGGATCAATCTTTACCGGACGAGTCACCACCTCTTCAAGGTGCACTTTTATCCTTTCAGGACGGATGATTACTTCAACAGGAGTCTGCCCTGTACCGATTACCGGCATATCCACGATTACCGGCACTTCATAATCACCTTCCTCCGTAAAATAGTTAAGGTCAAGGGTTGCAGAAATATTTGAAGCCGAAACAGTAGGAAGCAGTTCAGCATCAGTCTTTATAGTCACACTGATTGAATAAGGCAGGTGCGTCGTACACACCATCTTGCCGTCCTGTTTTACGTTAAGGTTGACCGGAAATGATTTCTGGGTGACGGAAGAAGTAAGGCGTACCATATAGAAAATGACTGCAAGGATGATGCATATGACCTTTGCAGGAAGATTTTCCTTCAACCTGTCAAAATCAATTATTTTTTTTGCTTTCATCTATCGTATCCTCAATTTTATAATCATCAGGGGTAATTTCAAGAAGTTCTTCAAGCTTCTTCCGCAGGTCCTGTTCTGAAAGGTCATACTGGAGACGTGAATCATAGGCCAGGCTTATGGCCCCGGTCTCTTCCGATACAACAAGTACTACGGCATCAGATTGTTCCGAAAGCCCCAGGGCCGCACGGTGGCGTGTACCGAAAGTCTTCTTTATGTCATACTGCTCGCTTAATGGCAGGAAACAACCGGCAGCAAGAATCCTTCCGTTCTGTATGATGCAGGCAGCATCATGGAGCGGCGTATCATGTCCGAATATGGTGACGAGGATCTGTGAAGAAAGGTCGGCATTTATCCTTATTCCGCTTTCGATTATTTCTGAAAGATTGTTATGACGCAGGAAGCATACAAGCATCCCACGGCGCATTTTTGAAAGGGATTCGGCAGCAATCAGTACGGAATCAACATACGTATGCTTGGACCTGTTTCCGTAAGAAAACCATTCCCGCTGCCCTATCTTAAGGAAAAATTTACGGATTTCAGGCTGGAAGACTATGGCGAAACATACAAGAAGTCCCGGAGCAATTATGTTGAGGAGCCAGAGGAGCGTCTCAAGCTTGAAGGCAACGGCAATTACATACGCCAGCCCCATTATGATGGCACCCCACAAAAGCTGGAGTCCGTTAGTCTTTATGACCAGGACATACGCCTTGTAGAAAATAAAAGCAAGGATACCGATATCAATGACCGGTCTTACCGCATCCATAATCCTTGACAACTGATCAACCGCCAGCATAGACAACTCCCTTCAGGACATTCAACGTATCAACGGCCGCCGCCACATCATGCACACGGATAATTGACGCACCGCACATTACGGAATACAAGTCAGCAGCAAGGGTTCCGTAAAGCCTGTCCTGTACGTCCCTGCCAGTCATCTGACCGATGCATGATTTTCTGGAAAGTGCCATCAGCACGGGATATTTTCCACCGCACAGAAGGCCAGCCTTCTTTATGAGGATCCGGTTTGCTTCAAGGTCTTTCCCGAAACCGATTCCCGGGTCAACTATTATCTTTTCAGGACTTATCCCGCAGGAAACTGCATAAGCCGCCCTTGATTCAAGATAATCATTCACTTCGGAAAAAACATCTGCATAAGAACCGTCCTGCTGCATTATATCAGGATTTCCCCTTTTATGCATCAGTATTACAGGTATGCCGGCTTCCGCAGCAAAGCGCCCCATTTCAGGATCATCTTCCAATGCAGAAACATCATTCAGGATATCGGCACCTTCATTAAGGGCGGCTTCCATTACGGCTTTTTTCCTTGTATCAACGGAAATGGGAACAGAAGAATGCTTCCGTATTTCCCTGATTACAGGAATGACGCGGCGGATTTCTTCTTCTGCAGAAACATAGGCAGAACCAGGCCGGGTAGATTCGCCGCCTATGTCAATTATGTCGGCTCCTTCTTTGATAAGTGAAAAACCGAGTTCATGGTTTCCACGGCTTCCCTTCCAGAAGGAATCATCATCAGCATTCAGTATGCCCATGACAAAAGCAGGACGCCGGGCTTCCAGCACCCTGTCCCGGAGTTTCAGTACAGGATGTTCATCCATTTTAAATATAACATCATTCATAACAACTACCTGCTACATCCTTTTTGAACGGGCGGCATTCAAAGCCCCCAGAGCCTCCGTCTGTATGTCGGAAGACGAAAGGAACGCATTCTGCAATACTTCATGCCTTGTCCCCTGTCCCATGAACCTGTCAGGAAATCCCATGTGGTAGACACAGTTTTTTCCATTTTCAAGGAGGGCAAGCTTAACCACTTCCCCGATTCCGCCGGAAGCCACACCATCTTCTACAATTACGACAGCATCATAAGGCATTGCCGTTTCAACAAAATAATCCCTGTCAAAAGGCTTTATGAAACGCAGGTTGTAAATATCTGCCTCACAGCCTTCAAGTATGAGTGCCCTGACGGCAGCCTGGACTTCAGGATATATTCCACCGGTACAGACGAAAAGGAGCTTTAACCCGTCATTTTTACTTTCAGGAATTGCCGCCGCAGAAACTATGGAATTCCCCTTTACAATTACGCCGCGGCCTGTCTGGACAGGAAGTGCAAATGCATCATTTTCTGCCGGACACGAATTTTTAGGATAACGGATGATTACAGGACCGGATGCTTCCACTGCATATTTCATGAATGCATCCAGTTCCACGGCACTGGCAGGCGCAAGGAAAGTGACATTAGGTATGTTCCTGAAAAGCGCTATGTCAAATACCCCCTGATGTGTCTCACCATCTCCCGGGACTGCACCTGCCCTGTCCAGCATGAATACTGCATGAAGGCCGGAAAGTGCCACATCGTGGATCATCTGGTCAACTGAACGCTGCATGAATGTAGAATAGATGCAGACAAACGGAATCATCCCGCCTTTTGCAAGTCCTCCTGCAAACGTAACTGCATGTTCTTCTGCAATCCCCACATCAAAGAAACGTTCCGGGTGGCGGTGTGCAAAAAGTGCAAGTCCCGTGCCTTTTGCCATGGCAGCAGTAATGCATGCGATTTTTCCATTGGCTTCAGAAAGCTTTATTATTGAATCGCTGAACTGTTCAGTAAAGCTCAATGTATCATATTTTTCCATCTTGCCGTCACTTATGCAGAAAGGCCCGATTCCATGGAAAAGTTCAGGATCATTTTCAGCAGGACTGTAGCCTTTGCCTTTCTTTGTGACCACATGTACGACTACAGGCTTGTTCAGGTCCTTTACACGGCGGAAAACCATTTCCAGTTCTGCTTCATCGTGACCATCCAGCGGGCCTACATATTCAAAGCCCAGGTCTACAAAAAGATTGTTGGAAAGGAAAAGTCCTTTAAGCCCCCTCTTGAACCTGTACACCATTTTACCCAGAAGTTTGTTGAAAAACGGGATATGGCCGATCATGGAATCTATACTGCGTCTTATATTCTGATAATGGCTCGTCATGGTAAGGCGGCTCAGATAGCGCGAAAGGGAACCTTCGTTAGGAGAAATGGACATCTGGTTGTCATTGAGTACGACTATAAGGTTCTTTGAAAGGAGAGCCGCATGACACAGGCCTTCAAAAGCCATTCCGCCAGTCAGGGCACCGTCACCTATTACGGCAACCACATTCCCGTCATTGCCGGAAAGGCGGCGCGCCTCCAGCAGTCCGATTCCCGATGAAATTGAAGTGGACGCATGGCCGCTGTCAAAAAAATCATGGACACTTTCAGATGTACGGGTAAAGCCGGAAATGCCGGTATTCTGCCTTAATCCGCCGAACTCACCGGAACGCCCGGTAAGGAGCTTATGGGCATAACACTGATGGCTCACATCCCAGATTATTGCATCGGCAGGACTTGAAAAAACCCGGTGCAAAGCAATCGTAAGCTCGACCACCCCAAGGTTGCTTGCAAGATGGCCGCCGTTATGCCCGACCACCTCGATTATTTTCTTCCGTATTTCATCGGCAAGGATTTTCAGATTACTTTCAGGGATTTGCTTCAAATCATCTGGAGAAGATATTTCAGAAAGCACCTTGAAACCTCCGTTTCATATTAAAGGTAAGGCCATGTCCGTAAAAGGTGTTGCAAAAAAATCTGCATCACCATACATCGAAGTTCGTCATTATTCAGAAACACTATAGACAGACATAGTCAAAGGTAAAAAAAAAGACCGCCCAGTCATACAACTGCCGCAGTCTTTTATAGGCACATAAATGCATTAGAAAATGCTACTTACTCTTATGCCGATTTCTTCTAAGCATCTTTTTTCGCTTATGTGTCGCCATCTTCTGGCGCTTTCTTTTTTTACCACAAGGCACGATGGCACTCCTTATTCATAAAGAATACTTTATAGATTATTACTGATTTACAGTTTTATGTCAAGTAAAGTGACAGTTAAAAACTGAGAACTTTTAAGGATTTGCAACTCCAATCCGCCTTCAGGATAAAACCCGGCTGCAGAAGCTGAATATGTCAGAAATAAGTCCTTCCGGCATTTCATCCCCTTCAGGAACGGAATATTTTACAGCCCCGGGAATTCCTTCCATAAAGACATACTGCTTTTTAGCATATTTCCTGCTGTCATGCTTTATCATATCACGGACGGTTTTACCGGATTCAGGATGGAATGAGAAGAATTCCCTGTACCCGATCGCCTGCATTCCGGGAAAATCGCTTCTGCATCCCTTTTCATTCATCAGGGAAGCAACTTCCTTTTCAAGGCCTGCATCAAACATCTGGTCAACCCTCATGTCAATGCGGCGGTAAAGGTCATCCCGGCCACGTTCAAGGATTACAGGAAAAAAATCATAACCTTCCCGGAGCTTTATGCTCAGTTCAAAATAACTCCTGGGCTTTCCGCTTATACGGTAGACCTCCAGTGCACGCAGTATCCTGTACGCATCATTGGGATTAATTTTTGCTGCACTTATCCTATCTATAGAAGAAAGTTCTTCATACATGGCACGGATTCCCCGTTCCTCAAGCTCCAGCTTCAAGGCATCCCGGATTTCTGGCACTGACTCAGGCGTTGAAGGAAGTCCAAGCAGGAAGCTCCTTATGTAAAACCCGGTCCCGCCGGCAATCACCGGAAGCTTTCCCCGGCTGTAAATACCGGCACAGCATGAATCTGCCATGGAAACGAAATCCGCAACGGAAAACTGCTCCGAAGGTTCCATTATGTCAATGAGGTGATGGGGAAGCTGTGCAAGTTCAGCAGACGACGGCTTTGCAGTCCCGATATCCTGCCCGCGGTAAACCTGCATGGAATCAGCACTTATTACTTCGGCCCTGCCTTTAAAAAAATAAGGACTGCCCTGTCCAAAAAGATTGAACAATAAGGCAGTCTTACCGCTGGCAGTAGGTGCAAAGATTACCAGCACCGGTATTTTATTACCTTTCAATTTAAACCCAACAGCGCATCAGGCAGGATTAATCCTGTTCGATACGGTATGTAACCATGTTGTTGAAAACCTGCTTTGCAGCAAGTGAAACAACCTTACCTTCGTTCTCAGCAATGGAAGGATCCTTTACCATTGACATCTGATATGCACGGCGGTTGGATGCAGCCGTAATTTCGTATACGTTTTCTTTGAATTTTACTAACTGTTCAAGTGGAAATATCATTTTAACCTCTGCAGGGTATAAAACCCAAAAACTCTTTTTTTCAGTATAATGATTTATGATTTTCATGTCAAATAATTTCAATTCGCTGTATGATATAGTCATGAGGAATTTTATAAAGGATGCCCTGGTGATTTCGGTAAGGCCGCAGGGCGAAAACAACAGGACGGTGTGCCTCCTTACAGATGATGGAATTGAATATGCAACCCTTTACGGAGGCCCTAAAAGCCGCATAAAGGCACTGGTCTCCCCATGGAACCGCGGAATCATGTACATATATTCCGATCCATCAAAGAATTCATCAAAAATCACGGACTTTGACGTAAAGCAGTATCATCCTTCCTTCAGGGAAAGCCTCTTCAAATCATGGGCAGCCGCATTTGCAGGAGAAATAGTGGTAAAGACAAAATGTGCAGGAAGTCCCGGACAGGCTTTTTTCCTTCTTAACGGCTTCCTTGACGGCCTTGAACTTACTGAAGAAAACACAGGACGGCGCGGCCTCATACGTTTTCTGTGGCGTTATCTGGAACTTCTCGGCGTCAGGCCTGACACCAGCCGGTGTGCAGAATGCGGCAAGGATTTTTTTGCTGGAAAAAATGAGGATTTTAATGTATCATATAGTGGAAAGATTTCATATTCTCATCTTGAAAACGGATTCCTCTGCGGCGAATGTTCAGCAGGAAGCCGGGATTTCCCGGAACTGTCGGAAAGTTCACTACTCTACCTTAATATTTCGGAAGGAAGCAACATGCAGGCAGCACGCCAGTTTCCCCTGGAAGAAAGGCATCTTAATGAACTGAGGCAGTTTGTCTTTTCGATGATAGAGAATGCAGCAGGATTGAGATTCAGGTCACTTGAATCAGGAGCAGGGATTTTATGAGAGCAACAGACATAATAATGAAAAAACGAGGAACCTTCATTGTAAATCCGGATGGAAGCAGGACAATGACAGATTCCTCAAAACGGACGCTTACAAAGGAAGAAATAAGGTTCCTTGTTGACGGATATGTAGCAGGACAGATTCCTGACTATCAGATGGCTTCATGGCTCATGGCCGTATATTTCAACGGGATGACTTTTGAAGAAACAGGCTGGCTTACGGAAACAATGCTCCATTCAGGAGACGTAATCCAGCTCCACGGAGCTGAATATGAAGCAATGGGACTCCACGGTCCTTTTGTTGACAAGCATTCCACAGGCGGTGTGGGTGATAAGATTTCACTCATACTTGCACCGATGGCAGCTGCATGCGGTGTACAGATTCCGATGATGAGTGGCCGGGCACTTGGGCATACAGGCGGAACCCTGGACAAGATGGAATCCATGGACGGCTACAGGGTAAACTTCAATCCTGATGAGTTCAGGAAACTGATTGCAGAAGACGGCTACGGCATGATCGGACAGACAAAAGAAATAGTTCCTGCGGACAGGCTCCTTTATGCCCTGAGGGATGTGACGGGGACAGTTGAATCAGTTCCGCTCATTACGGCAAGCATCCTTTCTAAGAAAGTGGCAGAAGGTTCAGATGCCCTTGTCTTTGACGTAAAATACGGTTCAGGAGCCTTCATGAAGACAGTAGCCGCAGCAGAAGAACTGGCAGAAAGCCTTGTAAAGACAGCCCGGAGCATGGGTAAAAAGGCAACGGCACTTATTACAAGGATGACCACCCCGTTGGGATTCAAGACCGGAAACTTTCTGGAAATTGAAGAATCAGTAGAATGCCTGCAGGGAAAAGGCCCTTCTGACATCATGGAAATCACATATGCACTTGGGGCACAGATGCTGCTACTTGGGGAAAGGGCATCTTCAAAGGCAGAAGCCCTTGAAAAATGCCATGAAGCAATTGCATCAGGAAAGGCATTGGACCGGTTCCTTTCAAATGTAAGGCATCAGGGCGGAAATCCTGACAAGGTAATGGCAGAATGCGGGAAGCGCCGCTCAGAATTCAGGACGAAAATCAAAGCTGAAAAAGACGGCTATATTTCCATTGATGCATACAAATCAGGACTGGCCGGCGTATACCTTGGAGTGGGCAGAAACAAGACTACCGACCCGGTATGTGCAGATGCAGGATTCATACTCCATGCAAAAGAAGGTGACTCCGTAAATGCAGGCGACGTAATAATGGAAGTATTTGCAAAGGATGAAGCTTCCCTTACACATGGAACGGAACTCCTGAAAGAAGCAGTTTCATATTCAGAAAAGAAAGACGACTCAGCTCCCCTGATTTACAAGGAAATAGAATAGTGAAAATCTGGAACAAGCAAGATATTTCAGCAGAAGATGTAAAGAAGCTGCATCAGAAATACGGGGCAGATCCACTTACTGCATCAATCCTGCTCAGAAGGAATGTGACTGAAGGCTCTGACATCATGTTTTACCTTGAAGATGACAGGCGGTTCATGCACAGTCCGTTTTCGTTCAATACTATGGAAGATGTAGTTGACAGGATATTGGATGCAAAGGAAGAAAATGAAAAAGTCCTGATTTTCGGAGACAGGGATGTTGATGGAATAACAAGTACGACAATCCTTTACCAGCAGCTGAAGCGCATGGGGCTGGATGTGACGTGGAGGCTTCCGTCAGGTGATGACGCCTATGGCCTTTCAATGAATGCCGTAAAGGAATTTTCAGATGCATACGGAACGCTCCTTATCACCGTTGACTGCGGTATTTCAAATAATCAGGAAATTGAATATGCAAACAGCCTTGGAATGGATGTAATCGTAACAGACCATCATAATCCGCCGGAAAACCTGCCGGAAGCTTCCATCATATTGAATCCGAAAACCCAGGATTCAGGCTATCCGTTTAAAGACATTTCAGGCTGTGCAGTTGCTTTCAAGGTTTCAGAAGCACTGAGGTTCAGTTCCACAGACCTGTACAAGGCAGAAGTATGCCTCCTGAATGTAAGGCAGGACGGAGATGCATATGTCGTTGAATGCATGAAGACCCGTAACCTTGTAAAAAAGGATTCATATTCGGAAAGGATAATTCCGGGGACTGTTTCAATAACACAGACAAGGCTTGCAGAATACCTGAAAGGCCAGCAGATTTTCGTATGGAATGCCGATGACGTAAAGAACCAGCTGATTGATGTTTTCGGGACAGGCGTTGAATTCAATGTCTTTGACATAAAGCCGGAAGTGGCAAAACTGTACCCTTCCCTGGGAAATGCAGGACTTGATAAAATCAAGGATATGTCAAAGATTGCAAGGTATTCTGAAAATCCGGCGACAGAACTGGAAGGTTTCTACAATATTTTCGTCACCTACATAAACAAAAAGACGGAAGCTGCGTATCCAATGCAGATGGCGGAATCCAGCAGTGAACTGCAGCTTGTGATGCTTGCAGCAATTTCTGACATCATGCCGCTGAAAAATGAAAACCGTATTTTCGTGCGCCAGGGGCTTTCAATGATCAATTCAGGAAAAATGCGGCCGGGACTCACGGAACTGTTTGCAAGACAGGAAATGCTTGGAAAAAGGATTACTACCAATGACCTTTCGTGGAATATAATCCCGGTACTTAACGCAGCAGGACGACTTGGACAACCTGAACTTTCACTCAAGCTTTTCCTTGAGGAAGATCCCCACGTCCGTGAACAGCTGGCAGAAAAAATCATAGCCCTGAATACGGAACGTAAGGCACTGGTAAATACAGCCTGGGACATGATGGGAAATAAACCGGAAGAAAGTGTCGGGAAATATTCAGGCAACCTGTGCCTCATCCTTGACCGGAACATCCACCGCGGAGTGCTGGGAATCGTTGCATCAAAACTCCTGCAGCGAACAAAGGTTCCGTCAATCGCCATGACTTATACCGATGAAAACACAGTGGTGGGATCCATGCGCAGTAACCGTGGCGTCAATTGCCCGGAACTGCTTGGTTCCCTTGGTGATTTCTACATAAATTACGGCGGCCACACTTCTGCGGCAGGATTCAGTCTGAAAAAAGAAAATCTGGACATCTTCCTTGAGAAACTTCTGGAAAAATCTTCGAACCTTGTACTTGAACAGGATGACAGCGAAACATACGAAATTGATGCTGAACTTCCATTCAATTACATCACACCGGACCTGATGAACATTGTAGACAGGTTTGAACCATATGGAGAATCAAATCCGTACCTGCAGTTCTACAGCCGGAAATTGAAAATTTGCAGTGCCCAGACCATGGGAAAGACTGAACGGACACACCTGAAACTTACAGTAGAAGCCGGAGAACTTAAATGGCCGGCCATATGGTGGGGTGCCGGTGACAAACTGGGAAATGAATTTTCGGCAGGAGATACGATTGATCTGCTGTATAATTTCACAAGAAATATGTACAACGGAAACGAGACCCAGCAGCTGATAATCATTGATGCTAAAAAATCAGATTTTTAAACCACAGGATGAATACATGAAGAAATTTCTAATATTATTTTTAATAATGGCCTTTACATCCGGCATGTTGACTGCAAAGACAGCATCCTTCAACGGACAGGAATACAACATATCTGTTTCCTATAATGAATCAGCAGCTCCCGGAGATGTTTTCTTTGTCTCCATGAGGTTCGACTTCCAGAAAAGCAGGAAAAGGGCACCATCCGTAAATGCAATAGCCCGGCTTACTTCGGGAAAAAAGAACATAGAAAAATCAATTTTCTATGCGTTGAATTCAAAAAAGAAAAACAGCAGCGTGACAGATTTCCTTACAGGAATCCCCCTTTCCACATGGGCAGAAAACGGGGACTATGAAATCTCCATCAACTATACGGTTGAAGGCGAAAAGGAAAAGACTTTTTCAATCCCGGCAAAGATAATATCAAAAGAATTTCCAAAGGAAACCATCCCCCTGACGGAATCCCTGACAAACATCCGAACTGATACCAGTCCGGAAAAAATACAGCAGTCAAAGAAACTGAATGACCTTCTTGCCATAATTGACCCGACAGGAGTGTATACAGTTTCCAGGTTCATAAGACCGGTTGCATCAACCAGAAGGACATCACATTTTGGTGAACGGAGGGTTTTTACATATCCAAGCGGAAAGGAATCCACAAGCATGCACGCAGGAATTGATTTCGGAGTACCGATAGGAACTACAGTCTCCGCATGTGCAGATGGAAAAATCGTGATGGCTGAAAACAGGATTACCACAGGCTGGAGCGTGATAATTGAACACCTTCCGGGGCTTTACAGCATTTACTACCACATGAGTGACATAAATGTAAAAGAAGGACAGATGGTCAGACAGGGAGACCAGATAGGTCTTTCAGGAGCCACAGGTTTTGCCACCGGACCGCACCTGCATTGGGAAATCAGACTTGACAGCGTATGTGTAAACCCGGATTTCTTTACGTTGGACTATATTTCCCCACTTACTGAGTAAAAGTCAGCATTACCGTGGAAAACATGCCAGAGCGGCCCCTAAAACAATCCGGTGCGACGAGCGGTAAACAGGAAACGATGGCAACGCGGATAAATACGGGAGAAAAATTTAAGTAACTCCCGAAACATCCGGGTTGCGCATTCAAGAATCCGGCATATTTTCCACTCCCATGCAGTTTATTTCGGATTAGACCAAAAATTGAAACAGTAAAGACATGGCTTTTATGATGCCATGCCGGAAATGCGGTTTCTGTTCCGTCCTTCCCTGTGAATTTCATGGAAAACCGGCACGGAAAGCGGTGCACACCGGCGGTTTCTATGTCATTTTATACCTTACCCACACAAATCGCAATTGAGCTTGGTAAATTTCTGGGAAAATCGCAGGGTTTTGTGGGGAAAACATCACATTTTTAAACTGTCATAAAATATAATCTACAGCTTCTTTTTCTTT
>JAZLGS010000013.1:0-5597 GCA_045616425.1 Treponema sp.
TTTCCACATTTATCTATATCGTTTCTGTAACGAAAACAGTGTGCTGATTCTTCCGCCAGTAAAAAGAATTCCTGCAGGTTATCTTGTCGGAACATTCGGCAGAGTGGAAGTGTCTTCGTCAACAGAATTCATTTGTGAAAAGGCATTTACAAAAGCACAGATTCAGGAACTGAAAATTCCTTCTGAAGTTCTGGTTCAAAATGGAGCATTCAACAAAGAAACAATCAAGGTGGAAAAAACAAAAGAAATAGATTTTTATGACATTGATTATGAAAAACTCAAAATGGAATTTGCCCGGATTAAAGCAATCACAGCTTTTGACATGGAAAAAAATATTCACAACCTGACTGATGTAATGGAAAGCTGCAATAGAAAAAAATTAACCAAGGAGCGCGTAAAAATTCTGGATACAAAGCAATTTATTCAGAAAGTTGGATTTCATAAAATAATTTCAGAAATCAACAAACTTACAGAAAGAGAGATGGATTTTTCTTCAAGCAAGTCTGTGCTGATTTTTGATACAGGGTTGATAATCAAGACTTTGAGAATCCGTCCTTATAACCGGCTTAAATGTCATGCATTTATTTTTGAATCAGCTGATGCCTATGTATTTGTCTGTCTGCCGCTCAGAATATGTTCGTTCATAGGGAAAGGTCAGTTTTCAACAGTACCGTCTCTTCTTGAAAAATGGACGGAATTGCTGCTTAGTGAATGAAAGTATAGTTCATAGTGTCATTCCGAACTTGATTCGGAATCTCTATACTGGATATGTAATAGATGATGCGCGAAGCAGCCGTAGGCTATCAAGTTCAGCATGACAAAACTTATTGAACATCGACTTTTTAATTTTTTCTTAAAAAAAATCGTAACTTTTTCTGTCAGGGAACTATATTGTTTGTCAAACATAGGAGGAATCAAAATGAGTGAATATGTAGAAGCTGATGATGAAGAATTTCTTGATGATGAGGAATTCGATAGCGAAGAATTTCTGGAAGATGAAGAATATGAAGATGAAGAAGTCCTTGATGGCACTGACGATGAGGACGAATCAGAATTCCAGGATGAAGAAGACGAGGATGATGCTACTGTCGAAGGTTCAGACATTTTTGAAATCAAAAAGAACGTGCTCACCTGGATCGATCCTTCTGTCTCAGGTCG
This sequence comes from Treponema sp., assembly GCA_045616425.1. Taxonomy (GTDB): domain Bacteria; phylum Spirochaetota; class Spirochaetia; order Treponematales; family Treponemataceae; genus Treponema_D. The sequence continues at coordinate 1,159 of JAZLGS010000013.1, forward strand.
CGTTGTAATTCCTTCTGGGGTTAAAAGAATTTCTACTGCATTTAATACTTCAATGACGGAAGTAGTGCTCCCGGACTCAGTTACAATCATCAGTAAATATGCTTTTCACCGATGTACGGATCTGGAAAAAATAAACATTCCGTCATCGGTAAAAAAGATTGGGGAAGGGGCTTTTGCAGAGTGTAAAAAACTAAAGGATGTGTTTTTTGAAGAGCGTACTGACACTATTGAATTTGGGAAGTTTGTTTTTACAGACTGCCGGGCTTTGGAAAATCCAATTCTTCCTGAAGGCATTACAGAAATCCCGGACAGATTGTTTTCCATGTTCATTTCTTCAATTCAACTACCTTCAACAATTGAAAAAATCGGAACATCTCTTGCCGCCTGTCAGGAACTTGTGATTTATTACAACGGCACTGTTGACCAGTGGAAAGAACTTTCTGCACAAGGAAAAGTCGGCCCCTTAGCAAGAAGAAAAATCATCTGTAATGACGGAGAACTTGGAAGCCTTAAGATTTCCCACCTTTCAAAAAAGTGGATGTGCATTGACGGGAACACCGTTGTAATGTGTGTTGTGGGCGCAACTGGAGTAATCGTTGTTCCTGATTATGTAAAAAAAATCATGGACCATGCATTCAGTGACTGCAAGAAAATCACGGAAATCAGATTGCCCGAAGGTGTAACTCAGATTTGTAGCGAAGCGTTTTCCAACTGCACAAGGCTTAAAAAAGTGTTCATTCCGGGAAGCATCAGACGGCTTGGTAAAAATCTTTTTAAAGGCTGCAAAAATGCAGAAATCGTTTATAAAGGAACAGAAGATGAGTGGATTGCCCTGACTCACAATGAAGATGGAACTGGCAACTGTAAAATAAGTTTTAATTTTTAGTGATACTTTTTTTGTCACACAACTATATTGTTAGTAAAGAGTGGAAAATTGAGGTGTGCTATGTTTAAGAGATACTTATTTTGGATGATGTTAGTTGTCGCTGTAATCTTTTTAGCTTTGACAGTTGGCATGATGATAATTCTTAAGGAAAATTTCTTTCTGGGGTTTTATCACGCAACTGTTGGAATGTATTGGGAAATAGGATTAAAAGGGATTCTTGTGGGCGTTCTGCTTTACCCACTGTCATTGGCATCTGCCCTGTTCTTTGCCGGAGTTTATCTTGGGCTCCGTCCATTACATGTATTGTTTATGGCTATATCAGTGCATCTTCTTTTTAAGATTATTGGTCTTTTTGATTATATGGTAGAAGCTGCCGGTGGGTTTGAAATTGTAGTTGCAGTCCCAGCGATAGTTCTTGGAATCCTTTGCGCATTTTATGTTTTTGTACTTAGCTGATTTTTTTATATTTTCCAGTTTATTTATTAAATGTAATCTTGTAAAATTAAGAAAAGAAGCAACCTGAACTTATACCGAATGTCGCGTGGTCCGATATTGAATTCCTTAAATTCTGTACATCATGTCAATGCGCAAGCGATAACGTAACCATGGAAGAGGCCTGTTTGTCAAGTAATTGATGCGGCATTCAATTAGCAAGGTAAAGTATGAGTAAACTTACAGAATACATCGGAAGTCAGTTCGGAAATCCTCGTGGTATTGTTGGTTTTATCTGCTGCAAATGCATGAATATCATCACCAATAAAATGTATAAGAAAACTGTTTCCCTGCTGTCACTTGATAAAAACCAGAAACTTCTGGATATCGGTTACGGAAACGGATACCTTCTGAAACTTGCAGATAAATCCTTTGCTGTTGTTTACAGAAAACAGAAGATAAAACAATGAAGAATTCTTCTTTGAATAAAAAAAATCAAAATATTTCTTGACTCTCCCCTAAGGGCATACCGTAAACTTCATATTGTAAGGAGACGAACAAAATGCTGAAGATTGGTGAGTTTTCAAAGCTGAGTCAGATGACTGTAAAGGCTCTTAGATTCTATGAAAAAGAAGGCCTTCTGATTCCTGCATCCGTTGACGAATGGACTGGATACCGCTTTTACACAACTGACCAGCTTACAACTGCGGCAAAAATAAAATCATACCGCCAGCTGGACTTGTCGATAGAAGAAATCAAGGCAATCTTCAAAGGAAAAAACGCGCGAATAATCCTTGAAGAAAAAGCAGAAGCTCTTTTAAATCAGCAGAAAGAAATTGATGTTCGTCTTTCCATAATCAAACACATTTTGGAGAAAGACAGTATGAAGTATCAGGTAACAATTAAGGAAATCCCAGAGATGACAGTTTATTATTCAGAAAAGAGACTGGCAAAATATTCAGACATGATGCAAGTGATTCCGGCAATAGGTGAGGAGGTGAAAAAATACAATCCCAACCTTAAGTGTGCTGAACCGCCTTATGAATTCTGTGAATATCCTGACGGAGAATATAAGGAAAGTGATGTTCTGATCCGCCATGTTGAAGCCGTAGAAAAAGTCGGTATTGAAAGTGAAAACATCAAATTCAAAAAACTCCCTGCTGCAAAAGTCTTGAGTATTTTCCACAAAGGTGCTTACGACGAAATTGGTGAAGCCTATGCCTTCATCATGAAGTATGCAGAGGAAAACGGCTACAAGGTTACAGGACTTTCCAGAGAATGTTATATCGACGGAATCTGGAACAAGGAATCAGTAGAAGACTGGCTCACAGAAGTCCAGCTTCCGATTGAATGAAAAGTGTAGGATAGATGCTGCACTTATCCTGAAAAGGCAAAGAAATTAATCTACCGGCAAAATATAACTGGGTTTTACACTTAAAAATCCTTTTATATTTTGCCGATAGGACGCCATGAAAATTAATCTTGATTATTTTGGAATTAAGTATTAGTAAATATCTATGGCAACAACAAAAGAATATCACGATTACATAATTGAATGCCTGAACAGAGTTGGTGAAATAACTTCTAAAAAAATGATGGGTGAATATTGTCTTTATTTCAACGGAACTCTTTTTGGCGGGATTTACGACAACAGACTTCTTGTAAAGCAGACAGTGACTTCAAAAGGAATGCTTTCAGACTGTCCTCTTGAATTTCCTTATGAGGGAAGCAAATCGCCTATGTTCCTGGTTTCTGAATTTGAAAATGCAGAATTTATGAAAGAACTTTTAGAGGGAATGATTACAGATTTATCGCGCAGATAATACCTGTTTGAACAAGGTGAGATCTGTGCTATAATAAAACAAATAAATCAAAAGGAGGCTGGATGTCAAAATCTAGCAGACATTTGGGCATTGTATAAGGCCGGGAGTTGCTGTACCTATTGTTGGGTTAGTAATTAACGGCATCTCCCGGTAGTAAAAGCGCAAGGGATAGTAGTGGCGCCGAAGGCGTTCTGAAGTGGCGGCGGTTGAGCATGGGCGAAACCACCAGAACGGAAGAATGAAGCGATAGCGGAACCACGGAAAGCCCGGCCCGTCAGGGATGCGCCCAAAACACTATTATTACGGAGATTACAATGAACAACTATTCAATCCGCGTTGAAGAAGAACGCGACTATTTTACTGTCGAAAGTCTCGTTCGTGAGGCTTTCTGGAATGTTTACAGACCTGGCTGCACTGAACATTATGTTCTGCATCACTTGCGTTCATGCCCTGAGTTTATTCCTGAGCTTTCATTTGTCATGGATGTTGACGGTAAGATCATCGGTCAGAATGCATTTGTTAAAGCCCAGCTTACAAAGAGTGACGGGACTGCATTTCCGATTCTAACCATGGGTCCAATCTGTATTGCAAACGAATACAAGAGAAAGGGCTACGGCAAGATCCTTCTGGATTATTCGCTGGAGAAAGCCAAGGATTTAGGATATGGCGCAGTCTGTTTTGAAGGGAACATTGATTTCTACGGAAAAAGTGGATTCGATTATGCTTCAAAATTCGGCATCGGGTACCACGGACTTCCTGAAGGAATGGCAGCTGATTTCTTCCTGTGCAAGGAATTGAAACCAGGTTACCTTGATGGAATCAACGGAAGCGGCTGCCTTTATGCCACCCCAAAGCCATACTTTGTAGCTGAAGAAAAACCTGAGGATTTCGAACGTTTCGAAAATGAGTTCAACTTGAACAAACCTCTGGAAAAACTCAAGCTTCCAGGTCAGCTGGCGTAAACATTACATTAATACGTCTGGTCAAGGCACGTTCGCCTTCGGCTACCTCAAGGCCTTGACTCAGCCGTTTTGAAGGTGTATGCAATGAGCATACACCTTCAACTAAACCGTACATTCAATATATGAAATTAATTAAAGCTCTTTTGATAACAGTTTTCATGATTATTGGCATTCTTCTTTTTTTGATTCTAGCAATAGTAGTTCCGTATGGCATCCATCATTACTATCAGGTCAGGATGGTTGTTCCGATTGAATGGGTTGGTGTTACGGAAGAGAACTACGGAAAAAATATCAGTGCAGAATTCCTGGAAATGGAACATTCATATTCTCATGTTC
>JAZLGS010000014.1:0-12554 GCA_045616425.1 Treponema sp.
TGGAGAACTGCCTAAAGAACTTTTGGAATATGCAAATAGAAGTTGGTCTCATGTAGACTTCACAGTTTACAACAGAGTTACAAAGGAAATCCTTTTTGGAATTGAAGTTGATGGCTATAATTATCATAAGAAGGGAACAAAACAGTCTGAAAGAGACAAAAAGAAAGATCAGATTTTTGAGTTGATAGAATTACCTTTATTACGCCTTAACACAAAAGGAAGTAATGAAGAGAATAAAATCCGTAATTTGTTAGACACCTTTATTGAAACAAAAGAAGAGGCCGAACAATAATATGGAGATAAACTATGTAATCCAGAAATCACAACGACGCAGTATGAGTCTCCATATTGGAAATGATAAACAAGTTATCGTAAAAGTACCGACTGGAACATCAGACTGGAGTTAGTATAACTTAGTGGACACAAAAAACACTTCATATTTTTGTCAGAATTTTATACGGATACACATAAGATTACATTCTATCCAGGGGATTGCCAACTCCGTCGGCACCTTTGTTCAAGACATGAGTGTAAATCATTGTTGTCCTGAGATCGGAATGTCCCAGAAGTTCTTAGACGGTTCTGATGTCGTAGCCGTTTTCCAGAAGGTGTGTAGCGCAAGGATGTCTTCAGCGTATTCTGTTTCAAAGTAACAGCCGAGATATTCCATATACTTACAGGCTTCATTTATGAATATGCATCTACATGCAGTACAAAAATCGGTTTTCCGGTTTCTTCCGGCAGATATCAAATAGATTCTTTAAATACAGTTTTTTAAGATGGATTTGCTTTTTGTCAATGTAGGATAGTTATGGTAATGTTTTTCCGTAAGTATCCTGCTGGGGTTTTAAGTATTTTATGGATTTTCAATCTTGAAAAATATATTGGTTAGGTTGTAAATTTGTTCATGCAGGGTGTATTTCTAAAGATTTGCGCTTTTTATGAATTCCCGGCTGGTCCTGAAATTCAGGCAGTCTGGATGGAAAATTAAATCAGGAACAAGAAATTGGAAACACGGGAAATCAAAATCCACGGAATTTACCGTCACTTTAAAAACAAGTATTATATAGTAGAAGATGTTGCCTTTCATTCAGAAACAAAGGAAGAGTATGTTGTGTACCGCCGTCTGTATGATGACAATTCGCTCTGGATCCGCGAAAAGCAGATGTTCCTGAGTGAAGTCGACCACGGAAAATATCCAGACGTAAAACAGAAGTGGCGTTTTGAACTTGTAGAAGAAGCAGGAATTTAATATGAAAGCTCTGCTCAGATATTGTGGCATTTTATCTTTGCAAGGGGCTGTTCTAAAAGTATAGTTCATAGTGTCATTCCGTTCCTGAAATGTGGGCAGAATGACGGAGCCGTAATCTCTGTACTGCATGCAGTGCGGATGTTTAAATGATCCGGCATGACAGGGCCTTGTTCGTGCCGGCTGGTATGATACTTGGATGCAAGTATCCTGCATATTCTGCGTCAGGATCCGTCATTGTAAAGTTCCATTGCCTGTTGGACTGTACTTCCATTCGGACTGAAAATACTATCAGCAAAATTGAGGTTTTGCTTATGAACTTTTTGTAGGAGGGTGACATGGCCTGTCCAAATGTAAAAGAATGCATCTGTCCAAAAACAGCTTGTCCCAATCATGGGAAATGCTGCCAGTGCGTTATCAAACACCGTACTACAGACAGTCTTCCTTTCTGTCTGTTTCCTGACAATGGCGGTGATAAAAGCAACAGGAATCATTACGAGGTTTTGAAAAAACGGTTTGAAGCTGGAAAAACCTACGGTTTCTATGGCTGGCAGACTGCTGATGTAGCTTCTGTAAATGGAAAATACAAATCAATCAGGAATCCCCGGGATCTTTATGACCTGCTTTTGAAAATCTGGTGTGCGGAAACCTGTGCGCCACGGATGCGTGATTATTGGAAAGATTCCCATCCGTCTTACGGCCAGTGTTCCATAACGGCTTTTCTTGCCCAGGATATTTTTGGCGGCGAAGTGTATGGAATTTTGCGTAACGGTGGAAATTATCACTGCTATAATGTGGTCGATAACTGTATTTTTGATCTTACAAGCGAGCAGTTTGGAGATGAAAAACTGTGTTATGAAAATAATCCTGTGCAGGAAAGGGAAGTTCATTTTGCAAAAGAAGAAAAGAAGCTCCGCTATGAGTATCTGAAATCTAAACTGGATGAACTTTTGAAAATATAAATACAAGGAGTGTAATATGAAAGCAACAGATACATTCAGGAATCCGGCGTATGGCCACAACTGTGCCCAGGCAGTAGCAAACAAATGGAAGGATTTGTACAAAAACGCAGACATTGTAACGGAGTATGCCCCTTATGTTGGCGGCAGGGCTCCTGGCGGATTGTGTGGTGCGGTTTTTGCTGCAATGCAGGCACTTCCGGAGCATGCTGACGGAATCAGAAACGATTTCATTGCAGCTTGCGGTGCTGAAACCTGCCGTGCCATCAAAATGGAAACCGGTACTCCTTGTACGGTTTGCGTTGATACTGCTGACAGGCTGGTGGAAAAATATACGGGAATTACGGAAAAATAATTTTGAGTGACACTCCCTTTTTTCTGATTTTGAAACTGAAATTTTCAGAAGTGTCTGTAATTGATGGAATCACAAAAAGGACTGTGCTCCGGAAGGAGGATTTATGAAAATAGTAGCAGTAAATGCTGGCCCGAGAATCGGAAGGAACACAGACACATTGATTTCAGAAGCCATAAAAGGGGCTGAAAGTAAAAGGGCAGCGGTAGAAAGATTTGATCTTTTCAAACTTGGGGGATATACCGGCTGTATTTCCTGTTTTGGCTGCAAGAAGGAAAAATTCAAGGGGCATTGTATCTGTAAAGATGGATTGACTCCTGTTCTTGATGCAATCAGGGAATCTGACGGGCTTATCATCGGTTCTCCAAATTATTTAAGTGAAATGACGGCATCCTTCAGGGCATTGTATGAGCGCCTGGTTTTCCAGAACCTCACTTACAACAAAGAGACTCCATGCTGCAATCAGCATCCGGTACCGGTTCTTCTGATCATGACAAGCAATGCTCCTGATACGGCTTATGCAAATCTGTTGGAAAAATATCAGCAGACAATGAATGCCTTTGTCGGTCCGACGGAAATTTTTGTAAGCGGTGACACACTCCAGCTTGATGATTACGGCAAAACCGACTGGCCCTGGTCATTGTTTAATCCGGAAGCAAAACAGGAAAGGCGCAGGATTGTATTTCCGGAAGAATGCAGGAAGGTCTTTGAGCTTGGGGCTTTAATGGTAAAATAAGGAAGCTGTATTAATGGAAATTTTATCAACAGAATGGACATGGACACGAGAGCCGGCGGATTACAAAATTACAGACGGCAGGATTGAAATCATTACAGCGCCTCACACGGATTTATGGCAGCGGACTTACTATCATTTCAGGAATGATAATGCGCCGGTTTTGCAGCTTAGGACTTCGGAAAAATATTTTTCTTTCATTGTAAAAACAGAATTCGAAAGCAGGCAGCGTTTTGACCAGTGCGGCGTCGTCATGTATCTGGACAGCGAAAACTGGCTTAAGGGCAGTATCGAATTTGAAAACGGTGAATTCCAGCACCTTGGAAGTGTTGCCACAAATAACGGATATTCGGACTGGGCAACAACTGAAATCCCTGCAAATATAAAATCAATGTGGTACCGTTTCAGCCGCCGGGTCGATGATTATTGCATCGAATGTTCAGAAGACGGAATCAAATTCAAGCAGATGAGGATCTGCCACATGTACAAGGCAGCTGATGAAATCCAGTTTGGTATTTACGCCTGCAGTCCGGAAGATTCATCTTTCAAGGCAACCTTTACAAATATGGAAATCACGGAATGCAAATGGCTTGCACATGACGGACAGAAACCTGATGGCGAGTAGGAGAGGACTACGATGGCAGTTACGGTAAACCTTTACTACACAGGTAAAAATGGAAGTGCCAGAAAGTTTGCAGAAGAGATGACTTCTTCTGGCATTGCTTCATCAGTTTCCCATTTAGAAACAATCTGTCGGCTTACATCAAGTTTTTCTGCAAGCCCTTCCTGGGTAAGATTTCTGTGCAGTCTGCGTAAACACTGAAGATTTTTTCCAAAACTCATAAGGTTTAACTCCTGTTATTGTGATTTCTTTGCAACGCGTTGTAAAATGAATATAGCATACAAGGCAGGGAATGCCTAACAATCTGCAAGTGCTTTTTTTGAAAAGCGTGCAACTTCAAGTTGCGGAAAATGTGTGAAGCCCTGCGGTGCAACAGTTTTTCCCTTTTGCAATCATGCAGTTAATTTTGCAATCCTATAGACGGATACAGCAAAAAATATTTCCATTTTTTTTGAACTTTTGAAATTTTTCTTTTATATTATATCTGTTGGCAATAATCCGATTGGTGGAGGTATCATGAATATTCAGGAATATGTTAAGGAAATGTCACGGGTATTTGAAAGCAATAATGATTACGATGAACTTCCCGGAAAAGGAAAAAGTGAATTTCCATCAGTCCAGCAGTTCTGTTTCGAAGACTGGATTTTATTTTCTATTGACCGGGCTGCATTAGTTGGAAAATACGCTGTTAAAAAACTTGACCAGATTTCAGGCTCTGATGTTAAACGGATTGCAGCTCATGACCAGGCCATTGTACTTGCCGGCCAGCGGGATTATAAAAATCATTCATATAAGATTTATTTCGATGCTGCCTTCGGCGGAATAAACCGCCATATCCTGACAATTGATGATGAATGGGCTCAGGTGGAATGTAATTTTTCTTCGCTGATGGCATTTGCTGATTATGTCGCAGAACGGCATGATGCAGATGTGGAAAAGCTGAAAGGAGAAGATCTTCTGCAGGTTTCCTGGTTCAAGGATGCCTGCCTGAAATGCAATTGCCAGTGATATTGCGTAAACCGTGGTAGACAGAACCTGCCTTATACCTAGTAATGTGTATACTGTATATTACTATCGTAAAGTCATTTCAATCATATTTACGCATGTGATTTCATGGCAAGCATTATGTCCCCATGACGTTTTTCATCTTCCCTTACGGAATTTACTTCAGGAAAATCTTTGGCCAGTCCTTCATAGTTTTTGTAAGCAGCGTATTCCCCCTGGGCAATCAAATGCATAAGGATTTTCCATCCGGCGATACGAGCAAAAATCCCTAACAGAACTGCCTTTATTTTCCGTGGCCGAAGCGGTTTCTTCGTGAGTTTGTAAAACACAGATGCGTGATGACCTTCCTCAGCAGCCAGCTGTTTGAACATATCCCGGATATAATCATCTGGGGCAATAGACGAAAGCCGCAGATACATGGGAACTGCATCAATTTCCCCCTGCTGGGATTTCATAAGCTGCCTGAACTGTTTCTTTGTCATGCGATACCTCTGCCTGCTAAATTATAAATTTTCCGCCATTTGTACAAGCCCTTTTACAATTTAATTCCTTTGAAAATCTCATGCAGTACCCCGGAGATTTTCCGCCATTGCCGTCGCTCCCTGCCGCCTCCGAAGCATAGCTTTTACCATCAATTCTGCATAGTCGGTTTTACAACTGATTGACATTTCCTTTGTTTTTCTGTAAATTTGCAACTGTGTTGCAAAAGTCATATCATACTAAGACATCAGATTTAATTTCTCAGTTTATTACCCAGAATCAGGAAAAGGGATTTACTGCCGGTGAATTATCTGATTTTCTGAAAGATAATGATGTGGCTGTTAATAAAACAACTGTTTACCGCAATCTTGATAAGATGACTGAGAAAGGCCAGCTTGTAAAACATAAATCCATGGTTTCTGATGGATATGTTTACCATCCTGCAGAAGAAGAACATCATTGCGAGGAACATATTCATTTTCAGTGCTGTAAATGCGGTTCGGTAATTCATCTTGATGATGAGAAAACTTCGGAATATTTAAAATCAATTTCCAGTGACCTGGGATTAATAATTGATTCAAATTTATCTTCGCTGAATGGAATATGCCAGAAATGCAGAGCGCAAAATTAAATAAATTGCGGACGGTTCTGGCAGTCCTGCTTCTGGCATTTGCAATTTTCTCTTCTACCCTTGCTGCTGCAGAAACAAATCATGAAAGTTTCTGTACCGAAGATAACTGTCCGGTATGTTTTGTCATTCAGGTAATAAAGGCAAATCTCGGTGGCCTGATTTTATTTTTTACAGTTTCTGGAGTCATTCATCATTTTGCAGAATCCGGGAAACTGGCATATTCATGTGCAAATAAATTTTATATTTCATATACACTTTTCTCATTAAAGACCCGCCTAAATGATTAGTTCCTGTCTTCCAGTTTAAAAAAATTATTTTCATAAGATGCTGAAACAAGTTCAGCATGACGGAGATGCGTTCAGTTTGACTGAATCTGGCAAGTTCAGCCGGAGATAATCCTGTCATCCCGGATTGATTGATAAACGTCATGCCGGACTTCCGACAGTCATCCCGGACTTGATTCTGGAACTCACAAAATAAAACAGGACTAAAAAAATGAATAAAAAACCAGTTACCCTTATTACGGGATATTTAGGTTCAGGTAAGACAACCCTTCTGAACGAGATTTTGAAACAGGAAAAACGCCATGTTGCCCTTATTGTAAATGACATGGGTTCTATTAATATTGATGCTGCAATCATTAAAAAGAATGGTTCGGCAGTTGCTCAGAGCGAAATGTATGAAATGCAGAATGGATGTATCTGCTGTACTTTGCGTGAAGAATTCTTGCAGCAGGTAGAAAAGATATCTGATAATGAAGCAATTGAAACTGTATTTGTTGAGGCTTCGGGAATCAGTGATCCGGGTGCAATTGCGGCTTCTTTTCTTGCCTACGAAGATGATAATCCGGATACAAATGTTTATCTTTCGAATATTGTTACTGTTGTAGATGCAGACAGAATTTACCGCGAGTTTATGACAGATCTGGAAAGCTACGATGAAGATGATCCAAACAACTTGAATTCAAACGACATTACAACTCTTATTGTAGACCAGATTGAATTCTGCAACACAATCGTTTTGAACAAGCTTGACCTTCTGGAGGAAGCACAGGTTGAACAGGTTATTAAAGTGATCCGTGACTTCCAGCCAAAGGCAGAAATCATCAAGGCGGTTCATTCAAAGGTTGATATTGAAAAAATCATTTCAACTCAAAAATTCAACTATGAAATGGTTGATTCATCCTCGGCAATCCAGAAAGCAATCAATTCCATTAATGATAAAAACCGCGGCTTTACTGATGAATATGGAATTTCAAGTTTTTCTTATGAAATCAAGGAACCATTTGACCAGAAAAAGTTTATGGAATTCATTAATGAGGATTTTCCGAAAGAACTTATCCGTGCAAAAGGTTATATCTGGTTTAAAGACCGTCCTGCAGATGTATTACTTTTTGAACAGGCAGGCCGTAATTCTTCTGTTATGGCGGTTGCTTACTGGGTTGCGGCTTTGGATGAGAAGACCCGGAAGGAATGTCTTGAAGGAGATGAAGACCTCCGTGCATCATGGGATGAGAAATACGGAGACAGAATCAATCAGATTGTGTTCATCGGTAAGAATTACGACAAGGATGCAATTATCGACCGTCTGGAAGAATGTCTGGCGGAATAAAATTACACGAGGAAAATAAAATGAATAAGACACTTAAATCAATAATTATCGGCGCTGTAATGCTTGTTGCATCAGCTTCAGTTTTTGCAGCTTCAAAAAAATCAATTGTATGTACAACTTTCCCGGAATATGACTGGGTTATGAATATTCTTGGCGAAAAAGCTTCTAACTTTGATGTGACTTTGCTTCAGAACAATGGTACGGACCTGCACAGCTATCAGCCATCTGTAAAAGATATTGCAAAAATCTCTAAGGCAGATTTGTTTGTTTATGTTGGTGGCGAAAGTGACAAATGGATAGAAAAAGTCGTTGCACAGTCAGTTAATAAAAATCAGGTTGTTGTAAACATGATGGAAGTCCTTGGAGATAAGGTCCGTGAAGAAGAAATTGTAGAAGGTATGCAGGCCGAAGAAGAAGAGGAAGAAGACGAGGCCGAAGAAGAAGTCGAATATGACGAACATGTCTGGCTTTCTTTGAACAATGCAATTGATCTGACAAATGCACTTTGCGGAAAAATCGTAGAACTGGATAGTGAAAATGCATCTGTTTATGAAAAAAATGCTGCCGGCTACACAAAACAGCTTTCTGCATTGGATGCTGAATACAAAACCACTGTAAAATCGGCAAAGAAAAATGTAGTTCTTTTTGGAGACCGTTATCCATTCCGCTATCTTACAGATGACTATGATTTGAAATATTATGCAGCATTTGTCGGCTGCTCGGCAGAATCAGAAGCAAGTTTTGAAACAATCATTTTCCTTGCAAACAAAATTGATGAACTTGGATTGAATACAATCCTCACAATTGAAAAAAGCGACAAAAAAATTGCAAAAACAGTTGTGAATAATACAAAAAATAAGAATCAGAAGATTCTGGAATTGGATTCTTTGCAGTCAATTACAACTAAAGAAATCAAAAACGGAAGGAATTATCTTTCTGCCATGAAGAAAAATCTGGAAGTTTTAAGAACTGCATTAAACTAAAAGGCTATGTCCGTAAAAAGTGTTGTCTCTTTCGCCTTCGAAGTACAGCTTCTCGGAGACTCACTCAAAACTCACCTCGTGAGTTTTGCCGGCTCTGCCGTCGCTCCCTATCTGCATTTTACTAAAAAAAGCGGGTCCCAGCGACGGTAAAAAAGCCAGCGTTGCGGGTGGCGATTGAACCCGCAGCGAGGGTAGCCGGCAACAACGTGCCGGCGCAGGGAGAGACTTCTCCCTGCTGAAAAATCAGTATTGGAGTTTAGAATGGCATTACTGGAGTGCAAAAATCTTTGCGTCGGCTACGGCTCAAACGTCGTGCAGGAAAATCTGAGTTTTTCAATAGAAAAAGGAGATTATTTTTTTATTACCGGTGAAAACGGCAGCGGAAAATCAACTTTGTTAAAGACTATCCTTGGCTTTTTAAAACCGGTTTCAGGAACGATGGATTTTTCGGCAGACTGGAATAAAAAGAAAACCGGATTTTTGCCGCAACAGACTGATATCCAGAAAACTTTTCCTGCCACTGTAAAGGAGATTGTTCTTTCTGGATGTCAGGCAAACCTGGGATGGTGGCCCTTCTATAAAAAGTCAGATTCGGGACTGGCCTGGAAAAAGCTTGAAAAACTTGGAATGACCCAATATGCAGAAAAAAGCTTCAAAGAACTGTCTGGCGGTCAGCAGCAGAGGGTTTTATTAGCCCGGACCTTATGTGCCGCCAGATCCATTTTGATTCTGGATGAACCTGCGAAAGGATTTGACTCTGGAATTACAGAAATAATGTACACCCTGCTTGAAGAACTGAATAAAGACGGGATTACCATAATAACAATCAGCCATGATCTGGATGCAGCCCGGAAATATGGCAGCAAAATCCTTAAGCTTGATAAAATCCGGGAGATTTAAGATGAGTGATTTATTTCAGAACCTGGCAATGTATTTTTCTTTTCCTTTTGTTCAATACGCTTTTATAGCAGGCATCATGATTGCACTTGCTTCTTCTTTGCTTGGAGTTACCCTGGTGCTTAAACGCTTCTCTTACATTGGTGACGGACTTTCCCACACAGCATTTGGAGCAATAGCATTAGCTTCGGTTTTTAAGATTGCAAACGATACATGGTTTGTACTGCCGGTCACAATCATATGCGCAATATTGATTTTGTGTGTCAGGGAAAATTCAAAAGTCAAGGGCGATGCAAGTGTTGCCATGATTTCTGTTGGTGCACTGGCATTCGGTTATCTGATTTTGAACATATTTTCTCCGCCGGCAAATCTTTCAGGAGATGTATGCAGTACCTTGTTCGGTTCAACCTTGATCCTTACCCTTACGAAAACTGATGTGATATTTTCCGTAGTATTCTCACTTATAATAATCCTTTTTTACGTTGTTTTTTACAACCGTATTTTCGCCATTACTTTTGACGAAGAGTTTGCCTTTGCCAGCGGAACTCCGACTAAACTTTTAAATATCGTAATGGCAACAGTAATTGCAGTAATCATTGTCCTTGCCATGAATCTTGTCGGCTCACTGTTGATTTCTGCTTTAATCATCTTTCCGGCAATTTCTTCCATGCTGGTTTTCAAAAGCTTTAAGCAGGTGACAATTTTTTCCTGCGTATTTTCAGTAACTGGTGCTGCTTCCGGTATCCTGATTTCCATTGTTGCCGGAACCCCGGCCGGTTCTACTATCGTGATGATTGACATCCTGTGTTTTGGAATCTGCAAATTGATTTCTGCCATAAAAAAATAGATGTATAAAAAGGTGAATGGGTTTTATGAAAAAGATGATTAAGAAGCTGTCCTGGATTTTCTGCATCACTTATATGTCATGCATCCTGTCCGGCTGTAGAGATAAAGAAAATACGATTATGGAAAGTAATGCAGATAAAAACGATTTTGTTGAAGAGGAACTATATATAAAAAAAGGTGAACCAGACAAAAGTGTTGATATTGACCTTTCCATCATGAATTTCACTATGATTTCTTCCATCACATTCAATATGATGGTTTCCCCGGAACTGTTTAATGGCAAACGGGTAAAGATTTCCGGATACTTTTATACAGTGGTTGAAGGAAACAAAAGGTATTTTTCTGTCGTACTCTGGGATCCTACCGGTTGCTGTCCTGCCGGAATGGATTTTATCCCGCCAGCTTCAATGAAGTACCCCGAAGATTTTCCGGAAGCTAAAGAAATGATTACAGTCATAGGCACATTGAAATACGCAGATGAAACAGGAACCAGTCTTTTGTTTCTTGCTGACGAAGTCTGGGAATCCCTCTAGCCCCCTCCCCTCTCCCCTGTTTCCTCCACAAGGTCCGTCATTGAAAAATCGTTCGAACCAAAGTATACTTTATCCGTTGGAGGATAATATGACCCCTGTTCCTGTTAAAGACAAAATAGAATATGTAATTTCTCTTGTAAGTGATTTTGCAAAAAAGTATTCTCTTTCCACAACTCAGGCTTTTAATTATCCCCACCGATTCAATGCGATTACACTGATAGAACAACACTATAATATCGCACACACACTTTCATTAAAAATTGCAAATTCCAGAAACATCAATTATTAAAACACAGAGGGAAATATGACACAGATTGAACAGGCAAAAGCTGCAAAAAAATTCAGCGGAGACTGGAAAGACAAAGGCTACGAAAAGGGAGAAAGCCAGAAATTCTGGCTGGATTTGCTTTGCAATGTTTTTGGAATTCAGGATTTTGCAAATTTCATCAGTTTTGAAGACCAGGTAAAACTGGACCACACTTCTTTTATTGACGGTTATATTTCTTCCACAAAAGTTCTGATTGAACAGAAAAGCATAGATAAAGATCTGCGTGCCCCGATCAAACAGTCTGACGGTTCATTTTTGAATCCCTTCCAGCAGGCAAAACGCTACATTACGGAACTTCCAGTTTCAAAACATCCCCGCTGGGTTGTAACAAGCAACTTCCGCTCGTTTCTGGTTTACGATATGGAACAACCCAACGGAGAGCCGGAAGAAATCCTTCTTGAAAACTTAGAAAAAGAATTTTACCGCCTTGCCTTTATTGCGGACACCGGAAACGAACACCTTAAAAAGGAACTGGAAATTTCCAAAAAGGCCGGCGACATTATCGGTGACATTTACGACGGACTTTTGGAGCAGTATAAAACCGTGCCGAACCTTGACATGGAAAAATGCCTTAAAAGCCTGAACATGCTTTGCGTACGCCTTGTGTTCTGTCTGTATGCAGAAGATGCAGGAATATTCGGGCATAAATCCATGTTCGGCGATTATCTTAAGCGCTTTGAACCGCGTGACCTGCGCAAAGCCCTGCTTGATTTGTTTAAGGTTTTAGACCAGAAGCCAGAAGAACGCGACCCTTTCCTTGCCCAGGACAATCCTGAACTTGCAGCCTTTCCTTATGTAAACGGCGGCCTTTTTACGGAAGAAGACCAGCTCATTCCTTCCTTTACGGAAGAAATAAAAGGCCTGCTGATCAGGAATGCCAGCGAAGATTTTGACTGGTCGGAAATTTCCCCGACAATTTTTGGTGCAATTTTTGAATCAACCTTGAACCCGGAAACAAGACGCTCCGGCGGAATGCACTACACAAGCATTGAAAACATTCACAAGGTAATTGACCCGCTGTTTCTGGATGATTTGCGAAACGAGTTTGAAGGAATCAAGCAGATTAAGGCGGAAAAAACAAGAATAGAAAAAACAAAGGCATTCCATAAAAAACTCGGCACACTGAAATTTTTAGACCCGGCCTGCGGAAGCGGCAACTTTTTAACGGAAACATATTTAAGCCTGCGCAGGCTGGGAAATGAATGTTTAAGGATTGAAACCGGCGGACAGAATGAAATGGACTTTGACGGAACTGGGATCCATGTTTCCATACATCAGTTTTACGGAATTGAAATAAATGATTTTGCAGCCGTTGTTGCCAAAAC
>JAZLGS010000015.1:0-47923 GCA_045616425.1 Treponema sp.
TTCAGACTGCTCCATATTTTTCCGGCCATATAGGCATCTGCAAGGAATCCGTCAAAAAAGAAATCGGCAAAAGTCAAGAATCCCCCAACCTGCATCCGGTAATCCTGCGGAATCTGGATGTTCCCGAGAACTGCCTGAAGCCGTTGCATCAGGTAATTAACCTGATTCATGCTGTCTGATGCTTTTCCCAGTTTATAATGTTTTATCATATCAACAATAAAACCGCCGCCAAGGACATCAAGAAAGCTCCAGTTTTTAGCACTGGAAAGCGACCTTTCTGCATCTTCTACAAGAGGAATCAGCTGGCAGGTAATTGAAAGTGCTTCGTTTATCTGTGGGTTGTTACTCATAATAAATGGATTATAGTTTGATTTTCTGAAATTTGCAATTTTACCGGAACAGTGGTTCTGAATCCGGATGACTTCCATTTAAGACATATTTTCATAAAATCATCCTCGTCTTGTACCGCATTTTGGACAGAAAACTGTTTCTGAATCTAATTTTGAACCGCAACTTGAGCAGGAATCTGAAACTCGAATATTTTGCATTAAAAAATCAGAATCAAATCTTATTCCACAAATCGGACAGAAAGCACTGTCTGGTTCAAGTTTTGCATTGCATTTTGGACAGCGGAAAGAATTTTCTGGTAAAAGTTCTTCAAAGATCTTGTAAATGCAATCTTTCATAAACTTGCAGATACGGGAGACTTCTTCCAGATTTTTTTTATGAACTGCTGTTTTATCTTCGACAAAATCTTCAAAATCTAAATCCAAATCAATTTCGCTGTCTTTTTCTACAAAGCGTTTTCCGTTTTTGTAATTTTGAAAGAAACTGCTCATAGAATTTTTTTTCAATTCCTGAATCTCTTTTTCTTTTTCGTCAGAGATTTTTTCAACTTGAATTTTCAGTGCTTTGATTTTTTCTTTACCGTCTTTGATTTTCTTCAAATCTGCATTAATCGAATTTTTGTAGCCATCAAAAACTTCATCTACTTTTGATGTATTTTTCGCACATTTTTTCATTACATCGATTAAAACAGTATTCTGTTTTTTTATGAAATCATAAACTGACGTTGGATTTTCTTCAAATAAAAATTCCTCGCCTTCTTTTTGGGAAGAAAATGCAGAAATTCCTTCAAAATTAATTCCATTGTCATTTAAGATTTCAGAAATGTGGCTCATTACATTTTGAAGTTGCGACTTTGCAAGATCGGCTTTTGTGCAGACAACATAAAGCCGCTTATTTGGGTCTTCTTCGAGAATTTTATTCAAAAAATCAATGCTTTTATCGTGGATTGTTCCGTCTTTCACGCTGACAGCCCAAATCAATGCACTTGCATCACGGACTGCATCAAAAGCAATTCCTTTATCTTCGTCTGATTCGCCGCCACTTCCCGGATCATAACCTGGAGTGTCGATGAAACAAATGTTGTCATAAGCGTCAGTTTCATCTTTGAACGGCGTAGCAACTGTTACATAAGGCATGATGCTTTTGAGATTGAATCCAAGTTCGTCAATTAAAGCGTGATCAATTTTACTGAAAATCGAAGCCGGTATTTCGCCCTGCCTTCCGTCTGGAGTAAACGCAACAACAGAAGAATTTTTCCCAGAAACAATGTAAGTCGGAATTGCTGTTACAGGTTTAATTCCGATTGAAAGCTGGACATCCTTTGTTTTGAAAAATGTATTCAGGAATTTTGATTTTCCAGAAGAAAAACCTCCGGCGACTGCAACAATGTTTTTTGTATAAAGCATTGGAAAAGAAGCAATGTTTTCCAATTCATCGGCAACTTCACGCAAAGTCCTTCTGGCATCGGCATCAGCTGTAAAAGTCGTTTCGTTTCTGGCAAACTTCATATAATCATCTTCAAGAAGTTTCCTGTAATCATGAAGATACTTTGATGCGTCATTTTCGGCTTCTTTCGCAGCCAGAATCTTTGCGACTAAATCAAGCTGATTCTTGTATTTATTGCATTCTTTTTCCCAATCAACATTTTCTTCCATAGATTACATCTCCAATTCGCTTCTGAGAGATTCGATTTCTTTTTTGATCTGGTCGAATTTGTACAAAGTTTCCTTTTTGTTTGCAACTTTGTTTTTGAGGTCTTCGATGTTTTTCTTCATTTTTGAAAGAACAGTTTCTGCCATATCAGACGGCTTCATTTTTGAACGCAAATCATTGCAATATTCGTTGATAGCATCTGTGTAGATTTGTTTCAGTTCACGGATGATACCATCTGCCCTATCTTCAAATGCATTGGCTTTTTCATTTTCCAGAGTTCCAGAACGCTTCAAATCAGAAGGAAGTTCCCAATCGATTTCAAAAGTTGATTCTGGCAAAGAATTTACGATTTGTCCTGCCTGTGCTGTTCTTGAAGCACCTGAACAATAATCTGCTGCATTGTACTTTGCCCAGACATCAAGCATTATACTTTTAAGAGATTTTTTGAGAACACTCCGGCGCATAAGAGAACAGTCATGAAGAATATCGCTTACACTTTTTGAAAAATCTTCTATGGAAGAACAAACAGCATGTGCATTTACTGTGTGAATATTTTTGCTTACAACTTCTGTACGGTAGCGAGGAATCCGGACTTCTTTATAGTCATAACCGCCAAGTCCTAAAGCTCTAGCCACTCCATTAAAAAATCCATCTTTCTCAACCCGTCTATGCTCAACATCGTATCCATCCTGAACTTCTTCAGTGTACTGTTTTACAATGTCTTTCATTGCTCCATTTACAGCACCTTTGCTTTCTGAATAAGCAGCAGTTACGATACTTTTTAAGTTATCTTTTGTTTCTGTAATAAAATCCTGAACAGCTGATTCAAAGGAATCTTCAAAATCTTCCTTTAGATTTTCAAGATTTTCTTCCTGAACTTTCTGAGCTTTTTCCAACATTCCCACATCTGAATTTTCAACATCTTCTGTCTGGGCTTTCATCTGTTTGTGAAGAGTATCGATTATGTCAGTTACGCAGTTGTATTTTGCCTCAAGGAAATCATTTTCACGCTTCTGCAAAATTTCATTCTTTCTTTCGCTGACTTCTGTGATTTTTGACTTGATTTTGTCGATATTTCCAATCTGCTTAAGGATTTCACGGGCAGAATCATCTTCAGAACCAAAGGAATCTGGATAAGTATCCATAAGCCGGGACCAGACATCCATTTTTTCATCTTGCCAGGAATCTTTTTCGTTCCAGGTTTCATAAAGCGACTGACACATTCCGGAAGTGTAAAGAAGATTTCCGCCGGCAGATTTTCTAAGACGCTCAGCAAGTTCAGAAGTCGTATCGTTACTTTTTATCATATTGTCCAGCATTGCATCTAAAGTTCCGCTGATGTTTTTTACAATTCCCGAAAGTTCTTTTTGAATGTCGCCATCGTCTGTCATTGATTCGTTTCCGAGATCGTCATCTATTCTGCTTGCAACGATGTAAACTTCTTGAATTCCTTCACCTTTTTCGATTTTTGAAATATTGCTTCTGTCCTGATCGTTACAGAAATTTGAAGAAGGACTCAAAACAAAAATTGCATCGCAGACTTTCAAGGATTCGCGAGCCAAAGTATCACGGGATGGAACCGGATCATCAAATCCCGGTGTGTCCACAACTGTAATTTCTTTTAGTGTTTCGTTAGGAAAGCCGATTTCTACATTGCTTGTAATCGCTGTAAATTTTCCGTTTGCTCCAACATAATCAGAAAGTTGTGAACCGATTTCCAGCATTGAAGCCGGCTCAAATGTGATTGTTTTTCCAAGATGAGACATAACATCAGAAGAAGCATTTTGAATCATTCTGTACTGTTCTGCTGCACCAGAAAGAATGAGTTTTTCTTCACGAAGCTTATTTGAAGCCATTCTTTCACTTTTTTCTTTGAGTTCTTTCTGTTCGTTTTCTGAAAGTGGATTTCCGTTATTTTTCTTTACAGCAACTTCGATTTGTTTGTCGTAGATTTCTTTAAATTTTGCATCAAAAACTTTGTCGTACTCAGCAGATTTTTTCTTAAGCTCGTCAACATCTTCCTGAACAAAAAAATTGATTTTTACAGTGAGCTTTTCTGAATAATAAAGTTTTGTCAAAGCTGCAGTCATCGGAGTTGCCGCTTTTGGAAGGACATCTTTTCCATTGAATAAAAGCGAGTTCAAGAGCGAAGATTTTCCAGCCTTAACCCGGCCGACAATTCCAACATGAAGTTTTCTGTCTGGATTTACTTTTTCATAGTATTCTTTTTTGATTTGAGCCGAATCTTCAGTATTATCGCAAGACACGAAAATATCCTGCAATTCTTCAGGATGGGCATCTACAAGATTTTGAATTTTTTCTCTAAGTTCACAAATTGAATTAATGTTTTTCATATTTTCTCCCATTGATTTGCAAAGATAAAAGTGCCGCTCTATCTGGAGATGTCACTAAGAAGTCTGATTCCGACATGCTGCCCCTGAAATAAAT
Source organism: Treponema sp. (assembly GCA_045616425.1). Taxonomy (GTDB): domain Bacteria; phylum Spirochaetota; class Spirochaetia; order Treponematales; family Treponemataceae; genus Treponema_D. The sequence goes on from JAZLGS010000015.1 coordinate 4,450, forward strand.
TCAATGTGACAGATTCAGCATCTTAAAAACTCATTGTATTACAAAGACTTACAGATTCAGAAATTGTCATCCTGAACTCGTTTCAAGACCGGAATGACAATTTCGGGGACTTTTTCAGTGACTTCCTATCAGGGCGGTACTTTTCATACTTAGTCTTAATTTACAAGTTCACACACCCTGCCTTTTTCAGCACACCAGTTATATTCGGAATTGTAATATTTACACAAATATGTAGATGTTGCTCCAAAAAAGCATTTTTTTCCATCATTCTCAACTTTTCCATTTTTAACAAATTCTATTGCCTGCTTTATAAAAGAGTCTTTGACGATTTTTTCAAGTTCAGAAAGTCTTTCGTTTTTAGTCTTGAGTTCTGCTTCAAGCCTTAAAGCTTTTTCTCTAAGTTCATCAATTTCAGACGGAAATTTCTCTCCGCATTTTTTGCAGAAATTATTTCCGTCATCATTTTCACAAGAACACTTCGGACAGATTTTCAATTAGTTCTCCCTATAACGCATCTTTGATTTCCTCAAGGCAAGTTTTCAGAATCTCTGTGTCATAATAAGTTGCGGACAGGCTGCTATCAAATAAACCACGACCATAATTTTCTGAATTACCAATAATCAAATCCTTTTTTGGAATTGAAAGAGAAGTTATTGCAGAATATGGCATGGCAAAGGAATATCCTGGTCCCTTTTCGTAGATGGAAGTTTTTGAAAAACAAAGACCACTTTTTCCCTTTCCAAAGACAGTCGTATCAATAAATCCTAAAATATCATCAAGACTTTCCCCAACTGCAATATTTTTCAGGACATTCTGCATTACACTTGCGTATTCAGGATTCTGGCAAGCTCCAGTGATATATGCCGTACTTGATTTGTTAATCTGCTTAATGTACTTGTTAACAATGTCTTTGATTTTGTCTTCTGAATTTCCGGCAGCAAGATAAACATCAGAATCATCGTCATCGGAATTATTCCAATCCAAACCAGAAGAATCATCGTCACCAAAAATTTCGTAATAGTCATCAATCTGATATTTCAAATCTTCATCTAAACCGAAATTTACAAGAGTATCAAACATATCTTTTCTGAGATGCTTTTTTATTCTGTTTAACCACTCAACGCGGAAATCTGCAAAATCAAAGGCAGATGCATCAGTGCAATTGTAGAACAGATAGCTAACAACATAAACGTTTCCTGTCAGAACTGCCATTCTTACTGTTGACGGCAGGCATTCAGATCCAGCGTCAATTAAAGCTTCTACAATATTCTGATTACAATTTTTGTGTGGCATTGCAAGTTCAAGAACAGAGTGACCTGTGTTCCTTTCAACATAATTTTTAGATTCAATCACGAAACCATTCCGCTTTAATTTTTCCGTGACAGAATAGAACCCGTCAAAATTCAGATTTGCATCCGCACCTTTTGAAAGTAATTCTTTTACAAGGTTTTCATCATTAGTAACGATTGCTTTTACAAGTTCTTCATTAAGGGCAGATGAGTCAATTGAAGGCATTTCACCGGATTTTTCACCCTCAACCTTTGTTCCGCATTTCACACAAAACAATGCTTCGTCAGAAAGTTCAGCACCGCAATTTGAGCAAATCTTTTTATCAGTTGCAGAAATCAACTTGACGCCGCAAATCATGCAGAAAACAGCATCTTGAGGATAAGTTTTGCCGCACTTTGGACATTTTTTTTCTTCTGAAATCTTTTCTACAAGTCCAGAACCATCTTTTTTACAAAAATTAACATCATCATCATATTCTGTATTACAAGTCGGACATATTTTCATTTTTTTCTCCATTTGCTCGCTCCATCTTTGTTTGCCATCTAAGCAAAAATCTTTTGATTTAATGCTTTTATTACATTCTTTGCATTCTCGAGATTTGCAATTTTCTGTGCGATTTCATCGGCTTTTTGCTGACGCTCATTTTCAGCCTGTGCAATTTCCGATTGTTTTTCTTCTATAAGAACGCTGTAGCGGTTTGAGATTTCCTCAATCATTAAATCAACCTGTTCTTCCAGAACAGAAGGAAGCTCGTTTGAAAGTTTGCGTTTTATGTCTGGAATGATTTTTGTAAGGATTTGAGAACGGATATTGTCTTTCTGCTGCTGCAGCTGAAATTGACGTTCCCTTTCTTTTGCATCTTTTGCAAAAAAATCAATGATTGTCGGCAGGAAAACAATCACAAGTTCCAGAACAGGATTTATGACAGAAGTTGTAATTGCAAGAATGCTTGTAACTGTCGTGTAAATGGATTTTCCGGCTTTTGTGTTATTATCTTTTGTAGAATCAGCAATTCCTGTCAAAGTCTCAACTAATGCATTTGCACCAGCTCCAATAGTTTTGAAAAAGTCTCCACATGAATAATCATTCATTGAGTTGCCCAATTCTTCCAGCTGCAAATTGTATTGAGATGCAATCTTATCACTTATATTCTGGACATTTGCTTTTACACTTGAAATCAAAGATGAATGAACGATGTCCGAAATTTCCGCAGAGAATGCTTCGTTTCCATTCCGGAGTGCAATTCCCACCAGATTATCGCAGGAAGCAGATAAATCAGAACCGACTTTATTTACGATTGAAGAAACACTTTCCTGAACATAATTATTCCTTGCGTTCTGTTTTAGATTTTCTTCCTCACGCTCAATTTTTTCCAGGCTTTTCTTAAGCTTTTCGATGATTAAATCGTTTTCCTTTGTGTCTTTTCCAAAGGCTGCAGCTTTTACATTCACAGTCGATTCAATCTGATAAACCACATCCCTGATTGAAGGAATTACCAGTGAAGAATAAAGTTTATCCGGATCAAGGTTTTCAATGATTTTTTTGATAGCAACAGTTCCATCCCTTTCAACTGCGACAGGAGTTTTTGAAAGTGCAAAGTTCATATCAATATCATCACAAACTTTTTGAGAAACCGCTGAAAGATTATTTTGTGAAACGAGATTCGATTTACTTAAAACCACAGTAAAATCCCGCTCATATTCCAAAATATCGCTTAAATGGCGGATTGAAGTCGTTTTCAAAGTTCCATCAGTTGTACTGACAAGGACAATAAAATATGCACCACGATTCAAATATCTTCTAATGGCATTGTTATGAGAATCCAATGGCGATTCAAAACCTGGCATATCAACAAGAACAAGCGGCGAAACGGAACGGATATTTTCGTTATTCAAATAAAGTTTAAGATACGAATATTCAGAAGCATTAGCATTTATCGTTTCAAATTCATTTTTAGAAAATGTCCTTATGATGTTTCCATCTTCACCGATTGCTTCAATTCTTTCATTTGTGTCGAATCTTAATTCCGTAGCGATTGCAGTTTCCGGTTTTATCGAAGTCGGCAAAATGTCTTCACCAATAAAGCTGTTCAAAAGTGAAGACTTTCCAGCACTGAATTCACCAACAACAGGAACCAGAACTTCACTTTTTTTGAGTAAATCGTTCAAATCCTCAAGTTTATCTGTGGCAATATCAACATTCTTCAAAGAATCGATAAGATTTTCTACATCATTAACAAAATTTTCCTGAACCGAGAGCATTTTTCTCCTCCAATATTTTCAATTATACTATACTACTGTAAAAAAAGGCTATGTCCGTAAAAAGTGTTGCTAAAAATCTGCATTTTACTAAAAAAAAGTGGGTTCCAGCGACGGTAAAAAAGCCGGCTCCTTCAGGAGCCTTGTATCCCCCAGAGGTAACGTGCACAGCACAGCTGCTTCGAGAGTCACTAAAATTGCTTTCGCAATTTTCCGGCTCTGCCGTCGTTCCCTACCTTTGCTTTTTTCCCTGCGTCCCACTTTTTTCTACAATTATGCAGTTAATTTTACCATTGATTCTACATAGCCTTTATTAGCATAGTGTACAGTTTCCTAAGAACGTCGATACTTCAGGATTCGTCATCAATCAGCAACACTATAGCCGGACATAGCAAAAAAAAAAGATTTTCAGTCATCCTGATTTTCATCAATACCATTTTTCCATCAAAATTGCTTTCTTTTTTTTCCAAACCATCTGACCACAAAAAAACCTGCACATTTCGTACAAATTGGTCGAGTTGGCACAATATAATCCACAAAGGGATTTATCTGAAATTCAAAAACTTTTCCGCAGGAAAGGCATTTGTAAGTTTTTGCATTTTGATTTTTTAAAGTTTCAAAAATACTCATAAAAACCTCCAATTAAAAATCCATGAGCTAAATATCAATTTTGCGAATGATTTTTTAGCGTTCACGTGAACGAACACTTCAACAAAAAGTTACCGTGCGCAGGTTTGCAAAGATAAAAGTTCCGCAATTTTTGTGCAGTGTCTTTATCTTACACTTCTGATATTTGCAATTCATTACATGTATATTAGCATTGATTTTTTTCTGAAAGGTATCTTATGAAGCGACTTTTTTTAGAAGATTTTGCGAAGCGGAAAAGTGGCCAGCCCAAATGAATGACAGATTGAATGTCAAGTTTAAATTTTAGTGCGGTCAGTCCTGCACAAGCTAAAAATCGTCACACGGATTTGAAAAATCTAACGATTTTTCCATAGCACAGTAGTTGAAGAACTGAAATTTTCCAAGAAAATCTTGAAGCATGGTGATATACGAGTCAAAGTTCATGGAAAATGAGTAAAAGCAGATTTTGCGTTAGCAGAATCAAATCCGTGTGACAAAAACCCGAAATTGAACCTGATAATGAAAACAGCAAAAAAAAAGACCGCCGAAGCGGTCTTTTTTAATTAAATACTAAAACTAGCAGTTTTCTGCGAAGTACTTAATCGTTCTTACCATCTGAGATGTGTAAGAGTTTTCGTTGTCGTACCAAGAAACAACTTCAACCTGGTATGTATCGTCGTCGATCTTAGATACCATTGTCTGTGTTGCATCAAAGAGTGAACCGAACTTCATTCCGATAACGTCAGAAGAAACGATTTCGTCTTCGTTGTATCCGAATGATTCGTTAGCAGCAGCCTTCATTACAGCGTTGATTGCATCCTTTGTGATGTCCTTTCCCTTTACTACTGCGAAGAGGAGAGTTGTTGATCCAGTTGGTGTTGGAACACGCTGTGCTGAACCGATGAGCTTTCCGTTGAGTTCTGGGATTACAAGACCGATAGCCTTTGCAGCACCAGTTGAGTTAGGAACGATGTTCTGTGCACCTGCGCGTGAGCGGCGGAGGTCACCCTTGCGCTGTGGACCGTCGAGGATCATCTGGTCACCAGTGTAAGCGTGGATTGTTGACATGATACCAGACTGGATTGGGTATGCATTGTTAAGAGCCTGTGCCATTGGAGCAAGACAGTTTGTTGTACAAGAAGCTGCAGAGATAACTTTGTCATCCTTTGTAAGGTTCTTGTTGTTTACGTTGAAAACGATTGTCTTGAGGTCGCCTGTAGCTGGTGCTGAAATAACAACCTTCTTTGCACCTGCTGTAAGGTGAGCAGAAGCCTTTTCCTTGTCACAGTAGAAACCTGTACATTCAAGTACTACGTCTACATTGTATTTTGCCCATGGGCAGTTTGCTGCATCTTTTTCTGCAGAGATTTTGATTTCTTTTCCGTCTACGATGATTGAGTCTTCTGTAGAAGATACAGTGTGCTTTCCTTCACCGATGCGGCCCATGAAGCCACCCTGTGCTGTATCATACTTGAGAAGGTGAGCAAGCATCTTTGGGCTTGTGAGATCGTTGATAGCTACAACTTCGTAACCTTCAGCTTCGAACATCTGGCGGAATGCCAAGCGACCAATGCGGCCAAAACCATTAATAGCAACTTTAACTGCCATAATAATACTCCTGTAAAAAGAATTTTATATATCTAATTTAATGCATTTTATTAAAATATTCAATAGAATTATTTTTTTTGCTAATGTATGGCCGTTTTTCTGCCGAATGCACCAGATTGACAAATTCATGACATTCAATCATCATAGGCCCATGAATAAAAATCTGACTACCAACGGAATAATACTTGACATTGATGGAACCATATGGAATACGACGGAAATAGTTGCAGGCGCATGGAACAATGCTATAGATGACTGCGGACTTGACGCTGCAAAAGTTACGGCAGACATGCTTAAGAAAGAATTCGGAAAACCGATGGATGTAATTGCCCGGGATTTATGGGGAAACCTTACAGACAGCCAGCAGGCACAGTTATTGGACAAATGCTGCCAGTTTGAACAGGAAGCACTTGAAAAGAACGCTACGGACATAGCATATCCAGGTGCCATAAGTACCATAAAGAAACTTTCTTCAAAATGCCCTATATTTATAGTAAGCAATTGTCAGGACGGATACATCCAGCTTGTAATGCAGAAAAATGGAATTACCAGCTGCATCACAGACTTTGAATGTTTCGGACATACAGGATTTTCTAAAGGAAAAAACATCTCACTTATAATCGAAAGAAACGGCATAAAAAATCCGGTTTATTTAGGCGATACACAAGGAGATTATGAAGCATGCAAGGAGGCAGGCATTCCCTTTATCTTTGCTTCATATGGATTCGGAAAGCCTGACGGATACGATGCTTCAATTTCATCCTTTCCGGAACTGGAATCAGTGACCGGCTTTCAGGACACAGCTAAGATTTTCTGACAGCTGCATTAATGGTGTTGAGCACAAGCTTTTTGTTTCCGCTCCACAATGGTGCAACAAGAAGCTTCTTTGGTCCGTCACCTGTAATACGGTGTACCACTGTTTCAGGCGGAAGCAGCCTGAGGCACTTTACCACAAGGTCACAGTATTCTTCCAGAGTAAAAATGTGGAACGGATTTTTTTCGTACTGAACTGCCAGCGACGTTCCCTTCAGCACATGAAGCAGCTGGAGTTTTATTCCATCAAGTACTGGATCCATTCTGGAAAGCCATGCTACGGTTTCAAGCATTTCACTTTCACTTTCCCCCGGAAGTCCCAGAATTACATGGACAATCACTTTTAAGCCGGAATCTTTAAGACGGCGGTAGGCATCTTCAAACACGGGAAGGGAATAGCCCCTGTTCACCAGAACGGCAGTCTTTTCATGGATTGTCTGCAGCCCCAGTTCCACCCACACAGGTTTTATCCGGTTCAATTCCTGCAATACGGTCATGATTTCAGGTCCGAGGCAGTCAGGACGGGTACCGATGGAAAGAACTGCAATTTCAGGCCGGTTTATGGCTTCCATGAAAATGCCCCGGAGTCTTTCCGGGTTACCGTAAGTATTTGTAAAGGACTGGAAATACGCAATGTACTTCCGTTCCTTGGCAGCCGTCATTTTTGGGAATTTTGAATCCACAAGTTTCTTTGCTTCTTCAATCTGTTTTTCAATGGAAACAAAATCCGGCGCAAAATCCCCGCTGCCACCTGCAGAGCAGAAAGTGCAGCCACCTGTAGATATTTTTCCATCACGGTTGGGACAGGTACAGCCCGCGTTAAGTGAAAGTTTATAGACTTTACATCCATATTCCTTACGCAGGTATTCGCTGAGGGTATAGATTTTCATTTTTCAAGAGAAATTAAATCAGGCCTTTTTTCTTTTTGTCGATATAACCCGAATCTTCAAGGTATTTACGTCTTGTAATTATAAGATCGATTATTTCCTGATACATATTATAATCAACTTCAATGGCTATTGGCAGGATGAAGTATTCGGTTTCGTCACAGTACCGTTCAATGAATTTTGAATCAGTAACGAAACCAAGGCTGATCATATTGCTGATGCGGTCGGCACATTTCAGGATTTTTGCACGCTGGGAACCTGTTTCTATAATCCTCCTGAGGAAGTCATTCTTCTGTTCCCCTTCCCTCTTTGTAACTTCCAGTACAAGGTCCAGGACTTCCTTTCCTTCTGCATCAACTTCTAGAATCTTGTTGCGGTCAAATCCGGGAATGTCTTCAACAACATCATGGATGCATGAAGCTTTCAGGAGTATGCTGTCAATATATCCATAGTCAATCAGGATTCCCAGCGTATCAATCTGGTGGCGGAACATATTGCCACCGGCATGACGGGCCTTTCCAATCAGAGCTGTTGCCAGCTGCATATACGGAGCAAGGGAAATGCCATTAAGCATAAGCATGGATTCTTTATCCATCTGCACAGGTTTGTTTACCTGCATTTCATATTTACTCATACCGCCTCCAGATGAACTAAAAAAAGGGATGACATTTTTCCGCCATCCCTTCAGATTTTTTTATAAACTCTTTATGTAAGACTCAAGCTTTTCAATCCTGCGGTTTGACTGCTCAAGTTTCTCCTTTTCAGCTGCTACCACTTCGGCAGGTGCATGTTCAGCAAATTTTCCGCTGAGCTTTGCAATTGATTTTGCGGCATAACCTTTTTCAGTTTCAATCTCCTTTGTAAACCTTGCAACAAGCTGTTCCTTGTTTACCGATTCATCAACAATAAGGAATGCTTCAAAACCATTACCCACAGTTCCGATTGAATTGTCAGGCTTCTGGCTTACAAAATCAATCTGCCTGATACCTGCAAGAAGTTCAATCATGTCTGTCTTTTCGTGACAAACTTCTGCAGAGCTTCCTTCCGTAATGAGGAGTGCAAGATGAAGTTTTGATGCAGGATCAAGGCCACATTCGGCGCGGAGTGCACGTACCTTACCGATAAGGTCTTTCAGCACGTTGAACCTGGCATCCACTTCTGCATTATCCCTGGCATCAAGCACTTCCGGGAACGGAGCATTAATGAGCATGCCACAATATTCTGAAACAGAAACAACCTTATTATCGCCAGCTTTCCTGCGGTTCTCCACAATTTCTGCAACAGGAAGTTTTGCATAGATTTCTTCCGTTACAAATGGAAGATACGGATGAAGCAGGCGGAGGCTTTCCTCAAGGATATTCAGGAGGACTGAAGCCTGACGGTCTTTTTCCGCATCATCACCGTTCTTGAAATTGAGTTTTGATGCTTCAACATACCAGTCACAGAATTCATTCCAGAAGAATTCCATCATTGCGCTGGCTGCATCATTGTAGCGGTATGATTCAAGTGCTTCACGGGAAGCCTTTGCCGCATAATTCAGGCGGGCATAAATCCAGCGGTCAAGTTCAGTAAGGTCTGAATCTTTTACAGGAACAAGGTTGCGTCCTTCGAGATTGCCAAGAAGGTAGCGGCTTGCGTTCCATACCTTGTTACAGAAACGTGAACCGAGTTTGAACGAATCCTTGTCTACAAGAATATCCTGTCCCTGTGCACACATGAATGCAAGCGTGAACTTAAGGGCATCGGAACCGTACATATCGATTATTTCAAGAGGGTCAATTCCGTTTCCAAGAGACTTGGACATCTTGCGTCCCTGCTTGTCGCGTACCAGACCGTGGATGTAAATGTCATGGAACGGAGCCTTACCTGTAAACTCAAGACCAGCCATGATCATGCGGCTTACCCAGAAGAAGATGATGTCATAGGCAGTAACAAGGGCCGTAGTCGGATAGAACATTTCAAGATCCGGAGTCTTTTCAGGCCAGCCGAGTGTAGAGAAAGGCCAGAGCCATGAACTGAACCACGTATCAAGTACGTCAGGATCCTGTGTAAGATTCTTTGAACCACACTTTGGACAGCAGGACGGATCTTCGCGGCTTACGATTGTTTCACCACATTCACAGTACCATGCAGGGATTCTGTGTCCCCACCATATCTGACGGCTTACGCACCAGTCACGGATGTTTTCAAGCCAGTTGCGGTATGTGTTTTCCCATTTCTGAGGGAAGAACTGGATTTCGCCATTACGCCACGCGGCCAGGGCCTTATCTGCCATAGGCTTCATCTTTACGAACCACTGGGCAGAAAGATACGGTTCTACAACCGTCTTACAACGGTAACATTTTCCAACAGAGTGCACCAGCTTTTCTTCTGATTTGAAAAGTCCGGCTTCCGTAAGGTCTTCTATGACAAGGGCACGGGCCTTTGCACAAGTCATGCCACGGTATTTTTCAGGAACATTGTCATTAAGGGTTCCGTCTGGATTAAGGAGGTTGATTACTTCAAGATTATGGCGTTTTCCAACTTCCCAGTCGTTAGGGTCATGAGCCGGAGTAATTTTTACCATACCGGTTCCGAATTCCATATCAACATATTCATCAGCAATGATTGGAATTTCCTTACCTGTCAAAGGAAGCTTCAATTTTTTTCCAACGAGTGCCTTGTAGCGTTCATCGTTCGGATTGACGGCAACAGCTGTATCACCAAAAAATGTTTCAGGACGTGTGGTGGCAACTTCAATTTTTCCAGAGCCGTCTGCATATTCGTAATAAAGATGGTACATTGCACCGTTAGTATCTTCGTGGTCAACTTCATCATCAGCAAGGGCTGTACCACAGCGTGGACACCAGTTTACAAGACGGTTCCCCTTGTACATGAGTCCCCGCTCATAAAGTGTTACGAATACATCACGCACAGCCTTTGAAAGGCCTTCATCATAAGTAAAGCGTTCCCTTTCCCAGTCTGTGGAATTACCCAGCTTCCGCTGCTGCTTTACAATTGTATTATGGTGATCTTCCTTGACAGCCCATGTGCGTTCAAGGAATTTTTCGCGGCCCAGGTCATTGCGGGAAAGGCCTTCTTTTTTGAGCTGGCGTTCAACTACATTCTGTGTAGCAATACCGGCATGGTCAGTACCTGTCACCCAGAGTGTATTGTCGCCCTTCATGCGGTGGTAGCGGACAACAATGTCCTGAAGAGTATTGTTAAGTCCATGTCCCATATGGAGGACGCCTGTTACATTTGGAGGAGGAATGACAACGGAATAAATTCCAGTCTTTCCGCCGCATTCACTGCAGCTGCATTTTTTTACATAATCAGCATGAACAGGAGATACTTCATCACTTGCAGGTTTGAAATAACCTTTCTGTTCCCATTCATTATAAATTCTGTCTTCAAAATCTTTTGGATTATACGCTTTTTCCAATTCAATAGCTTTCATAGCCGTTAAGTATACCGCATTTTATTTTTATTTACAATGACGAACCTTGACGCAGAGCCTTCGAAGTACCGCCGTTCTTAAAGGAAATTGCATTCCGGTTCCAATATCAGCATGCTTGCATAAAAACGGCCGTATGCATAAAATGTCTTAATCCGGTCATATTCCGGGCAGTGATCACTTTCTGACATTGACCCAGACAGGATGTGGCAGGAAAAATACAAGGCAGCTTTTGAAAATTGATGGAGTCTCTGAAAATTGCAATTTTTAGAGACAACTTTGAAAATGCAACGCTTAAAATCTTGCACTTTCAAGGCTTTAAACTCGGCAGGTTTTGTCCCGGAAGTTCTGTCATGCTGACCCTGAAATAAATTCAGGGTGACAGATTCAGCATCTGCACTGGATATTATGTAAAGTTCCGGAACTGTCATCCTGAACCAGTTTCAGGATCGGAATGACACTATGAACTTTACTTATTGGACATCCACCTTGAAACTTTCAGAAATGCCCGCAAATCACAATACGGACTTGATCCACGGAGGACAGGTACTATGACTACTCTGGATTTTCTTAAGGCAAAGAAAGAAAACAGGAAAATCTCCATGATCACTTGCTACGATTCCACATTTGCAGGAATCGTAAATGAATCGGACATCGACACGATTTTAATCGGTGACAGCTGTTCAATGGTCATGCATGGCGAAAAATCTACGGTTCCGGCACAGATGGACTGGATGGTAGAGCATACCCGCAGCGTCCGCAATGGTGCACCGGATAAATTCATCCTTGCAGACATGCCGTTTTTATCTACCCGCAAAGGAATTGAACATGCAACAGACTGTGCAGGACGCCTGCTTGTCGCAGGAGCCAATGCAGTAAAAATCGAAGGCGTATTCGGACAGGAAGATATTTTAAAACATCTGGTGCTTTCTGGTATTCCTGTAATGGCACACCTTGGCCTGACCCCTCAGTTTTACAATGCTTTTGGCGGGCATAAAATGCAGGGCAAGACGGAAGAAGCTGCTGCAAAAATCATTGAAGAAGCAAAGATTGCAGAAAGCATCGGATGCTTCGGACTTCTCCTGGAATGCATTCCTGCTGACCTTGCAAGGAAAATTACTGAAAGCGTTTCAATTCCGACAATAGGAATCGGTGCCGGTGTTGATTGTGACGGCCAGGTTCTGGTACTCCAGGACATGCTTGGAATGTCAGGCTTGAAAATGCGTTTTGTCCGCCAGTATCTTGACGGACGCCAGCTTATAAAAAGCGCATTCAATGCATACGCTGCAGATGTGGCAAGTGCGGCCTTTCCAGCCGGGAATGAAATAAAATAGCAGCATTAAGAGGAAATGAAAATGAAAGTTATCAGAACAGTTGATGAATTTAAACAGATCAGAAAAACTTTGGAAAATAAATCAGTCGGTTTTGTTCCTACAATGGGCGGACTTCATGACGGACATCTTTCTTTGATCCAGAGGGCTATCAGAGAAAACGATGTAAGTGTGGTAAGCGTGTACCTGAATCCTACCCAGTTCAACGATAAAAAAGACCTTGAAACATATCCTGCAAATTTTGACGATGACTGTGCACTTCTTGAAAAGGCCGGTGTTGATTATCTTTTTGCACCGACTTATCCCCAGATGTACCCGGATGATTACAGATACATGCTTACTGAAAAAGATTTCAGTAAGGAACTTTGCGGCGCAAAACGTCCCGGCCACTTTGACGGAGTCCTTACAGTCGTAATGAAGCTTTTAAATATCGTGCGCCCGGCATCTGCCTACTTTGGCGAAAAGGATTACCAGCAGTACAGGCTTCTTGACGGAATGACAAAGGCATTCTTTATGGATGTCAAACTCATTCCATGCCCTATCGTAAGGGAAGAAAACGGACTTGCAATCAGTTCACGAAACAGAAAACTTAGTGCAGAAGGAATGAAGAAGGCTCCACTTCTCCACCAGATAATGGCTGACGGAACTGACATTGAAACAAAAAAGGCCTCTCTGGAGAATGCAGGATTCACGGTTGACTATCTGACGGAAAAAGACGGCCGTCTTTACGCAGCAGCATTTCTTGAAGGCGTACGCCTTATTGACAACATAAGCCTTTAACCTGTCCGGAGGATGAAGCATGAGCAGAATTCTTTTACATGTAAGCGGTTCAATATCCTGCTATAAATCCTGCGAACTCATAAGCCGCCTGAGCAAAAAAGGTCACGAAATAAAAGTGACTGCTTCTAAAGGCGCACTGGAGTTTGTAGGAAAGGCAAGTTTTGAAGGACTGAGCCACAACCGGCTTCATACAGACATGTTCACGGATGATGACCCCATTCCGCATATACATCTTGCACAGAACTGGGCAGACATGATAATTGCATATCCGGCAAGTGCAGACTGCATCAACAGGCTGGCAGCAGGACTTTGCGATGACCTCTTTGGTGCAATATGCCTTGCAAACAATTTCATACATCCGCTGCTCATAGCTCCGGCAATGAATACGCAGATGTTCCTGCACCCTGCCGTACAGGAATCCCTGTCAAAGTTAAGAAACTGGGGTGCAGAAATCCTTCCATGCGGTGAAGGTGACCTTGCCTGCGGGACAAAGGGAACCGGACGCCTTATAGAGCCGGTGGATGCAGTAAAGATTATTGAATCAGTCCTTGAAAGGACAGGCGGAAAAGAATAATGAAAATCCTCATTACCGGTGGCGGCTGCGAAGAACCCATTGACAATGTAAGGAGCATCTGTAATTTTTCGACCGGAAAGACTTCTACATTCCTGAGCCGTTTTTTCCTTGGACAGGGACATGATGTTACGGCTGTAATGGCAAACAGGGCTGTAAAGCCGGAACCGCTGCAGGATGAACCAGAGACAGGAAAACTGCATGTAATCCAGTTTAAGAGTTTCAATGACCTGCAGGAAACATTAAAAGACGAACTTGGGCACAATGAATATGATGCAGTAATACATGCGGCAGCAGTCAGCGATTATTCGCCATATGAAATTGAAGCAGACGGAAGGATTTTCAAAGCTGGTGAAATAGCAAAAATAAACAGCGGTTCCGAAATCACGGTAAAGCTGAAACGCAATCCGAAAATCCTTGACTCCATAAGGAACTGGAGCCGGAAAGATATTTTCCTTGCAGGATTCAAGCTTACATCAAATGCAGGCGAAGAAGACCGGAAAAAAGCCGTATGGAAAATATTTGATGCGGACACAGGCCGTGAACCGCCGGATGCCGTAGTTTCAAATGACCTTAGCGAAATAACGGAAACAGCGCATCCATGCAGGATTTATTCACCGGACGGAAATTTTACAGATACGGAAAACGTACAGGAAATGGCAGATGTCCTGCTCGAAAGAATCATGACACGGTCAGGATGTGCAAGATAGGGAGACTGTCCGCTCACGCAGACGCTAAAAAGTCATTCGCATAAATTGATATTTTGCTCATTGACTTTTTATAGGAGATGTAAGATAAAAGCTCCGCTCAAATACCGCGGCACTTTTATCTTTTGCAAAACCTGCGTTGCAGTTTTTGCCTGTTGGACTGTCCGCTCACGCAGACGCTAAAAAGTCATTCGCAAAAATTGATATTTTGCTCATTGACTTTTTATAGGAGATGTAAGATAAAAGCTCCGCTCAAATAGCGCGGCACTTTTATCTTTTGCAAATCTGTGTTGCAGATATTGCTTATTGAACTGTTCGCTCACGCGAACGCTAAAAAGTCAATGATCAAAAATTGATATTTTGTTCATTGACTTTTTATAGGAGATGTAAAAATGATAATGACACTTGATGTAGGAAATACTACAATGCATGGAGGAATTTTTGAAGGCGGGAAACTTATCCTCCAGTTCAGGAAAGCAACCACAATCAATACAAGCTCCGACGAAATCGGCATTTTCCTCCGTTCCGTCCTTAAAGAAAATGAAATCAACTACAAGGAAATAAAAGACATTGCATGTTGCAGCGTTGTTCCACAGATCAACCATTCCCTTTCAAATGCAATGATGAAATATTTTTCCGTTGACCCGCTTTTCATACAGGCCGGAATCAAGACAGGACTCAAGCTCCGTTACGCAAACCCAAAGGAAATCGGTGCAGACAGGATTGCAGCTGCCATTGGAGCTTCAGCAATACACCCTTCAATGAACCTGATCGTCATCGACATGGGAACGGCCACCACAATCGATATAGTTACAGACAAGGCTGAATATACCGGCGGGGCAATCCTTCCGGGGCTTAAGATGTGTGTTGAAGGCCTGACAAACGGAACTGCCCAGCTTCCTTCCGTTGAAATCGTAAAACCAAAGAAACTGTGCGGAAACAATACCATTGAAGTAATCCAGTCAGGAATCTATTATGGAAATGCGGGAGCCATACAGGAACTTTGCCGCCTTTACAAAAATGAGCTTTTCCCTGACCAGAATGTATACACCATCGGAACCGGGGGATTCAGCAGGATTTTTGAAGACTATGGAATTTTTGATGAAATCGTTCCGGAACTGGTCCTCATCGGAATTAAGAAAGCACTGGAAATGAACAGCTGATATTTTCCGGTCTGTGCCCCTCATCCTGAAAGAAAATGTAATTCCTGATTTATTTGAGGCCACCGAAAAAGTACCGGAAATTGTCATTCCGAATTTATTTCGGAATCCGTAAGTCTTTATAATACAATGAGTTTCACCGATTCTGAATCTGTCATCCTGATTTTTTTTCAGGGTGACAGATTCAGAATCGGAATGACATTATAAACCATACTTATTGGACATCCTTAAATCCGTGTGACAAAAAAATAAATGTCATCCGGGATTTATTTACGGGTGGCATCGTGTTTCGTTGACGTCATTTTGCAGCTCATTCTGCTTCCGGTCCAGAGGTTTCCATCACGATTTTGTCCGCAATCCTTTCCCGGTTACTTATTTTCGTTTCAGGATTCATTATGTAAATCCGCTTCAGGCTGCTGCAGGACGAGAATGCATATGCCTCAAGTTCTTCCACCGTTGCAGGAATGGTAATCTCTTCTATTGCCGTACCAGAAAAAGCATCGCTTTCTATTTCCTTTAATCCATCAGAAAGGATGACTTCCTTTAATTCAGTGCAGCCTTCAAAACAATTTACGGGAAGCCGCTTGATTCCTGAACCGATTACCACCCGCCGGAGTTTTTTACAATTTTCAAAACCAGAAAGCGGCAGCGAACAGACTGAATCCGGTAGTTCAATTTCTTCCAGCCCGGAACTAGAGAATATCCCCTGTAATGATTCCAAGGTATCAGGCAGATGGATTTTCCTGAGGTTTTCCATAGGAAAAAATGATTTCTGCTTTAGTACAGCGATTCCGTCAGGAACTGTAAGTTCATCAAAAGGATAATAATCCAGAACCATTGTTTTCCTGACATATCTACTGTCAATCTCATAAAAATCTTCCTTATTCTCAAATGTTCTTGAATCATCTGTCAGGACAATTTCTACGGAACCGTCCAATCCTTCAAGATGATTTTTCATCATTCCGTAAAGGGTTTTTCCCATCGTCAGTTTTTTCAATTCAGGACATCCGGAAATATTACCGCCAAAATAAACCACGCTTACAGGAATTTCCAGTTCTTCCAGCTTTGGGCAGCATCTTATGCCACCTGAATCAATTATCCGCAATGTTTCAGGGAATGTAATTTTCCTGAGGTATGGACAATTTGAAATTCCACTAAAATAAATTCCTTCCAGTCCGTCTTTAAAAACCAGTTCTTCAATGCGGTTGTTTTTATGTTTAAAAGCACCGAATTTTATCTTTTTGACTTCCGGTCCGTTGCCGTTGACATAAACGACGGTTTCTTTTCCCCGGTACTTTTCCAGAGCGCCTTCGGAAATTTCAAATGATGGTTTCAATGCAATGCAGGAAATTCCAATCAGGATTACAGCCAGCGACAGAATCAAAAGGCGGTGCACCGTAACCTGAGACTGGGGAAAACGGCCCGCATACCAGATGTCTCTGAACCATGCATCAGGATCAGTTTTTTCAGAAAGAATATTTATGAGCTCTTCCGGAGGGAAAACTATTTCTTCATCAAAATAAGTTTTGAACTTTATGGAAATATATCCACCCCGCCTGCATGATTCACAGATTTTGAGCAGTTCGGCTTTTGAAATTCCTGCAACAATCAGTCCCGGCTCATTCTGCCTTTGGGAAACCACCCCTCTTTCTGAAAAAAATACAGTGATGAAATTTCCGGCATTTGTAAATTCACCGCTTTTCAAAACTTTCGGCTGGTATTCCATTTTCTCACCATCTCCGGATGTTTCCTGTCCATCAAGGACAATGAAAAAACTGCCCTTTCTGCGTAACACATCAACTGCTGATTTTTTTAATGCAGAATCAAGGCTTTCTTTACCATACAGTCTTGCCGTTATCCATGAATCGTATATCTGCCGCATATTATGCTTCCACCCACGCTATCACAAAAAAAATGATGAGTACCACATATGACAGAAGGATTGTCACACCGCAACCGGTCCAGAACCGTTCCTTTTCCGCAGCTTCTGCAGCATAATCCTTTTCAGTGATTTCCGCCGCTTTATAAAAACTGAACAATGTATTTTTCTTCTGTTCCACTGCATTACGGAGTTTCTGTATTTTCTTTACTGCATCATGAGCAAGGGAGTCATTTCCAGCATTCTGCACTTCCCCATCCAGAATGGAACTGCCGCTTTCAGGATTTCCGTCAAAAAGATCTTCTTCTGCATGATCTTTAAGGCCACGGATTTTCAGTTCGTATTGAATGGCCTTCATTAAACCGGAATTTTCAACGTCAGTACCTTTTCCATCTGCATAAAGCAAAGCTTTGTTATAAGCTTCCCTCAGATTCTGATAGCAGGCAGCATCTTTTTCCGGCGGACATTCCTTTAATTTTTTTGAAAAAGCTTTTTTGATTTCGATTTTGTTTACTGTCGGTTCAATTCCAAGTAATCTGAAAAAATCCATAAATCCTCAACTGATTATTTTAGAGATGCACATCATCTGGAGCACATATGTGTATTTCATGCCCATTACGGAAAGCGGAAATATATTTTTCCGTTGAAGAAATCCATGTCGTCATATTTCCACCGGAATTATCAATGATTCCTAATGAAAAGAATTTTTCTGAAAGCCGGGCGGCAGTTTCCTGCGACTTTGTCTCAAATGCTGCATGACGGATGGTGCCTTTTTCCTTGAGTTTTTTCATTAAACGCACAAGCCGGTTTCCTTCCGCAGCCTCATAATCTTCCATTGACTCCACAGTGAGGATTACAAAATCAAAATAATCTGAATTCAATATTTTCAAGGCTTCTTCAAGCTGGTTTTTCAAGTCTTCCGGATCCGGATTTTTTCCGTCAAAATAAAATCCAAGAATAAAACGTTCCCGCCAGCCTTTAATTTTTTCTGCAAAAATTTTCAGCGGGCCGTTATTTTTCAATGCAAAAAAAACCATACCCTGTTCAATCATTTCTGTAAGTGCTCCGGCAGGATCAGCGGATTTTTCAAAAAGTGCAGGAACATTACAGCCACATGCACTGACAAGGTCTTCTGAATCTGGCAGCGGAAGGTAATCCATTTGTACCGGATGTTTTCTGGTAACTGCAATGCGGTCACCTAAAGGGAAGAATTCCGTTTTGTATTCCACGTTTTTTTTAAGGAATGTCACATAGCGCTTTATTTTGCGCACAAGTTTTTTCGTACTGTAGTTATGTGTCAACGAAAGGTCATCCACCATTCCGTGGAAAGAAAGATTGTCCGTAATGATTACGCCGCCGGCAGAAAGGTTTTTCTTAAAGCGTTCAAAAAACCTGATGTACTGCGCTTTTGCTGCATCAATGAAAATAAGGTCAAAACTTCCTTCAATCTCCTGCACAAGTGCATCGCCATGAAAAATCGTAATGCGGTCCTCAAGGCCGAAATCCTTTATGTTTTGTACAGCCTTGAGATAACGGTCAATGTCTATTTCTATGGTCGTAACTTTTACATCAGGGCCGGTATTTGCAAAGCAGATTGCAGAATAACCGATGGCAGAACCAATTTCCAGCACCGCCTTTACATTATTTTCCTTTATGTAATTGCAGATGAATTCAATGCTCTCGTCCTGCATGATCGGAACCGAGTTTTTCTGCGCATATGTCTTAATTTCAGAAATGTCATTCATATTATTTTCCTACAAAAAAGCTGCTAAAAAGGCAGGCACAAATGTGGCAGCTGAAAAACATTTTTCAGAACTGCCCTGATATTTTTCCGGATAAAGTCATGACTATTCCATCAGAATAATTTCCTTTACCATCTGGAAAAATATTTCCTATCCTGAATTTTTCAACAAAACCATATTGTCCGTAAATCTTTAATGCAGCCTGCCATTTTTCATTTACAAGCAGAACACCATTATTTATAGAAGGAACTGATTGCATTATGTAATCAACTGCCATTGAAAAAAAAGCAAGCCCGTTGCCCTGTCCCCGGAATCTGGGAAATATTGCAAAAGATGAAATGTAAAGCACGCTGCCGCCATCACAATGAAAATCCTTCATTTCATGCCCAATGGAAAAAGCAGCTTCTGATGACGGAACATTTTTCCATAATTCGCTGGAAAGATAACCGGCTGTTTTACCATTTTCCTTTTCAAAAAAAATGACGAACCCTTTTCTAAAAAGTTCAATCCGTTCCAAAAAAAGCCCGCGCCTTTCCTGAATCTCAGGAATGAATGCAGATTTTTCGATTTCCATTATTTTTTCTATATCATCAGCCGTAGCATTACGGATTCCAAAAGACATGGAGGAATTATAACAAAGCAGATGTTTTACATCAATTGAAAAATTATATGCATAAATGGAACACAGAAAAATGCAATTCAGAATGACGAACCTCGACGCAGAACGTCGTGATAATGAACCCGCCGGCGGAAATAAGTCCCTTTGTTATTTTCCGGAATATATAATAAAATAAATGTATTACGGATTCCGGAGCGTGCAGGATGCATTTTTCTTCCAGACATCAGCACCGCCGGTACAGATAAAAGAAACTTATGAAAAAGAAATTAGTTTTCCTCCTGCTGAACCTGATGTTTTCCCTGATTACGGCTGAAAATTTTATTGACAGTCACAATCTTTCTTTTGATATGGGATATACATTGACCGGTATAAAAAATAATGGTTTTGGATTTGGAATAAATTATGAACAGAAAATCACCCGGTTCACTGCTGTCAAAGCCGGATTTTCACATATGACGCTTTATCCGGAAGGCATGGACTGCAATGTCACGACTGTGGGCATTTCCCTTGACGGACTGCTTTATCCATTTGGAAAAGGATTGGACAAACTTTATATAGGAATGGGCTCCGGTGCAGATTTTGCCATATTTTCAACTTTGGAAAAAAAAGAAAGGCTGATGAAAGATTCCATTATTTTCATAAGGCCTGTAATCGGATGGAAACAGGGAATTCATGACTATATCATGCTGGATTTTTTCTTTATGTATAACATCATTGTTTCTGAACCGGATCCGCTGGCATATCAGGCAGGTATAGTAAACAACAGCATAAGGGCAGGCATTAAAATAAAAATCAACATTAAAAAACTATACAGGATGTTCAAAACCGGAAAACAGAAAGAAACACCTATACAAAAACTGTAAAAACGTAATCTCAAGAAAAATTCCCACTATTTCAGGCATGGTTTTTAAAACACTATACAAATCAAAATATACTATACAATTTGCGCAACAACTGCGCAATTTTTTGCAATTTCTGATGAAAATTCGTTGACCAAAATAAAAACCGTGCATATTATGGAATTATGAGCATATTTGAAAGCATTAACCGACTTGTGGCATACGCACTAAAAACTGGACTGATTAAAAATCAGGATGTAATTTTTACACAGAACCGCCTGCTTGAATTATTCAGGCTTGACGGCTATGAAACAATGGAACAGGCAAAGGCAATTCCAGAAGCCAATGTGGAAGACCTGGAAGGAATCCTTTCTGACCTTATGGATTATGCAGGTAAAAACGGCATTTTTACTGATGATGGAATTGCATACAGAGATCTTTTTGATACAAAGATAATGGGGCTTCTGGTTCCTCCTCCGTCAACTGTAATAGCAGAGTTCAACCGTATTTACAATGAAAAATCACCAAAAGAAGCTACAGACTGGTTCTATGATTTCAGCAGGAACACAGATTACATACGCCGCTACAGGGTTTGCAAAGACCTTAAATGGAAGTCGCCGACGGAATATGGTGACATCGATATTACCATAAACCTTTCCAAACCGGAAAAAGATCCAAAGGCCATTGCAGCAGCGCGGAACGCAAAACAGAGCAGCTATCCTCAGTGCCTGCTTTGTATGGAAAATGAAGGATATGCAGGCCGCCTGAATCATGCCGCACGACAGAACCACCGTATAATTCCAATCACTCTGAACGGTGAAGCATGGGGATTCCAGTATTCTCCTTATGTATACTATAATGAGCATTGTATAGTATTCAACGGCAAGCACACACCGATGAAAATCTGCCACGAAACATTCGTGCGGCTTCTGGATTTTGTAACACAGTTCCCACATTACATTCTTGGTTCAAATGCAGACCTTCCTATTGTTGGTGGTTCAATCCTTACCCATGACCACTTCCAAGGCGGAAACTATGACTTTCCAATGGCAAAGGCACCAGTTGACCAGTCTTTTACCATCAACGGATTTGAAGATGTAAAAGCAGGAATCGTAAAATGGCCAATGTCAGTAATCCGGCTCAATGCAGGAAACAAAGACCGCATTATTGAACTGGCAGACAAAATCCTTAATGCCTGGCGCAGTTACACAGATGAAGAAGCATTCATTTTTGCAGAAACCGATGGCGAAAAGCACAATACAATCACACCGATTGCCCGCCGCCGTGGAAATGAATACGAACTGGATCTGGTACTCCGCAACAATATTACTACGGAAGAACATCCGCTGGGTGTATATCATCCTCATGCAGAACTCCACCACATTAAAAAGGAAAACATCGGACTTATTGAAGTCATGGGACTTGCAGTCCTTCCTTCACGACTTAAGGCTGAAATTGCACAGCTTTCTGACGCAATTCTTTCTGGAAAGGATCTTGAGTCAGATGAAACACTGGCAAAACACGCAGCATGGGTAAAAGAGTTCCTTCCAAAATACAAGGAAGTTACAAAGGAAAATATCACGGAAATCCTTCAGAACGAAATCGGTTCCGTATTCTCGCAGGTTCTCGAACATGCAGGCGTTTACAAGCGTACAGAAGACGGAAAAGCTGCATTCTTGAAATTTGTAAATTCATTGTAAGACGGCAGGTGCTGTCCTAAACTCTGTCATGATGCAGAAAAATCATCATGACAGAACAGCCCTGAAATCATAGGGACCTGCTTGTAATTTACTTTGTGCATCGCCAAACCTTATAGTGCAGCAAATCTTTCCCCCCCATTGACCACAGGCAGCATGTCTGATAAAATCCTCATCATCCAAATGCGGGGTTAGCTCAGTTGGTTAGAGCATCACGTTGACATCGTGGGGGTCAGTAGTTCGAATCTACTATTCCGCAATCCTTTACTTTTCTTCAATAATCATCAGTATCCGGTTATTTCAATTCCCGCTAAGATTCTTTCTTTTTCATGTAAGGTTTTGTCTGTAGTGCTGCTGAAGCCGTCACTCCATATCTGCGCAACTTCGCAGGTGCAATCAGGTACAGTTCCAACTGTCCCGGCATGTCATAAAAAAAATCCTTTTCTGTAGCATTTTTGGCCGGAATTCAGTATATTCTATCGTATGAAGAAGACATTTTTTACCATCCTTTTTAGTGCATTGATTTCTGTTGTTCCGGTTTTTGCAGGTCCGGCTGGCAATGGAAAAGATTGGAAAGTCGTAGTAAGCATTGATGATCAGAAGACTTACGTACTTAAGCAGAATTCCGTCGTCCGGGAAATAATCTGTTCTACCGGCCTCATTGATGGAGATAATGACACTCCGCTGGGTGATTACATCCTTAACGAAAGCGGCCAGAAGAGAGGTTATTCTTTCTTTTCAAAACGCTTTGGTGAAGGAGCAAGATGGTGGGTAGGATTCATTGGCGGAGTTTATCTTTTCCATTCAGTTCCTACAGATGCCAATGACAGAGTCATTGAAGCAGAAGTTCCAAAGCTGGGGACACCTGCAAGCCACGGTTGCGTCCGCCTTCCTATGGATGAAGCAAAATGGTTCTATGATACAGTTCCAGATGGAGCTGCAGTCCATATCCAGAAAGAAAAATTCAGCAGAAGCTGAAATTCCCTGAATCATTAAAAAACAACGAGTCTCTGTCCAATAAGTTCCTGTCATCCTGAACTCGTTTCAGGTCCAGAATGACACCATGCATCATATTTTTTGGACATGACCGTCAATTTTTAAATCTGCGTTGCAGATGTTACCTCAATATTTGGAGATATAACATGTCAAAGAAAAAGATTCCAATTACATTGCTTGCCGGTTATCTTGGTGCCGGAAAGACAACATTGATGAACCATATCCTTACAAACCAGAAAGGTTATAAAGTTGCCGTAATCGTAAATGATATCGGAGAAGTAAATGTTGACGCTTCCCTCATTGCAAAGGGAGGAAACATCACTGATGATTCAAGCCTTGTGGCACTGCAGAACGGATGTATCTGCTGTTCACTCAAGAGCGACATGGTAAAGCAGATTGAAAAACTCATCAAGACCGGTAAATTCGATTATGTCCTTATTGAAGCCAGCGGTGTCTGTGAACCAATGCCAATCGCCCAGGCAATTGAACAGATTGATAACGGTTACATTGACGGAGTTGTTTCTGTAGTAGATGCAATGCGCATGGTAACTGAATTTGATGACGGAAAGGCACTTCTTAATGAACAGATGGAAGAAGATGATATTGAGAGCCTTCTTGTACAGCAGATTGAATTCTGTAATACGCTCATCATCAATAAGGTTGACCTTGTAACAGAAGAACAGCTTAAGAAAGTACGCGCCGTTGTAAAGAAGCTTCAGCCTAATGCCCGTGTAATTGAAACCACAAAAGCAAATGTTGACATTGCACAGATTCTTGGAACAAATGAATTTAATTTTGAAAAAGTTTACGAAAGTGCCGGATGGGTTGCAGAATTGAACAAGGCTGATGCAGAAGAAGAACATCATCACCATGATGACGACGATGATGACGACCACGATGAGCACGGACATCATCACCATGATGATGACCACGATGAACATGACGGACATGAACACCACGAACATCATTACGATGAAAACGGAAAATGCTCTTGCGGACATCACCATCACCACCACCATCATGAAGGCGAAGAAGAAGATGAATACGGAATCGGTTCATTCGTGTATTACCGCCGCGCCGCATTTGACCGCCAGAAGCTGGATGCATATGCAACAAACTGGCCAAAGAACATCATCCGTTCAAAAGGCGTAATGTGGTTCAAGGATGAGCCTGACATGGCATGGGTTCTTGAAACTACAGGCCGCCAGATTGTAGCTGGATATTCAGGCCCATGGCTTGCCAGCTGTCCAAAGGCCGAACAGGAAGAAGTCCTTGCAAGCGATCCGGAAATGAAGAAAAACTGGGATGAAAAGCTTGGCGACCGCATGATTAAGCTTGTAATCATCGGAACACATCTTGATAAGGAAGCTATTATAAAAGGTCTCGACGGCGCTCTTGCCGACTGATGACTGAATGGTTTTACAAACGGGGATGTCCAATAAGTTCTATCATGCTGCCCCTGAAATAAATTCAGGATTGGAATGACACGGTGAACTATACTTTTTGGACAGCCCCTTTTTTATTTGACATGCAGATTTCCATGTAATATAAAATCCATCACATGAAAAAATTCAAAATACACATTTTAGGTCCTTCAGGTGCAGGTACATCAACCTTGGGAAAGGCTCTGTCATCAGAACTCGGCATACCTTGGTTCGACTCAGACGATATTTTCTGGCAACCTGCAGATCCACCATTCTCAAAGCCTCGTCCAAAGGAAGAGAGAATAGGAATGTTGGAAGAAATCAACCGCAACAACCCGTCATGGATAATCAGCGGCTCAATGCTGGAATGGGGAGACTTTCTCCGCAACGATATGAATCTCATCATATATCTCTATGTGGAAAAAGAAATAAGGATTCAAAGACTCAGGGCAAGGGAAAAATCCAGGTTCGGCGACAGAATCATGTACGGAAACGACATGCATGAACGTCATGAGGCCTTCATAAAATGGGCAGAATCCTATGAAGATGGCGGACTTGAAATGCGCAGTGCAAGAAGTGAAAAACTTTGGATGTCACAGACAAAGTGCACCATACTGAGAATCGAAAAGGAAATTTCCGTAGAAACTGAAGTCCGTCTTACAAAGGATATTCTCGGACTGTAAAACAGATGCGGGTCGCTTTGCCGGCGGGAACTTTTTCCTACAATGCCGCTGCTTTCTGACTTGACAGAATCTGATAGTGCTACTATCATAATATTGATAGTAGCACTATCAATATTTTCTTAATAAACTGCAGGACTTGGAACAATGAAAGACCAGCGTATAATTTCTGAATCTGAATTACGTGAAATCAATGTAGCAGGAAAAAAAATCAATATTCTTTTTTCTGAATACAAAGCAGCGGAAGCAATTCCGGCATCCCCTCATGGAAAGGCCAGAACACCGGAAAACAGGATTCTCGATGTCTTTTCGATCGCCAGTAAGGCAGGCGAATGCATTCCTGATTTTTTTTCTGAAAAAGAAACAAAGGAAGCGTGGATAAATCCCGGCGGCTGGCAGTCATGGGCACCAGGGTTTGAAATCGCTCCAAAAGAAAGACAGCCCTCCCTCACCTGCTATTTTGTTCCACAATGGACAAACTATATTACAGTTCCAGGTACTGAGAAAAAAGCATACGGAAACCGCCATACAGTCCTCGGCCAGTTCATTTCTTATTTCCGGTTTGGAAATAAATATTTTGTAATGGCTTCGACGGGAAATATTTCAAAAGAGCGCTCATTGCCACCTGTCCAGTATGTAATTGACAGGAAAAAATCCCAAGTAAAGCTTACGGTTTATGACATTGGCAAAAACTGGGAAAAAAATGAAACATTGTGCTCCATGGCTTTTTTCTGTGCAGAAGGATTTTTTGAATGCAAGAAAATAATCGGAAATATTTTTTCCACAGACCGTTTTGATACACTAAAGTTCCTTGGAAAAGTTCCAGGCGGCTGGGAAAGCTGGTACAACCATTATGCAGACATAAATGAAACACTGATTATGGATGACCTTGATTCATTAAGGCAGACTGAAAACCTGATTTCCCTTTCATATATAAAAAACAGACAGCCTTGTGTTTTCCAGATTGATGACGGATGGGAAAAACAGCTTGGTAACTGGGAATGGAATACAGAACGCTTCCCTTCTCCACCAGAAGCGATAACGGAAAAAATTTCTACCGCCGGATTCATTCCCGGCCTTTGGATTGCACCTTTCATCATTGATTACAGGAGTCCTGTTGCAAAAAATCATCCTGACTGGATTTTAAAAGACTGGGACGGAAAACCTGCAACTGCCGGATTCAATCCTTTGTGGGGAGCAAAAAAAGGAACTGAACAGCCACGAAGGACCGGGACTTTCTTTGCCCTGGACCTGAGCCGCGACGATGTAATTGCATATCTCGATGCATTGATTGATAAAGCAGTCAATGTCTGGGGCTTCCGCTACCTGAAACTGGACTTCCTTTATGCAGGAATGCTTGATGGAAATTTCTCAAATGGAGGATCTGCATGGCAATGGTTTGACAGGGCGGCGGCTGTCCTTACAAAACGCACCACAGACAAGAACGGAAATCCTGTTGCATATCTTGGCTGTGGAATGCCTTTTGAACATTCATCCAAATATTTTCCTCTTTCACGGATCGGTTGCGACACATTGGAACACTGGGAAAACATACAGTGCAGGCGTATCGGTTGGAACGGACGGACTTCGGCATACCTTAACATGAAGGACACAATCGGCCATGCATTATGGAACCGCACGGTCTATTACGCCGACCCGGATGTAATATTCATCCGCAAAGGTAACTGCAGCCTGTCTGATGATGAAAAGAAACTGATTGCAATGACGGCAATCATTTTTGGAAGCCAGATTATGTATTCTGATGATCCGGCCACATCATCAAGTCCGGAGGAAACTGCCCTTGCAAAGGAAATCCTGGATATGAATGAAAAATATGGCGGAAAAGAATATTCAGCAGTTCCGGTGGCAAAAGACGTATTCAGGATTGAATGCGAAACTGAAACCGGCTACGGAATATTCAACCTTAGTGAAAAAGATTATTCTGATGGAATGATTACGGTACAAAAACACAGTTTTGGTGGAAGCCTTTTTGAAGCGAGGACCTGAAATGGAAAGAAGCAGATGTATTTTTGGAAATGAAATAACAGCAAAGGATTATGCAAAGGCTGTCAATACGCAGAAAAAGTTCATAAGGAAATTCGGCGATGACAGGAATAAAAATTATTTTCTGGATATTGAAGACATTGAAGTCCTGACTTCCGTAATGAATGCAAAGAGAATCATAATTGCAAAGAATCCTGACGGAACAAAACAGAACGGCTTCATATGTAAAGTCCCTGCAAAATCCATGATCATCGGAAATATAAGGATGGGTTTCGGCCATTACAGGATTTCAATGGCAATGGCAAGTGCAGCAGCTTCCATGGGTTACACACCATTATGGATGGACCTTAATTCATTTCCTGAAACCACATGCACGAAAATCATTTCGTACCAGAATGACTTGTATTCAATGGGAAGCCGCCTTTCACAGAAAAATGCCGTGTTCAACAAAATGGTCTGGGAACCAATGAATTATGAAGGTTTCAAGAAACTTTCATACAACGCAAGTGACCAGAAGACAGCGGAACTTATGACTTCAATCTTTAAAGGGATTCCCAAGAAAATTCCGTTTATTGCAACCCATGTCTGGCCGGCACAGGCTGCGATTCATGCAGGAATGGAAAATGTGGTAAATGCAATTCCTGACAACTGGCCGATGGCATTGCATTTAAGTGAAGGAGCCCTTCATACTGTCCAGACTCCAAATGCATACTGGGGTTACAGGAACCTTTACGGATTCGACGGAGACAAAATACTGAATCCCATGGAAGCCGGCGACATTCTCATGACAGGTCACTACATTGACCACGAAATCGTAAAAAATATTGAAACTGACTGCCAGAAAAGGCTTTCACGCATCAAAAACAAAAAGCCGCTCCGTTTCCTTCTTACAATCGGCGGCGCAGGTGCACAGGGAGAATATTTTGCAGAAATCATAAAGACGCTCCTTCCTTACATAAAAGAGAACAAGGCTGCACTTTACATAAACTGCGGAGACTATAGCAATGTCTGGGAAAAAATGAAAAAGACATTACCGGAACTGTCCTCAGAAAAAGTCACCACATATTTTGATGACTGGAATGCAAGTTCGGGATTTGCCCAAAAAGCCATAAGTGGAAAAAATCCGGAAGCCGGTACGGGAATCCATGTTTTCTGTCACAAAGATATTTTTGCCGCAGTCTACATAACAAACCTCCTGATGCGTGCTTCTGACGTACTTGTGACAAAACCAAGTGAACTTGCATTCTATCCTGTTCCAAAACTTTTCATCAGGCG
Source organism: Treponema sp. (assembly GCA_045616425.1). Taxonomy (GTDB): domain Bacteria; phylum Spirochaetota; class Spirochaetia; order Treponematales; family Treponemataceae; genus Treponema_D. The sequence continues at coordinate 33,073 of JAZLGS010000015.1, forward strand.
TATCGGTGGCCATGAAATGTGGGGCGCAATCCGCTCTGCAGATCTGGGGGACGGAACTCATGAATGTGAGAGTGCTTCATATGCAGCTTCCGTTGCAAAGCAGATTATCGACAATCCTGAACTTGGAAAAATGCTTATTGAAGGAATCCTTACCGCCCACAAGAACGGCATATACAATGGAGCCTACAACGCAGTAAAGGCAGCAGTTGCCATGACCAGAAAGAGGCCTGCAAAATGACAGCTGCAGATGCACGGTCACTCAGAAATGAACGGATAATGCAGTCGGCCTTTGACTATTTTTCAAAAAGCGGAATTGACACTATTGCATTGACCGACATTGCCGCAAAAGCAGAAATCGGGATAGCATCCCTATACAGATATTTTCCTGCAAAAGAAGACCTTGCCATAAAATGCGCCGTATGGGCATGGAAAAAACAGCAGGATGTATTTTCTGGGATAATATCAGAAGCCGGCTTTTCTGACGCCTCAGGATTCCGGCAGCTGGAACGAATCTGCTCCATATTTGAAACACTGGTTCAGGAAAGCAGGGAATTCCTGCGGTTCATCTATTTTTTTGATTCTTACATCGTACGGAACGGAATTCAAAATGGCAGGCTTTCTGAATACGAGGCGGAAATAAAGACCGTCCAGACTTTGATTCAGGAAGCTATCCACAAAGGATTGAAGGACGGTTCAATAAAACTGCCGGCAGGTTCAGATGAAAGCCAGATTTATTTTACAATGATGCATTCGCTTTTCAGCATGGCCCAGAAAATTTCTGTTTCAGGCGGAATGCTCAAAATGAATGATGAGGAAAACGAACATATCCAGATGCGGCTTCTGACAAAAATGCTTCTGGATTCCATAAAAGGAACAAACTGATTTTTGGAGGAAATGATGTCAGAATTAAAATCAATCACAAAAGGAAAAATGTGGTGCTATGCCGTAGGCCAGTTAGGCTGGGCAATGCTTTCCGGACTCATAGGCTCGTGGCTTGTTTATTTTTACCAGCCGGACGCTGGAGCTGTTGCAAGCGGAATGAAGCTTTTCATTCCGCAGGGAAGATGCATTTTCGGAACACTGACAATAATCGGACTCATTACTGCATTAGGCCGGGTTTTTGATGCCGTGACTGATCCTCTTGTAGGAAACTGGTCAGACAAATGCCGTTCGCCATCAGGAAGGCGCATTCCTTTTTTAAAGTATTCAGCCATTCCATTCGGACTTGTAACCGTGCTTGTGTTCAACGCTCCGGTAAAAAAAATCAGCGGCATCAATACAGCATGGCTTTTTGTTTTCATCCTGGCATATTATTTCCTTATTACATGTTACTGCACGCCTTATACTTCGCTCATTGCGGAACTTGCCCACACCCAGAAAGAAAAACTGGACATTTCCACATGCATTTCCCTGACATTCATTGTGGGAACAGCTGTTGCATATGTTGCGCCTGTAATCTGGGAAACACTGACGGGATGCGGATTTGAGCGTGTGGCCGCCATGCGCCTTACATTTACAGGAATTGCAGTAATAGCAACATTCTGCCTTCTCGTTCCGGTATTCACCATCAATGAAAAAGAATACAGCAATATTGAGCCTTCAGATTCGCCAATGCTCAAATCGCTGGTAAAGACTTTTGCAAATAAAGATTTCCGCATTTTCGTTGCGCAGGATGTAATTTACTGGTTTGCCCTTACAATGTTCCAGACCGGGCTTCCGTTCTTTGTAACCGTTCTTCTGAAACTTCCTGAATCCTATGCAACTCCCATGTTCATCGGACTTACAGCAATTTCACTGGTATTCTACCCTCTTGTAAATATCCTTGCCGTAAAAATCGGAAAGAAAAACCTTGTACTGACTGCCTTTGCATTCTTCACTGCTGTATTTGCCTTTACAGGAATCTCAGGCCCGGCACTGGCATTAGATACGAAAATCCAGGCGGCAATCATCGTAGTTGCTGCGTCATTTCCAATGGCGGTTTTTGGAATCCTGCCACAGGCAATGGTTGCAGATATTGCCCAATACGAAACTTCATCAACCGGCGAAAACAGGGCCGGAATGTTCTTTGCAGCCCGGACATTTGCATTTAAATTCGGACAAAGCATTTCCATGCTTGCTTTTACTTCCCTTGCAACAATAGGGCTTGCCACAGGAAACGGTTACAGGATAATTGCAATTACAGCGTCTGTATGCTGTGCCATTGGCGGACTGATACTCATGATGTTCAACGAAAGGAAAATCCTCGGTCAGAATTAAAATGGCATAAATCGAAAAGCTATGTCCGTAAAAAGTGGTGCCAAAAAAATCTGCATTTTACTAAAAAAAGCGGGTCCCAGCGACGGTAAAAAAGCCGGCTCCTTCAGGAGCCTGATATCCCCCAAAAGGTAACGTGTGCAGCACAGCTTCCCGGAGAATCGCCGTTACTCAGCAACACTAAATACGGACATAGCCAGTCAGAAAACATCAAGACATCTCTGAAACTCATTATATTACAAAGACTTATAGATTCCGGAATAAATTCGGAATGACAATTTTCGAGACTTTTTCAGCGACTTACCATTATTTTTGCAGGCTGCACTTTTTAGAGACTTCCGTCTGTATCTTCTTTTGAACCATTAAGGATTACGGTTCCATATTTATCAACAATTTCCGTCTTCATGCTTTCCATTGGCCGCCATACAACTGAGAGGGAAAAATACGGACTGAAATCATAAGACTTTACACCGTTCTTAGTAACAAGCCTGGGTTCAATCTTGAATTCAGATTTTAAATCCCAGTCATGCAGGTCATGTTTCAGGGAAATATTAAAAGATTTCAGCTTGAATCCCGAAGTAGTCCTGAGCCTTTCGTCATCAAAGCGGAAGGAATTCATCAAATCCGTAAAAATATTCTGTTCTCCGGGAATCATGTCTTCATATCCTGCTGCATTCTGAAAATATCTGAAAAGCACGTCATTTCTGGTTGTCGATGAAAAAGTCAGTTCCAGGAATTCATTCAACTTGAACGAGAGCGCCGGATTGAAAATCAGGTAGCTTGAAGTAGGCCTTACACAATCAACTACGACACTGGCGGAAAGTGACGGCGCAAATGCAATCCTGTTCTTCCAGTAACGGAAATTCTTTTTTCCAGAATATGCAAGGCTGGCAGAATATGGAACAAAATCCTTCTTGTTTAAATTTACCCAGCCCTTTTCACGCTTCAGTTCGTAAGTGTCAGTATATTTCATCGTATATGCAAGCTGCAGTTCATTCCATGTTACGGACAATTTCAACGCATCCGGCCTGTCTTCTTCAACTTCGTAATTAAAGGATTCTGAAATTTTCAATGTCGATTTAAAAAAATCAAGGGTTGCACTCTGGCGAAACTGTTCATTCACCCAAGTTTCATCAGTTTTGCTTTTCCGTTTGAACCCGGACTCCGCAGTAACATTGAAATGCGGAACGAAGGCATTAAACGTTGCATAATATTTATCAACCTGCGGCGGCAGGTTTGAACTGAGCACAAGTGACTGCCCGATTTTTTCATCAAATTCCGTTGCAGCAAGCTTTACATCAAGACTGTGGGTTGTAATTGATTCGTCGTCAGTCCAGTCAGCAGTAAGCTTGTCCCATTCAGGATTATCCGAGTCTCCTTTGAATTCCGTACGCATAAGTTTGATGGAACTGTTATATGTAATACCGGTTTCCTTGAAATTCGGATAATAAACGAAAGGCTTAAAGAAAAAGCTGTTTGAATTTATAATGTCGAACCTGCTTGCTGCATAGTCTGTCTTTTCCAATGATTTTCTGGAGGCCTTTGTATATCCACCCATGGATGTATCTTCGGAAATATAAGGATGTACCTGATATTGAGGATCAAAGGTAAGGGAATTTGTCATTCCTGCAAAATCACTTTTATATCCCAGTTTCTGGTTAAAGGATAAATTCGGCTGCACCTGTACATATGATGATTTCAGGCGCTCCCAGTTAAAATCAGCTGCATTATACAAAGGTTCTGAGGCATAGGAAAGCTGGGATGTAAATGACGGATTTATGGAATAGCCAAGCCTGTATGCTATATCAGGTGGAATTGAAACACTTTCCCGGCTGTAATCCAGCAATGGAAAACGGCTTTCATCAAATTCAAATCCAGCAGATTTTTCCTCCACGGCATTTTCACCGCCATCTTCCGGTTCACTGCCAGACACATCTGCAACCACAAGACTTTCAGGAGCCTTAAGTTCAACAGACTGTCCGTACATGCGTTTTTTCGGTTTACGGACATACTTATATTCTGTATCAATAAAGTTTCCGGAAATATTAAGGGAAACTTTTACAGGAGTAACGGAAGACGGATAGAAAAATTTCCTTGAAGGAGTAAATTCATTCCATCGGTCTGTGGTATCAAGGTTTCGTGCTGTAAGTTCTGTAAAAATAATGCTGGTAGTCATATTTGAAACAGAAAAAGTATTTACATAAGGTTTAAAAAAATCAGGAAGATTCGGATTGTAGCTGAAGTTTGAATCCCAGTTAAAGGTGGTTATTTCTGCAGCATCAAGTTTTGCAGCTTCTGTCTTTCCGTCAGCTTCTGCATTAGGGTTGTTAAGAAGGTAACTGAACCAGTCCATATACTCTGACCGGTCGCCAAAATCGTAATTAAAAAACGGATCAGAATAAACAGGCATGGAAAGAGAATATGAAAATGGCTTTGACACATTCATTTTCACGTTTGTCCTGAATCTGAAAGGCAGGCTTGTTCCCATAAAGCCGGATTCATCATAATAAATGCGGCCAGAATCTCCGTAAGAATGATAATATGTTGAAGTGTTGCTCTGGAAAATAGTCTTTGAAAAACCCAGCATAGCAGAACCTTCAACGGAAGTTATGTAATCATTGGGCCTGAATGCACCTTCAAGTCCCACACCGAATCCAAGGTTTGAATACCAGTCCGTAAGCAGTTTCAGGTACTGGTTTGTATCTCCGGTATATTCAGTGTCAAGATTATGAAGTATGAGACCTTCCAGTTTCTGGTCCATAAGTTTCGTCGGTTTTACAAGACTCATATAATCTGAAAACAGGTCTTTTTCATCTTCGGACTTTTCGGCTTCAAGAGGTTTCCGTCCGTAAAGATATGTGGATGTCTGTATGAAATATCCGTTACGGTTTTTGTAACCGAAAACAGGATTGAAAATCAGTTCATCTTTCGGGTAATAGAATGCAGGAAGGTAAAAAACAGGAACTTTTCCCACATAAATCAGTGCATTAAGAAAGGCAAATTCATTTCCCGGAAGAAGCCAGATTCTTGAAGCCTTGATTTTCCAGTGTGGATTTTCATCATTGCAGAATGTAAGTTCACCGGTTTTAAAAGCAATTGTATTTGAATCGTCCCGGGCAAAAATGTCAGAGGAAACTATGAGGGTCGAACCTGTAGGAAGGTTAAGGGCATTTGATTCCGCCTGCACTACACGGGCATCATCAAAAATACCTTCCAGCGTTACAGTATTGAAAAGCAGCGTAGTTGCGCTGACAGTCTGTCTTGCACCGGATTTTTCGTTCATTTCCAGGCCTACATTTCCTTCCGCAAAAAGCATGTCCCTTGCCCGGTTGTAGGTAACCTTGTCCCCGGTAATTATTGTTTCCGAATCCGCCTGCTTTACGGAAATTTTTACGCTGCCCTCAAAGTCAATTACGTCATCCCCGGAAACAGAGTCCTTCCTGTTCTCCGATTTCATGGCATTAAGGATTGTGATTACAGTCTTTTCTTTTGTGTCACCTTCAGTCTGGGAAAACGCATTCCGGGGAAATGGAAGACTCAAAAAAAGCACTACAGAAAATACAATCACTTTCTGCATTGCTTTTGAGAAATTCATATATTGGAACAAATAATTTTTTAATTCCGGCAATTTTATTACTTTTTTCCGTCCAGCATTTCCCTGATGTAGAATCCAGTAAACGAAGCTTCATTTCCTGCAATCTGTTCAGGAGTTCCGGTTCCCACAATATTTCCGCCCCGGAATCCGCCCTCAGGCCCAAGGTCAATTATGTAATCCGCCTGACATATTACATCAAGATTATGTTCAATCATTACAACACTGTTTCCCTGCTCAACCAGCCGCTGTATTACTTCCATAAGCTGCTTTACATCTGCAAAATGAAGTCCTGTCGTCGGTTCATCCAGAATATAAAGTGTCTTTCCTGTCGAAGTGCGGGAAAGTTCATTTGCAAGCTTTACCCTCTGGGCTTCCCCACCTGAAAGGGTCAGCGCAGATTGTCCCAGCTGGATGTAGCCAAGTCCGACAGATTTCAGGGTTTCAAGCTTCCGGGATATATGAGGAATCGAATCAAAGAAATCGCAGGCTTCCTCTATAGTCATGGCAAGGACATCTGTAATTGATTTTCCCTTGTAAAGGACGTCAAGGGTTTCGCGGTTAAAACGCTTTCCGTTACATACATCACACTGGATATACACATCAGGAAGGAAATTCATTTCTATGGTAATGGTTCCGGCCCCCTGACATTTTTCACAGCGGCCCCCCTTTACATTAAAGCTGAAGCGTCCCGGCTTATAACCTTTTGCCTTTGCTTCAGGAGTCGAAGCATACAGATCCCTTATGGCGTCAAAAACACCGACATAAGTTACAGGATTTGAGCGGGGTGTCCTTCCGATTGGTGACTGGTCTATATTGATTACCTTGTCCACATATTCAATGCCTTCGATTGAATCAAATGCACCGGTTTCATATTTTGTGCGCATAAGTTTATTGCTCACGGCCGGATAAAGGATATCACTGAGGAATGTGGATTTTCCACTTCCTGAAACCCCGGTAATGCAGGTGAATGTTCCAAGCGGAATGGAAACATCAATATTCTTAAGGTTATGTTCCCTTGCCCCTGTTACCTTTATAAAATGACCGTTTCCCAGCCTTCTGGATTCAGGAACCTTCATGCACAATGTACCTGCAAGATACTGTCCTGTCGCACTTTCCTTTACTTCCATAACTTGAGAAGGTGTACCGGATGCAACTACATTGCCACCATGAACGCCGGCTCCAGGCCCGATGTCTACAATCCAGTCTGCGGTCTTAAGCGTCTGTTCATCATGCTCAACCACAATCACGCTGTTTCCCAGATTCCTGAGGTATGTCAGGGTATCAATAAGACGCTGGTTATCCCGCTGGTGCAGCCCGATGGAAGGCTCATCCAGAATGTACATTACACCTGTAAGTGCAGAGCCGATCTGGGTTGCAAGCCTGATGCGCTGTGCCTCGCCGCCGGAAAGTGTTCCTGCTGAACGGTCAAGGGTAAGATAATCCAGCCCTACATTCTTAAGGAAACTGAGGCGGGCTTTTATTTCCTTTATAACCTGGGCTGCAATCTGCATTTCCGTTTCAGTAAAACTGATCTTTTCAAAAAATTCGATTGTATCAAGGACAGAAAGCGCGGACAGTTCCATTATATTCTTTCCGCCAATTGTAACCCCCATGGCTTCCGGACGGAGCTTCTGTCCGCCACAAACGGAACATACTTTATGAGACATGTATTTTTCAAGGGACTGTTTCATGTTGTCGCCCCACGCTTCCATGTAACGGCGGTTCAAGTCTGCAAATACACCCGGCCAAGGCTGATTATATTCCGACATTCCTGTACCGCTCTGCTTATAATAAATCCAGTGCAGTACCCTGTCGCTTCCATAAAGAATCACATCTTTCTGCAGCTTGGTAAGGTTTTTAAATGGAGTATCCAGCGAAAAACCGTATTCTTCTGCCACAGCGGCAAAACGGCAGCTGTTCCATTCAGAAGTAGGATTATATGGAAGGATTCCGTGTTCATTATAACTTTTTGATGTATCAGGAATTATCAGATCCAGGTCAAATTCCATTTTCTCACCAAGTCCGGTACATTCAGGACAGGCACCAAAAGGATTGTTAAAAGAAAAAAGCCGGGGCTGCAGTTCAGGAATTGAAATACCGCAGTCAGGACACGCATTCTTCTGGCTGAAAAAAATTTCCTGTTCAATGTAATCCCCGGAAGTATCAACGGTAAGCCCTTTTGCCGCATATTCGGAAAGGATGGTTTCATAAATGTCATCATCCTTATTTACACGGCGCAACACGATGATCATTCCGCCGGCACTGGCAAGGGCTGTTTCAATGGAATCGGCAAGACGCTTGCGGATGTCACCTTTCAAGACGATGCGGTCAACAACAAGTTCCACCGTATGCTTCTTCTGCTTGTCCAGCTTTACGCTTTCTTCCAGCTCCGTCATTACACCGTCAATGCGGGCACGGATGAAACCAGATTTCCTTGCATCATCAATTATCTTCTGGTGCTCACCCTTCTTTCCCCGGATTACAGGAGCCAGAATCTGCATCCTGGTTCCCTCATGCCATGAAAGGATGGTGTTGATTATCTGGTCAACTGACTGCTCATTGATTTCGCGGCCGCAATGAGGACAATGAGGTTTTCCGATGCGGGCATAGAGAAGCCTGTAATAATCATAAATTTCCGTTACGGTGCCCACAGTGGAACGTGGATTCTTGTGTGTAGTCTTCTGTTCAATCGAAATTGCCGGACTAAGGCCTTCAATAAGATCCACATCCGGTTTATCCATAGTTCCCAGGAACTGCCTTGCATACGAAGAAAGGCTTTCCACATAACGCCGCTGGCCTTCTGCAAAAAGCGTATCAAAAGCAAAGGAACTTTTTCCAGAGCCCGAAAGTCCTGAAACCACCACCAGCTTATTGCGTGGAATATCAACATCTATGTTCTTAAGATTATGAACTCTGGCACCACGGACAGAGATTCTGTCACCGTCAAAGGAATTGATTTTCATAAACAGAAGTATAGCTAAAAATCAATTTATTTTCAATTAACAGAATTTACAGGAACAGGCACTACCGTAACAAAAAACATGAGGCAGCTACATTTTTTCTATCTTGATTTCCGTAAAGCCCATGTTATGCATCATCTGTATAAGGACTTCATCAACCCGGGAATCCGCCTCGTCAAGGAATCCTTCTTCTATTATTTCCATGGCAGCTTCCTCACGGGCGTTTTCTATTTCGGAAAACATTTCCTGTGCCGTTATCCGTTTAAAGAGACTCTGCTGTTCATCAAAGATTTCCTGATAAAGTATGTCATTTCCAAGAAGTTCCGCTGCCGGTACCCGGATTCTTATTTTCTTTCCTTCATCAGTGATATAAAATTTTATTTTGGAAACATCCTTCAAGCCAGCCCTGAGGATTCCCTTATAGCGGATGATTGCAAAACTCTTCGTATTTCCAAAAGCACCTTTTTTCTTCATGGTGATGATGTCGCTGTAATGCATCTTGCAGGTCACAAGTTCGGCACAGTCCAGAAGCTGTCTTTCCACCATGGCATGTTTCTTTTCAAGGACGGTTTCTTTAAATTTCTCAAGACCATACCTTACGCAAAAAAACAATGACGCTCCCACAATCAGTACGGTACACAATCTGAACATCAATTTGGCAAGAAAACTGTGTTTCTTTTTCAAACCTTTCCTTTCATCATCAACTTTATTTTCTTTTTCAAACTTATCCATAACATTAATTATAAAGGGAAAACCATAAAAATGATATAAAAACCGTGACTTAAAGGACAGACTCTCCTTTCATCTTGTATTATTCCGCCAAAATCAGTAAATTTCATGCATGAACATTACAGCTGGAACAGAAAAAGAAACGGTTTTAAATTCGAACCTTACAGAATCTGCCTTTGGAAAATTATATTATTCGGTGGACACATCGGACCAGGGGCTTATTGCAGAATGTGCAGAAAACGAACTATACACAGGAAATGGAAATACGGAATTCCATTTTGAAAAATGGCGCTTTACGGGTACGGAGGTTGAAGAAACTTCTGGAAAAGTCCTTTTTACAGGAAGCGGATTCAGCGGACGGCCGTTACTTGCCCTGCTTGACGGTCATGATGAAAAATTAAAAAGTACGGCTGCCTATGCACTGGCAGAATGCGCAGGATGTGCAGCCCGCAGAGGAATGGAAATTCCGGCAAATGGTGCAGGCGGAATACTTGCAGAAATCAGTAATGGAAAAATCAGGTTCCTCTTCCTTCCGGCAAAAATATTTGAATTTGCAGCAAGTAAATATCCTAAAGAAAATTATGTGGCAGTACAGGAAGGCTGGCAGGATAAAAACCTGAAGGGAATGAATGCTGTCAATTTCATTCTTGCTGCCGTATGTTATAAAGTACTTACGGGGGAACTTCCATTCCAGAAGATTCCGACTGATGAACGGCAGGCAGATATTTTTGATCAGAATTACATGCCTTTGGAAAACCGCATCAACGGAATATCAAAAGAAGTTTCTGACTGGGTTTCGTTCTCACTGGAATATGGAAGCAAGGATTATATAAAGGCGCTTAAAGAAGGAATTGCACCAGAAAAAATGGACCTGCCTTATCAGGGACTCAAAAAGGAACTGGGGCTTAATGCAGACGGCATTTACAAAAAGACAGAACGCAAAGCCACAATGACAGCCAGCGAATTTGCAGCACAGACACAGAAAATCATGCAGAAAAAAGCAAAGAAGGCTGATGTCAGCCGTCAATTCAGGCGCAATACGGTTTCCATCGTCATCCGTGCAATCATTGCAGTAATAATAATGCTGGCGGCCCACTCATTTTACAGGGATTCACTGGCAAAACCTACTTCCATTTCCCTGACAGCGTGCCAGACCGTTGAAACTTTCTTTACAGGAATGCACCTGCTGAATGTAAATATAATGCACGAAATGGCAAGAGGCCGGGAAGCAAATGCACTTATGGATTCCATCAGCAATGTGTATGTAATAAGCAAATCCCGGACCGCATATGATATAAAGACAGGCACGCTTACTCCTGAAACATGGCTTTTCCGTCACGACCTTAACACGTACTGGCAGTTCGGCATCACGAACCTGCAGCTTGGGGAAGTCCCGGAAGACGGAACAGTCATTACCCGTAGTGGTAACACCCGCTTTACTGCACCATCAAGGAAAATGCACCCCCAGCCTCTGACTGTAGAGAACGGAAGAAAGATAGAAAACAACCAGATCCGCCGTATTTATGTTTCATACTATATGCTCCACAGCGAAGGCATGGAATCAGAAATTACAGTTGAAAAGAAAGAAGGTTTCATCTATGTAAAATTCTATAAAAACCGCTGGCTTATTGACAATCTGGAAATTATAGGAACAGAGACAAGAGTTCCAATGGATGAATTCGAACGTAATTTCAATAAAGTCATGGCAGAAAGTGGAAATGATCCGATAAAAGCTGTTGCAGCCCTGCGCAGCACATACCCATGGCTTCCGGCAGAAAACCAGATGCACGATGCAAGGATTGAAGCAGAAACTGCTGCCGCTGATGATTTGTTATAGGCCTGTGGTGATATTGACATTATTTCTGAAAATGTCATAATATTTTCAAGTGATTCAGTGTTAAACGATTTTTATGTATTTACAGGAGTTAACCATGGAATACAATGTTGAAAAACAGCATGCAAAAGGAAAGCTTCATGCAATTGAACGCATTCAGGCTTTATGTGACAAAGATTCATTCAAGGAAATATATTCCGGTGTACGCCACAATTGTTCCAGCTTTGGAATGGACAAAAAAGACCTTCCATATGATGGCGTAATCACAGGTTTTGGTAAAATAAACGGACGCAAGGTTGCAGTTTATGCCCAGGATTTTACAGTTCAGGGCGGAACCCTGGGACTTATGCACGGAGAAAAGATTGCAGAAGTCATCGACATGGCTATAAAGGCACGCTGCCCGGTAATCGGACTTAATGACTCGGGTGGAGCACGCATCCAGGAAGGTGTTGATGCCCTTTGCGGTTACGGCGACATCTTTAACCAGAATGTCCGGGCCTCAGGAAGCATTCCACAGATTTCCATTATTGTAGGACCTTGTGCCGGTGGTGCAGTTTATTCACCTGGACTTACAGACTTCATCTTTACTGTAGACAAAATTTCACAGATGTTCATTACAGGACCAAAGGTTGTAAAACAGGTTATGTTCATGGACATTACAGAAGAAGACCTTGGTGGTGCTGCAATCCATTCACAGAAATCAGGTGTTGCCCACTACCGCTGTGAAAACGAAAACGACTGCTACGCAAAAGTCCGCAAGCTTCTGGACTACATTCCTCACTACTTTGGTGATACAACTCCATTTGAACCGAAATCAGAAACAAAGCGCGGTTTCTTTGGAACAAAAACAGAACCAGCATTCAGCTTTGACGAAAAGAAACTTGAAAGCATCAATACAATCCTTCCAGAAGAAAGCAAGAAGGGTTATGACATGCGTGCCGTAATCAACAGTGTCGTAGATGACGATTCATTCTTTGAAGTAATGTCAGAATTCTCAATGAATGCAGTTACAGGATTTGCAAAAGTTGAAGGAAAGACAGTTGGAATCGTTGCAAACAATCCTATGGGATTTGGCGGCGTATTGAACTGTGATGCCTCAGACAAGATTGCACGCCATGTACGTTACTGCGACTGCTACAACATTCCTCTCCTCAACTTTGTTGACGTACCAGGATTCATTCCGGGACCACAGGAAGAGCAGAAAGGCATCATCCGCCACGGTGCAAAAGTACTTTACGCATACTCAGAAGCAAGCGTACCAAAAGTAACAATCATTACAAGAAAAGCATACGGTGGAGCTTACATTGCAATGTGTTCAAAGCATCTTGGTGCTGATTTTGTTTATGCATGGCCAAAAGCAGAAATTGCCGTAATGGGTGCAGAAGGTGCAATCGGTGTCCTTTATGCAAAAGACATGAAGGATCCTTCAAAGGCTCAGGAAATTGCACAGAAATCTGAAGAATACAAGACGGAAATCATGACACCAAAAATTGCAGCCCGCCGCGGTTACATTTCCGAAGTCATTGAACCATGTGAAACCCGTGCACGCATTGTTTCAAGCCTCGAAATACTTGAATCAAAGACGTCTATGGATAAGCCGTTAAAGAAACACGGAAACATTCCTCTCTAATCTTTAGAGATGTAATATAGTTTTGTCCTGCTGATAAGGCTGCCGGATTTTCGTCTGGCAGCCTTTTTTATTCTTCCATAGATTTCAGGAATTTTTTGTTTCCGCTGATTACGGTAAAATGATTTTCATTACGGAAATATTTTTCAAAAGCACTTCTGACTTCCTGAGCAGTAATTCCATTGATTTTTTCTGGTCTTGCATAAAATCCGTCAACCGAATCAATTCCTGAATAAACCAGGCTGGAGGCAATCTGCAACGCCGTCATGCGGGAATCGGAAGCCTGTTTATAAATCCGTCCAATATAAAGGTTTTTATAACGCTGCAGGCTCTTTTCGAGATTTTCAGCAGAGGGAAAAGTATCCAGGGAAGCATTTATTTTTTCGATAAGTCCGGACAGCTTGAGGCCGGATGCATTTTCAAGCCCGTCAGCAATTATTGCAACAGCGCATTTCTTTCCATTAAGGAATCCGGTTCCGGTATTGGCAGCAATCTGGCTTTTTCCGGAAATATCCCTGTATAAAACAGATTCCACAATCATTGAGGCAAGGACAAAAGCCTGATAGTCGCTGTCATTGCGGGAAGGACAAGGAAAACACATTACCATGCATGAATCAGAAACATTTTCCCTTAATGTAAGTTTTTCAATTCCACCATCTTTTATGGTAAAATTCAAGCCGGGAATATCAGGCATTGCCATTTCCAATGATTTGATTGAAGAGAACCTCTTTTCCAGTTCTTCAAAAATAAGGCCTGCCGCATCCTCTGATTCAACCGCTTTTCTTTTTACTTCTTCCGGCTCCTCATCATAAACAGGGAAACGGATTTTTTCCAAATTCCCGGTCACTATTATTTTCATCCGGGCTGCATTTACCAGAACAGGAATGTATTGCTTTACATCTGTTTCATCAATGTATGAACCTGCCGGAATATGTTTTGCAACCCCATAAGGATGATTTTTATAAAGGATTCCGGATATTTTTTTCATTAAAAGCTGTCTGGCATCTTCCGAATCTGCCATAGAATCATCTTCTTCCTGTGAAAGGACATTTACAAAAGCTGACAGGGAAAATCCCGGAGATATAAGTGTATCCTGAAACACCTCAAGGGCAGTAAAGAAATTTTCTGGCGGACAGGTAAAACCATAGAGGGAAAAATCATTTTCAACATATTTTGAAATGAAGACATTGTTTGAAGTGTAGATTTTTCCCATCTCCGAAGCTGGACGGGTAATGCTTTCCGATGCAATGACATTAAGTGTAAGGGACTCCAGTCCTTCCATGGCCGGATCAGAAACAGACACACCGCCATTAAATATGACAGTAAAAGTAATGTTTTTTTCAGAAGGAATACTTTTGACGATTACAGGAATTCCATTTGTCAATTCTGACTTAAAAAGTCCGCTGGTATTTTCAGAATAAAACTGGATTCCACTAATGGACTCGTTTTTAGCCTTTCCTGTAGAAACACAGGATGAAAATAAAAAAAATACGGCTGCACACAAAAAAACTGTTTTCATTACAGTCAGTATACCGTTTTTCATGAAAAAAGGCAAAAACCAGCTTTCTGCAAAAAAAGGCTATGTAGAATGAATGGTAAAATCAACTGCATGATAGTGGTAGGGAGCGACGGCAAAGCCGGCAAAACTCACGAAGTGAGTTTTGAGCGAGCCTCCGAGAAGCTATGCTTCGAAGGCGGAAGGGAGCGACGGCAAAGCCGGCAAAACTCACGAAGTGAGTTTTGAGCGAGTCTCCGAGAAACTATGCTTCGAAGGCGGAAGGGAGCGACGGCAAAGCCGGAAAATTGCGAAAGCAATTTTAGCGAGTCTCCGAGAAGCTATGCTTCGAAGACGG
>JAZLGS010000016.1:0-83569 GCA_045616425.1 Treponema sp.
CCCTTCCGCCTTCGAAGCACAGCTTCTCGGAGACTCGCTAAAATTGCTTTCGCAATTTTCCGGCTTTGCGGTCGCTCCCTTCCGCCTTCGAAGCACAGCTTCTCGGAGACTCGCTAAAATTGCTTTCGCAATTTTCCGGCATTGCCGTCGCTCCCTACCACTACCATGCAGTTAATTTTGCAATTATTTTTACATAGCCTTCATCAGTATAGAGTAGAAGTGCTTCTATCAGAACATCAATACCTCGAAATTCGTTATTACTCAGCAACACTATAGCCGGACATAGCCTTTGTTTTTTACGCATTCATGTCTGTACAAAATTGATTTTTACATATAGTTCCTTTATAATTGATGGATGTGATTATGGACGAAAAATGCCTGTTACATGCCTGCTTATCGTAATGAAGGAAAATACATGAATAAAAAACTATTCCCGGCTTTACTTGCAGTTTTAATTCCGCTTCTTTTTTTATTTTCCTGCGGAAATATTTTTGATGACATAAGTAATGAGCCAAAGCCCACATATGCCCAGAGTCCTTCTGGAAATGGCAGCGGAAATCCTTCCGGTGCATACACATATACCGTAAGTGGAAGTTTCCATCTTAGCGGCTCAGTTCCAAAACAGCTTGAAGATGCATTCAATAATTCCGGATTTCCGCCACTTGAACAGCAGTCAAAGAGCGCGATGCCAGAAATAGATGAGCTTGCATTGACATTTTATGTTTCTGCGAAAAATGATGCCGGAACGGTGATTCAGGGAGATGTCCTGAATTCTGTTACCGGAGTGCATGATTTTATTATTACCTTGCAGGCCGGAACCTGGACTTTGACAGGTGAAGCAGGCATTTCCCCGGACATCATACTTTTAAGGGGAACTTCCCATTTTACCATCGATGAAAATCATCCTGTTGTTGCCGATGTGGATGTCAAGCTTTGCGCATTACAGACGGCTGGTAAAACCGGTTCAATCAGTCTTGAAATGTCTATAGCTTCTACTGCTTCCATAAACTCTTATTCCATGGAATGTATTTCTGGAAATGTTGCAGAGTGGAATTCAAAAGCTGTTATTTCCTCACAGCCTGGTAATCCGACCGTCATGCTGGAAACTGTGGCAGGGCAGGAAATTGCCAGCGGTACATATCTGGTGTGCATAAATTTCTACAGGCAGGATGCTTCAGGAAAAAAATTCCTTCAATTCAGTACCACCCAGCAGATTAACGTATTTGATGGCATGACCACGGACAAATGGTATTCTGAGGGAGGTTCTGCGGATTCCATAATTTCCACCGGGGTTCTTACGGTCAATCTGGGTACGGTGAACGCTTTCCAGTCAAAGACATTGTATGTTGACGGTACAAATGGTAAATCTCCTGGCGATGGTGGAAACGGAACGTGGATTAATCCTTTTAATGCAGTGTGTGATGCAATTGCAAAGGCGGATTCTCCGTATTCAACATTGAATGATTTCATTATATATGTTACGGGGGAAACCAGCGAAACTGCGCAAATCATCCTGAACAAAAATTTTTCAATAGCAAAATGGCCTGACACGGCAGGAAAGCCTGTCATAAAACGGGCTGCTTCTTATACTGCTGATGAATCCCTGATTGTAAATAGTACGACGCGCACCTTGAAAATTGAAAATGTGTCCATTGACGGCGCTTCAATAGGAATCATGATGAATGGCGCCGGAATAAACAATAAGGGGACACTGGAACTTAAAAATGTGGATCTGCTGAACTGCAAAACGTCAACAGGTACGTACGGTGGAGGTATATATAACGGAAGCGGCTGCTCTTTAACAATGACCGGCGGAACAATTTCCGGCTGTGCAGCTTCTGGCTCAGGTGGCGGAATTTACAGCATGGGAACAGTGCTGCTGGATGATGTGGAAATAAATGGCTGTTCAACAGGTAATAACGGTGGCGGTATATATAGCGGAAGCTCTTTAACAATGACCGGTGGAAAGATTTCCAGCTGTACAGCTTCTGGCTCAGGTGGTGGAATTTACAGTATGGGTACAGTGATACTGGAATCTGATGCCGTAATCGGGGACGACACAAAGACAACAGTTGCAACATCAACTTCTTATTCAAATTCTGCTGCAAGTAATGGCGGTGGAATTTATGCATCTTCTACGCTCACCATTTCTGATACCGTAAAGATTTCATATAATTATTCTGCAACTCAAGGTGGCGGGCTTTATCATAGTATGGGAACGCTCACCATTTCTGACAATGTGACAATTGCATATAACCGTTCAAAAAATCAGGGCGGTGGAATTACTGCGGCCGGTACTGCAACAATTGATTGTGAAAGCATTGGGTATAATGGATCAGGCGGCGGTGGCGGTGTCTATTTAACTGGAACTGCTGCTGTAACATTCAATTCTGGCTTGATAAACGATAACCGTGCTTATGCCTCGGGAAGCTCTGGTGGGACTGGCGGCGGTGTCCAGGTTTCCGGTGGTACTTTTACGCTGGCCGGTGGAGAAATCAAGAATAATACATCGGATAAAGATGGAGGCGGTGTCTTTATTGCAAGTGGAAAAACTTTCAAAATGACCGGCGGCGCAATTTCCGGAAATACTGCTGATTCCACTAAAGGTACCGGAATTTACCAGAACGGAACTTTCGAAATTTCAGGCAGCGCACTTCTGGCAGAAAATGATGAGGTTTATCTTAAGGGAACAAACTTAATAACAATTGCAGGAACCCTTTCTCCTGCCGGTGGCATTACAGCCCATGTCATAAAAGAAGCTGCCGTTTCCGGAACCCAGGTCCTTGCCAGCGGTACATACCTTGCTTCAAATTACAATAAATTTGTTTATGCCGGTCCTTATGAAATAAATACCGAAGGAAAACTTGTAGGAAGTTATTATGTTGCAGGTGACGGTGCATCTGTCCTGGGCAGTGACGTAACAGGTGACGGCTCAAAGGCAAAACCATTTGCTACGGTTTATAAAGCACTGTCTGTAGCTGCTTCGGGAGAAATAATAAGTATTGACGGAGTCTGTAAGGAAGATAATGCTTTGTCAATTAACAGTTCTGATAAAGATGACATCACAATAAAAAAATGGGCTGGAAAAACAAGCGCCGTAATCCAGCGTGGAACCAATACATCTTCCATGTTAAGTGTTGGCAGTGGTTATATGGTAACATTTGACGGAATTACTTTTGATGGCGATAATGTTGCAACAACTTACGGTATACTTTGTACCGGAAATCTTAATCTGACAGATTGTGAAGTCAGAAATTTCCGTTCCAATTCAATTTATGGGGGTGGAATTACCTGCCGTGCCTCTGCCAGTCCTAGTGACCCAAAGCCGGTTCTTACCTTTGAAAACACTATAATAAAGGACTGCCATTCAAGTTTAGGAAAAGGTGGCGGCATTTATGGACAGAATGCAACCATCAACATAACCGGTGGAAATATTTCCAGCTGCAGTGCAGCTTCTGGTGGCGGTATATATAGCGATGGTGGAACCTTAACCATTGAGGACTGCATGGTAAAAGACTGTGAAGCCATACAGAATGGTACTAGTTCTGGTATTGGCGGCGGTATTTATGTCAATTCGTCAGGAACAATTACGAATTCTATTACAGGTGGAAGCATTTCCGGTTGTAAATCAACAAAAGACGGTGGCGGACTATACCTGAGTTTTGGAATACTTACTCTTGATGGTGTAGTAGTGGGTGATGACACAAAAACTGCAGCTGCTACTTCTGTTTCTTATTCAAATCATGCCGGTACGAATGGTGGCGGAATCTACAGTTATAGCGGAACCCTTACCATTAATGACACTGTAAAGATTGCGTATAATTATGCTGTCAATCAGGGGGGCGGAATTGCAAACTTTGGTAAAGCAGCTGCCGGTGGATATATTCAATATAACGGTGCGGCATTAGGAGCAGGAATTTATACTCAGGGCAATTCATCTGAATTCAATCTGGCGGCTCATGTAAATAATAACCATGCATATGGTACTGCCACAGAAAATGGTGGTGGCGGAATCTTTATAAAGAGTAGTGCCACGTTAAATATGACTGCCGGCGAAATCAAGGGCAACATATCTGACAAAGATGCCGGCGGTGTATATATTGCATCCGGTAACACTTTTACAATGACCGGCGGTACAATATCCGGCAATACAAAAGCTGCATCCGGTAAAGGTGCCGGAATTTATCAAAATGGTAATTTCAGTATTTCAGGCGGCGCACTTCTTGCAGAAACTGATGATGTTTATCTTGAAAAAGATCACCCGGTAACAATCGCCGGAGCCCTTACAGGAGATTCATGTGCAACCATTACTTATGGCGGTACAGACATTAATGACCAGCCTCAGGTATTGACGGCAGCCAGTCCTTCCGTTATTTCTGCCAGTTATGGAAAATTCGCAATCAGCAATGCAGGTTATGTAATCACCGAACAAGGAAAACTGCTGCATGTAGTATCTGTAGCAGACCTTGGTGATGGAGTAGTACCGAATAGTACGGATTATCCAAACCTTACTGTTTCAACAGTAGATGAACTTTTAAAAGTAGCCGGATGGGTAAATAATGGTGACTCTTCTCTGGATGGAATTAATTTCCTTCTGACTAGTGATATTGCCCTTGATGATACATGGACGCCTATCGGACGGTATGACTCTAGTAATGGAAAGTATTTTAAAGGTTATTTTGATGGGCAGGGATATACGATAAGTTACGATATTGGAGATGCTGGTAAAAATTTTGCATTCATCGGGGCATTACAGAATGGATCTGTAAGCAATCTGAATGCCACAGGTACAATCAGAGGTACAAATGCAACTTATAGTTCACCTATTGTTGGGTATATAAAAGACAATGGCCACATTTCAAATTGTACTTCGTCAGTAAATATGGAAATATCAGGTTCAGGTTTTTGTGGTGGAATTGTTGGAGATGTCAGTGCATCAGCGGTTGGTGAAGTCATTGTTGAAAACTGTATAAATACTGGTAATATTACATGTGGGCGTAATTCTGTCGGAGGAATTGCTGGAGCTGGTTATAATGGCGTTTTCACAAATTGTATCAATAACGGAAATATTACAGCCTCGGCTATGGCTGGTGGAATTGTCGGGCAAACAAGATATACGACTGTTACTAATTCCGGAAATACAGGAGCTGTAACAGCAAACTGGGAAAATGACTTTAGCAATTCTGGTGCAGGTGGAATAGTGGCAGGTGCTAATGTAACTAATGAAGGATGGGGTGAAGCAACTATAACCAATTGCTGGTCAACAGGAACTATACAAAGTATCAATAAAAATACTACTTGTGCAGGTGGAATTTACGGAAATTATTCTGACTTGACCAGAAATGAGTGTATCTCTTCTAACTGCTATTATCTTTCAGGTTCTTGTGCCAGAGCTATTGGAAATGTTTCTGATCCTATAACCGGGGTTTCTACCTTTACTGGTACTGCATCTAGCTATAGTGTTGGTGGAACAGATCTTGTTACTAAATTAAATCAAAATGTTTCAGGTGTAATGAAGCGATGGAAATATGGTGCTGATGGCTATCCGACATTTGAGTAGCGTCGGGTTCAGCTGTGCTGCGTACGGTAACTTTTTATAGGGGGAATGATATGTCACAGATAATTGACAACATTAAGTATTCTGACGGCTTGAAAACAGTTGAAGGTGTCGAGGATAAATCAATTACAACTGCCGTTATCAAAGAAGGCGTAACGGCAATCGATCGTTTTGCGTTTACCAGCTGCGAAAACATGGAAAGCATTGTTATTCCAGATGGAATTACTTCAATTGGCGAATGTGCATTTTGTTTTTGTAAAAAATTAGAAAAAATTGTAATTCCGGAAGGTGTTACTTCCATTGGCGAAGAAGCATTCTCTTATTGCAGAAGCCTGAAAACTATAACAATCCCCAATAGCGTAACCGAAGTTGAAGCAAAGGCTTTCGAAGAGTGCACCAGTCTTGAAGAAGTCATTTATCTTGGAAGCGAAAAAGAATGGTGCAAGATAAAATTTAAAAGAAGCAAAGACAAAGCTGAATTAAAAAAACTTATAAAACAATTTATTATACAAGAGGCAAAGGACACTAAAATCAAAGAAATTCAGACCGTTTCTATCGAAGCTTTTATGAATAATCTGAAAGACTCCTATCCGACTTTTAATTTTCAAATCTTGAATATGACAAAAACAAATCAAGTTTTGTTTATAATGGGCGGAAAAAACGCAACTGTCGTTCAATTGAATGCCAATGTTTCCTCTTGGAGCGAGAATTTCCAAAAATTTCTGTCTGTTTTTTGTGATGAGACAAAAACAAATGACGAGATTAACGAAGCTTTTGTAACTAATAAAATCAAGATTGCAGAAATAAAAAGAACTTTTTCAAAACCTAAAATCGAAGTTGATGAAATGAATCTGTTCATTGACGAACTTCCAGAAATGAAAGGCGAACGGGAATGGCAGGTTAATACCACATCATTTTTTTGTAATGCAAAA
This sequence comes from Treponema sp., assembly GCA_045616425.1. GTDB lineage: Bacteria > Spirochaetota > Spirochaetia > Treponematales > Treponemataceae > Treponema_D. The sequence continues at coordinate 6,490 of JAZLGS010000016.1, forward strand.
ATAAAGAAACTGACTTTCGCAAGAAATACTGTGATTGACTGGTGCACATTCAGCCTGAATAAAAGTTTTGAAAACGTTGTTCTTCCAGAAAACATATCTTCAATTGGAAAAGAAGCATTCTCTTATTGTACAGCTTTACAGAATGTTATAATTCCAGAAGGTGTCTCTTCTATTGCAGATCATATGTTCTGTTTTTGTGAAAATCTTGAAAACGTTGTCATTCCAGAAAATGTTACTTCAATTGAAGCAGGCGCGTTTGCTAGCTGTGATAAATTGAAAAACATTGTAATTCCAGAAGGTATTACCTCAATTGGAACACAAGCGTTTTTTGGTTGTAAAAAATTAGAAAGCATTATCATTCCAAAGGGCGTTACTACAATTGAAAGAGGCTTATTTAGAGGCTGCGAACAGTTGCAGAGTCTTGTCATTCCAGAAGGTGCTACTTCTATTGGAGCAGAAGCATTCCAGGAGTGTAAAAAACTACAGAATTTTGTCATTCCGAATGGTATTACTACTATTGAACGGTGGACTTTTAAAGATTGTACAAGTTTGCAAAGTGTGACAATTCCCGAAAGTGTAACTTTCATTGATTGGGAAGCGTTCAGTGGTTGTGAAAACCTGAAAAAAATTGTTATACCACATAGCGTAATTGAGATTAGAAAAGGTGCATTCAAGGATTGCAAAAACCTGGCTTTAACTTATGACGGAACAAAAGAAGAATGGGAGAAGATAGATATAGACGGCCCAAAACCTGAAAATGTAACATTCAGTAAATAAAGTGAATATAGTGCAAACCATCCCCTTGTGAGGGGGGGGATGAATGCATTTACAACTGATGGATGTACCCTAGAATAAAAATCAATTTTGCCATATAATAAGAAGATTTTATAGAAGGCATGTTTTATGCCGGATATTTCTGAAAGTATGATTTTTCGGGAATGTTTCATAAAGATTTTAATTACGGGAACCCCTTAAAAACTTCAGTTTTTAGGGGTAACTTTGAAAATGCGATGTTTTTTGTCTTGTAATTTCAAGGCGGAAAACTCGTCAGGCATCTCGCAATAGTATTTAATAGAGATGCACTACATTATTTAAAAGAGGTCCTATTTTGTATAAGCCGGTCGATCCAAAAGCTGATTTTCCTAGGCAGGAAGAAGAGGTTCTGAATTTCTGGAACCAGAACAAAACATTTGAAAAATCTGTTTCACAGCGCGAAGGCTGTGAAGAATTCATTTTCTTTGATGGACCTCCATTTGCAACAGGTCTTCCACACTTTGGACATTTCATTCCATCAACAATTAAAGACATCATTCCACGTTACCAGACAATGAAGGGAAAGAAAGTTGAACGCCGCTTCGGTTGGGACTGTCACGGACTTCCTGTAGAAAATCTTATTGAAAAGGAACTTGGAATCAATTCAAAGCACGAAATTGATGAATACGGAGTTGCCAATTTTAATGATAAGTGTAAGGCATCTGTATTGAAATATACTTCTGAATGGCGTAAGACGATTACCCGCATGGGCCGTTGGGTTGACTTTGACAATGACTATAAGACCATGAATCCTGACTTTATGGAATCAATCTGGTGGGTTGCAAAGTCGCTTTGGGACAAGGGCATGATTTATGAGGGACAGTACATCCTTCCGTATTGTCCACGCTGTGCAACAGTCCTTTCTACCCATGAACTTGCACAGGGATATAAAGATGTAAATGACCAGACTGTAACTGTCCGCTTTAAGATTACAAAAGCACCGGCTGGCGTTGACGATCCTGATATGGCAAACGGAAAGACATACTTCCTTGCATGGACCACAACTCCATGGACATTGCCTTCTAATCAGGGACTCTGTATGGGGCCTGAAATTGATTACGTAAAGATCCTTGATAAGGAAAGCGGTGATTATTATATTTTTGCGGAAGCCCGTCTTGGTTCTTATTACAAGAATCCTGAAGGTTATGAAATCATTTACCGCCATAAAGGTAAGGACTTCATTGGTGCAAGATACGAGCCTCTTTTCCCGTATTTTGCAAATCTTGCAGATCCAAAGGTTTGTGAAGAAATTTCAAAGCAGAAGTGTACAGAAGGTGCATTCCGCATGTTCAATGCCGATTATGTCTCTACAGAAGATGGTACTGGTATTGTTCATATTGCTCCTTCATTTGGTGAAGATGATAACAAGATTTTCCGTGGAACTGGTGTTCCGAATGTTCAGCCTATTGATGCAGAATGTAAATTTACAAAAGAAGTACCGGATTATCAGGGACTTTTTGTAAAAGATGCAGATAAGGAAATCATCAACCGCCTTAAGGCAGAAGGAAAGCTTGTAAAGAAAGACCAGGTTCTCCACTCATATCCACATTGCTGGAGATGTGGTTCTCCTCTTATTTACCGTGGAATCGGCTCCTGGTTTGTAAAAGTTGCAGATGAACATGACAGGCTTCTCCGTGCAAACAGTCAGATAAAATGGCAGCCAGCACACATCAAGGAAGGCCGTTTTGGAAAATGGCTTGCAGGAAGCCGTGACTGGGCAATCAGCCGCAACCGTTATTGGGGTAACCCGATTCCTATCTGGAAATGTAATGATCCGGATTGTAAGGAAGCTATCTGTATTGGAAGCCGTCAGGAATTGAAAGACTTGAGCGGAGTCTATCCTGAAGATCTCCATAAACAGTTTGTTGATGAAATAACATTCAAGTGTCCAAAATGTAAAAAAGGCACAATGAAGCGTATTCCGGAAGTTTTTGACTGCTGGTTTGAATCTGGTTCCATGCCATATGCACAGCAGCATTATCCTTTTGAAAACAAGGAATATTTTGAAAAGCATTTCCCTGCTGATTTTATTTCAGAAGGTCTTGACCAGACCCGTGGATGGTTTTATACATTGACGATTCTTGCAGCCCATCTTTTTGACAAGCCTGCTTTCAAGAACTGTATCGTAAACGGTCTTGTACTTGCCAGCGATGGCCGCAAAATGTCAAAATCACTCCGTAACTATACTGATCCGGTTGATGCCATCAACCAGTTTGGTGCCGATGCATTGCGCCTTTTCCTCATGCATTCAGCTGTTGTAAAGGCCGATGACCTCCGTTACAGCGATGACGGTGTAAAAGAAGTCCTTAAGAGCATACTCATTCCTCTGTGGAATAGTTACAGTTTCTATGTAACATATGCAAATATTGATGGTGTAGTTGCTACCGGTCATGCATTTGACGATAAGCTTCCGGAAAATCCTCTTGACCGCTGGATTCTTTCTGTTACACAGTCACTTGTAAAAGATGTAACAAAAGCACTTGATGATTACGATCTTTCCGGTGCGATTGATCCGATTGTTGCATTCATTGACCAGCTCAACAACTGGTACATCCGCCGCAGCCGCCGCCGGTTCTGGAAGAGTGAAAATGACGGTGACAAAGTGGAAGCTTATGAATCGCTTTATATTGCATTAAAGACTTTTGCAAAAGTTGCAGCACCGTTTGTTCCATTCATCACTGAAGAAATGTGGCAGAACCTTAAGACTCCTGAAGATAAGGATTCTGTACATCTTACTGATTATCCTGTTTATAATCCTGCATGGCATGATGAAGGACTGGAATTCAAGATGAATACAATCCAGAAAGCCGTTTCCATGGGACGCAGCCTCCGTAACCAGTTCAATCTCAAGAACAGACAGCCACTTGCATCAGTAGCACTTGTTACCCGCAATCCTGATGAGAAGAAAGTCCTTGCGGAAATGGAAGATTCAATCCGTGAAGAACTTAATGTCAAGAAGGTTGTATTCCATGACCGTGAAGATGAACTTGTTGAATACAAGGCTAAGGCAAATTTCAAGGTTCTTGGAAAGGAGCTTGGTCCTTTGATGAAACAGGCTGCTGCAAAGATAGCTGAACTTGATCAGAGTGCAATCCAGTCAATCCTTGATGGTGCAAAGCTTACTGTTGATGTAGGCGACACTCATGTTGACCTTACAATTGATAAAATCTTAATCGACCGCATTGAAAAGGAAAACCTTAAGGTTGTAAATGATGGAACACTTACTGTAGGTCTTGATACAAAGATTACTGATGAACTTAAGAAAGAAGGTTATGTACGTGATTTAATCCGTGGTATCCAGAATCTTAGAAAGGAGTCAGGTCTTTCTGTTACAGACCGTATCAGTCTGCATGTTGCAGGTGATGCAGAATTGAAGTCTGCCTATGATATGTTTGCCGATTTCATTTCATCTGAAACACTTGCTTCTTCTGCTGAATTTACAGATTTTGATGATGGAATCAAAATTGAGGCAGATGATAAAGTCTGGGGTGTAAAGCTTGAGAAGAACTAGCTGTTTTGTGGTGCTGGTGTTTACAGCTGTAATTTTGATGTTTTCTGCTTGTAAGACAGTGCCACAGATATCTGTTCCAGAAGTGGATCCTCTCGATTTTCTTGATGAGGATTCACTTGTCTATATAAAAATTCCAGTAACGGTCAATTATGATTTTACAAAAAAACTTGTAAAATCATATGCTAACGGTATGGACGATAAATATGTCGATTCAATCACGGAAAAGCTTAATGTTATTTACGGTGGTTTTTCGTATAAAAACAAGAAGAAGCATTTCCAGATTGTAGCTGATTCCGACAGGAATTTCACAATTCCCGGGATGCTGTCAAAATCGGCATTATGGGATAAAGAATATGTGGAAACTGATTCTTTCAGAAAGTACGTGAAGTTTTTACATACAGCGCAGGAGTTGCAGCTTACGCAGCCTGTAGATGGCAGACTCTGTATTTCCGATAATGTTGATTCCCTTATTAAAAATTATGACGGACAAGTGACAGCTGCATTAGAATTGGCAGAAAATCCAAGAAAAGTCTGGAAAGAATCAGAAGTCTATTCTTATCTATCTGATTCAGATGATGAGTCCATCAGTTTTTATATGACAAAGCCATTATCTTTTATTGCAAATCTTCTTGGAACCCAGCTTTCATCAAGTATTTTTCAGTTAAAATATGTAAAAGGGCAGGTGCAGAAACTTGCAAATTCAAAATATTCAATAACTTTGAATCTTGAATTTACTTCTCCTGGTCTTGTAAATAAAGCTACCGGCTGGCTTGCCCTTGCATTGGGGCTTACAAATTCCCAGATTGAGGTTGCAGACCAGACGCATATGCAGATAAAAGGTATTCAGGTTTCAATGGCTCAATTGCAGTCAATGCTTGGATTTTAATTAAATTTTACGGGAGAGGCTGTCCTTAAATATGTTCCATAATGTAATGCATGATTTGAAGTCTGTACACTTATGTAGTACTGATGGTGAATCTTGTTCAGCATGGCAGGACTTATCAGCCAGTTTCCCAGAAAATTAGTTAATCAATGGTTTCAACCTTATAATATAAAAGGCTGAAAAAACAAAAGTGTCTCGAAAAGTTTTTAGAGGCTAAATAAATTAACAGGATGGATGTATATGGCAGATGATAAGATTATTTTGAAGGCAGAAGATCTGGATGGTTATCTTACTGCTCAGGATCATGCAGATTTAAAGCGTCTGGAAGAGATGTATGCTGAAACCATGAAGTCTTTTTCTCCTTTGGATAAGGATAAGACAATTGAACAGTTTGATAAGATGGGACATGTAATGCAGGAAATCTGTAATCAGCATCCATCCATTAAAGTATTTTCTTTTGTTACAGAGGAAGGGGCACATGCAGAAGCCAGCCGTGTAATTTCTAAACTTAGAAATGCAAAAACAGATCATCACGAATTTGTTTACTATACACAGCGCGCTTATGAGATGCTTTTCCGTATGGCATATACAGCACCTCATAGTGAAAAAAAGAATTATATTGTTGTTCCAACTCCGGTTTCTGATCCGGTTCAGAACTATTCAGTACACAAGATACCTGATATTGATGATGAAATCAATAATTCAGTTATGTGCGTAATGCTGCGCGGTGCACTTTTGCCAAGCATCATCATGTCAAAAGAAATTGAGGCTTACTCTTCAAATGGTTATGTGACTCCGTTTGCACTTTTTAAGATTAACAGGGATGATACAAGAAAAGAAGCTGACATGCAGTATATTCTGGACCTGAAAAAATCATTCTTCCGTCTTGAAGATCTTGATGGAAAAGACTTGATTTTTGCAGATCCGATGAATGCAACCGGCGGTTCACTTGTAACGGTTGTAAAATATCTCCAGAGCCAGGGGGTTAAACCGAAATCAATAAAATTCTTTAATGTTATTTCAGCATTGAAGGGCAGTCTGCGTGTTTCCCGTGCCCTTGATAATTGTACATGTTATACTTTATGGCTTGATCCTGCATTGAATACATCTGCTTATATCCTGCCAGGCCTTGGTGATGCGGGGGACAGATTAAATGGATGTGACAAGAAAGAAAATCCACGCAATATCATCCGGCTTATTGCTAATTACGGAAATTCAATCAACGGATTGTATAGTACGCAGCTTGCTGCCATTGAAAACATGGTTTTAGGTTGATAAAAAATTGAAGTCTTTTTGTAAATATTTCTGGCTCCTGTTTTCTGTCTGTTTTATTTTTTTTGCATGTAGTTCAAATGATTTTTATGTGCCAGGAGAAAAAAATCAGCGTATTGAAGATATTTATTCCGAATATTTCAATATTGCAGAAGAATACTTCGCTTTAAAGAAATATTCTAAGGCGTTGGAATTTTACAAGATTGCACGGCAGAATAAAAAACTAAAAAAATCTGCAGATTATAATATGGCCAGATGCTATGCCTTTACAGAAGAGTGGGCTGAATCCATCAAAATTTTTGAAATGTTTTTGGAAAAAGACCCTGAAAATTCAAATATAAAGGCTAGTCTGGCCTATGTTTATGCAATGAGTGGCGATTTTGAGGAATCCCGGAAGCTTTATGAAGAATTACAGGTTTCCGAGCCAGATGTATGTGTTTATCTTGAAAATTACATTATGCTGCTTTTTGCAATGGAAAAATATGATATCGCTTCTGAAAAAATAAAGATTCTGGAAGAGAAATTCCCTGATTCCGAAAAAATAAAAGAATATCAGGATAAAATCAATGAACTTTTTCCAGAGGAAAATGCTGAAGAAAATACAAAAGTGTAAAAACAGGGGTGATTTAAGAAGTACACTATACAGCGTTATTCCGAAATTAATCCGGTGCACGTATGTAGCTAAAATGGAACAGCTTTATTTACTATTTGGTCATGCAAAATAAGTTGGAAAACTGCCTGTTTAAGAAACGAGACACAGCCATGAAACGACGCTTTCAACCGGGAAAATTCACGAAGTGAGTTTTGAACAGCGAGTTTCCAAAAAGCTGTGTGCGAAGTGGGGGCTCCCTTTTTCCAACAGAAACCATTTTCTTTTCGTCACTTGTACCGATTTCTTTGCACTGCTTACTGCTTTTTACATTTAAAGAAGGCTATGTCCGTAAAAAGTGTTGCTAAAAAACACTTTTTTTCACAACAATACGGTTAATTTTGCCATTATTTCCACATAGCCTTTATTAGCATAGAATACAGTTTTCCACCAAAACGGTGATACTCCAAGATTCATCATTAATCAGCAACGCTATAGACGGACATAGCCTTAAAGAAACAGACTCTATTTATTGCTTATGTAGTCTCTGTATTTATCAGGATTAACCCTGAAAGCAACAATTGGCGATTCCCTGTCTTCTTCTGCATGAATCAAAGCCTGTTTTGCTTCTGTAATGATTCTGTCGGCAGAAATCAACCTTAATGACCTTGAGGAAATACCAATTAAAGGTTTTATATTTAAGCCATACTGATTTAATATGGCAACGAGTTCAGCATAAATAAGGTCTGCATTTTCGAGAGCTTTTTCAATATCTTTATTCTGATCAATTATTGCAAAACCATCTTGCTCCAATTCAAATATCATATCGTTTAATTGGAATACACTGGAAAGAAGACGGCATATCTTTATGAATGCTTCAGATTTACGTTCTATCGATGGCAGTTTTATCATGAAAAGTGCAAGATCCTGTTCATTTGATGCTGATAGCGAAATTTCCTTTTCCAATTTAGGCTGGAGGTCAATTTCAGAACCAAAGCCCGTTTCTGTTGAATAAAACTGTCTTTCAGATTCATTAAATACTTCATTACCGCTGTCAAGGTCAACATTGCTGTTTGCAATAAGTGAATTAACAGATTCATTTACCGGTACAATTTGTGGTTCTTCAACTGTTCCGGCTTCATTCTGGGGGGCTGTTTGAACAGCCGGCTCCTGTTCCTGCCGGGCAACATCCGGGGTAGCAGTAATTTCAGTCTGTTCCGGTTGTCCTTCGATGGTTTCCGATTCAATAACTGCATTTTCCTGATGTGAACTATATGCACCTTCAAGTTTATAATAGTCAATCTGTTCGTCCTGAACTGCTACTGTTTCATCAGCCGTTGATTCAGCATCCTCTTGTACTTCTTCTTCTAAAATGGAATCCGGGATTTCTTCTGATGCTTCAATCTCCACAGTTTCTTCTACTTCTGGAAATATACTGTCAGATTCATTTTCAAAATCAATGTCATCGAGCCTGTCATCAGCTTGTGATTCATCTGACTCAATTGTACTTTCATATGCTTCTTGTGCTGCTGCCGTGCTGCTGTCCAGATTATGGAATTCCATTTCAAGGTCATCTTTTGAGGAATAGTTTGAAACTGCCGGTGAAGGCATGCCACCAGCCTTGTATGCACTGTTGTCCTCGCCTTCTTTTGTAGCAGTCGAATCAGAAAGGTACAGATAAAGTAACAGGATACCCGCTGTAAGTGTTCCTGCGAGTATTATTATAAAAGTAATGCGTGCCTTCTGGTAAATCAAGGCCGGGGTTACTGCATAAATTGAACATGTAAGGACAAGACTCGTACCATCGCTTCCGGTTATCTTTGCGCTTCTGGTCTTTACGAAAATTGATGTTGACTGGATTTTTTCAGCCGGGTAAGAATATATTTCTTTACCGTTTGCTTCAAGGGTAACGCTTTTGTATATTTCAGGTGATCCTACAGCCCGATTGAATTTGTTCAGAAATTCCTTTGAGGCATATGGAAATATTCCAGATGCAGCAGCTGTTTCTGATGAAAGCTTGTCAAACCTTTTATCGGCGCTCTTTGAACCGTTGACATAATCTGAATAAAGCCCGATTACAAAAGCCCCTATTGTTACAATAAAAATACAGCTTATTATTACAGCTGCAACAGTAATGCCTTTTCTTTTCATAATAATTCAGTATACATCAGAATTTTACTGTATGCAAGATTCAGAATCTTTGAAAAATCTTTTGACGGATCTAATGCAGATTTTTTTTCAAGCCAGGCCAAGTACGGCAACAATATTTTTATTCCGTTCATGCCTGTAAGGTATTTTTTCTGGAACTCCGGATTTCCAGCGGCATTTACTGCTTCACCAAGTTCATTTTTTAATCCTCTTATGAACCCTGCTTTGTCAAAAAACTCTATACAGGCTGCTGTTTTCCGGTACTTCCCGCATGATTCAATGATGTAACAGTCATTTTCCTTTACCCAGCTCATCCCATTTGATTCTATCCATTGAATCAGTGTCTTCCTATAAGATTCCAACACATCATTTGAATAAACTGCTTTTTCTTTTTCTTCCAGTTCAGTGCGGAAAAGCAGTCTGTCAAATTTTGTTTCTGCATTTTCCAACCGTGATTCGTCTTTCCTGTAAAGATGTTCAAGATATGTTCCTTTTGCATAGGCTTTTCCGTTACTGTATGCAAAATCTGCTCCATAAATCTCTATTTTTGAAAAACCGGCTTTCAAAGCAAGGTCTGCTGCTGCAATTGTTACGGTTCCGCTTCCTGCTGTAAGTAAAATCGGAGGATTTGAAAAATACTGTGAGGCAAATTCTGAAAGCGGGTGACCTGTCCTGCAGAATATGACATTATAAGATTTCCGTTTTAACAATGCTGCGGCTGATGGGGAACCTGCCATGTCATTTATAAAAAAAGTGCCTTTATTTTTTTCCCCGATGTAGTGTGTTGAAGAAAGCCATTGGGCATCTATGGATACGGCTGTATCCGGAATTATTCCATATTCTCTCAATATGCCTGTAGCCGTATCCGTTGCAATTACGTAATATTCATTCCTTCTGGCAATAATTTTTTTTATCGTTTCATCAACTGTGGGACCTGCTGCAATTATGGCTGCCGTTTTCTGCGTATCACCGGATGCGGATATGTTTGTTACTGATTTTGAATTTGCTTTTGATATAGTATGCAGGTTTGAAAATATATTTTTCAGCCATAATTTCCCAAAATGAGCCTGTACTGAAAAGTCGCTGCTGATTTTCTTCAATGTGTCATTGATTTTGCCGATAAGACCTTCCGCCAGGTTTTTATTTTCATTTAACCACATTCTTTGTGGCAGAATGCTTAAATTTCCATACAGGGCTGGAAAATATGTTTCAGTAATTTTTTGTTCCAGATTGTCTGGAAAAACTGTTTCAACCCTTTTGTCATTGATTACTTCTTTTACACAGGTAATCTGCTGGAGCAGATCCATGTCTTCACGGTTTTTTTCTACGGCTATGACCATACATTTTGGATTCCGTTCAAGAAAGGCCTTTATATGATATGCACCGCCTATTCCCAATATGACGGCATATTCTGAACTGGTTTCTTTTGCAAAATTTTCAGCTTCATGGGCAGGATCGTATTTTGAATGCATTGCCCGTCCGGAGGTAAACACAGGAACCTGCATGCCGTTTCTTGAATTGACTATTGAATCATAAATCTGGCTCATAAACCGTTTCTGTCCTTATTGCCATAGATTTTTTCCATAAGTTCTTTCTTCTTTATCTCAATTTCCCCAAGTACTCTGCCTCTTTCGGTGTCAGTTGAAGCCCGTTCCAGGAGTATGCTTTTTGACGGGAACATATCTTTAAGGAATTGAGGCGTGTTGATATACTCATCCATCAGTTCATGGAAAAAATCCGGAGTTTCATTTCTGATTATATTAATGTTTATGTAAGGCTTTTCTTTTTTTTCAGTGCAGCACTTTTCAAAGAATTCTTTTTCAATATCTTTTATCATGCCGAGTTTATTTTTAAATCCTTCTGTTCCGTTAATACGGAAAACTCGTCCTGCCAGCGAAAATGATTTCTGCTTAAACCATTCTTCATATATTTTAAGGCTTGCAGAAGGAAAGCTTTGTCTTCCGATTCTGTTTTCTTTTGGCTGAAGACGGAAATCATAGACTGAATTCCCTGTTTCAAGCATATTTGGCTGTGTGTGCTGGTATCCAGCTGCAGGACAGAGGTCAAGTCCTGCAAAAAAGATCTTGTTGTCCGTAAGTTCCAGTGCCAGTTCCAGTGCCGTCCCGCTTACAGTGCCGTTCCGCTTACCTCTCATGAATTTCATATTCATTTTTTTATAGAAAAGATTTGAAAGACAGTCATCGTCATAACACAAAGGAATAATGAGGGAATTGAACAGATCTTTAGGACAGTTTGATTCTGATGAAAGGGCCAGTGGAATTGAATGTTCAAGATGTGCCGCAACACTGTTATTTTTTGAAAGACATTCAAGGTGCTTTTTTGCCCAATAGCCTCCATCTGTCGAAATACATAAATCAGGCACGATGTTATTGTATAAAAGTACACTTAAAGCTGATGATACGGCTATCAGGAAGATATTTCCGCGGCAGTCCCTTATTGAATCAATTGCATTTCCAAGACTTGGTCCGGATGCAGCTACTACGATTACAGAATGACCCTTCCGGATTGTGCCGGTTTTTCTTATTGAAGAAAAGAATGTTATTTTATTATTCAGCCAACGTTTTGAAAAATATTCTCTTGTGGCAAGAACCGACTGGCATTTTTTTGACAGCTGCCTTATTTCTTCCCATATCCTGGCGTCAAGATTTCCATAAACTTTTTTTGATGGGGGCCATGTAAAGAAGGCAGTTGAAAAAAATCCGTCTTCACCTGCAAAATCATAGAATTCCTGGGAAAAATCTTTTTTCGTGTCATAATAAAATACGAAATCCCAGCAGGAATCATATTTCGTAAATTCACTGGAAAACCTGACAGCTCCGATTTTTGCATCAGGGTATTTTTTTCTCAGGTAAGCTGCCGGATAGGATAGGGCTGGTTCAATGATTACGATATAAACCGGTTTAAAATCTATTTGCAGGTTATTTGTGAAACGTTCCGCCTCTGTTTCAGGCGCATAAGAAGAATGAAGGAATATGTTGTTTTCCCTGCAGGTCAAGGTTCCATTTTTTGCCTGAATGAAGTCTATAGACAACTTGTTACCCCTGCATTAGAAAATCTTCAATTTCCTGGATTGTATTTTTCTTTCCTGATGAAATAAGGTATATGCTTTCTGCTGCTTCCTTTCCTAATATTCCAGTATAAATCTGTTCAAAATGAGTCCTGATAAGACTGTCGTCCAGATTTTCCTTGAAACAAAGCGAAATCTTTATTTCATCTGTGGAATCACTGGCTGTAAGATTTGGAAATGACAAAGACGCCTTTGTTTTTGAATACAGCTGTTCATAAACAGTATTCTGAAGAGCCTTTTTTATTCCATATTCAGGAATTTCAATATTTTCCATAGCCTTATTGATTGCTGATTTTACAGATATAAAATAAAGTCTTGCATCATTTTTTGAAATGATTTTTTCCATAAGATTCCGGTCAGTCAAATCCAGCGAATATAATGACCTGGATTCTACAGCATCCATAAGTTCCGGGATAAAACATTCAGTCTGATGTGGAGGCGTACTTTTGGTATAATCAAATGAAAAAAGAACATACGTATCATTACCAGATTCTATCTTCATAAAATGGACAGTTTGAACCGTATTCCTTTTATCTTTTGGAAAAAATTGTGCGAAAGCAGAAAAGCCGGGGTCGGTTTTTGAAAAAGACGTCCATCCTGAATCTGTGATGTTTTTTTTCCAAAATTCCTTTGATGAAACTGAAGCGGCAACCGTCTTTGCATCGATATTGAAAGCATGCTTGATGACCATCATTCCATGAACGGGCATGAACAGGCCGCATTGAGAAAACCCATAATTTACAGCCCATTGATGGAATGATTCAGGTCTTGTTTTGTTTACTTTCCGTACAGGGACGTCTGCATCATTTAACAACGCAGACCGTCTCCCTGAAGCATTTTTCAGAAGTCCCATTATGAAAGTCCGAGTTCCTTAAAGAGCTTTTTGTATGTTTCAAAATGTTCTGATCTTGCAAACTCAGAAATCTTTTCTTCAGGAAGGTCCTCAAGAAGCTGGTCCATATACGAAAGGACTGTTTTGATTTCAGATTTAAGTTCTTCTGGAATTGCTTTAACCTGGGTTGATTCTTCTGGAATTCCCTCGTAATCCGGAACAGATTCCTCAGAATCCTGTACAGTAATTTCTGGTTCATCCATTACAACAGCTGTTTCATCAGCAGCTATTAAAGTTTCATCCGGAGTCACATCTTCGGCTGCCACCGTTTCGTCAATTGAAGGCATGTAAGCTGGAATTGCTGTATCTTCAATTTCAGGTTCAGCTGCAATTTCAGGCTCATCCATTTCTGTAGATGGAGCCTCGTCTGATGCAACTGTCAGGTCATCTGTCATTTCATCTACGGAAGGTTCAGAAGTTTCTGGTTCAGTAACATCAATTGTTTCTGCTATTTCAGTTTCTTCAAAAGCAGGTTCGGAAACTGGAATTTCATCCTGACTTTCTTCATCATCAACATCGCTGAAATCAATGATATCCGTAATGTCTGCTGATTCAGGTGCATCTGGAATAACCGGTTCTTCAATATCAACCGGTTCTTCGGAAATGCCGCTGTCTTCAAGTGCAGGTTCCTGTTCAATTACCGTATTTTCAAGAACAGGTTCATCAATTGTTTCAAATACTGGTTCCGTAGAAAGTTCAGGCATTGTTTCTTCAATAGTTGCAGCATCATCAGTTTGAAGAATGCTTTCAAAATCATTGGCCATCGTTGATTCTACCGCGTCTTCTATTGTCTGTGTATCAATTTCCTGCTGTTCCAGTTCATCATCAATAATGGCTGTTTCTTCGGATTCAGCTTCGTCAAATGCGGCATTAATATCCGAATTGAGCGAAACTCCAATGTTGTCATCAGAAGGACCCGTGGAATTATCACTCATTATTTCAGCAATATCAACTTCTGGGACAGATGTGTCAGAGAGGTAATTCATCTTTTCGTCTGTCAGTGAATCTGAAATTGAAATATCCTCTTCCATAAATTCATCTAGTGCTGAAACATCTACAGTTGAAATCTGTTTTTCTGGTTCTGCGGCTGATATGTCATCGTCAGTATTTGTAATTGAATCCATCAGGTCTGTTGTTGAAGACTCTACCAGAATATCATCTTCCGGTCTTGGAATTGAAATTTCTTCTGGCAGTTCATCAGAAATTTCAAATTCATTATCTTCATCCGGAACATCACTTGAACTGATATCAAATGTATCAATCTGGGGTGCTTCAAGGTTATCTTCATCAAAATCCATTGTAAGGTCATCTGAATCTGATTCCTGAAGGTCTTCCGTTGAGAACATGTCATCGATCGTAGTCGGATTATCTGCACTTTCAGTATCAATGACAGCATCCTGCTGTGGTACAATCTGATCGTCTTCTGTTTCAGAAGGGGCTGGATCAGCAATAATTTCAGTTTCATCAGCAGCATCCGGCATTACAACTTCATCTTCAGTAACTGGCGGGGGCGGAAGAATTCCATCATCAGCCTCATCGATGGTACTTACAACTGGAGCTTCTTCTGTAGAAAAATCTGCATTGCTCAGAATATTATCAAGTTCATTACCGGAAAGTGAGATTGTATCATCTGTTCCGTCGTCAGAAAAGAATCCTTCACTTTCATTTGTTTCAACAGAAGCAGCCGGCATTTCCGCTGATTTTGTCTTGAGTTCAGCAAAATCAGTCTTAAGGTTCCTGATTTCGTCTTTCAAAGATGCCAGTTCAGATACAATCTGTTCAAGGATTTCTTTTCCTTTCTCACTGATTTCCGGTGAAACTGGTGCTGGTTGTTCTATCTGTGTGTTTTCCATATCGTCACTTCCTGTCAATGATGCTGTTTCTTCATCAAAGCTGTCTGGTACTGAATATGATATGTTTCCACTGATGACATCAGCCATGGAAACCTTATCGTTAGTATCATCATCTACTGAAACCGTCATGTCGTAATCTACAGTTTCTTTTCTTACAGGGCCTGCATCATCCGGAGTATCAGTCATTCCGATATTTGAATCGTCATCGTCAATTCCGAATTCTGACAGGTCAATCATTTCCGTATCATCTTCTGAAAGTGATGACCCTCCTGAAGATGCTGCACCTGCCGCATTGTCGAAAGAAGCAAACATATCTTCAACGCTTGTTTCTTCAAATGCATTAAGGTCCAACGGGATTTCTGCCTGAGGCTCTGCAGGTTGCACAGTCTGTTCTTCATCAAGAATAATGTCATCAGCACTGTCATCAAATGCAATGTCAATATCCAATGTTTTTTCATCTACAATTTCTTCAGCTGCTGATGATTTAGGTCTTGAAGGTGTTGAGAAATCATCATCTCCAAGGAAATCGCTCAAATCTACAGAACCGTCATCGCTTCCGGCCGGAGGTGCGGCAGAATCATCGGAGAAAAAGTCATCAATACTGATCTCACCGTCAGGCTGTGCATCAAGGCTGGAAGAATCACTTGAAAAAGCATCAGTTACATCTTCTATGGCGTCAAAATTGAACTCATCCGTAACATCCGTAATTTCTTCTGTTACTTCAGGTTCTGCAACTTCTGCCTGTTCTGCTGGAACTGCAGCTGGTGCGTCTATAGGTTCTGCTGTATTTTCTTTGTATTGGATTTTCGGCTGCAGTCTTGTTGCTTCTGGAAGTGCTGATTCACCGTCATCCATATTGATTGCATCAACATCAAAATCATCGGAAACATCTTCATATCCGGCTTCTTCCGTAATCATATCAAGATTTTCCGTTATGTTAGAAAGTTCTTCTATTGTAAGGGATGTGTCATTTCCGTCCAGCAGGGGACTGTCTGCCTCAGGTTCGTCTGAAGTCGGGAAATCGAATACACTCGGGTCATCAGCCTGCGGTATGTCGAAATCCGTCATGTCTGTCAGGGATGTATCTAAATCGCTGAAATCCGGGAGGTCAATATTACTGGCAGTATCAGAAGGTGCATCTTTCTGCTCTGCATCTGCATTTATATCTCGTGGTGGCCTTTTTTCCCATACACCATAGCTGTCAAGGTCACCTGTCATATCTGTAATATCGCTCATATTATAATTCCCCTTACTAAAGAAAATTGTACTTTTTCCATATCTTTATATCGGTTTATAATTTTTCCTTCTGTAGTGTTTTTGATACTATTTTTCTTAATTATATCATAAGTTTTAAATTCAGAAAACAGAAAATTGTGCCGATATTTAATTCATCATGAAAAGGTTTAAATATCTGGCAGCACTTTTTGTCGGAACTCTTATTTATGTAATAATCTCCATGACATGCGGACAGAACAGTTTCTGGGCAGCAAACCAGCTTACGGAGCAGAAAAGAGTTATAAGTGCAAACACTGCAAGAATACAAAGTATAAATGACGAATTGAATCTTGAAAAAACGGCTATATGTAATGACACAAATGTAATTGCGGCTTATGCAAGAAATCTTGATTATGTACTTCCAGGGGAAAAACTTGTAAAGATAAAGGGACTTGGTACGACCAGGTCATATCTTTATGATACTGGTGCAGTTCTGAAAAGTACGAAGGTCCTTTATGTTCCTGAATGGCTGTGTAAAATCTGTGGTATAGTCGTTACATCACTTATGTTTGTAGTTTTCTTCTTGTACGATGTTTCATATGGTACAGGAAGCGTGCAGAGAAGGACTTTTGAAACCGTAGAAGGAATTCCGCTTTATGATTTGCCGCAAGTCTGATGAAAAAAGTATACAGCTTACCGTGGAAGCCCTTCTGGCTGGAAAGGCTGTAATAATTCCTACTGATACTGTTTATGGATTTTCAGGAATAGTTGATTTTACTGGAAATCACCATGTCGATTCTATTATAAGGCAGATAAAGGGCAGGGAAGGTGATAAGCCTTTAATTGAACTTATATCAAGCCCGTCTGATGTCTTGAAATATTCTGATTCGGAAATTCCTGAAAAACTCCTGTCCTGCTGGCCCGGCCCGCTGACACTAATAGTAAAAAATAATGGGTTTTACAGAAGGATAACAGGGCGGGAAACAACTGCATTCAGATGTCCTGGTGATTTATGGCTCAGAAATGTCATTGCCGCTTGTAATGCTCCTGTTTATTCTACCAGCGTCAACAGAAGCGGAATGCCGGTTTTGGACGAAATTTCTGAAATTATATCGCAGTTTGAATCAGAGGTGTCTCTTATTGTTGATGATTCAGACAGGAAGGATGCTCTGGCATCAACGCTGGTGGATGTTACCGGAAAATCAGGAAAAGCTGCTGTAATTTTAAGACAAGGGTGTCTTGACATCAGTCTGTAGATTTTACCATCCCTCCCCGTTGGGACGGACACTTACATTGTGCCTTTTGTTTTTGACCAGACCACGTCTATGTCTGATACGACGATTGCGCTTCCTGTTTCAGATACAAGCGTAGTCTTTTTTCCCTTTAGAGTTCCATCTTCTGAAAGTACCATGTTCCACTCAATGGGTGGAGCCTTGTCTGCATAGTTAAGTACTTCCTTTCTTTCAAGTCCGGGAAAGAAGGAGGCATTGAAATTTCCCTCCTGAACTATATGAAGTTTCTTTTCGCTGCCTTCCTGTTCCAGCACTACGGAGATGTTCATTGATGCTCCGTTGGAAAAGATTACAAAGCCCCTTCCGCTGCGCATTATTATGATTTTTGAAACCTCTTTTTCCCCATACCATGTTCCAACTATTGAATCCAGGGACAGTGATGATATTTCCTGCCTGACAGGTTTTTGTTTCATGGCCGGAAGGTTGGAGTCTGATATTTCTATACCTGTTGAATTTGTTATGAGTTCCTGCAATGAAAACTTTGCATCTGTAAGGATTTTGTAGTAGGAATCATATTTTTTCTTTAATCTTGTAATCTGTCCTGTGGAAATGTTCTTCAGGAAAAAAGAACATTCCCAGCTGTCATCAGTATCAGGTCTGTATATTTCCGTAAAGAAAGCAAGACTGTTTTCTGATTCCGTTCCATCTGACGGAAGTAATGAAAAATATTCTTCTTCAGGACTGTCAGCGGGAAGCGTATCATAAAAATCCTGAAAACCGGAATCCCTTTTGTCTATGAGGTTTATTGAATTTATATTTCTTATCTGGGCTGAAAACAAATCCTGTGTGATTTTTATCATGCTGTCATCGTTTATGTTTGTGACGACACCATAAAAATACAGGTCATAGGATTCTGTAGATGCCAAAAAAATGGAAAAGAGGAATAAGTATGTCAAAAGAATGAACTTTTTCTTCATTTACATCCTGTTGTTTTTTCTGAAACCTTAGTGCTGTTTTTTAATCCTGCAGGTTTCTCTTAAAATCTTTCTGTACCTCACGGTTTATATCACGTTCCTTTATTGTTGCCCGTTTGTCAAAGAGTTTCTTGCCCTTACAGACTCCCAGGGTAACCTTGACCCGTCCGTTTTTAAGGTAAAAGTCAAGCGGAATCAGGGTATATCCCTTTTCTTCCACCTTCCTTGTCAGACGTTTTATCTGATCCCTGTGCAGCAGCAGTTTCTTCTGCCTGTCAGGATTATGATTGAATACAGATGAATAAGCATATTCAGAAATATGAAGCCCCCTGACCCAGACCTCACCATTTATAATTTCGGCAAATGCGTCAGGAAATGAAATATTTCCTGATTTTACTGATTTGACTTCAGTTCCTTCAAGCGCGATGCCGCATTCGATGGAATCTTCGATAAAGTAATTGAATCGAGCCTTCTTATTGTCCGCTATTTTTTTTACGCCTTCTGCCATATTGCGTTTATATTCCTGTTTTTGAATTCAATTCTGGAAAAATATTCCAGACAGCTTACCACTATCTATTATATACTCATATTTAAGTCTCAACAAGTGATTGAATCATGCTTTTTTTTGTGTTATCTTACAGCTTATGAATAAAGAGATTTTTGAACTTTCTTTTGTTATGAAAAGGGCACGCAGGCGGTATGCCATACGTATTTTCCTTATATGCCTGCTTATTTTTATTTCCATAAATCTTCTATTTAAATATGTTGTCAATCCTGTTAAAAATACGACGGTTTCCATGGAACCGAATGTAAAACGAAATACGATGCTTTTTGTTACTCCGATTTACGGTACTGTTCACCGTGGGGATGTAATCCTGATTGATTCAGGCATCAGGACGGAAGTGGGCCGTTTCCAGAAAATTGTGGATATGGTGTGCGGATTCTTTACGCTCCAGAAAGTCATGCCTTTTTCTGATTCTGGAAAGATGAAAGAGGCTTCTTTTATCCGCCGTGTAGTTGCATTGCCTGGTGATACGGTGTATATGAAGGATTTCATTCTTTATGTTAAACCTGCCGGTGGCCGCCATTTCCTGACTGAGTTTGAACTTACGGAGACACCTTACAGTATTGATATCATGATTCCTCCTAATGAATGGGATATTTCCCTGGGGGTGCAGGGGATGATTTCTGAATTGAAGCTTGGCGAAAATGAAATGTTCGTATTGTGTGATAACAGACTTTCAAGTGCTGATTCCAGATTGTGGGGAAGTGTAAAGGAAAAGGATGTGAAAGGCAGGGTATTGTTCTGTTATTTCCCGTTAAATGCTTTCCGGCTTTTCTGACGTATGGAATGTGGTAAATCATTTTCCCTTTATATACATATTCCGTTCTGTGTAAAGAAATGTTCGTACTGTGATTTTTTCAGTGTTCCTGTTGGAAATTCTGGCGTTCCCTCTTCTTATGTAAAATCCTTGGTCAATGAAGTATCTTTTTTTGCAAGAAAATATTCTGTACAAAACTGGAAATCCGTGTATATAGGAGGAGGAACGCCCAGTCTCCTTTCTGCCAGTGATTTATTGTTTCTGTGTAATGGTATAAAAGCAGCCGCACCTTTTTCTTCTGTTGATTTTGAATTTTCTGTTGAAGTAAATCCGGATGATATTACAATAGAATTTCTGGAGGCTGCCTGGTCTGGCGGAGTGAACCGGATTTCTGCCGGTGTCCAGTCTTTGGATGATGAGGTGCTGCATGCTGTTGGCCGCCGTTGTTCCAGAAAAAGCGTACTTGAAGGATTATATCTTGTTTCTTCTTTATGGAAAGGCTTTTTCAGTACAGATTTGATTGCAGGGCTTCCCCATCAGACGGAAGAAAGCCTTTTTTCTGATATTATACAACTAAAAGGACTTGGCGTGGATCACGTTTCCCTGTATTCATTATGTCTTGAAGAAGGTACACCACTTGAAAAATCCGTATCTTCCGGGTTCCTGCCTTATGATGCTGATATGGCTGACGAAATGTGGCTTAAAGGACGGGATTGTCTTGAAACACAAGGATTCCGGCAGTATGAAGTTTCAAATTTCGCAATTGAAGGATGTTTCAGCCGGCATAATATGAATTACTGGAAGCTTGGAAATTATATCGGATGCGGTTCAGGTGCGTCAGGTTCTTTGTATTCTTGTTATGGAACGGTTCCGGATTCCCTTCGCTATACTGTAAGTAATGATGTTGCCGGGTATGTCTCCTTCTGGAAAAACAGGAGTGGGGCTCCAGATATGGACCTGTCCGGACTTCCTGTGGAAGTGGAACTGCTTGAGCCAGATACGGAAGAGTACGAATTCCTTATGATGAACCTGCGTACTTTTTGCGGTGTGGATTCAAAAGAATATGAAGCCCGTTTTGAAAAGCCTCTGGATGTAAGGCTTGGAGCATCTGGCCACGGACTTTTTTCAATATGGCAGGAAAAAGGACTTGCCCTTACTGAAAGGAGAAACGGTTCAGTAAGGTATGCACTTTCAAAAGAGGGGATGCTTTTCCTGAATTCCTTCCTTCAGAAATTATAAGTCTGTGTCCGTATTTAGTATTGCCAGGTAATGAATGAACTTGGCACATAATGGCGTTTAATTAGAAAATTGCATTTCATGCCTGATAAAGAGCGTACAGAACCAATAGTAAAATTGATTGCATAATGGTTGAAAAGACTGGGTGTAGGAGATCGGCAGTACCGAAAAATTACGAGAGTGGTTTTAGTGAATTTCGTAGCAGCTGTGCCGTACACGTTATCTGTGGTGGATGCATTTCAGCACAGCTTTTTACAAGACTATGTCCGTAAAAAGTGTTGCTAAAAAAATCTGCATTACCGTGGAAAATTCGCCAGAACCCTCGGTGCAACAGGTTGCAATGTCGGTCTGCCGCCTTCGAAGCCCAGCTTCTCGGAGACTCGCTAAAATTGCTTCCGCAATTTTCCGGCATTGCCGTCGCTCCCTAACTGTCGTATTTTCTACTACCATGCAGTTAAATTTACCATATGATTCTACATAGCCTTTATTTCGTGCCGACGAGGCTAATACCCCGACGCTCTGCGTCGAGGTTCGTCATTGGCACAGAATATCCTGCCAAAACATCGGTATCTCGAGATTCGTCACTAATCAGCAACACTATAGGGGCATGGCTTTTTACAACACTTTTTGTGGTCATAACCAATTATAAAACCCCAAAATCAATAAGGAATTGTTATCGCGAATTCCGTTCCTGCTCCCTCTTCCGACTGGACTTCTATCTTCCATCCGTGCACTTCGATTATGTTCCTTACTACTGTAAGTCCGATTCCCATTCCACATTCCCTGCGTGAAGGTGATGCCCTGTAGAAAAGGTCGAATATATGCTCTTTGTCTTCCTTTGAAATTCCTATTCCATGATCTTTTATGCACAACTTTACGTTTTCTGGTTCCTGTTCTGCCGTGATTTCTATTTCATCATTTTCATTGCTGTAGCGTATTGCATTTGAAAACAGGTTTTCAAGCATTCTTTCCGTCAGCTGCTTGTCGAGTGGAATCATTATTTCAGTATTAAGCCTTATGTCTGTCGTTACGTTTCTCTTGAATATTTCTGCCGTAATCCTTGAATGGTTTGTGAAATTTTCAATTACAGAATTCAAAGAGTGTTCTGTAAGGTTTTGCCGCCAGTCAGTACTTTTGAGCTTCATGAAATCTAACAGTGTGTCAATCATGGAACTGAGCTGCTCCGTTTTTTTTGTGATGATGAGAAGGGCGTCTTTTATTTTTTCATCATCGGTTATTACGCCATCAGAAATTGCTTCTGTATATCCTTTTATTACGGCAACAGGTGTTCTCAGGTCATGGCTTATACCCATGATGAAGCAGTCTTTCTGGCACTGGTTTTCTTTTAATGATTCTCTCATCTTTTCAAGGTTTTCCGTCAGCATTGTAATTTCATTACCGTCATGTCTTTCATCATCGGTAATCAATACTGTATCAAGATGGCCTTCTGTAATTCTTTTTGTATTTTCCTGCAGGATGTTTATGGATTTTGAAATCGTACGGGAAATGCTCATAACAATCAGAATGCAGACTGCTTCAAATGTAATGAAACCCAGTGCAATCAGAGTCTGGGGTTTTACAGCCCGTGTCTTCATGCACTTGTGTTTTCTCGGAATCCTGTTTATGCAGAGCAGGTGTTCAGATGTCCGTTCGCATGGAATGTTTGTAAACTGGAAAAAATAATCCTTATTCTTTTCTTCCAGCAGGGAGTGTACCTGCTCTTTTGAAAAGACTTTACCTGTTTCTATTTGTTCGATGGTTGAAGCAAGAACAGTACCGTTTTCCGTGATGATTGCAATTTTTAATTCCGGCGGGCTTATCCTTATGAGGTCTTTGAGTATTTTCTTGTCTTTTTCTGTGAGGTTTAGGCCTGAGATTTCATTCAGATGTTCAATTTTACCAGTCAAAGCCCGTTCTGGTGATATGTAATAATGGTATGTGTATTTCGAAAAGAAAAACATTATTGGAACCAGGCTTATGCAGAGTATGAGTATCCTGAATTTATTCCTGATTTTCATTTTCCGGAATCTCCAAGTTCAAACCTGTAGCCGTACTTATAGATTGTCTTTATGTATTTCGGGTCTGCCGGATTTGCTTCGATTTTTTTCCTGAGGCGCTGTATGTAAACTGCAACGGCTGTAACATCTCCATATTTTACTTTCCATACGTCATTAAAAATAGTGTCCGGGGAAAGGTTCTGTCCGGCGTTATGGGCAAGATATGAAAGTACTTCAAATTCTTTTGCTGAAAGAGGTATCTTTTCAGGTCCCTTCTTCAGTACGCAACTGTTTTCAAGTATTGTGTACTCGCCGAACGTCAGGGTCTTTTCTACCGCTGCTTCTGTCTGAACCAGCCGTCTCATGTTTGCCTGAAGCCTTGCTACAAGTACCCTTGGAGAAAATGGTTTTGTTACAAATTCATCAGCACCTGAATCAAGGGCGCAGATGATGTCTTCATCTGAATCTCTGGCGCTTACGATTATAACTGGAATCGTGGCTTTGTATGATGCACGGAATTTTTTTAAAAACTCAAAACCGCTCATTTTCGGCAGGTTCAGGTCAAGGAGTATTGCATCTGCCGGTGTTTCTTTTAGTGCTTCAAGTGCGTCTTCTGCACTGTAACATACTACCGGTTCCATGTTGGCATTTTTTATGTACATTGAAATCAGGTCTGACATTTCTGCAATGTCTTCTATAATAAATATCTTTGAGCTCATGTTCAAATGATACAATTATTTTTACGGAATGTCACATTATTCATGCTGATAACGAATAATTATCATTGTTGATGTATGTCTTGTTTTTTATGCAGCCTTTAAAATTAACTAAACAATCATTTTTTTTTACCGATAACATAAAGGAATGGTCTTGCTTTTTATTAAAATTCAAGTCATTATATAATATGTATCTTAATTAGTGGGGAAATAATAAGGTATGATTGAAGTTTCACGACTCAATGGCTCTAAATATTTTCTTAATCCACATATGATTGAATCAATGGAATGCCTTCCGGATCTCACAATAACGATGCTGTCAGGAAAAAGAATTGTTGTAAAAAACACTCCTGATGAAATAATTGAAAAAATAATTGCCTATCGCCAGTTGATCGGCATAAATACACAAGAGGAATAAAAATGGATATAGCAACAATAATTGGTATGGTCGGTGGTGCAGCCTGTATCGTCATGTCGGTTCTTACTTCCGGTGGTACTTTAGGTGGAATTATCGATATCCCGTCTGTATTTATGACAGTGGGTGGTTCTTTCATGGCTCTGTTCATTCTTGCTCCACTGAAAAAATGCCTTGGTCTTTTTAAGGTTATGGGTAAAGCTTTTAAAATTCCCGATTTTGGTGAAGCCCAGATTGTTCAGACCATCGTAGGTCTTTCTGATAAAGCCCGCCGTGAAGGTATCCTTATCCTTGAAGATGGTATTGAAGACCTGCAGGATCCTTTCATGAAAAGTGCCTTGCGCCTTGTTATTGATGGTACTGATGGTGCTGTAGTAAGGCGGATTATGGAAAACGAAATGGATCAGATTGAAGCCCGTCATATGGACTGGGTTAACATCATAAACCAGTGGGCCGGTTTTGCTCCTGGTTTCGGTATGATGGGAACCGTTCTTGGTCTTATTGGTATGTTGAACAACCTGGAAGATAAATCATCCCTTGGTCCAAACATGGCCGTTGCCCTTATTACTACACTTTATGGTTCCATGATGGCTAACTGGCTGCTTACTCCGTTCGGACAGAACCTCCTGCAGCAGCACAGTGCTGAAATGCTTGTAAAAGAAATGATTGTTGAAGGAGTTATTTCCATCCAGGCTGGTGAAAACTCCCGTGTTATTGCCCAGAAGCTTATGACTTATCTTGATCCTGTTGCAAGAAAAGCTGTTGCTGCTGATGTTCTTAAGGATTAAGTGAATGGCAAAAGATAAAAAGGAACCGGAAAAACCGTCAACAGCGTGGCAAGGTACATATGGAGACATGATTACCCTCATGCTCTGCTTCTTCGTTATGCTTTATAATCCTTCGGAAATTGATGTTACTCAGCTTGCAACCATAACTGAATCACTTCAGATGAACCAGACGGAATCTACATCTGGTGGTATGTCTTTGTCAGCTGGCCGGCTTGCTGATCTTGGAAATACAATCAGTGCACTTCCTTCTATTGAAAAAGGAAGGTCTCTGGGACTTGCGAAAAAGAAGGCTGTGAGTCTTTTTGCACCTGAAATCAACAGTAATAAGATTACTATAACCAGTGATGAACGGGGGCTTGTAATAACTCTTGCAGCTGATTCGTTTTTCAGACAGGGAAGTTCAGAACTGAATGTAGAAACAACCAGGGAAACATTACTCCGGCTTTCGGAGTTTTTCAATTCTCCTGAGCTTTCTGACCGTAGGTTCAGAATTGAGGGACATACGGACAATATACCAGTTCCTCCTGATTCAGATTTTATAAGTAATTGGGAACTTTCCGCTGCCCGTTCCATGAATGTTCTGCACTATCTTGCTGATTTTGGTGTTGATGAGAATAAATTTTCAATTGCTGGTTATGCAGATACCAGACCGAAATTTAATAATGACACTCCGGAAGGCAGGGCTTATAACCGCCGGGTTGATATTATCATTTTGGATGAAGGTCATTTCTAAAGCTGTTGGAAAAAATACCGATAATAAAATTGTGAGGAAATAAATATGGCAGATGATGAGTTTAACGATGGAATTGGAGATGAATCTGGTGTAGCAGATTCTTCTTCTAAAAAAGGTGGTGTTGGTGGTTTCCTGCCGACCTTGTTGAAATATATTGCACTTGCTTTGGGTGCTATAATCCTTATTGTTACGGTTGTGATTGTAACAATGAATATTATGGGTAGTAATAAACCTCAGCAGGCAGCGATTCCAATCAGTGAAGATTATAAGGAAACTGCAGAAGAGCTCGACTGGTATCAGTCTCTTGGTGAAATACAGACAAGGACAAGTGATCCGATTCCTGCCAGTGTTGTTGTTAATATTTTCCTTGGTTATAAAAAGGACGATAAGACTGCATCAGCAGAAATTACAGCTCAAAGAATTCCTATCAGGGATTTCTTGAGGAATTATTTTGCTGCAAAAACAGCGGAAGAGTTAGCTCCAAGAAATGAAGAAAAACTCAAGATAGAAATCCGTAATGAAATAAATGATACTCTGCTTAACAAAGCAAGAGTTAGAAAAATATCTTTTGATAAACTGAATGTAGTTCAGCAGTAAAATAATCAGGCGGCGTTTTAATGAATGAGGTTTTATCTCAGGACGAAATAGATCAGCTTCTCAATGCAATAAATACCGGCCAGTCAGATACCGATGATTATAAAGCGGTTTCTGACACCCGTAAGATTAAGATTTATGACTTTAAGCGTCCCGATAAATTTTCAAAGGAACAGATTCGTACAGTACAGATCATGCATGAAACTTTTGCCCGTCTGACTACAACAAGTCTTTCGGCACAGTTGAGAAGTATGGTGCATGTTCATGTTGCAACTGTAGATCAGTTGACCTATGAAGAATTCATCAGGTCTATACCGACTCCTACTACGCTTGCAGTTATAAATATGGATCCTTTGAAAGGTAATGCAGTTCTGGAAATAGATCCGGCAATTACTTTTTCTATGATAGACCGCCTTTTTGGTGGTACAGGTGCAATTACTGGTAATAAAAGCCGTGATTTGACTGATATTGAACAGTCAGTTATGGAAGGAATTATAGTCAGAATCTTGGCAAATATGCGTGAGGCATGGACACAGGTTATTGATTTGAGACCACGTCTTGGGCAGATTGAGACTAATCCTCAGTTTGCCCAGATTGTTCCTCCTACGGAAATGGTTGTGCTTGTTACTCTTGAAACAAAAGTAGGTGAGGAAGAAGGAATGATAAATTTCTGTATTCCTTACCTTACGATTGAGCCTATTATTTCAAAGCTTTCATCGCAGTTCTGGTTTTCTTCAGTCCGCAGAAATGCTACTACGCAGTATCTTGGTACACTGAAGGAAAAAATTTCAACTGTCGATATGGATGTTGTTGCTGAAATCGGCTCTATAAATCTGCCTATCCGTGATGTTCTTGGGTTAAGGGCGGGTGATATTGTAAAACTTTCTAACAATAAGGTTGGCGATCCGCTTACTTTAAGTGTTGGTGATAAGAAAAAATATTTTTGTCAGCCTGGTGTTGTAGGCAAGAAAATGGCAGTTCAGGTCACAGGCAAACTCGAAGAAGAGGAGTCTGAGGAATTTGAAGAACTTTCCGTAGAAGGAGATGAATCTGTATGAGTGATGGTGTTATTTCTCAGGATGAAATTGATGCACTGCTTTCTAATGTCCCTATGGATGGACTTAATTCGTCAGGACAGGTTTCTGGTGGACCGGCAGTTACTATAGATACCGCTACATTGGGTAAATTTGCAGGAGACCTTAAGGATCCGCTTGTTGATAACCTTCAGAAAATGACAGGAACTGAACTTTCTGCCAGTGCTCCTGTTGTAGAGTCTGTTAATAGGGATATGTTCCTTGCAAAGCTGCCGGAAATGGTAATTGCTGTAACGGCGGATTTTTCTAATGGGCTTAAAGGAGATCATCTTTATGTTATTTCTAATGAATTTGCCCAGAAATTGGTAGAAATCCTCAACAAGGAAGAGAATGCAACTCTTGATGAAATGGCTCTTTCAATGGTAAATGAGGCTCTTTCTACACATACGAATGATTTTATTACTGCCCTTGACAAGACCGGTAAATTCCCAGGACTTGCCTGTAATCCGGCAGAAGCAATTAATGTACCGAAAGCAATGGTCCGTATTCCACAGAATACTTTTGCATTGTTTTCTTATCCTATTACGCTTGATGGACAGGCATTTACTTTGTGGGAAGCTGTTTCTGGTGAAGCTGCTTCTTCGATTGCAACTGCGTTAGGTGGTGGTTCATCTCCTGCATCTTCTGGAACTCTTTCTCCAGAAGATATGGCATCAATGCAGAACCTTACAGGCGGAATGCCGGGAATGGGTGGAATGCCACAGATGCAGATGGGAGGAATGCCTAATATGGGAATGGGTGGAATGCCACAGATGCAGATGGGAGGAATGCCTGGTATGGGAATGGGTGGAATGCCTATGGGTGGTACACCTAATGTTCAGTCACTCCAGTATCCTAATCTTCTTGGTAATTCAATGGGAACTGGTCAGGAAAACATCAGTCTGATTATGGATGTTTTCATGGAGATGACTGTTGAATTAGGACGGACTAAGAAAGCTATTAAGGAAATTCTAGGTTTTGGTGAAGGTACAATTATTGAGTTGGATAAACTTGCCGGTGAACCAGTTGATATCCTTGTAAATCATAAACCGATTGCCAAAGGTGAAGTTGTGGTTATTGATGAAAACTTTGGTGTTCGTATAACAGAAATCCTTTCTCCTCAGGAGCGGGTTTCGGATTTACGCTAACTTTTTATTTGGGTGGGGAAAAAGTTGAAGTTCTCAAAAATATTGTTTCTGGCATTTTGTGTGCTTGTGGTCAGTGGTATTGCAGGTGTTTCGCAGGATGCCAATGAAAATATTGAATCGTCTGTAGTTTCTGTTGGTAGTCCGGCTGCTGTTTCTACGCCGGCAGATGACGAATCTGCAATACCTTTTTCTCCTTCAACCCAGACTCAGCGTAAATCTCAGTCTCCTGTATGGGGTTATGTCAGAATGATTGTCATTCTGATTTTTCTTGTTGTCTGTGTATATATAGTGATGCGTTTCATGCGTTCGTCAGGATTTGTTCCTGCCGATGATGATCCCTTTTTAAGGCGGGTTGCTTCCATTTCGATTTCTGTTGGAAAATCCGTACAGATTGTAACACTTCTTGAGCATGCATATCTTATAGGAGTAACGGATTCTTCTATTAACCTTCTGGGTGAAATTGAAGATAAAGAACTTGTGAATGCATTGAATCTTTATGCAGATAAAACGGCTTTGCGTTCAAAGGCCCGTAATTTTTCTGATGTGCTTTCTCTTTTTATGACATCAAAAACTTCCACTGAAAAAAATAATGTTTCTGATTCAGTTTTTTCCGGTACGTCAAAATCTATGTCAGATTTTATAAAAAGTCAGCGTGAAAGAATTAATGGTGGTGAATAATGAATGATATTTTTAAACTGCCATTGGTATTATGTGGAAAGAAAACAGTAAAATGCCTTGTTGTTGTATTTTTGTTTTTTCTTTCAATGGTTCCTGCTTCATCTCAGGCGAGAAATGATTTTCCTAGAGGTTCTGCATTTGGAACAACGGAAATGGAACGGACTGTCAGGCCTATAGATGTGCCTAATATTGATATAAATATTACTCAGCCGCAAACAGGTCGTGAAGTAGCTTTTTCTGTTCAACTTTTAGTACTTCTTACCTTACTGACTCTGGCACCAAGCCTTCTCATACTACTTACAAGTTTCCTTCGTTTTTCCATTGTATTGGATTTTATTAAGAGAGCTTTGTCTTTACAGCAGGTTCCGCCAACTTCAGTGTTGAACGGTATTGCTTTTTTCATGACGCTTTTTGTAATGTGGCCTACTTTTACCAAAGTGTATGATAATGCATTCAGACCGCTTTCTGATGGTCGTATTGGTATTGAAGAAGCATACAGACAGGCTGAAAGTCCGGTACGGGTCTTTATGATAACCCAGATGTCCGGTGATACTAGTTATGTTGAAATGTTCATGAATATGGGAAGACTTGAAAAACCTGATACTTGGGCTGATGTTCCAACGCATGTGCTGATTCCGGCTTATATTCTTCACGAACTGAAAGTTGCTTTTAAGATAGGTATATATCTTTATATACCTTTCATTATTGTCGATATGGTTGTGGCCAGTATACTTATGTCAATGGGTATGATGATGTTGCCGCCTGTACAGATTTCCATGCCGTTCAAACTCATGCTTTTTGTTCTTGTTGATGGCTGGGGACTACTTACACAGCAGCTTTTCAATTCTGTAATCAGATAGGCATATTCTTTAAAATGTTTATTTCTGTATTTTTTGTGGGGGGAAATTATGGATTTGGGTCAGGTTGTACTTCTGATGAGACAGGGGATTTTTCAAGTACTCATGATGGTCGCACCTGTTTTAGGTTCTGCTCTGATAATCGGTCTTGTGGTGGCAATTTTTCAGGCAACTACTTCGATTCAAGAACAGACACTTACTTTCCTTCCAAAAATGCTTGTGATTCTCGGGGTTCTGGCTCTCCTTGGCGGCTGGATGTTTGGGACTCTCCGGGATTATACGGTTATTTTATTCGAGCAGATTCCTGAAATAGCCAGATAGGTTTTTTGATGCTGGAGACGATTTCTGCTGATATTCCAAAATTCCTCTTTGCATCAGTAAGATGCTTTGCCCTCCTTATGACTCTGCCTTTGTTTTCAATGAGGAATATTTCAAGAATTGCAAAAATTGCTGTAGCCGGATACATGGCATATATCGTGCTTCCTTATGTAAATTATTCCGTGTATGGTGATTTTCTAAAACCTGATGCGCAATTTTCGCTCGAATTCTTTTTGCTTTTGATAGGCGAGGCATTAATAGGCATAATCACAGGATTTTATATTTCCATTATTTTTTCAGCATTCAGTACTGCCGGTCAGTTTTTTGCTTTTCAAATCGGTTTTTCTGCTTCTGAAGTCTATGATTCGTTGTCACAAGTTGAAAATCCATTGATGGGCCAATATCTGAACCTTATTGCCATGCTGGTATTCCTCCAGACCCGGTGGTTTCAGAGACTTTTTCTCGGTGGCCTTGTTTCCAGTTTCCAGTCTATTTCTGCATATTCCCTTGTCCAGAACAGAATGGGCATTGTGACATTCATGATGCATGGATTGACAGACCTTTTCGCTTCTGCACTTGTAATTTCCCTGCCTATAATGGGGTCCCTGTTGTTGATTACTATTACGACAGGTATCCTTTCTAAGGCTGCACCTCAGATGAATCTGCTTTCTGAAGGTTTTCCTATAATGATGATGACGGCTTTCTTTATTCTGACTGTTCTCATGCCTGATTTGTGTGATTTCTTTTTCCGTGCTTTCAGTGCCGGCTTTGCAAGGCTTGAACAGTTTTTCCTTATGCTTGGAGGGCGGATTTGAGTTTTGAAGACATTGACCTCCAATGGTTTGCGGCTGAAGATGAGGGGCGGACAGAAGAACCTTCGGAATTAAAACTTGATAAAGCCCGTAAGGAGGGCCGTGTTCCTAAGAGTCAGGAACTTAACGGTGCCCTTGTGTTCCTGCTGGCTGTTATTACTCTGATTATTATAGCGAAGTGGCTTTTTGAAAAATTTCAGGAAATATATGTTTTCTTTTTTTCCAGATGTGCAGAAGGGGATGCGCTGAATCCGGCAAATGCCATCATATTTTACAGTTTTTTCTTGAAAATGGTCCTTCCGGTTGCTTTAGTTGCATTGATTGCCGGTGTGGCTGGGAATATAATCCAGAACAAGGGCTTTATTTTCAGTACCAAACCTATCGAATTTAAGTTTTCAAAAGTACTGCCACATGTTGGTGAGTATTTGAAAAAGACGGTTTTTTCAATGCAGGGAGCTTTTAATGTTGCAAAGTCGATTGGAAAAGTTACGGTTATAATAGTTGTTGCATATAATCTTATAAAAATGAAGTTGCCGGGATATCTTCTGATAATAAAGGAAAACGGCGATATTGCAGCCGTTTTTGGGAAAATCGCCTGGGATGCTGCATTGCTGCTTGTATTTGCAGCCGTATTTTTCCTTATCATTTCTATTCCTGACTATTTTGTCCAGAAAAAAGAATTCATGGATTCATTGAAGATGACAAAACAGGAAGTAAAGGAAGAATATAAGGAGATGGAGGGAGACCCTGAAGTTAAGGGCCGGTTGAAAGATGCCCAGCGGCGGCTTCTTCAGTCGAATATCCCGCGGGCTGTTGCGGAAAGTGATGTAGTAATTACAAACCCTACTCATTATGCTGTTGCTTTGAAATATGACAGTTCCATACAGAATTCTGCACCAGTCGTAAATGCAAAGGGGGAAGATTTCATGGCGCAGCGGATAAAGCAGATTGCAAGGGAAAATGATGTTCCCATAGTAGAAAACCGTCCTTTGGCCCGTGGTCTCTATACAGACACGCAAATCGGTGATATAATACCTGAATCATATATCACGGCTATTGCTGTAGTGTATGCACAGTTAAAAAAATACTCGAACAGTTAATAAATAATTTGCTTGCAATGGGTGGGGGCTTATGGCAAACGAAAATAGAAACAGTATGATGATGACTGGGATTGCAGTTGCTGTAATCCTTGTTGTTCTTATGCTTATTGTGCCGATTCCTACGGTTCTTCTTGATTTTTTTATGGCCGTGAATCTTGCACTTTCAATTGTAATTCTACTTATAGTACTTTATACGCCAAAAGCATCAAAATTTTCATCGTTTCCGAGAATAATCCTTTTTGTGACAATCTTTGGTCTTGGTATAAATGTTTCATCGACAAGACTTATCCTTACACAGGGAACAAAATTTGACGGCCGGATGGTCAGGGCATTTTCCAGTTTCGTAGTTGGCAGTTCCAGGGGGGCAAATGATTCCAGCGGTCTTGTCGTTGGAATGGTAATATTCATCATCCTCATTGTCATTCAGAGCATTGTAATTACGAAGGGTGCTACCAGAGTTTCAGAAGTTGCAGCCCGTTTCTCTTTGGATTCCATGGCCCAGAAAAATTTTGCTGTTGACCAGGAGTTGAATTCCGGTGCAATTACAGAAGAGCAGGCTCGGGAAAAACGGGCAGAAATACGTGCGGAAAGTGATTTCTTTTCAGCAATGGATGGTTCTTCAAAGTTTGTAAGCGGAAACGTAAAGGCCGGCATATTCATAACCGTGATAAACCTTGTGGCAGGACTTATAACCGGTATGGTTTTAAGACATGAAAATTTTGGAACGGCCCTTGATGCTTATTCAAGACTTACGATAGGTGACGGTCTTTTAAGCCAGCTTCCTTCTTTGCTGATATCTTTCGCAACCGGTCTTCTTGTTACAGGAAGCAATTCAGATGAAATGCTGTCTGCACAGCTCAAAAAACAGTTTACCGTATCTGGGTATGTATATGTAATTGGTGGTACTGCCATGGCTTTACTGGGATTCATGCCGGGAATGCCTTGGTATATACTTATTCCTCTGGGAGCAGTTTCCGTTTTTATTGGTTTCAAAATGACTTCTGATGAAACGCAACAGCAGAAGGCAAAACAGGAAGCTGATGCAAAGGCTGCGGCAAAAGGTTCTTCAGGCTCTAATGGAGAAGATGTAAGCCCTGTCGTTCCACTTGATCCGCTTTCTCTGGAACTTGGGTATGGACTTATTCCGCTCGTTGATGAAGAAAAAGGTGCAAAACTGCTTGAGCGTGTCACAAGGATACGCCGTGAAGCTGCATTGGATCTCGGGCTTGTCGTTCCACGCATCCGT
Organism: Treponema sp.; assembly: GCA_045616425.1. Taxonomy (GTDB): domain Bacteria; phylum Spirochaetota; class Spirochaetia; order Treponematales; family Treponemataceae; genus Treponema_D. The sequence continues at coordinate 39,993 of JAZLGS010000016.1, forward strand.
ATTATTGACAACATGACGCTTGATCCTAGTGAATATAGTTTTAAAATCCGTGGAATTGAAGCAGGACGGAGCCGTTTGAAGTTGGGATATTATATGGGGATAAATACTGGTGATGTCCGTGAAGAAATAAAAGGTGAGGCAACTCAGGATCCTGCATTCGGTATGCCGGCAGTGTGGATTCCGGAAGACAAACGTACGGAGGCAGAAGGTGCAGGATATGCTGTTGTTGATCCTCCGACGGTTGTGGCAACACATCTTACTGAGATAATCAGATCTCATGCGGCAGAAATACTTGGCCGTGAAGAAGTTGCGCAGATTATTGAAAAAATCAAAGATACTAATAAAATTGTTGTCAATGAAGTCCTTGATACTGCAAAGTTCACTTATGGACAGATTGAAAAAGTCCTGCAGAATCTTTTGCGTGAACAGGTTTCAATCAGGAATATTGTTCTTATTCTTGAAACTTTGGCGAATTATGGTTCTCAGGTAAATACCTGGATTCTTACGGAAAAAGTCCGTGAAGCTCTTGGTAAACAGATTTGTATGCAGTATGCGGATGATGCCCGCCATCTGCGTGTGATGAATTTGTCCCAGTCATGGTCGGAAAAAATCCTTAATCATCAGGTACTTCCGTCTGACGGCTCTAAACCGTTTGTAGCTTTCGATGCTGTTGATGGCCGCAATTGGATTGCTTCAATCAGTAATGCTTTTGCTGCAATGCAGAACAGTGGTTTGCAGCCTATAATTCTTTGCCCTGGTGAAGTCCGCCAGCTGGTTAAGAGTTCAACAGAGCGGGAACTTCCCGGACTTGTTGTTATTTCAATAAATGAAGTTATGTCAGCTGGAAACTCAGTTGCATTGGAAGTTGTTGGTGAAATAAAACCTGAAGTTGGAGATTTAATAAATGGTCGGTAGGGAAAATGAAGCAAATGCACAGACAATCAGTGGACCAACTTTTGACGATTGCAAACGCAGGTTGTTTGATTTATATGGCACGAATTATCGAGTTCTGAGCAAGAGGCCTGTAAGACGGAGATCCGGGCCTTTTAAGCTTATGGAAAAGGACGAGATTGAAGTACAGTATGTGGTAAGTGAAAAAAAGGAAACTTCTACATCGATGCCGTCATCGGCTTTAGATTTTCAGAGAAATAAAGAAGCTCTGCTTAATATACTCCAGAAAAATACCCCTGGTTCTAATACTGAAATCCTTGAGATTCAAAAACAGCTTAAAGTTCTTTCAGAGCAGGTTAATGCAAAGTTGGATAAACTGGCAGTTACTCCTGAGGTTAAAAGTAAATCCATTGAAAAAATAGAACAGGCGCTGGAAGTAAATGAATTTACTAAAGAATATATAACTGCAATGACTGACCGCATCCGTTCAGAATTCTCTCTTGATGAACTTGACCATTATGAGATGGTTGAACAGAAAGTCGTTGACTGGATTGGTGAATCCATCAGCCTTGCGCCTAAGAAAATTTTCAGACCCCCGCATATTATTGTAATTGTCGGTCCTACAGGTGTTGGAAAAACAACAACAGTTGCAAAACTTGCGGCTCAACAGATTTTCGAGGCCAAGAACCTAGGTAGACCTCGGCCTCAAATCAGAATGATTACCATTGACCGTACCCGTGTTGCTGCAGAGGAACAGCTCCGGCATTATGGCGAAGTAATGGGCGTAAATGTTGATAAAGCTGAAACTGCCGAAGATGTAAAAAAAATATATGATGACTGTAAAGCAAGTACCGATGTGATTTTGATAGACACCAGTGGTTACAGTCCGAATGATTCTGAAAGCATTGGAAAAATGAAGAAAATCCTTGCTGTTGATGGTATGAATGCAGATATATATCTCGCTGTTTCAGCTTCGACTAAAGCCAGGGATTTGAGGAATATAGTCCAGAATTATGAACCTTTTGGTTACACGTCTGTGATTATCACAAAATGTGATGAAACTAATCAATATGGAAATATTCTGAGTGTTCTTGAGGAAAAACATAAATCTGTTTCCTACATAACGGATGGACAGGGTGTGGCCAGAAACATAAAGAAAGCAAATATTATAGATTTCCTTATACGTCTCGAGAATTTCGAGATTGACAGGACTCATATTGATGATAAATTTGGAGAAAAATAAATGGAAGATCAGATGACCGAACTCCGCGAATTGATGAAGGATGGCGGATTTTCTTCATCAAATGCAAGAAATACAGGATCCGCAGCTCATAATACCAGAATCATTTCTGTTGCCAGTGGTAAGGGTGGTGTAGGAAAGACCAATATTGCCGTGAATATGGCAATTGCCTATGCCCAGCTTGGTAAGAAAGTCATTCTTATAGATGGCGATCTTGGTATGGCTAATGTTAATGTACTTTTGAATGTTGTTCCAAAATATAACCTGCTTCAGGTGATTAACAAACAGCGGACCATGCAGGAAATTATTCTTGATACTGAATTCAATATAAAATTTATTGCCGGTGCGAATGGTTTTTCAAAAATAGCCAACCTTAGTGTTGAAGAATTGGAATATTTTGCAAAACAGTTCAGTTCTTTGGGAAACGCAGATATCATTATTATTGATACTGGAGCTGGTATTTCCAAGAATGTACTGCAGTTTGTTGCGGCTTCCGATGAAGTTTTTGTTGTTACTACGCCGGAACCTACTGCAATTACGGATGCATATGGAATAATAAAAATCATTACAACCGAAATTACCGACAGGGAAATAAACATACAGCTCCTTGTAAACAGAGTTCATTCTGCAGATGAAGGTAAAAGAATTTCCGAACGCATAATTGGTATTGTCGGTCAGTTCCTGAATTATAAAGTGAACTATATTGGTTTTGTTTATGAAGATCCTGCCGTGCTTAATTCTGTAATCCGGCAGAAACCTTTTATTGTTGTAAGTCCGAATTCTAAACCGGCACTATGTATAAAGCATATTGTTGGCAGAATTGAGAAGATTGAAATAAAGGAAAGTTCCGGAATTTCAAATTTCATAAAGAAATTCATCGGGGCAAAAAAATAGCAGGAACCTGAGTTTCTAAAAATACAGTTATCATTCTGAATTGTTGACACTATATTTTTTGAAAGTTTTTCTGTTAATTTTATTTATTTTGATGTATAATAAAACTGTCTGTCTGTCATTTTAGACTGGCAGTGGTTGAATTGCCGGATTACCAGCTTCAGCGGTCTATATTTAAAATTTCTATGGTAATTTTATCGGGAGGAAAGGCGTACTTATGAAGTTAAAATCTGTAATTATGACAGCATGTGCAGCTTTTGTATTGTCTTTTCTGATTGCATTGATTTCCAGGGCAGGAATGCCACGGTCACTTTTCAGAGCTGTGATTTCAGCTGTCATTTTTGGTGCCGTTTCCTGCCTGATACAGTTTTTGTATGGTAAGTTCCTTTCAGATGTAGCTTCCGGAACTTCTGATTCAGAAGTTGTTGAAGATGCAAAACCAGTCACAGGTTCTTTAGTGAATCTTGTTGTAAATGATGAGGAACTTGAAGAAGAAGAAGGCAGCCCTCAGTTTTCAGTTGATGGTGGAAGCAGGATTTTGTCTGGAGATGATATGAAGCCGCTTCAGATGCCGCGGCCTGCTGCTGGTGGCAGTTATGGAAAAACTCCGCTTGATGATATTGGAAGAAACGATGGCAACAATATAGCTACTGTAGCGGCTAAGACTGTGATTCCAGATCCGGCTCCTTCTGCTTCTGAGAAAACCGGCTTTAAGCCTGTAAATCTTGCTGATGCTACGTCACTTGCTGGTACCGCAGCTGTACAGGAAAAATCTCAGGTGGTTGAACAGCCTGTTTCGCAGTTTGTTCCGACAAAGTTTTCAGGTATGAATGAAGAACAGCTTGATGAATTGCCAGATGTAAGTGAATTGGGTATTTTACCTGGAAAAAATAATGATGATGTAATAAAAGACAGTGATTTTGCTACGGAAGGTAGGAATTCTGCAGCATTAAAGGCTGCTTTTGGCGATGGAATTAAAACTGAATCGAAAGACACAGCTTTGATGGCCGAAGCGATACGTACTGTGTTGGCAAAAGAGTAAAAATAATAGGGTGTGGGGATTATGGCATCAACTCTTGTTGAAGAAAATGAAGAAGACGGACTTTGGAATGAATACCGAAAGACAAAGTCTCCAGAATTGAGGGACAAATTCATACGGCAATATATGCCTTTGGTAAAGTATGTTGCTGGAAAGGTGGCAGTAGGTAAACCTGGCTCTGTTGAATTTGATGACCTTGTCGGTTTTGGGCAGTTTGGTCTTCTTGACGCGATTGATAAATTCGATCCTGATAAGAAGGTTAAATTTAAGACTTATGCCGTTACAAGAATCCGTGGTGCTATTTTTGATGAATTGAGGCAGCTTGACTGGGTACCGCGTTCTGTAAGACAGAAGTCAAGGGAAATTGAGGATACTATTGTTGATCTCGAAACGAAGCTTGGACGTACTGCATCTGATGCTGAAATTGCCAAGCATATGGGCGTTTCAGAGGAAGAATATCAGCAGACTGTGATGAAAGTTTCAGGAACAAGTGTGTTGTCCTTGAATGATGTTTGGTATTCTGGAAATGATAATGACCATATGTCTATTGGAGACAGTATTGAATCTCCTTCAAGCCTTAATCCTGATGTCATTGTTGAGCGGGAAGAAATAAGGAAAGTTATAATTGAAGCTATAAATGAACTTCCTGAGAAGGAAAAAATGGTCATTGTGCTTTATTATCATGAAGATTTAACCTTTAAAGAGATAGGCCAGGTTCTTGAAGTAAGCGAATCAAGAATTTCCCAGCTCCATACAAAAGCAAATCTTCGTCTTCGTGCTAAACTTACTAATTTGAGAAAGGGAATTATATAGAAAGATGATAACTTTGGATGTCATTCGTAAAGACATGGAATCTCAGTTGAAAAGCGACCAGATGCTTCAGAGTGTTGAAGTTAATGCTGATTCGCTTGATGAAGCGTTGGCGGATGCAGCTGCACAGCTGGACTCCAGAGTTTCAACCCTGGAATACGAAGTCTTGGAAAAAGGGTCAAATGGCTTCCTTGGAATGGCAAAGAAACCTTGGCGTGTTAGAATTTATCAGAATGCTGCTGCATCAGAAAAACGCAAGAAGTCTGCTGCTGCCAGTATGTTTGACGATGAAAATATTCAGGAAGAGAATAAGATTGTTGATAGGGATGGACTCTATTATATCCGTCACTTTAAGAATGATATCTGCATAAAGGTTCTGCTTCCGGTGGGAACAGGTCGTCCTGTAGATTCAAAATCTGTTATAGCTGATGCAAAAAGGCAGGATACGATTTTTCTTGACGAAGCAAAAATCAAGGAACTTTCTGCTACAGGTACAAACAATGAGTATGTGGTTGTCGGTGAATACAAAAATGTAAAGGCCGGTGATGCAATGCTTGCTGTTGATATTACGAAGGATGAAATGCTTGCTACTATTACAGTAACAGCACCTGCCATGAGTGGTTCAGAGCTTTCACGTGAGCAGATTCTTAATGCTTTGGAAGTTCAGGGGGTTACTGCCGGCATTGAAATGGATAAAATCGACGAATTTGTTGATAATCCGACATATAATATACCATGCGAAGTTGCTGCTGCAATCAAACCGGTTGATGGACGGGATGCATATATAGCCTTTAATTTTGAAACTGATCCTACAAAGCTGAAAATAAAAGAATCTAAAAATGGTCAGGTGAACTTTAAGGAACTCAACCAGATTCAGAATGTCGTAAAAGGTCAGCCATTGGCGCAAAAAATGCCTCCTGAACGGGGAAAAGCTGGAAAAACATTGACAGGAAGGTATCTTGAGGCTAAGGACGGTAAAGATGTAAGGCTTCCTTTGGGACGGAATGTCGAACTTGATTCTGATGGAGTAACTATTATTGCGTCTATAAATGGTCGTGTTGTTTATGAGGGCGATAAGATTAATGTAGAGCCTGTTATGGAACTGGATGCAGTCAATATTAAGAGTGGAAATATTGACTTTCTTGGAACGGTCATTGTTAAGGGAAATGTTGAAGACGGATATGATATCAAAGCTACTGGAAATATCGAGGTTATGGGAACGGTTGGAAAGAGTTTCCTTAAATCTGAAGAAGGAGACATTATTGTTTCACAAGGTATTTTTGGTCATGATGTTGGTGTAATCCAGTGTGGTGGCTCTCTTTGGGCCAAATTCATTCAGTCTGCGAAGGTTGAAGTTGAAAAGAATTGCGTGGTTTCTGACAGTATCATGAATTCAGAAGTGACTGCAATGAAACGCATTATTCTTAACGGTAAGAAAGCCCAGATTACTGGTGGCCATCTTTTTGCAACTGAAGAGATAGCAGCTAAAAATATCGGTTCACCTGGTGGTGGTGCAGAAACTATTCTTGGTGTTGGATTTGATCCTCGTGCTAAGAAAAGGCTTGAGGAAATTCAGGACCAGCAGGCTGCGCTTATGAAGGAACTTGAGGAAATTGAAAATAATATTGCTTCTCTGGAAAACATAAAGAAGCAGCGTCGTTCACTTCCAAAGGAAAAAGAAGAGAGTCTTGCAAAACTGAAAGACCGTAAGCAGGAAATCACACTTGAATCAGAGAAGATTTCTGAAGAAATTGATCAGATTCAGGAAAGGCTTCATGAACTTAAAGCTGTCGGTAAGGTTATGGCGTCTGGAACAGTATATGCCGGTGTAAAGGTTACAATTCGTGATGTTACTGACGATGTCCGGACAGATGTAAAGAGTGTTACATTTTCTTATGAAGGCGGTTTTGTCCGCCGTGGAAAGTATGAAGCTCCGGATTTGTCTGATGTCGGTGCACCAGAAGGATATTCTGCTTAACGGAGGATTGTATGGCAATTCAACCTATTGACCTTCAGACTATGTATTCTCAAATGACTAATGTTGCAAACCGTGTCGCCCATGAACAGAATGGAGGACAGCTTGCCCAGTCAATAAATCAACAGTCTGTGATCAATCAGAATGCCGAAAAAGCCCAGGCTGTGCAGAAAACGGCTTCCAATGATGCAAAAGCCTCTGTTGTAAAAAAGGATTCTAAAGGAAACGGTGGTTTTTACGGTGGTGCCAGACAGAACGGAGGAACCGGTCTGGAAGATTCAGAAGATGAGCAGCCTAAAAAAAAAGTTGAAATCCGTGAATCTTTTTTAGGGCAGCATATTGATATTACGAGGTGATTATGCTGTCTTTTTTTCTTATTTTTACAATAACGGTAATAAATATTGTCCTCTGGGTGATTTTTTTCATAAGATTTAAGAGCTTGTTTTCTACTGATGATATAATCTTGAAGACACGGGAAGAGTTGAATAACCTCATTGCAGATGTAAATAGAAATGCTTCCTTGAACATAACTCTTCTTGATGACAAAATACAGCAGCTTAAGAAAATTTCTGCAGAAGCAGACAGGCATGCTGCACTTTTAGAACATTCTTTTAAACAGTATCAGGCTGGAATTGATTTTAAGGATGAATTATATTCCGCTGAACTTTCTTTATCTGGAAAAACAGTGCATAAAACTGCGTCAAAGTCAGCAGCCCAGAAAAAAGTCCGTGCGTCTTCAGTTTCTCCATCAGATGCTTATGAATTGACGGGACGTTATCCTTCTGAAGGACGGCGTTCAAAAAAATCTGCTTCATCTGGGCAAGCCGGACTTTTTGAAACGTTAGGACAGACTCCGGTGACTGTACTTGAAGATGGTTCATCGTATGGGCAGATACCGGTAATAACACCGGAAGTATATGTCAGTGAAAATCCTGTCATACAGAAAAAGAATTTTAAGGATCAGGTTGTCCAGTTATATAATTTTGGCAAGACTGTCGATGAAATCGCTGCACAATTGTCAAGATCTACTACAGAAGTTCAATTTGTACTCGATATGGTTGATATTTAATTTTGTTAATTAATCAGGGCCTGGTGGTTTATCATACAGGTCCTGTTTTTTTATAATGTTTTTGCTATGCAATAAAAAAAAGGAGGCACACTGTGCTTGTTACTAAACAACGTTTTGGAACTTTGTGTGATGGAACAAAGGTAAGGCTTTATACAATCAGAAATGAAAAGATGGCTGTATGCGTTACGGATTATGGCTGTACTATTACAAGCATACTTCTTCCAGGAAAAAATGGAACCATGGATGACATTCTTCTCGGCTATTCTACATTAGAAGGATATATCAATTCGCCTGGTTATAGTTTTGGTTCAATTGTCGGACGTTTTGCAAACCGTATAGGAAATGCCGGTTTTACACTTAAGGGGAAAACTTATCAGCTTGATAAGAATGATAACGAGGTTAATACATTGCATGGCGGTTTCCTCCGTTATGACCATATGGTATGGAATTCAGAAGTGGTATATGTTAAGGATGGTGCAGGCGTGAGATTCACCCGTACAAGTCCTGATGGTGAACAGGGCTTCCCTGGAAACATGAATATTTCAGTTACCTATACATTAAGTGAAGATAACAAGCTGACATTGCGTTATGAAGCTGAATGTGACCAGCCGACTCCTGTAAATTTTACGAACCATGCATATTTCAATCTTGCAGGAAAAGGATCCGTATTGCATCATGAGTTGCAGATGGATTGTGACGGTTATCTTGAAGTTGATGCTAATCTTATTCCGACTGGGAAAATCATTCCGGTAGCTGGAACAGAATTTGATTTTAAAACTAAAAAAGCCATTGGTCGTGATATTTCCAAGACTGAAGTTGGATATGACCACTGTTATGTTTCAAAAGCTTATGGAACTGAAGGCTGCGGATGTCCGTCTGATCCTTGCAAAACTGTTAAGGTTGCATCTCTCACTGATCCTGAATCTGGAAGGACTATGACTGTAGAATCCAATCAGGAGGGAATCCAGCTTTATACTGGAAACTGGATTGGCGGACTTACGGGGAAAAATGGCCGTGTTTATAAGCGTCATGATGCTGTATGTCTTGAAACACAGTGTATGCCTGATACTCCTAACAAGCCTGATTTCCCGTCATGCATTCTTGAATGTGGAAAAAAGTACGATGCAATAACTGTTTATGGATTCGAATTTTAGTTGCACATTTCAAGAAACTGATGATATAATTTTAACGATATATTTTTAATCGATATAGAGGAGTTTTAATGGACGTCCAATTACAGGAATTGATTGACAAAATCAAGAAAGATGGCGTTGCATCTGCTGAATCATCAGCAGCACAGATAATTGAAGAGGCAAATAAAAAGGCGGCTTCAATTATTGAAGATGCAAAGGTGCAGGCAGAAAGCATTGTAAAAGAAGCAAAAGCTGAAGCTGTTCGTTTGGAAAAGGCTAGTGAAGAGGCTATAAAGCAGGCAAGCCGTAATCTTTTGATTGCATTCCGTGATGGGATTACAAAAGAATTGGCCTCCATTGTTGAAGCTCAGACAGAAAAAGCATTTTCAAAAGACCTTCTGGAAAAACTCATTCCAGAAACTGTAAAGGCATGGGCTGCAAAATCTGATTCAACTGATATTACGGTACTCCTTGCTGAAAAAGATCTGTCAGAACTTGAATCTGCATTGAAGTCTGCTTTGAAAGATCAGATTTCAAAGGGGCTTGAAATTAAGCCTGATAAGACACTTGCAAATGGATTCAGAATCGGTCTGAAAGACGGCAGTGCTTTCTATGATTATTCTGCAGAATCTGTTGCTGAACTTTTTTCAGCATATCTTAATCCTAGGGTTGCTTCCATCATGAAGCAGTCTGCTGTAGAGGGAAAATAGTGGGAAAGCAGTATTACCTGGTATCTCAGTTGCCAGCTATTGAAAATGTTGATGGCCGTGCACTGCCGATAACTGAAAAATACTTCAGGGATCTCTGCCAGCGTTTTCTTGATGAAAAAAGTCTGGCAATTTTAGATTCACTTTCTCTTGAGCCACCAAAAGATGATGCAAAAACTGGTTCCGATTTCCTTGATAAATGGAATGACCGTGAGCGCTGTCTTCGTCTCGCTTTGGCACAGATTCGTGCGCTCAAGATGAAAAAGGATTCTGAAATGCTTCCTGGTTCATGTACTGCAGATATTTTGCAGGCAGCCCGTACTGCTGTCGGAATGGATAGCCCTCTTGCTGCTGAAGAATATCTGAATCAGTACAGGATGGAGACTTTGAAATCTCTTGCTCCGCTTGATAATTTCTGTGTTGATGCTGTTTTTGCATATGGGCTGAAGCTTATGCTTGCACAGCGCATGAAGCATTTTGACAGAGAGATTGGCAAAGATTCATATCACAAAATATACGATGAAATACTTGGAGACGCTAAATGACGGATACAAATGCTAAAGTAGTCGGCATTAATGGAAATATGGTTACCATAGAATTTGATGGTAACGTTTCCATGAACGAAGTTGGCTATGTAAATGTAGACGGAAAGAAATTACGTGGCGAAATTATCCGTATCCGCGGAAATAAAGCCCAGATGCAGATTTTCGAAATGACACAGGGCATTAAAGCCGGTGATAAAGTAGAATTGATCGGCGACCTTCTTTCTGCAGAATTGGGACCTGGTCTGCTTGGTCAGACATTTGACGGTCTGCTTAATCCGCTTCCATTGGTTGCTGAAAAAGCAGGCTTCTTCCTTGAAAGGGGAGTTTATGTTGATTCGCTTCCTCGTGATAGAAAGTGGGATTGGACACCATCTGTAAAAGTTGGGGACAAAGTTGTTCGTGGTGACTCTATCGGTTCTGTTCCGGAAGGTCCTTTTACTCATAAAATTCTTGTACCATTCAATCTGCTTGGAATGTATACAGTAAAGTCTGTAACTGCGGCTGGTTCTTATACTATTGAAGATGAAATGGCTGTAGTAACAGATGAAAAAGGTAATGACCATGTTCTTAAAATGGCATTCAAATGGCCTGTAAAACGTGCTGTTGATTGTTATGCAGAACGTCTTGCACCGACAGAACCAATGGTAACTCAGGTTCGTCTTATTGATACATTCTATCCAGTTTCAAAAGGTGGTACATATTGTATTCCTGGACCTTTCGGTGCTGGTAAAACCGTATTGCAGCATACAACTTCTCGTAATGCCGACGTTGATATCGTAATCATCGCAGCCTGTGGTGAACGTGCCGGTGAAGTTGTAGAAACAATTAAGGAATTTCCAGAACTTAAAGACCCGAGAACTGGCCGTTCATTGATGGAAAGAACAATCATTATTTGTAATACTTCTTCAATGCCTGTTGCTTCCCGCGAAGCTTCAGTTTATACATCAGTTACTTTGGCTGAATATTATCGTCAGATGGGCTTGCATGTATTGTTGCTTGCTGATTCAACATCCCGTTGGGCACAGGCACTCCGTGAAATGTCTGGACGTTTGGAAGAGATTCCTGGAGAAGAAGCGTTCCCTGCTTACCTCGAATCTTATATTTCTGCATTCTATGAAAGAGCAGGTTATGTTCGTCTCCGTGACGGTTCAACAGGTTCTGTTACAATCGGTGGTACAGTTTCTCCTGCCGGCGGTAACTTCGAAGAACCAGTAACCCAGGCAACTCTTAAAGTAGTTGGTGCGTTCCATGGACTTAGCCGTGAACGTTCAGATGCACGAAAATATCCTGCAATTGACCCGATTATTTCGTGGTCAAAGTATAAGTCAGTTCTTCCCGAGAGCTGGGTTTCATATGCACGTAAGGTATTCCTTGCAGGTGTTGAAGTAAACCAGATGATGAAAGTAGTTGGTGAAGACGGTACAACTACAGAAGATTACATCGAATATCTTAAGAGTGAATTCCTTGATGCAGTTTACATGCAGCAGAACTCATTCGACGAAATCGATGCTGCTGTAAGTGTTGAGCGTCAGAAATACACATTCAGTAAAGTTCTTTCTGTACTTGGTGCTGATTTTGAACTTGCTGATAAGGATACTGCCCGTAACTTCTTCAACCAGATGCGTCAGAAATTTATTGACTGGAACTATTCTGAATGGAACAGTGATAAGTTTAAGGCTGCTGAAAGTGCTGTTGAAGCTCATGTCGCTTCTGCAAACGGTAAGGTTCGTGATGCAGTTGCAGCAATGTTAAAGGATGGTGAATAATTATGAACAAAGTTTATAGTAAAATTGAATCCATCGTTGGTAGCGTAATTACAGTAAAAGCGGAAAATGTTGCTTATGGAGAACTTGCTGAAATTGAAACACGTTTCGGAAAGTCTCTTGCCGAAGTAAACAAGATTGAAGGTGATATCGTTTCGCTTCAGGTTTTTGCTGGTGGTCGTGGTGTTTCAACTGGTGACCATATTAAGTTCCTTGGACATCAGATGGAAGTTTCTTTTTCTGATAACCTTTTGGGACGCATTTTTAATGGTTCGGCACAGCCTCGTGACAATGGACCGGCGCTTGCAGATTCACTTGTTACAATAGGTGGGCCTTCTGTTAACCCGTCAAAACGAATCATGGCAAAGCGTATGATTCGTACTGGTATCCCGATGATTGATATGTTTAATACTTTGGTAGTTTCTCAGAAGCTTCCAATTTTCTCAATCTCAGGTGAACCTTACAACCAGCTTCTTGCACGCATCGCCATGCAGGCTGAAGTTGATGTAATCGTACTTGGCGGTATGGGTCTTAAGTATGATGATTATCTTTATTTTAAGAAAACTCTTGAAGACGGCGGTTCTCTTTCAAAGACTGTAATGTTCATGCACACAGCTGCTGACCCTACAGTTGAATGTCAGAAAATTCCTGACCTTTCACTTGCAGTTTCAGAACAGTTTGCACTTCAGGGTAAGGATGTACTTGTACTTCTTACTGATATGACAAACTTTGCTGACTCAATGAAGGAAATTGCCATTACTCAGGAACAGGTTCCATCTAACCGTGGTTATCCTGGTGACCTTTATTCACAGCTTGCAAGCCGTTATGAAAAAGCTGTTGACTTTGAGGGTGCAGGTTCAGTAACAATTCTTGCTGTAACTACAATGCCTGGTGATGATGTAACTCATCCAGTTCCAGATAATACAGGTTATATTACAGAAGGTCAGTATTACCTTAAGGGTGGACGTATTGAGCCATTCGGTTCTTTGTCACGTCTTAAGCAGAATGTTAACGGTTCTACACGTCCTGACCACCGGGCTCTTATGGATGGTATGATCCGTCTTTATTCAAGTTACAAAGATACTCTTGAAAAGAAATCAATGGGTTTCAATTTGAGTAAATGGGATGAAAAACTTCTTAATTATGGTAAGAAGTTTGAAGATAACATGATGGACCTTTCAAAGAATATTTCTCTGGAAGATGCCCTTGATTTAGGCTGGAAGATTCTCAGCGAATGCTTTGAACCAGAAGAAACTGGTCTAAAATCTTCTCTTATTGAAGAGTATTGGCCAAAAAATTAAGGTGGAGTGTAGCGAATGGCTAAAATTAAGCTGACAAAAAATGAGCTTAAAGTTCAGAAAGATGCGCTTAAAATGTATAAGCGTTATCTTCCTACTTTACAGCTTAAAAAACAGCAGCTTCAGACAGAAATCCGCACAATTGACGCCAAGGCTAAAGAAGTAAGGGCAGCCAGAGTTGCACTTGAAAAAGAGTTTGACGAATGGATTGCCGTCTTCGGTGAAAGGGAAGCTTTTACACCAGGTATGGTGACAGTAAAGAATATCAAAAAGGGAACTGGTAACATCGCCGGTGTAACAATCCCAATTTATGAAGGTGCTGACTTTGGTCGTGGTGATTATGACTTTTATGCGACTCCTTTATGGATTGATATGGCTGCTGACCGTATGGAAAAGGCTCTTTCCTTAGATCTGGAAGCAGAAGTCCTTGATGAACAGGTTCGTCTGCTTTCACAGGAATTGCGTACTACAACACAGCGTGTAAACCTTTTTGAAAAGGTAAAGATTCCTGAAACAAAGGCTAATATTAAGAAGATTTCTGTTTATCTTGGTGATGAACAGACAGCTGCCGTTGTTCGAAGTAAGATTTCTAAGAAAAAACTTCAGCAGAAAGGAGGGGATGAATGATTGTACCAATGAAAAAAGTTTCCCTTGTTATTCTGGAAAAACAGAAGTCTGAAGCTTTGAAATCTTTGAGGAAAGCCGGTATCGTGCATCTTGAAAGTGTTGAAGGCAAGGGAGAAAAACTTGCTGGATACAAGTCTGCTTCAGCAAAACTTGAACAGGCTGTTTCGTTGCTTACGGAAGTGAAAGTTCCAAAAAAGGGATTTACATATGAAAGTATTTCGAATGAAGAAGCATTTGCTAAGGCTGAACATGTAATTTCGATTACAGATAGAAAGAAAAACCTGCTTGACCAGATTTCATCTTCTGCATCTGAGATGGAACGTCTTTCTGCATGGGGAATTGTAAATCCTGCTGATTTTGATTACCTTGCAGGAAAGGGAATATTCCTTTCGTTGTATGAGATTCCGTCTGATAAGGTCCGGCTGATTTCTGATGATGTAAAGACGATTGATGTAAATTCTTCGCGTGGTGTATCGCGCTTTCTTGTCCTTTCTGATGTAAATAATCAGGATAGGCCGGTTGGGCTTCCACCTGAAGCTTATCAGGTTGTAATGCCTGAAAAGTCTACTGAAGAAATTGCTGTAGATATTCAGAATGCGAAAGCTGAAGTCGAAGCAATTGAAAAAGATTTTGCAAGTTCTGTTGTTTACATCAAAGCAATGGAAAAATACAATGCTTCCCTCCAGAAGGATATTGAATTCGAAAATGTCTTTTCTGGTATGGAAGGGGAAGGCGATGAAAAGAATGTAAATGCACTTTCTTGGCTAACCGGATTTGTTCCGGCTGATTCTATGGAACAGCTGAAAGAAACTGCCAAAGCCAATAATTGGGCTCTTACATGGGATGATCCTTCGGATGAAGATGATGTTCCTACAAAGCTTAAAAATAATAAGCTTGTAAGCCTCATTTATCCTCTGACAGATTTCCTTGGTACTGTCCCAGGATATCATGAATATGATATTTCAGGTTGGTTCCTGCTGTTTTTTACAGTATTCTTCGGGATGATTTTTGGCGATGGTGGGTATGGTCTTCTTGTCACATTGATTGCACTCCTTATGATTATAAAAGGAGCAGCGTCAAAGAAACCTGTACCGCCAATGCTGGGACTTGTGCTTTTGCTCGGATGTTCTACTGTTGCCTGGGGCTTTGTAACCTGTACATGGTTTGGCCTTACACCTGAACAGCTTCCTTCTTGGTTGACTGCACTTTCTGTAAAGCCGCTTTCAAATGCTTATGCTTTGTTGCCTGATGGTTCTGACAGAATCTGGCAGCTTCCTTGGACATCTGAAGGAACAGGGCTGACAACTGCAAATAATCTGCAGGTTTTCTGTTTTACGCTGGCATTATTACAGCTTTGTGTTGCTCATCTGAAAGGGATAGCAAGATATGCTTTTGATAAAAAGTATAAAGCAAACAGCCTGAAATGGATTGGTGAGTTTGGTTCATTTGTCCAGCTTATAGGTATGTATTGGGTTGTACTTTCAATGGTTGTTTCAAGTGAGGTTTTCCCACTGTCTGGTCCTGTAAATGGCATTCCGGTTGGAACTATAGCCATCGGTTTTGTTCTTGGAGGATTTGTCCTGGGGTTTGTTTTTGCAAACTATGAAGGAAGTGTCGGAAAGTCAATACTTGAAAGCGTTAAGAATATCATTTCAGTACTCCTTGGTGTTGTAAATGTGTTCTCTGACGTTGTTTCATATATCCGTCTTTGGGCAGTTGGACTTGCTGGTGCTGCAATTTCTGGAACCGTAAATACAATGGCCGGTCCTATGATTGGACATGGATTGATTTTTTTGGCTGCAGTTGCATTGCTGGTATTTGGTCATGGCTTGAACATGATTCTGAACCTGCTGTCAGTTATTGTCCATGGTGTCCGTCTCAATACGTTGGAATTTTCCAATCACTTGGGTATGGCATGGTCAGGTTTTAAATATCAGCCGTTCAATGAAAGTGAAGCAAACTGATTTGATGACTGTTTTATAGTGTAACTATTTTTACTATATTTTTACTTAAGGAGTAAATTATGAATTTTGGAATGTTAGGTGCTGCTGTTGTTATGGGTATTGCTGCTATCGGTTCAGCAATTGGAATCGGATGTGCAGGACAGGGTGCAATTGGTGCATGGAAGCGTTGTTTCTTGAATAACAAACCAGCTCCATTTATCCTTACAGTTTTTGCTGGTGCTCCACTTACCCAGACAATTTACGGTTTCCTTTTGATGAATAACATGAAGGAAAAGGTTGCCGCTGGTGCAATGGATTCTGCTTTTGCTTTAGGTCTTGGTATTGCCGCCGGTCTTGCTATGTGTTTCTCAGCTATTGCACAGGGAAAAGCTGGTGCAGCTGGTTCTGATGCCCTTGGTGAAACAGGAAAAGGTTTTTCTTCATATATCATGGTCGTTGGTCTTTGTGAAACTGTTGCTTTGTTCGCAATGGTATTCGGTATGATTCAGTAGTCTGTGTTTTTTTCAAAGGTGGTTCCTGATGGAGCCACCTTTTTTTTTTATTTTTTTTATCGTATAATACTGTTATGAACAGAATTTTTATGAAACCACGGACCGTTTATATTGGTGGCTGTGGGAATGTTGATAGAATCAGTATTGGTGGTGATAATCCTGTGACAATTCAGACAATGTGGAAAGAAAGCATTGTTGATGTAAAAAATAATCCTGAACACCTTGAATCTATCAGAAATCAACTTGCAGAATTAAAGCTTTTGGGCTGTGATATTGTCCGTTTTGCAGTTCCTGACATGGAAAGTGCGGAAAGCTTTATTAAAATATGTAAAAGTACATCACTGCCACTTGTTGCTGACATTCATTTTGATTATAAACTTGCTTTAAAATGTCTTGAAGGACCTGTTGCTGCCATTCGTATAAATCCGGGTAATATCGGAAGCAGGGAAAAGGTAGAGACCGTAATAAATGCATGTCGTGATAAAGGTACTGCCATAAGGATTGGAGTAAATACTGGAAGCCTTCCAAAAGACCTTGAAAAACTGGTAGAAGATGGAAAAATTACCAGAGCCACTGCCTTGAGTGAAACAGCTGCAAGGGAATCATCTGTTTTTGATGAACTCAATTTTGATCAGTTTGTCGTAAGTATGAAAGCGTCCAGTGTACAGGAAACCATAGCATCAAATGAAGATTTTGCTTCAAAATATGATATTCCACTGCATGTTGGTGTAACGGAAGCTGGTCCACTGATTACAGGGGTTGTAAAATCTACCCTTGCATTCAGTCATTTGCTGAAGGAAGGTATTGGTTCAACAATCAGAGTTTCACTTTCTTCATCACCTGAAAATGAAGTCGTTACTGGTCTTGAAATTTTGCGTGAGTGTGGTATGCGTAGTGGTGGAATCCAGCTTGTTTCATGCCCGCGGTGTGGACGTCTTGGTTTTGATGTCCATGGTTTTATGGATAAATGGCAGAATAAACTGCTTTCAATGAAAAAGAATATAACTGTAGCAGTAATGGGATGTGTCGTAAATGGACCAGGGGAAGGTAAGCATGCCGATCTGGGGATTGCTGGTGCTGGTGGAAAAGTCATTATTTTCAAGAAAGGAAAAATAATACACACAATTGATGAAAAAGATGCCGATATTATATTTGAGAAGGAATTGGAATCTCTGTGAAAAGAATATTGTATAAAAATCTGTTAGTATTATTGTTTTTAATGTCATTTCAGGTGTTTGCCCAGCACCCTCAGAAACCTGATACTCATAATTCTTCCTGGCGGCTCTTTCAGAAGGCTGAATCTGAATTTGCAGCTGGCCAGTATGGTAAGGCTATAAGTCTTTGTCAGGATGCAAAGCAGATCCGCCGGGATGAATCTGACTGGACTGATTATGTCATGCGTACTGCATTGAATGCGTATCAAGTCCGGCATGTTGGTGACAATATTGATGCAGTAATTTCTATTTTAAAAGAACGTGAAAACTATGATGCTTTAGATATTATTCAAAGTCTTATTGATAAAAAATCAGCGGATTTTTTCGATAATTCTATTTCGAGGCTGCATGAATATCTGATTCAGCTAAAGGATTATCCGGAAGCTGATTTCCTTCTTGCAAAAATCTACCGCGTTGAAGGTGAATATGAGTTTGCCATGAACTTTCTTGAAGAAGCTAGAATTCATAGTGATATACTCGATATTCCTGACATGAAGTATGACATCCTTTATGAAATGGCGGAAGTAGCCGATGTACAGAAAAAAAAGGATGTATATGAAAAATGTCTTCTGCTTGTTGTTTCAAATGATGGCTTTTATAAAGATGAAACTTTAAAAAAAGCATTTTTGAGGACAATCAATTCCCATAAGAGTGATTCAGTTGACAGATTCTTTATGCTTTATAGGGTTGATGCCCATAATTCTATAAAAGCATATTTAAAACTTTCAGATTTCTATGATGATGAAAACAAAATAAGTGAGTCATTGTTAATGGATTGCTATGGCGTACTTGCTTCATTCACAAATATACTTTCAATACTTCAGGAACGAAATCCAGATTATTCTTATGACACATTGGAAGGATTTTTGAAAGAATGCAGGAAATGGGATGATATTTGTCAGTGGTGCAACATGGCAGGAATATGGAAAGGTTTTTTCCAATTTGCAAAGAAATGTGCACTATCCAAAGCTGAATATTTTTCAGCTGGTCTTTTCAAACTTATGGCTGGATTCTGTCCGGAAGAATATTGGGCCAGGGCATCTGAAGAATACATTGAAAACGAAATTAACCGGAAGTATGCTGATCCTTTAGCAGAATGACTGACTCAAGGCAAGGTATCAAGGTATTGACGTTCAAAGGAAATTTTAGTCCGGTTCTAATCCTCTTATCATATGTTGCAGAGTGTCGGGGTAGGGCTGGAAAAAGTTAACGGCATGTTGATGTTGGTGCCTGTGTTCTGATTTTTTTGTATAAC
Source organism: Treponema sp. (assembly GCA_045616425.1). Lineage (GTDB taxonomy): Bacteria > Spirochaetota > Spirochaetia > Treponematales > Treponemataceae > Treponema_D. The sequence goes on from JAZLGS010000016.1 coordinate 58,905, forward strand.
TATCTCTTCTTATAAGGTCATATCCTTATTTAGTGTCGTTGAGTAACGACGTAAATCAATGCAAAAAGTTGAGGGTGTCATCGTACGAATAGGGGATTGACCTCTGAACTTATAAGGACTATGAAAAATATTCCGCTTCGTTCCACATTTTTCACAGGCTCATAAGCCTAAAACCAGTTTCCGGATCGAGCTCGGAATGGCACTTGACAATGCAGAAATGGTAAAGAGTTAAGTGCTAGTGCTAATAAAAAAGTCCTAGGCCGATTGTGATTTCAGTTTTAGATACTTCTGCACGCCAGCTTGTATCTATATAATCCTTAAGCAGGTAACGGGAAATATCAAATCCTGCGCTGCCTCTAAGCTGTATGCTCTTCCATTTTTCAGGAAAAACTATTACTTCCAGACCGCAGGTATAAAATCCGTCCCTAAAATCAAAGCATCTGTGGGTTACCCGGTTGTCAACAAGTGCAATATCTATAAAAGGAGATACTTGAAGTTCAAAATTGAATGAATGCAGGAAATTCCATCCGATTTTTTTCCAATCGGTTGCAAAGATTTTTACCGGCATGTCCAAATTCAGGATTATCGCTGCTGTCGTTTTACAGGCATATACATCATCCAATCCTGTAGCTTTTGCAAAATATTGATCATCACGTATTCCCCTGAGCCTGCTGCCTATTTTCTGGAATGCGTTGAATTGACCGAAAGCATATAGTCTGGAATTGAATCCGATATATTTTGTTGAATAAAATCCTTTGAATTCTGTAAAAAATCCTGGCTGAATCTGGTTCTCTCCAAAATTATATCCTATGTTCTGACCGATAGCTGCATAAATTCCTTTCCGGAAGTTTCCATGCCAATTTATGTGTTCAGTTGAAAGTTTATGACTGAATTTCAGAAGTGGATTCAGTAAGTCTTCATTTTTGCGGCTGATTCCATTTGAATCCCAATTATATTCATAAGAAACTGATGGAGTATATAAAATGTCGCCCCATCCGTCTATGCGTTCCAATTTTACAGGAATTCCGAATTCCGCATATTCTACAAAGTACGTGTCATCATCATATTTTTTATAATCAAGATTTTTTACATAGCCTTGCTTTAAATCAAGTCTGTATGAGATATTTTCAAGAGGAACTTCAATTGTAAATCCTGTTCCCAGATCCCATTCCGGTTCAGCATCTTCAATTGCATATGTCATTGCAAAACTGTTGTTCCATGATGTATTTACCCTACCGGTCGTTATTGGAAAATTGTAGTCAAATGACGCTCCGATAATACTTTGTGTTTTATTACCTCTGTTTTCCCTCTGCTCAACTCCAAATGAAATGTCGCTGGACATTTTATTCATGAAGCCGAGAAAATTGTCATCATTGATTTTAATTTTCAGTGTGACCCCGGTGTTAGAATCATATTTTGGATATGGGAGAATCAACAGATGATGGGAATCTGCCGTTGAAATTATAAGTGTTACCGGATAAGGTAAATCATTTTCAGCTTTTCCATATGTAAAATCAATTTTTACATCTTCAAAAAGCCTTGTATTGACGAGTTTCTGTTCTATCCCCGAAATATATGCCAGAAGTTCTTCTTCTGAGTCAAAAATCCTTTTTGTTTCAATATCCAGATGTTGACGCAGGATGCTTTCCCTTGTAATTCCGTTTATATTATATTCTGTATCCGTGATTATATACCGGTCAGAATATGCCGATGATACAAAGAAAATACATACTGTCAGGAAGAGAACAGAAAATTTATTCATATGTGCATTTATCTGTTGGAATAATTTTTTTCAACCCACTTAAGGTATTCACCACTCTGAATATCCTTAATCCATTCAATGTTGGAAAGATTCCATCTTACAGTCATGGCAAGACCCTGTTCAAAGGTCATCTTTCTTTCCCATCCGAGTTCAGTCTTGATTTTCGTACAGTCAATGGCGTAGCGCATGTCATGTCCCGGCCTGTCTTTAACGTGGACTATGTTTTCCCTTATTTGCGCTGCTGTTGGAACATTTCCTTCACAGGCAGTTCCCTTGCCATTATTTTCAGATAACTGACTTGCAGTCAGATTAATGATTTCATCAAGAAGCTTGATGTTCTGCCATTCATTTTCACCGCCAATATTGTATTTTTGTCCGGCAACACCTGATTTGACAATCTGCCAGACGGCTCTGTTATGATCTTCTACATAAATCCAGTCGCGGATGTTTTTTCCTTCTCCATAAACAGGAAGGTTTTTACGTGAACTTATATTTAGAATCATCAAAGGAATAAGTTTTTCAGGGAATTGATATGGTCCATAATTGTTTGTACAGTTACTGAGAGTTATAGGCATTCCGAAAGTGTGATGATATGCCATTACAATATGGTCACTGGATGCTTTGCTCGAAGAATACGGGCTTCTTGGGTCATAAACAGTTGTTTCTGTAAAGTATCCTGTGGGGCCTAATGAACCATAAACCTCGTCAGTTGAAATATGGTGGAAAAGAACATCAGTCCGTGGATTATCCAATGAAAGGTTCCAGTATTTTTTTGCGCAGTCCAGCAGTGTATATGTTCCCAATACGTTCGTTTTGATGAATGTTTCAGGTGCAAGCACGGATCTGTCTACGTGACTTTCTGCTGCAAAGTGGATTACAGTATCAATGTCATACTGCTTGAAAATGCGTTCAACATTTTCACGGTCACATATATCGCCTTTTTCAAAGAAATAGCGTCTGGAACCTTCTGATGCACCAGAACCATAACGTTCATCTATATCTTTCAGATTTAACGGATTACCTGCATAGGTAAGGAGGTCCAGATTTACTATTTTTCCATCAAATCCGGCATCCTTGAATTCCGGAGAATTACTGGCACTTTCATTAAAAAGATATCGGATGAAATTTGTACCGATGAATCCACACCCGCCTGTAACAAGGATGTTTTTAAGTTTTCTTCCTTTTGTATTTTCCATAATACATGCTCCTGTATGAAAGAATTAGCTGTTTCAGTTATTGCGGCAGCTGGAATCTTGGATTTTTTATGAATTTTTCAAGACTAGACTGCCAGCCTGGAATTTTTATTTTCATTGCCTTTGATATTTTCTGTTTGTTAAGGACAGAATAATGAGGACGTTCAACTTTTGCTCCATAGTCTTCTGTCGTACATGGCGTTATGATGCAATCTTTTGTAATACGTTTATATTTTTTCCCAAGCCTGTAAATTTCCATTGCAAAATCGTACCAGGATGTTTCTCCTATATTAGAGTAATGGTAAATTCCATAGGGCAGGATATTTTTTGAAGATGAGGCATCATAATTGTCCTTTGCCGTTTTTACGATTTTAAGTATTACCTCGGCCAGATCCGATGCATTTGTTGGAGTTCCAATCTGGTCAGACACGACTTTTATCTCATCTTTTGAATTCATGAGTTTTGTCATTGTGTAGACGAAATTATTTTTTGTATGTCCGTAAAGCCATGACGTACGGATTATGTAATATTGAGTCATGGCCTTTTGAATTGCATCTTCACCGTCTGACTTTGTCGTCCCGTACACACCTAGTGGAGTTTTTTTATGAATTTCAGTATATGGTTCTGACTCTGTACCATCAAAGACATAATCGGTAGAAATATGTATGAGCCTTGCACTGCAACCACGGGCAGCCCGTGCCAGGTTTTCAGCTGCAACTGTATTCAACCGGTGTGCATTTTCCTGATCAGATTCAGCTTTTTCAACTGCAGTGTATGCAGAACAGTTAATGATCCATTTTATCTTGCAGTCCTGAGGATTTCCCTTTGCATGTGAATATAGGTAAGCCTTTGTTTCCTGCTGTTGTATGAATGATTCAACAACATTGTAATCCGTTATGTCAACTTCATGGCCGGTGCCAATAAAAGTCAGTTTATTTTCGGTGAGGAGTTTTGTTACTTCACTTCCCAGCATTCCAGTATTGCCAACAACCCAGATCATTATATTCTCCCAAACGATATTTTCAGCCTAATTCCGCTATGAATCTGAGGTAAGTTCCATAATCAGTTTTATAGCCTTCTGCTGTTTTTAAAAGTTTTTCTTTTGTAATCCATCCGTTTCTATAAGCAATTTCTTCGATGCACGAAACATACATCCCCTGACGTTTCTGTATTGTTGCAATGAAGTTTGAAGCATCCAGAAGGCCTTCATATGTACCGGTATCGAGCCATGCCATGCCACGACCAAGTAATTCAACTTTCAGAGCCTTTTTTTCCAGATATGCATTGTTTACACTTGTAATTTCTATTTCACCACGTTTTGATGGCTTTACGTTTTCCGCGATTTCAATAACTGAATTGTCGTAGAAATATAGTCCTGGAACTGCATACTGTGATTTTGGGGCTTGAGGTTTTTCCTCAATTCCCAAAACATTACCGGTTGAATCAAATTCAACAACACCGTATGCCGATGGATCTTTTACATAATAACCAAATATAACTGCACCTTTATTTTCTGCTATGGTTTTTGCTGCATTTCTCAATGTTGAAGAAAAACTCTGTCCATAGAAAATATTGTCACCAAGAACAAGGGCCACATCATCCTTTCCAATGAATTCCTTGCCAATGATGAACGCATCAGCAAGTCCCCTTGGCTGTTCCTGCACTGCATATTCAAAGTGCATTCCAAGCTGGCTTCCATCACCGAACAGTTCTTTGAACATCGGAAGATCCCGTGGTGTTGAAATAATCAGTATTTCTCTGATATCTGCAAGCATAAGGACTGAAAGCGGATAATAAATCATAGGTTTATCATATAAAGGAAGAATCTGTTTTGATACTGCCTTTGTAATAGGATAAAGCCGTGTTCCGGAACCGCCTGCTAGAATAATACCCTTCATTTTAACATTCCTCCTTCTGGATTTCCGTTTTTTTCATTGCAGAATTAAATATAAAATGTAATGTTGAATAATATGTCACCATGAAAATGAATATAATCAGCATCAATACTGACCCCTTGAATTCCTGAAGGTACATACCGAGTCCTGCGGCACAACATAAAAGTGACTGTAATATCAGGAGCATTATAAGGGCCTGCTTTTTTGTCATTCCAAGTCCAAGAAGCTTGTGGTGTATATGACGTGAATCAGGAGACATTATCGACCTATGCTCCCTTATCCGGCGCCACATTGCAGAAATGGTATCAAGCATCGGAATTGTCACGAGGACCACGATTACAAGGAATTTATTGTACTCATAATTCGGTGTTGAATAATACAACGGCAGGGCAGCAATCATGAAGCCCAGAAACTGGCTTCCGCCGTCACCCATGAATATTTTAGCATCCGGCTTATTGTAAACAAGGAATCCGGCAATGGCTCCGCACATCATGAAACAGATTCCGGCTGTCGGCCTGCTTGAACGGAGGAAAATTATTCCTAAAGCTCCTAGTATGAGGAATGAAAGTCCGCCACAGAGTCCGTCCATGCCGTCGATGAGGTTGAATGAATTGATGACTCCAATCATCCAGAAAAATGTCAGCATGTAACTGAAAAGCAGTGGAAGTTCAACAGCACCAATCTGTTTGAACCTGTATCCGCTGAAAATTACAATCAGTGAAGCAATAACCTGTATGAACAGTTTATAAAGTGCCCTGAGGTTCAGGAAATCATCTGCAATTCCAAATAAAAATATCAATAAACCTGCAATTATCAGAGGAAGAACATGTGATACCCTGTTTGAAGGAGAGATTATGAAATATGTCAACGCAGAAAAAATGAAAGAAATAATGATTCCGACGCCGCCTAAACGTGGAATGTTTCCTTTGTGAAGTTTTCTTTCGTCAATGCTGTCATACCATCCATGTCTTTTGCATATATAGATTATCAAAGGTATGATGCATACGCTTCCTATGAATGAGGCTGAAACCATCCACCACATATAAACTCCCATAACAAGTCAATGAGAAAATATCAATTTCTGCTTTGACTTTTTATGCACATCCGCAATGAAATGAGAATGTGCAGTTGATAAAAAAGTTTGCAACGCAAACCTGGAGCAGGTAAAAGTGCCGCACTGTTTGAACGGTGCTTTTATCTTAAATTCCTATAATCCGCATTAGCGGCAGCGTATGGAGGTGCAGTATATGCAGTTATGGAGCAATGCTTTTGTTACTGCACACGATAAAAATACACGATGTATCCTTATCATTCCTCCTATAATTTGCTGAATATGAAAGAACAGAAAGTCTTTATCCTGTTCATGAATGAAAGCTCAATCCTCTTTGTAAGAAAAGGGATACGTGGAGCTGCGACACCACCTATTCCATAAAGAATCCAGCAACCTTCATCTTTATAGACAACAATCACAGATTTCATATTGCCTGACTTTATGCAAGTCATCCCGCTGTAAAGGATGTCATTTACATTCATATTTTCATAATACAGACTTCTTTCCGAAAAATCATGATCAATGCGTATGTCAGACGTGATATCTCCAAAGGGATCCATGTACAGTTCTGCTTTTATAGTACATGAACTTTTTGTGGAGTCTTCATAAGTTTTAATATCCGAAATTCCTGCATTTGAGTACAAATCAACCCACACATCATTATGTTCAGAATAATACGGGATGCCCTTATATGATGGAATGTCGGCCAGAAGGCTTGAAATCCTGGAACTTATATCTTCATTTTCTTTCACGGGACACTTATAAATTACTTCCGCCAGATATGAGGGATTAAGTGACCTGATGGTTTCTACAGCTTTTTTTACTTGTTCATTCTCAGATTTTATGGAAATATTGCCGGCCGAATGTATATTTCTTATAACTATCTGTCCGGATTCCAGCTTTTCTGCTTCCTCTTTTAAAATACGGCCTTCAAAAGGATCTGCATGAAGGATTGCAACAGAGAATATTACCGTCAGAAAAATAAAATATATACGGTTTTTGAAATAAAACTTCATCAATACCTGCTTTTATATATGAGAAGCACAGGAACCTGCTGGCTTTTATGCCGTCTTACGGACCGGTTTCTGTAAGTCCATATATTTTATACTATAATTTGTATAAATACAACCTCCAGAAGTAATTACAATCAATGTAAAATAAGGTTACAAATCAGAGTTCATGTGTTATAATGTTTACTATGATTGCACCTTATATAAAAGATTTGATTTCAAGTAAGACAGCATCTGCGATACGCAAGATGTTTGAAGCAGGTTTGATTTTAAAAGCAAAATATGGCGAAGATAATGTGTATGATTTCAGTATCGGAAATCCTGATTTGGATCCCCCTGAGAAGGTTCTTGATGCCATAAAGACTGTTGCACAAGATACCCGTCACGGTGTACACGGATATATGCCTAATGCAGGTTATAAAACTGTCCGTGCAGCAATGGCAAAAAAAGAATCTGAACAACAGGGCGTTGATATCGATTTTTCAAGCATAGTAATGACTGTTGGTGCTGCAGCTGCCATTACCAGTGTGTTGAAGGCTTTGCTTTCTCCCGGGGATGAGGTCGTGGTTCCTGTTCCTTATTTTGCTGAGTATTCACATTACGTACATAATCATGGCGGAAAACTTGTTGAAGTAAAGACAAATGATGATTTTTCCCTTGATGCTGATGCTATTGCTGCCGTACTGAATGAAAAGACTGCGGCTATAATAATAAATTCCCCGAATAATCCTACTGGAAAAATCTATTCGAAGGCAGACCTTGAAAAACTGGCTGACGTTCTTAAAGCTCATGGAAAGAAAACTGGCCGTTATCCATATCTTATCTGTGATGAACCATATAGGGCGATTGTCTATGATGGAAAAGAAGTTCCAGCCATATTCCCTTTGTATGAATATGCCGTTGTCGTTACTTCATTTGCAAAGAATCTTAGCATTCCTGGAGAACGGATTGGTTATATATGTGCAAATCCGGCAAATCCTGAGAAAGATGAATTTATTTCTGCTGCAACATTTGCAACAAGGATTTTGGGTTTTGTAAATGCTCCGGCATTTTTCCAGAAGGTTGTAGAACTTTCATGGGATGCTGACTGTGACTATTCTTCATATGAGACAAGATGCCGTGAACTTACAAAAGTCCTTGATAATGCAGGTCTGAAATATGCCCGTCCTGAGGGGGCATTCTATATTTTCTGTAAAGTTCCAGAAAGCTGGGGTGATGATGATCAGGGATTTGTAGAAGTTCTTGAAAAGAATCTTGTGCTTTGTGCCCCTGGGACAAGTTTTGGTATGAAGGGCTATTTCAGGATTGCCTACTGTGTAAGTGAAAAGACTATTATAAATTCAAAAGACGCATTTTATGCTGCGGCCCATACGCCAAAAGCTTAAGATTATTTGGAGGATTATATGAAGATTCTTATGGTTTCTGCTGAAGCTGTACCATTTGCAAAGACAGGCGGACTTGCTGATGCTGTGTCTGCACTTGCAATTACTCTTACAAATCTCGGACACGATGTAAAAATTGTAATTCCAAGATATTACAAGATTGACAGAAGAAAACTTGAAAAGCTTGATGGCGCAATGGGAATTCCTGTTGGCGGTGGTGAAGCATGGACTGCTGTTTATAAGACATCAATGCCTGAGTGTTCCAAGCTGTCTGTATATTTCATAGACCATGAACAGTGTTTTGGCCGCGACGGTGTTTATGGAGTTCCTGGTGAAACTGATTTCCATGACAATCCATACAGATTTTCCGTATTGTGCCATGGTGCATTCCAGCTCTGCCGGAAACTCGGCTGGTATCCTGACATTATCCATGCACATGACTGGTCGGCATCTCTTGCCCTGACTCTCTTAAAGCATGTATACCGTTATCAGGATTTTGGAGGCACTGCTGGTGTCATTTCCATTCACAATCTTGGTTATCAGGGACAGTACTCAAAAGATTCGTTTCCTGCGCTTGGAATTGACTGGAATCTCTATTATGGAGCCGGTATCGAGCATAATGGCGGTATAAATTTCCTTCAGACAGGTATTTCCTGTGCTGATATGGTTACTACAGTGTCTCCTACTTATGCTGGTGAAATCCAGACTGCAGAAGGCGGCTTCGGTATGGATGGGCTTCTGCGTGTGCGTCATGATGTTGTCCGTGGAATTCTTAATGGTGCAGACCTCCGTGCATGGAATCCTGCGACAGATAAATATATTCCTGCAAATTATTCTGCAAAAGATATGTCTGGAAAGGCAGTTTGTAAGGCTGAACTGCAGAAACGGTTTGGACTTCCTGTGAATCCGGATGTGCCTGTAATCGGTGTTGTTACACGCCTTGCAGACCAGAAAGGTATTGCTGAATTATTTGCTCCGAATTATGGATGCCTTTACGGACTGTGTACGACTATGGATATCCAGTTTGTCGTACTTGGTAGCGGTGAAGCATGGTGCGAAAATGAAATCAATGCACTTCAGTCTAAACTTCCTAATTTCAAGGCTTATATTGGTTATGATGAAAAACTCAGCCACATGATTGAAGCTGGTAGTGATTTCTTTGTAATGCCTTCACGTTATGAGCCTTGCGGTTTGAATCAGATTTATTCCCTGCTTTATGGAACTCTTCCTATCGTACGCCGTACTGGTGGACTTGCTGATACAGTTGAGAATTACAATCAGGAAACTGGCGATGGAACAGGTTTCATGTTTGATGCCCTTACTCCGTCTGCAGTGTATGATACGATCGGCTGGGCTGTATATGCATACTATAATAAAAAAGACCATATCAAGAAGATGCAGCAGAAGGGGATGGCAAAAGAATTCAGCTGGAATACTTCGGCTGAAGAATATGTAAAGGTTTACGAAGAAGCCCTTGCAAGAAAATAGAAAATAAGAATACCACCTGAAAAAAGTTTTGAGGTTTCCTTCATTTTTCATTAAGCTATGTACGACTATAGTGTTGCTGATTGATGAGAAAACTCGATGCAGATTATTGGAACCGGTTCTGATGATTTGGAAAAAGGCCATGCAGAATGTGTAGCAAACGATCATGTGGTAAAAAAAGCGGAATGCAGGCAGGGAACGACGGCAGAGCCGGTTCTTTTTCCGTCGCTTGATTCCGCTTTTTTTTATGGCTATGTCCGTCTATGGTGTTGCTGATTAATGACGAAGCCCGAAATATCGACGTTCTGATAGAAAACTGTACACCTTGCTAATAAAGGCTATGTAGAATTAATGGTAAAATTAACTGTAATTGCTGAAAAAAATGGGACGCAAGGAAAAAAGCAAGGGAGCGACGGCATCAGCCGGCAAAACTCACGGGGTGAGTTTTGTGCGGGTCTCCGAGGAGCTGTGCTGTGCACGTACCTATGGGGAATACAAGGCTTCTGAAGGAGCCGGCTTTTTTAGTAAAATAAAGATTTTTTAGCAACGCTTTTTACAGACATACCCTTTCATTAAGCAGGTGTTTTTTTGCCAATTATAAAATGATTTAGAATGAAATTATTTTTCCATCTTCTGTAATATACCAGTCAGCAAGCGGGGTAGGCAGATCTGGATTATACCATGTGATGCTGCCGTCCCTGTTCAATACTGCGATTCTGTCTCTTCCAGAAACTATTTTTTCAGGTAAAGATGCCGATCTTTTTAATGTAAACTGCTTTTTGGTCTTAAGATTTGTACATTCAATATTTGAAGAAGCTACATTTGTAAATATCCGTGGATATATGAACGATACAAATGCATTTCCATCTTCGGAATTCTTTTCAATGAGGTTCAGAAAATCCTGTGATTGATGATTGTACGCAAATACAGAGGTCTTGGACTCTCCTGCTGTTCCTGTAATTATGATCCCGTAAATGTATTTTTCAGAATTTTCACCATCGATTTTCTGGACTGCTGTACTTACTTTTTTTTGTTCAACTGCAGATTTCGGTTTCTGCATAGCTGCTGTGTGTACAGGTTTTTCTGTTTCCACAGGTTTGGAACTTACAGATGGTTTTACAGTTGCAACTGGTTTTACCGGATTTTTTTTCTTTTTAGCAGGTGCCTTTGTCTTACCCTGTGAGTTTACCTGTTGTGGAAGTTTTTCCTTTGCTTCAGGTTCTTTTTTCTGTTCAACAGGCAGTTTCTGGTCATTCAGAATGGAGTCGGAAGCATTGTCATCTGTTTTTTCAACTGAAGTTTCTGTTCTCTTATCTTCAATGGCAATTTGAACAGGAGCATATCTTTCCTTATTTATTGTCAATGAATATGCAATGTTTCCTGTTGTCTTTACCGGCACAGTTTCTTTTGTTGTTGTGTTTACCAGAAGCAGCGCCGATTCAGGTTTTGTAGAAGATACTTTTGCAATGTAAAGATTATTGTCATCATAAAGCATTGCATCCTGAATTCCAGCACCAAAGTATAATTCACGCAATGACTTCCGGAGGAAGCTGTAGAATCTGACTGTTGAATTTCCTTCCAGAACTACAAATCCGTTTAAGCTTTCACTTTTGTATGGCCTTATGGATTGTATTGCATTTTCAGATGTAAAAAGCAGTTGTGTTTTTTTTGTTTTAAAGTCAACATCATACACAGGGGACTTTCGTTCTGTTGACCATGCAATGATTTTGGAATCAAGCACACTTATTTTTGAAATTCCTGTAGTATTAGGAATCTTATCCATCTCCTCATTCTGGTAAGATGTTTTATAAATATATTTATCTGTAAGTATGTAAAGATCTTCATTTGTGTATGCCATGTCTATTATGTTGTCATACATCGTCTTCGAAACCGGTTCTGATGCAACAGGATTTTCAGCTCCGGAAAGATCGCTTTTATATACATTGCCTTTTGTTGTTCCTGCAATCAGGGTGTTTTCGTATTTAATCGCTGTACTTAAATTACTATGATTTGCTTTGATATTTTTAATTATTACAGGATTCTTGATTCCCTGCTCGGTAACCCGTATTGTATAAAGGGACTGCATTTTTTCGTCACCATCGAGATAATACAGCGTATCATCAGCACCTGAAATAACAGGTTTTCCACATTTTATTTTATATACGGTTGCACCTGTTAATGCACTGATGACATACAGTTCATTATCTTTGAGTCCTGCGATAAACGAATTTTTTGCAAAAAGTGTAAGGCCGGAAAGTCCTTTTTCTGTATTTTTTTTCTGTAAAAGTTTTCCTGTCTGCATGTCATAGTATGATAAAGAACCAACAGGCGAATATAACATTACATTTTTTTCGCTTGCAGCTGTTTCTGTCCATGAAATAATTCCAGTAGCATCTTTTATTTTTTCTTCAATTTTCCCAGTCGTGGCATTTATGAAAACAAGGCTTTCTGATGATGACAGGGCTGCAATCAAGTAAGTTCCTTTTTTACTGTATTTTAATGAAAGTACAGTGTCCTTAAATGTAAGTGAATATTTTTTTGTAAAATTTTTCCAGTTCCATACAGAAATTTTATTAATCATGCCACCATCAGTTTCGTACACTGCAATTTCATTTCCTGATGGTGAAATGCATGCATTCCTGATTTCATATTCTGTCAGCTGGAAATGTTCTCCCAGACCATCGGGTGTCCACCTGATGAGGAAACCATCCTGTCCTGCCGTAAAAAAGGCATTTTCTGACGTATTTTCATTGAAAACAGCCGTTACATTGCCTTTGTGTCCTTGTGTTGAAAAACGGGATTGTGCAGAAAGCGGCAGAATGGAAAATAATGCGCCGAGAAGGAATGCATTCAATACTTTTTTCATTTTTATCCTCTGAATTTTGATATGAAATATTTTACATCGCCAGAAAGTCCAATCAGAAACAAAGCGGCAATGAAGACGATTCCGATTTTCTGAATACTGTACTGGGTTTTAGGTGAAACCTGCTTCTTTGTAATGAATTGAAGCAATGCGAATAGTACGATTCCTCCGTCCAGTATTGGAATAGGCAGAAGATTCATTATGAAAAGTGAAATATTGATTAAAGCAAGAAACTGCAATGTTACAGCAAGTCCTGTTTTAAAGTTCTCCGAAAATCCTGTTACTGCACTTTCCCCAAGCATGCTGCTTATCCTTGCTGGTCCAGAAACTGCATTTGATACATCAACTCCTTTAAACAGTATACCGATGCTTTTTATCGTTGAGTGGATCATTTTTCCAGTTTCTTTTGCACCTTGATACATGGCAGGAAAGAAAGAATATGTTTTTGTATATTTCTTTTCAAATGTTCCAGTACTCATTATACCTATGAATCCGTTTCCTTCTTTTTTGTTGATTGAAGAATGAACTGTAAATTCCAGATTTTCCCCATCCCTGTCTACAGAAATCTTTATGTCCTCATCAGGCCTTATGGCTATTTCATAATGAAGGTCAGAAAAGTCACTTATGGTAATTCCGTTTATTTTTGTGATTATGTCACCACTTTTTAATCCAGCTTCCCGTGCTGGTGAAAAAAAATCAGCTTCGTCAGGAATGGCAATCTTTGCGGAAGTAGTATAATATGCGTAACCACTCATTGAAATGATTACAAATGCAAGCCATGCAAAAATAATATTGGCTGCCGGTCCTGCAACAGCTATTGCTGCCCGTTTTAATGGATGTGTACCATAGAATGAGTCAGTGTCTGCGTGAATTTCTGAAATACCTGTTTCGACGGCATTTGCAAAATCCTTTTCGCCTTTCATTCCACAGTATCCACCTAATGGAAAAAGGGATATCCTGTAATCTACATTTTTGACAGTCCTATGAAGGAGTACAGGTCCCATTCCGATGGAAAACGATTCTACCGTCACCCCACATATCTTTGCAGCAATGAAATGTCCTAATTCATGGAAAAAGACAATTACTCCCAGCAAAATGAGTCCGATAATTATATTCAAATCAATTCTCCTGCGTATGCCCTGGCTGCACGGTCTTTTTCAAAGACATCGTCGAAGGAAAGTACTTCTGAAGACCAATCGTGATTCATTACTTTTGAAACGACTCTTGAAATATCTGTAAATCCGATTTTCCCGTCAATAAATGCATGTGCGGCGATTTCGTCAGCCGCATTAAATGCAATAGTGTAGCTTCCACCTTTTTTTACAGAATCATATGCCAGTGACAGTAATGGAAAGTCATCCCATCTTGGCTCAAAAAATGTCATTGACTGTCCACCCAATGAAAACTTTTCAAGTTCACCGTCAATTACATCTGGATAACATAATGCTCCAAGAATCGGATGCCTCATGTCCGGATCTGAAATCTGGGCATAAAGCATTCCATCTTTCGTACGTACGAGAGAATGTATCAGACTTTCTGGATGTACGATGACTTTTACTTTTTCTGCCGGCATATCAAAAAGCCTGCAGGCCTCTATTACTTCAAGCCCTTTATTAGCAAGTGAAGCAGAATCAACTGTAATTTTCTTTCCCATCTTCCATGTAGGATGTTTTAACGCATCTGACAGTGTGACTTTTTTCAGTTCGTCAGGAGAAAGGTTTCTAAATGGTCCACCACTGGCGGTAATTACGATTTCATCAAGTGAAGCACGTCCACATTGTTTTATGAGGTTGAAAATTGCAGAATGCTCTGAATCAACAGGAATTATTGTTGCATTATTGTCAGAAGCGAGTTTTTTTATTAAAGGCCAGGCCATGACTACAGTTTCTTTGTTTGCCAAGGCCAGATCAATGCCACGTTCAAGACATAGTTTTGAAGGAATCAGACCTGCTGCACCTGCAATACCATTTACGACTATATCCGGTTTTGTCCGGTCCAAAAGGCTGGCAATACCAGCATTTCCTTCTACTGAGGTAAGGGTAGAGCAGCACCCAAACTCTGTTGACAGTTCATCAAGTTTTACTTTGTCAACATTTGCTGAAAGTCCTGCAACTGAAAATCTGCTGTTAAGACGGCGCATAAGATCCAATGTATTTGAACCGATTGAACCCGTGCTGCCTAATATAACTACTTTTTTCATTTTATCGTGTTGTGAACATTAGTTTTATCAATGTATAGTAAATTGGGGCAGCTGCAAGTATGGAATCAATCGAATCCAAGACTCCGCCTCTTCCCATTATGATACTTCCACTGTCTTTTACACCGGCTGAACGTTTTAATACAGATTCTGCCAGATCTCCGATTATACTTGCAGTACAAACTGCAAAGCCGAGCAGCAGTAAAGCTGGTATTTTATGTTCAGCCTGGAAGCATGACTTGAAAATGAATGCCATTATAAATGTGAATACCATGCAGCCTGCGTATCCGCCTATAAAACCTGCAACACTTTTATTTGGACTTGCTGCAATTTTCCCACGGTTGTTTTTTCCAAAAAGCATTCCAAAAAGCCACGCAGCTGAATCCGTTATGAATACCAGAACCAGAAAAGCTGCAATATACTGGACTGAATTATTTTCATTTGAAAGTCTGACTATGTATGTCGGCAGATATCCTGTATAAAAAATCAGGAATGCTGAATCTGTCAGTTTTGAATTTGATGATTCAAATGTTTTTGCAGAAAAAATTTCATACGCAAAAACAATCATTTCTGCGACTATGAACGCAATATCTGTAATGAGCCATGAATTGACACCATTTGAGTTGTCACTTTGTAATACCAGTGCATTTATGTATGCAGAAGCAACAACCGAAACGCTTAATGCAATTAAAAGAGGGCGGGGATGTGCAGAATTCTTTTTTTCAAAAATATTGCAAAGTTCTGCAGCTCCAAGACCTGAAAACAGGATTAGCAGCAGGTTCAGTGGAAGATGATCAAAAAAATCCATGCAGACTAGTCCTAATATTACAGGAATCCCGACAAAAAAAATTAAAAGCCGTTGTATAATTTTATTCAAAATCGACCCCTATTTATTCACACCGCCAAAACGTCTGTTTCTGCTACTGAATTCTTCTATATTTTTTTCAAACTCTTCCTTTGTATAATCTGGCCAAAGAGTATCTGTGAACACAAGTTCTGCATATGCCGCATGCCAGAGTAGAAAATTACTAAGCCGCTTTTCTCCTCCAGTCCTTATGAGCAAGTCAACATCCGGAAGGTCCGGAATATCAAAGAATGAAGAAAAAGTTTTTTCTGTAGGCATTTCTGATGAGTTTTTCACAAGCTGTTCTGCTGCCCGCAATATTTCATTGCGTGCACCATAATTTATTGCGAGCACCACTGTAAGCCCTGCAAAATGTGCAGTTTCTTCCTTTGCTTTTTCAATTTCCTTCTGTACATCAGAAGGAAGGCCTTTTAAATCTCCAATATGCTCGATTCTGATTCCATTTTCTTTGTAAAACTGAAATTCAGCCCTAAGATGTGTTTTTATCAACCCCATAAGATAACCAACTTCATCCTGAGTCCTTTTCCAATTCTCAGTTGAAAAGGTATATAGAGTTACATATTTTACACCATATTCTGCTGCTGCTTTTACAATTTTTTTTGCTGTTTCCAATCCCTCTTTATGTCCGGCGGTACGTATTAAGCCACGTTTTTGTGCCCAGCGTCCGTTTCCATCCATGATTATTCCGATATGGACTGGTTTTGAATGTTCAGAATCGAGCTCCGGCATTAGTCCATTATTTCCTTTTCTTTTGCTTCGTAAATCTTATTGATTTCGGCAATGAATTTATCAGTCGTCTTCTGAAGTTCATCTTCCTGTTTCTTAAGATCGTCTTCAGTAATTTCTCCAGCTTTCTGCTGTTTTTTCAGTTCATCATTTCCATCACGGCGGATGTTTCTGATGGATGTTCTTGAGTTTTCAGCAATACCTTTTGCCTGCTTTACAAGTTCTTTACGGCGGTCAGCTGTCAAAGGAGGAATAGAAATACGGATTACTTTTCCATCATTTGAAGGATTCAAGCCTAAATCAGCAACAAGAATAGCCTTTTCAATTTCAGTAATCAGTGATTTATCAAAAGGCTGTACAATAATCGTACGGGCTTCTGGAATTGAAATGGTTGCAACCTGATTCATAGGCGATTTTGTTCCGTAATAATCAACGCGTACTTTATCAAAAATAGATGCTGATGCTCTTCCTGTACGGATTCCGTTGAATGAGTCTTTAAGTGCTGCAATGGTCTTTTCCATGCGAGCCATGCTTGATTCATTAGCCATATAATACCTTCATAAAATTATTTTAGAAAATCTGCCCAAAGATAACAAATTTTACTTTTATCTTTATATTATACCATAATTTGGAAATGGTACAAGTAGTATTTTTTTTAGCAGAACTTTCGGCGACAGATATCAAAAAAAGCTATAAAAAAAGGCAGCCAGAATATGAAGTGTACCTCCAAAAATTGTCTTCAAGTTTTGGGTATACTTCAAATATTTCCCGGCTGCCTTTTTCTATGCAAAAGAAATTTTTATGTTACTTTCCAAGAACAAGGAGTTTGATTGATCCAAATTCGAGTGTAGCACCAACTTCTTTTGATACCTGCTGGATTTTTGTAGCAACAGATACCTTGTCATCTTTTACGAACATCTGGTCAACAAAACAGATGTCTGCAAGATGTTTGTTGATTTTTCCCTGAAGGATATTGTCTTTAACATTCTGTGGTTTTGCTGCAACTTTTTCGTCAGCTTCCATCTGCTTTGCAAAGATGTCCTTCTGTTCATTGATGTATTCCTGAGGAACTTCAGACTTTGTAAGGTATGCTGGTGTAAATGCTGCAAGGTGAAGACAGCAATCATAAGCAAATTCTTTTGCTTTTGCGTCTTCAGATCCTTTGATTACTACAGCACTTGCAGTCTTATGGTCTGAGTGAACATAAGATGCAGCAACCGCACCTGTAGGAATTTCAATAACTTCAATCTTTGAAACGGTCATGTTTTCGCGGATTTTAGTTGCGAGCTCAAGAAGCATGTCCTTGTGTTCCTGTTCAACCTGTGTGTATCCCTTTTCGAAAGTTACGTCCAGAAGCTTTTCTCCGAGGGCAATGAAGTCTGCATTGTTCGCAACGAAGTCTGTTTCACAAGTTACTTCTGCGAGAACCATCTTATTTCCATTCTGGCGGACAAAGATACGTCCTTCTGCAGTTGCCCTTTCAGATCTCTTTGCTACTGCTGCAAGGCCTTTTTCCATGAGGAGTTTAGCTGCTTCTTTTGGATCACCGTTTGCTTCCATAAGTGCTTTCTTACATTCGAGCATTCCTGCACCTGTAGACTCACGAAGAGCCTTAACGTCAGCTGCTTTAATTTCTGCCATTTTTATTACTCCGAAATTATTTGTAAAGTTTGTCTTCGTCTACGAGCTGATCCTGGCTATCCTTTTCATCTGCCCTGAGATCTTCTTCTTTCTGTTCTGTTGGCTGATAGTTGCTGTAATCATCGATTTCAACATCATCGTTTTTGATTACTGCGTCTGTCTGTATTCCATCTTCATCTTCGTTGAGGTTTTCAATAATCTTGAGCCCTGCATCATTGTCAGCTTCAATAACTGCATTTGCAATGATTGATGTGAACAGTGTAATTGCACGGATTGCATCATCATTACCAGGAATAGGGTAGTCAATACCTTCTGGGTTACAGTTTGTATCAACAACTGCAACAATAGGAATACCCATGCGGCGTGCTTCTGCAACAGCAATCTGTTCTTTATGTGTATCAATGATGAAAATTGCACCTGGCAGTTCCTTCATTTCTTTGATACCGCCGAGGTTTTTTTCAAGTTTAGCCTTTTCTTTCTGGAGTGAAGAAACTTCCTTTTTTGTAAGGTTTTCGAAAGTTCCATCTACTTCCATTTTTTCAATCTTCTTAAGACGCTGAAGTGATTTTTTGATTGTAGAGAAGTTTGTAAGCATACCACCAAGCCAGCGGTTGTTTACATAATACATGCCACAGCGTTCTGCTTCTTTTGCAATTGCCTGCTGTGCCTGTTTTTTTGTTCCTACGAAGAGAACTGATTTTCCTGATGAAGCGATTTTACGGATTGCTTCATAGCTTTCTTTGATTGCAGTGATTGTCTTCTGCAAATCGATGATATGGATTCCGTTACGTTCAGCGAAGATATACTTCTTCATACGTGGATCCCAACGCTTTACCTGATGACCAAAGTGTACACCAGATTCAAGCAGACTTTTCATGGTAACAACAGCCATGATTAACTCCTTCACCGGTAAAATTTAAGAATTTTACCCCTGACTCTATTACTCGTAACCTGTAAAGACAGGTACGGAAGATTATCAGCATACATTGTTCTACGAAAAATACATGCCGACAGTAAGGCTAATCAATAATAGAATAACCCTGCGACTTGAGGATATCATAAAGTTCACATATAGGCAAGCCTATAACGCAACTTGATGTACCTTCTATCTTCGTGATGAAACAGGATGCAAGCCCTTGGATTCTGTATCCTCCGGCAGCGCCATGCCAGTCTCCGGTTTCTACGTACCATTCTATTTCTTTGTCTGTCATAGGTGAGAATGTTACTTTAGAAATTGCAGTTTTTGTATTTGTAATGTGAGTCTTGCCATTGTACAGTGCAATTGAAGTTACAACTGTATGGGTTTTTCCCTGTAATTCTTTCAGACATGAAAATGCTTCTTCATGATTCTTTGGTTTTCCGTATATTTTTGAATCATGGATTACTACGGTATCTGCTCCTAGTACCCAGTCGATTACCTGTTGTGTTGGTCTGGATTTTATTACTGCCTGTACTTTAGCTTTTGCCAGTACTTCCGGAAGTTCTTCAGGATTGTTTGATGAAAATGAAGACTCATCTATTCCTGGAATTATTACCTGGAATGGAATGTTGAGCATTTTCAGAATATCCTGCCTGCGTGGTGATGAAGATGCTAAAATAATTGGTTCCATAGTTTTATTGTCCTACATTATCTACTTGTTGACAAGTTTTTTTTTATGAATATAATTTTAATATGTCTTGAGAGATTAGCTCATTTGGATAGAGCGTCAGCCTCCGGAGCTGAAGGTGACGGGTTCGACTCCCGTATCTCTCATTTCCATAAGGATTCTGTTGATTTTCGACAGAATCCTTTTTTTTGTGTTTGGCCAATGAAAAATATTTAGCAAAGCTATGTCCGTAAAACGTGTTGCTAAAAATTCTGCATTTTATAAGAAACCGGGACCCAGTGACGGAAAAAGAGCTAAGGTATCCATGTAGGTTCCCTCTTTAGCTCTACGTCTTCGAAGCATAGCCTCTCGGAGACTCGCTAAAATTGCTTTCGCAATTTTCCGGCTTTGCCGTCGCTCCCTACCTACGTCCTACTTTTTTAAAATCAGTTAATTTTATTACTTATTCTGCATGGCTTTTTTCCACATCATAAGAGGCTCTGTGTCCAGGTTCGCTATTAAACAGCAACACTATAGCCGGATATAGCCTTTAGCAAAAGTGAAGTGTTTTTCAAAATAAATTACCTGCTGGTGGTGCAGTAAAAAGCTTATAGCGAAAAAAAAGAGTTGCATGTTTTGCAACTCTTTTTTATATAACATAATGTATTTTATGCAACTCTTTCTATATGAATATTAGTTCTTCTTCGAATCGCCGTTTTTCATCTTAAGAAGAAGGTCGTAAGCTCTTTTTCTTACAGGCTGTACAAAGTGGTAATCCGTAGCAATCCTTCCAAGAGAATCGATTACAGGTTTCTTGTTCTCAATATTTGGAAGGAGTTTTTCGTATGCAATTACAACTTCAAGTGCAAGTGAACTTGTTGGTGTCAATGCTTCAAATCTGTTTGAAATGAATGCAATTGTATCAGAAATCTTGTCACCATCATTATATCCAATATCACCAAGTGCACGGATTGCTGATGAAAGAACCATTGGTTCATTGTCTGCTTTTACAACTTTATTAAGTGTGAGAGCTGCATCTTCTGATCCGACCCTTCCAAGGATTTCACATGCTTTAGCCCGGATGTCAGGAAAGTTGTTCATCATTCTTCCGTTCATACGGCTCTGGGTACTGATTCCCTCACCTGCGAGCTGGTCGAGAGCTGAAACCATGTCAGGTGATGTTTCACCATTTTCAACTGCTGCTTCAAGGTACTGGAGAGCTACAAGTTTGTTGTCCCTCTGATCTGAATTTGCAAGTTCAGTGATGACAACATCCTGGATTGTGCTCATGTACTCCTTTTCAACAGTAGTTTCTGTTTCTTCTTCTGCAAAAACAGGCGTAAATGCAAAAAGACATGCAAGAACGAGGGCATAGGATTTCATAATTTTCATAGATGTACACAACAGATGGAATCTGTTATTTCCTCCTTATTTTTGAAAAGATTCGGCGGAACGGTCACGCATCGAATTCAAGTATTTAATTGCAATCTGCAGCCAACGGCGGTTCAAATTACACTAAAAATTTTCTATGATTATCGGTGTAATCACATAATTATATGATACATACGATAAAAAATCAATTGTTTTTTATGTAAATACCAAACTGCATGGCTACATTCTTGGAATGTCGACCAGCCATTTTCCATTTTTCTTTACGAAATTGTAATATACTACAACACTGCTGTCGTCCTTTACCTGTACAGCTTTTACAGATGTCTCGGACAAATACCGGATTTCATCAACGTGATGACCTTTCCGTGACGGAATGAATACATAGTTGAAGTAATCCTTCAGGTTAGTGAGCTGCAGTTTGTTCAACTCCTTCGGCAAGTTTTTTGATGCCTTTGTAAGGTTTTGCTTTGACGACCAATATGAAATCGAATCTGGATCAACATATTTCTTCCATTCGTCGAAATTGCGGTCTGTCATGATTTTATTGAGTTCTTCAATATTCTGGACAATCTGCCTTTTGTCTGATTCAAAAGTGTCCCTTGAAACTGCAACCTGCTTTACAGAACGCTGATATTCAAGTTCTTCCTTAGATTGTACTGGTTCTGGCTCCGGTTCAGGAACTGGTTCCGGCTCTGGCTCTGGAACAGGCTCCGGTTCAGGAACAGGCTCTGGCTCAGGAACTGGTTCCGGTTCAGGAACAGGCTCTGGTTCGGCTACGGGCTCCGGTGCTGATGCTTCGGCAACCGGTTCTGGTTCTGCTTCCGGTTTGTTTTTATCCATTGTGGTTTGACAGGAAGCAAAAATCATTGATAGAAAAATGATTAAAGATATTGCTTTAGTATTTAGTTTCATTCTCCTACTATAACATCTATTGTAGTATTTCGTCAAATCTGTTATTCTCCACATTATGATAACGGCAGTTTTTCCAGGTTCTTTTGATCCTCCGACTTATGGACATCTCAATGTCGTCAAAAGGGCAAGCGGGCTTTTTGACAGGGTTGATGTATTGATTTCCGTCAATCCGCAGAAAAAATACCTTTTTACTCCTGAAGAGCGGGTAGAGATGCTTGAAACGATGCTGAAACCTTATGGTAATGTGACCGTTCATGTTTCAGACGGCCTTGTTGTAGAATATGCAGAAAAAAACGGTGCAAGGGCTTTGATACGTGGAATCCGGAATGCAAGTGATTTTGCATATGAGTTTGACCTTTCCCTTGTAAACCGTTCATTGAATTCCAATGTTGAGACTGTCTTCATTCCGACGGAACCACAGTATTTTACTGTAAAATCCAGTGTGATAAAGGAACTTGCCGGTTTTGGAGGTGATGTTTCAAAAATGGTACCTGAAATCGTACAGAAGGCTTTGGCAGAAAAGCTTACTGGTGCAGGAAAACCGGTGACGGTAAAATGAATGACATTTTTTTAAAAAGTGTTTGACAAACATAATAAGTTTGGTATAATGGGTTGACACTAGGGGTAAAACTGATATATTATAAAGTTCGTTACTTCTGTGAAAATAATAATAGGATAGTGAGGTTTATATATGGCAGTACCTAGAGCGAAAACATCAAAAGCCGTAACACGCAGACGCCGTGGAGTAAATATGCATCTTGAGGCACCTACACTTGTTGAATGCAGCAACTGTGGAAACCTTGTGCGTTCACACCACGTATGTCCAAAGTGCGGTTTTTATCGTGGACGTCAGGTTATTACACCTGAATCAAACGGCTAATTGAATTGAGGAGTATAAAATGGACGAAACATTTGTAAAGATCCAGAAGCTTATTGCTGAAAAACTTGACATCGATGAATCAAAAATCACTTTGGATTCTTCTTTCCGTGGTGATCTTGGTGCTGACAGTCTTGATACTTATGAACTCGTTTATGCAATCGAAGAAGAACTTGGTGTAAGTATCCCTGATGAAAAGGCAAATGAGTTTGAAACAGTAAGAGATGCTTACGACTTCATCAAGCAGTCTCAGTAATTAAATTTTTAATTTAATTTCAGAAAACACAGATTCTGTTTATCAGGTCTGTGTTTTTTTTTGTTTCTCTATGGCCTTATGTAGCTAGCTGTCTGGCAGAGGTTATGTACAACTGCTGATGGTTTTATAAGTGCATGCATCGTGGTACAGCTGTTATTTGGGGCATCAATTCTTACTTGTTATTATTGTATGATGCTGCTTTATTTGTGCCGGCGGGGGCTGATATCTGGATGCAAAAACATTCAGCATAATTATGCGAAGGGGAGCGGATTACAATTTCTTTTAAGAATGGTGCTGTTTCAGGTGCTTCTATCGGAGTACGGCATAGATAATGATTTTCCCGGCATGACCTTTTGTTTTTATGTGCTTTGTTGATATGTAGCTGAAAGATACGGCTTCATATTTGCAAGCATAGATAAAGCTTATGGTATATTGAAATTGACGTACCGCCAATGATTCATTTTTATTTGGAGTTTTTTATGAAGCGTTTGTCTGCTTTATTTAATTCTGGAAATATTTCAAAAGAACGAAAAACTGAACTTTTGGATTTTTGCCGCCCTTTGGGTTTACATTTTAATAATCTTAATCTGCTTGACCTTGCTTTTCACCACCGGTCTTCTTCTAATGAAAGCCATTTAAAAAAACGTATGAATAATGAAAGACTTGAATTTCTTGGAGATTCTGTACTGGGGATGGTTGTGGCATCATTTTTGTACGAAGACATGGAAGAAATTCAGGAAGGTGAACTTTCTAAAATTAAGGCTATGGTTGTTTCAGAAAAGACTCTGGCCCCGATTGCATTGGATATTGGTATAGATAAAATGCTTGTTTTCGGTCATGGTGAGGAAATGAGTGGAGGAAGGGCAAAGCCGGCAATTCTTGCTGATTGTATGGAAGCTGTCATTGCAGCATATTTTCTTGATTCGGGCTATGCTGCTGTGGAAAAATACGTGCTTTCATTTATTGTTCCTGAGATACGAAAAGTGCAGGAAAACAAGGGGAATAAGGATTTTAAGACATTATTGCAGGAGTATTACCAGAAAAAAACTCAGAAATGCCCTGTCTATGAACTTGTAAAAAAGACTGGACCTGACCATGACCAGATTTTTTATATGAAGGTAAAATTAGGAAATATAGAATTTGGACCTTGTGAAGGAAAAAATAAAAAAGAAGCTGAACAGAAAGTCGCAGAAATGGCATGTATTGAACTGAAAAT
Organism: Treponema sp.; assembly: GCA_045616425.1. Taxonomy (GTDB): domain Bacteria; phylum Spirochaetota; class Spirochaetia; order Treponematales; family Treponemataceae; genus Treponema_D. The sequence continues at coordinate 83,214 of JAZLGS010000016.1, forward strand.
CAATAAGTAAGTTTATTTTATGAAATTCTATTGACAATCTTTTTTAAATTTTATATATTATTTACATAGTTCATGCGGTAGTCATATAACGGCTCATTATCTCAGCCTTCCAAGCTGATGACGAGGGTTCGACTCCCTTCTACCGCTTAAAACCCTTGGGTTAACCCAAGGGTTTTTTTTTAGGCTCATGAGCCTGTGAAAAATGTGAAGCGAAGCGGAATATTTTTCACAATAAACCACCTGCTATGCGGGTGGTGGGCAATTGCTTATAGCAAAAAAAGCTTTCCTCGAAGGTGTACAATAAGATTGTTCAAGTCTATTGCGTAACACCAAGGAGGAAAGCAGAATGCCAAATC
>JAZLGS010000017.1:0-61207 GCA_045616425.1 Treponema sp.
AAAGCAACTGAATACTTGAATAAAGTAATGAAATGTAAAGATTATCCTATACTGCAGGCTAAAGCAGCAATGGAAATGGGAAAACGGAACGATGATGAAGAGTGGTACAAAAAAGCCTATGAATTTGATTCGTCTGTAAAAGGAGAAGCTCTAAGACGACGTGGGTTATATTATTTAGATATGGATGCAGATGATCTTGTAGAGATGGGATTTAAATATCTTAAGGAATCAGCTGAACTTGGAGATAAAGACGGCTGTTTCTATACAGGCCGTTCATATTACTATGGTGAAGGTGTTGAACAAGACCTTGCTGAAGCCATTAAATGGTTAAAAAAGGCCCTGGATGATAAATATACAACCTACTACCTTGGCCAATGTTATTACGATAAGGAAGATTATGCAGAAGCTTTTAAATGGTATGAAAAAAGCGCATCAGAAGATTATGAGGATGCATTAGTTAAACTTGGAGTTATGTACCGCTATGGAGAAGGTGTGGATAAAGACATTGAAAAATCCTTTGAATATTTTACAGAGGCAGGGGAAGACACATCTGCTATACCATATTATTTAGGAGGGGCGTATTTCTTAGGAATAGGAACTGAGGTCAATTACGAAGAAGCATTAAGACTTTTTAATTTGGGAGCAGAACGTGACAATATTTACACTTCATGGTGTGAGATATATCTTGGCAATATGTATCGCGATGGTAAAGGTGTAGATAAAGACCCGAACAAAGCCAAAGAGTGGTATAATAAAGCAATAGATAATGGCAATAAAAAAGCAAAAGAAGAATTGGCAAAAATAGAATAAAGTTCACCAAAAAAGGCTGTCCATGTCATGTGGGCAGCTTTTCGACGGGTGCATCTCCATCAGTACATTTTACAACAACAATGTCTGCCCCCTCCGCCCAATCACTGGCTTTCTTTATTTTTGACCACTGCTCCAGAGTACCTGCGTACTGAAGTTCCTCCAGACCGCAGTACAAGAATACCTGTGAATGAATTGTCTCCAGTTCCTGATTCAGGACAACCTTTTTTAAATCCCAAAAGTCCTCAAAAACCATGCCAGATATGACTTTATGTTCATTTCCAAGTCTAAGATATTGAACATCATCTTTTACTCCACGATACTTCTTCAACGCATGGATTGCCGTCTTTTTACCTTTGCAGAAAATTTCCCAATAAGCTTTGCTAAGATGCCTGCAACCTAAATTGAAAAGCTGTTCAACATCAAGATTTTCAAAACCATCGTTTTGTTCTCTAAACTCCTTGAGTTCTTCAAAAAATGACTGATTTTTTCTTCCATTGCTTCAGTTTGTGCCAGTTCATCTTCAAAAGACAGATACAAGTCTTCCCTGAAATAAATGTCAAACCAGCGGTTTTCTATAAATTTGCCTGCATTCTTTACCTTTAACTTAACATTAAGCTCACTACAGCCCGCTTCAAACCAGGCTTGAACCGTAACCTCCCTGATTTCCTTGATTTTTTCCTGCTTTAAAACACTTCTTCTATCGTAGGCAATTTCAAGAGCCCTGTCAGTGTGTAAAAGCTTCTCTGTAGCAGAATCCTTTTCAACAATAATCTGAAGTGTTTCAGGACATTGACGGAATGCAAATTTATCGATGAATGAGACATTTGAAGGAAGCACGATTTTTTCAAGACTCGAATCACATTCAAAAACACTGCTTCCAATACATTTAACACTTTCTGGAATGACAACCTCTTTCAGATCCGGGCAGTTTTGAAAAGCGCCATAATCTATTCTTTCTACCGAATCAGGAATTTTTATGTTTTCAATCCCGGAGCCGGACAGGAACAGGATTGGAATGGTGCTAAGACCTTCAGGAAGGATTACTTCTTTAAGATTCTGACAGCCCTTAAAAATCTCTATTTCGCACCGCTTGAAGGGCGCAAGGAACGTGACTTTTTTCAAGTACAGAAAACCGGCAAAGGCCTTTTTGTGCAGGCTTTTTGTTTTCTTACTTACAATAATTTCTTCTATCGAATTCCTTTCTTCTTCGGTAAAATCTTCATGCCTTATGGTGGCTTTGTCAGTCGTGTAAACCATTTGACGTCATTTTAACATAAAAGTGTAAAACACGCCATACAGAGAAAAGGAACCACCAGAGGCCTTGGATGCAGGTCACAAACCTCTGTATTCAATAAGGAAGTTCTCGTCAAGGTCTTCTATAACAGCATGTATTGCCCTTGTATATGCAAGTTCCATGGAAGAATGGGTACAACGGACATGATTTTTTGAATATGAAGAAACAGCCCGTCCTGACATATCCGAAACTTCAATATTTACAACAGGCCTTACAAAATCACCAGCCTCATATTTTTCTTCAATAAAATCAAGTTTTACATTGATTACATAAGATGGATTATTTCTGGAACTGATGAAACCGCTCTGTTCAAGTATTGATGCCAGACCTGTAATTACCGGCTGACCTCTTTTGTGTGCGCATCTTACAGAAAAAGTTATTTTATTCTTTTCCTTTTCAAATCTGTTTTTTATATTTGCAATTTCAGCCAGATCTTTTTCATATTTATTGAAATAATAATCATTCAGAATAATTGAATTCTGTATAAAGGATTCAGCAAGCTTTCCAAGCAGGACCGCATTCTGCAGTTCCATTATCCTATGTAACGGTTCTCTTACCGATGAAGAAATTTCCTTGGAATTATACATCTGGAGAAGCAATGGCTTTATTCTTGATTCATAATACAAAGCTGCCTTTTGCCTGTTAATGTAAGCTATCACTGTATATTTTCCCTGCTTTTTATCAAAATATGAATCTGAAAATTCAACACAATAAAATTCTGCATCAGATATTACATCTATATTTTGAACGAGTTCTTCATTTTTTGAAATTGATGATTTCCCATTTTCTGAGCTGGAGACAAAAACACTTACATAGTCATTAAAAATTTTCGTCTGCGTCTTAAACGTCATGGACAAGGTATTCAGCGCCAACATCCGGGCAGATTCAACTGTAGAACCAGTACCTGAAACTGAAAGAAATTCATTCCGGGGATAAACTGCCTCTTTATTACCAACCCATAAAGGTACATAATTCTTTCCGGAAGGAAGAACAATAAAAACAAATGACAAAAACAGCAGCAGTTTCAATACGGATTTTCCATGTAAAAAAAACTTCATATACATTACCTGTTTTCCTTTCTGCTCTTCTTTTTACTTTTTCCGGAAGCTTTGTTTTCAGTAATTGTTATGGCAGAATCGATTTCTACAGTTTTTTCAGCTTCCCCCTGCCTGAATCCCGTTTCATAAGACTCCTGCACTTTCTGCTTATAGAGCGCTTCATTTGCCGAATATGTATTCTCAAAATCCAGTCTTTCCTTTTCCAGCTGGTTTTTAAAAGCCTGCTCCATTTCTGAATATTGTTTTTTTAATTGCGCAGAAGTCTTCTTGATACCGTTCTCGTAACCGCTGCCAAAACCTTCCCGGTATGCAGCATCTTTTTCATGTGGAAGCACACATGAAACTGATAACGACAAAGTCAATATAAAAACCAGGAAACTACTTTTTTTCATCATCTGTCTGACACCTGTAAAAAACTCAATCCTGATTTACGATGTAAATCAAATCATTCCAGTCAGCTTCTTCAAATTCCTGCTGAATGCGGGCTTCAACCTCTGCCTGCCGGCTTTTTTTTCCTTCTGTTACACCGCGCTTATTTTCAGATATGATAAGGGCTTCGTATTTTCTTTTCTGGGATGCAAGGGCTTTTTCATGCCGGGCCTTTTCTGTTTCCATTTTCATCTCATAATCTTTTTTCAATTCTGAAATTTTTGTGTCGTACTCATTCTTTACATATGCAACGGCTTCATTATATCCGGCCTTTCTCCCATTTGAACGCAAGCTGTCAAGCCTGCACTCCCTGACCAAAGCAAAACAGCCTAAGATAACCACAAATCCAATAAAAAAATGCAAAACCAATCTCCCGAAATTTATTTTCCAAAACTATGAGTATAGCTGTAAACCAGCTCACTGGTTTCAACATTCGTAATCTTCAGCTGTATCTGGTTATATCTGTCAATAACTGGAAAAACCATATAGTTTCCGCCAAGGTCACGCCCAATATCATTTATTTCTTCATCGCTTACATAACCCGACTGCTGAAAACGCTTTTCTCTCAGAAGCCGGTCAAGATTTGACTTATCAATAATCCGGAACTTTTCAGAATTTACAAATTTCATCTCAAGGTCATTTTGAAGCCACATTGAGGATTTGGTCACTCCCTGTTCATTTCCAGTACGGTAATCATACCCAAAATAAATTATCACAGAAGGTTTCTTTTTCCTGTTAGTCCAGTTTTTATTTATCCTGCTGACCATGACTGGAAACACCTCTTCCGTAACAGGAGCCATCATTGAATCGGTAATCGTAATGATTTTTGCAGGTTTTTCTTCCAGGGATGTGGACGCACAACCTGAAAAAACAAGGACAGAAGCAACAACGAGAATATAAAAAGCCTTCATAAAAATCTCCAATTTCTACACAATTATATACTGATAATCATTATAAATCAAACAAAACAGGGAAAGTCTGATTGCCATCATGCAGCCTGAAATTTGCGTTTTTTTGTCGCACAGATTCGATTTTTGCAACCATCCGCCAGAAAAACGCACCACAATTTCAGACCCCGTTCAAAATCTGCCTAGTGTACACTAGGCAATGGAATGGACAAATTCCATTGCCGCGGAACATCGCCATTGCTCGTTCCGCGGCAATGACTGTTCTTAAAACCCATTCATTTTCAACATCCGACGTAACAAAGAATCTGCCATCAATCAAATGTAAAATAAAGGAATAAAAAATGCCGTCAGTTAAAACTGAAATCAGAAGAATTGCAAAAATACTGTTAATCATCAGCGTCATGATCACCCTTTTTTCACTTGCACTCCTAATTCCACAAGTCAGAGATTTCATAATCCACATTGGTGAAAAATATACAGGACGCAATCTAAGTCATGAAATATGGCATGAAAATTTAATAGCAATGGAAAAAGGATTTTTAAAAAAAATCTGTATCGCCATCTGCTTTCTTTGCTATTATTCTTTCTCAACCTATCCCATATTCTATAAAACACAAAATGACAATATCAAAATAAAAGACGAATTAAAAAATATAAAAAACGCAAAGACACTGTGGATGTACCTCATTATTGTTTTTACAATACTTCTTGGAATAAGATTATTTTACATAAGCCAGAAAAAAAGCATGCATGTGGATGAAGGGCTTTCAATTGCTATATGTAATAGAAATGAATACGGATTCTGGGGTAAAAATTATGAACTTAATCATCAATACACTGGTGAAGAATTAAAGAACATGTCACTTTGGGATAATCCAGATGTTACAGATGCCTTTGCTGATATTTTCCATATGCATCAAAATAACCGGGATAGTCCGCATACAAATTTATATTATTCTTTTTTCAGATTATGGTTCACCGGCGATACAAATAACAACTTAAATCACATACTGAAAAAAGGTTGCATGCTAAACCTTATATTTTTCACAATTTCTTTTCTGTTTATGGTATTGTTGTTGCGACGTTTTTCTGACAGCAACCTGATTATTTCAATAATCCTTTTACTTGCATTCATCACGCCTCAAAGCATTTCCCTTACTTTATTCCTGCGTCCATATGAATTACAGCAGACGTTTATAATAATCCTCACCTATTATGTAACATGTGTTCTGCAAACAGAATTCAAAAATGGAAAAACATCAACAAAAGAAAATTTCATTTCCGGTGTTGCAATACTTTCATTCACCATGCTTGCTGCATATTTAAATATAATCATTATAGGATTTTACGGACTTACAATTATAATTATGTTTATAAGGAAGAAAAACTGGAACCTCCTGAATTTCTTCATCACAATCTTCATAACAAGCCTTGTTATTGCAAAATTATTATATTTTAACTTTGGCAACATGGGGTACAGAGGCATGGAAGCAGCTTCAAAAATGGATATTTCAAATACTGCATCAAATCTTCATGCAATTAAATCCGGAATCATGCAAACCTGCTCCCGCAGTATTCCAGTCACATTATATTACGCTTCCATTTTCATTCTCTGCATAATAAATCTGATACGATATTTTAAAAATGGTAAAAACACTACCCTGACAGTGGTCATCACAATCAGTGCCCTGTCGTTCTGGACTATCATATATTATGTTCCGACAAAAACATTTCACTATACGGCTCCACTATGTGCAGTCTTTGCATTAAATTTCATTACACTGACTGAATATAAAAAAATAAGAGTCATTATACCGGCTCTTTTCCTTCTTGTACTTGCATCAGAGAAAAACAGGCCTGTAGACCATCTGGATGATACCGGCATTAAGAATTTCAGCATCTTGAATGAACTAAAAAACCTTCCTGTTTTCGTAAGTGGTAACACAACATGGAAGTATTCATGTCTTATTCCATATTTACCAGACGGAGTAAATGTAACATTCGTAACAAACCTTACAGAAATTCTGGAACATCATCCGGACAGTTTTCCCTGTGTTTTCATAAACCAGAATGACGAATCCATGAATATCATCATAAATGATGGCAAAACATTAAAAAAACTCTCACAACTGCCGTACCACACGATATATTCATTGGAAGAAAAATAAGAAAATGGCTATGTCCATCAAAAGTGTTGCTAAAAATCTGCATTTTACTAAAAAAAAGCGGGTCCCAGCAACGGTAAAAAAGCCGGCTCCTTCAGAAGCCTTGTATCCCCCAGAGGCAACGTGCACACCACAATTTCTTGGAGACTCCGTTGCCGTCCGCCCCTATCTGCGTCCCAATCTCTTTCACAACTACGCAGTTAATTTTACCACTTATTCTGCATAGATTTTTTCCACATCATAAGATGCTTTGCGTCCAGGTTCAGCGTTAATCAGCAACATTACAGACAGACATAGCAAAAAAATTCAGCCGTTAGTACATTTTTTTCCAAATAAATTGAAACTTCCGTCCAATAGTTTTATAATAACCAAATCACTTATGGCAGACATTTCCAAAAAGCAATTTTTTGAAATGCCCTTATTTTATTTTTTATTCTTATAGAGGCAACCAATGGTTATCTTAACATTGAACTGCGGTTCATCTTCCGCAAAATATCAGGTTTATGACTGGGACAACAAAGAAGTTATGGCAAACGGTGTTGTAGAACGCATCGGTATCGAAGGCAGCTGCATTACCCACAAAGCAAAAGGACAGAAGACTGAAATTGAAAGCCCGTGCCCTACTCACAAAGAAGCAATTGAATTAATCATTAAGGAAATTACAGATCCTGCTGTCGGCGTAATCAAGTCAATGGATGAAATCGGAGCTGTAGGACACCGCGTACTTCATGGTGGTGAAAAATTCACAAAGTCTGTACTCATCACACCGGAAGTTCTTGACGGATTCCGCGAAGTAATCGACCTTGGCCCTCTCCACATGCCGGCAAACATCATGGGTATTGAAGCTGCCCAGAAGGTTATGCCAAATGTTCCACACGCTGCAATCATGGATACAGCATGGCACCAGACAATGCCGGAAGAAACATTCATGTACGCAATCCCACGTGAATGGTACACAAAATATGCTGCACGCAAATACGGTTTCCACGGAACTTCTTTCCTTTATACTGCAAAACGTGCTTCTGTACTTCTTGGAAAGAAACCTGAGGATACAAACGTAATCATCTGCCACATCGGTAACGGTGCTTCTATGTGTGCAGTAAAGAACGGAAAGTGCTACGACACAACAATGGGTATCACACCACTCGAAGGCCTCGTAATGGGAACCCGTTCCGGCGACCTTGACCCTGCACTTCCATTCTACATCATGCGCAAGACAGGCATGACAGCAGACGAAATGGATTCTGCATTGAACAAGAAATCAGGATGCCTTGGCATTACGACAAAATACTCTGACCGCCGCGACATCGAAATTGACGCAGCAAAGGGCGACAAGCTCTGCCAGCTTTCCATCGAAATGGAAGCACTCCGCATCAAGAAATATATTGGTGCATTCGCAGCTGAACTTGGCCGCGTAGATGCAATCGTATTTACAGCAGGCGTTGGTGAACGTGGACCTATCATCCGTGCAAAGTCAACAGAAGGTCTCGAAGGCTTTGGCATTAAACTTGATCCACAGCGCAACGAATGGAGTTTCACAGGTAACGCTGAAACTTACATCCACGCTGACGATTCTGCAACAAAGATTTTCGTAATTCCTACAGACGAAGAACTCGTCATGACAGAAGATGCCTTTGCATTGATGAAGGGAACTTATGATGTCCACACAAACTTTACATACAGCTTCCAGTCAAAGGATTATGTAAACAAGGCCCGGGAAGAAGGTCTTAAAGGCGACCTGGTAAAACGTCCTAACATTGCAAAGATTCTCGCAAGAGATATCATCGGAAAATAAAAGCAGGTGGGGAAAGCCTTCCCCCCGCTCCAAAAAAAGGGGTGCACTTCACTGAAGTGCACCCCTTTTTTTTACGCTTCCCCTTCTGCGGGGAGCTCATACGCCGCCCCCGCAACGCCCCGGCGTCTTACCGCTGGCAGGTTGCTTTCTTTAATGCATCAGCTTTTTCTGCGCCGCACAAAAGACGCACCAGTTCCATTGCAAAAGGTTCAGCAGTGCCGGCACCACGGCTTGTAATTACATTACCATCAGTCATAAAAGCATCAGTAACATGAACACTGCCCAGAAGGACATCAGTTACATCGGCTTCAGTTCCACAGAATTTTTCCACATCATTTTCCATTTCAGGATAGCAGGTCCACTTCCTGCCTTTCAGTACGCCGGTCTTTGCAAGGACTACAGCCGGAGCTGCACAGATTGCAGATACATATTTTCCAGCTGCAAAACATTTCTTTATATAGTCAATCACCTCAGGACAGGCAGCAAGGTTTGTTGAACCAGGCATTCCACCCGGACAGAAAACGAGGTCTGCAGCTTCACCGGAAAGCTGTTCTTTAAATTCTTCAAAGCACATGTCCGCAATTACAGGAATATTGTGGGAACTGATTACAATATATTTATCATTCATGGTTGCAGAAGGAACAGCCACCGTAATGACTTCAACTTCCTTACTGCGCCTGAGGTAATCCACAGGTGTAAGTGCTTCAACTTCTTCAAATCCATCTGCCAGAAAAACAACCGCCGTCTTCATATACACTCCTATAAAAAGTCCATGAGCAAAACATCAATTTTGCGAATGATTTTTTAGCGTCCGCGTGAGCGGACAATTCAATAGGCAAAACCTGCTTTGCAGATTTGCAAAGATAAAAGTGCCGCGCTATTTCAGCGGTGCATTTATCTTAAACTCCTATAAAAATTCAGACTATATCCGTTTATAGTGTTGCAGAATCTCGAGGTATCGATGTTCTGAAAGAAACACTTCTACTCTATGCTGATGAAGGCTATGGAGAATTAATGGTAAAATTAACTGCATGATAGTGGAAAATGCGACAGGTTCCGACATTGCAAGTTGTTGCACCGGAGGGTTCTGGCACCCTTTCCACGGTAATGCAGATTTTTTAGCAACACATTTTACGGATATAGCCTTATTTTGATGAGCATCCCAAAAAGCCCATACTGCACCATTTTATCATACCATCCGGCAGCTTACAAGAAATATTGAAAAGTTAACTGATTATAGTTAAAATATATGTCATGGAAAGTAAGAAAGTTCAAAAGAAACGAGTTTTGATTATAGACGCATCCCCTCTTTTCAGGGAATTCCTGACAGAAAAACTGGCCATGGAAAATGTGGAAGTGGAAACCGCATCCGGTAAGCGTGATGCCTTTACAAAAATGATTACTTCCCTTCCTGACCTCATAATAATCGACATTGAAAATTCCTTTGCAGACCTGATGGATTTCCTTCAGAAAAAATACAACAACCTGAATGCAAAAACAATTCCAATTGTAATTTCGGGACCGATTCTTGAACGGAAAAAAATCGCAGCCCTTGTCCAGTTCGGCGTAGTAAAATATTTTGCAAAACCGGTAAAATTCGACATCTTCTTTGAATCCATCGGCCGCATACTGAATGCAAATTTTTCCATGGACTCCACCCAGTGCGTGCTGGAAATCCATCATAATGACAACATCATTTTTGTTGAAATTGCCCAAGGCCTTAACCGCGAAAAAATTGCACTTCTTAAATACAAGATTGCAGAAATGATAGACAAGTATGAAATCAAAAATCCGAAGCTTGTAGTCATGATGACGAATCTTACGCTTTCCTTTGTTGATGGAATTAACGTTGAGCTTCTCCTTGATACGCTGGTCTATGACAAACGCGTTATAAAGAAAAACATAAAGATACTTTCTTTTGACACTTTCATTGCCGACCTGATTGAAGGCCATCCCCAGTATTACGGAATCAAGGTAATTCAGAATCTGGCCGAAGCACTTACTTCCATAGTGGATGCAAAAAACATGTCCAGCAACATTACGGACGTAATTGCAGACACAATCCTCACTTCTGATGAAGAGGAAGAATCAGCAGAGTCCGTGCAGATGCGTTTCCTTGCTGATTCCGATGAGGCTCAGAAATCTGAAATCACGTCCGGAAGCCTCCTTAACATTGCAATTGTTGATGATGACGATGTAATCCGCACAATCCTGCAGAAAACATTTGCCAATATCGGCGCCGAAACTTCCGTGTTCAGCACAGGTTCAGACTTCATCAATTCCGTTGCAACAAAGGATTATGACCTTGTAATCCTTGACATATTCATGACGGGTGCTTCCGGACTTGACATCCTTACGCAGTTAAGGAACAGACCAAAACCTGTTCCTGTACTCATCTACTCTCAGGCAACACAAAGGGAATATGTCGTAAGGGCTTTGAGCCTTGGTGCAAAAAGCTACCTTGTAAAGCCTCAGAAACCTGAAGCCATAATACAGAAAGCAATGGAAATTCTACATGAAAAACTCTGAAACAAACGATACATTTTATTCAACCGCTTCATTCCTTGCAAACACGCTGCATGAAATCCGTACCCCGATACAGACTATAACCGCATCGCTGGAACTGCTGCATTCAACTCCATTGGACAAAGAGCAGCTTGAATACCTGCATCAGATTCAGGTAAGTGCAGATGTGCTTCTTGCATTGGCAAATGACGTACTTGATTTTACAAAAATCCGTTCAAAAGGTTTCCAGCTGGAAATAATTCCATTTGACATCAGGCAGTTAGTTGAAAAAGTAACCGATTTCGTAAGTATTGAATCTTTCAACAAAGGTCTGGAAATAGTAACGGATATTGAGCCTTCCGTTCCAAGGTTTACAGAAGGTGATCCGACCCGCATACATCAGATACTCCTTAATATGGTAAAGAATGCAGTTAAGTTTACGGAAAAGGGCTACATCCGAATATGTGTTGAACAGCCTTCCGAAAAAAATCTGCTTTTCAAAGTTGAAGATTCAGGAATAGGAATTCCTGATGATGCAAAAAGCCAGCTTTTCAAAGACTTTTTCCAGGTTGACCGTTCCACTACAAGAAAATATGGCGGAACAGGACTGGGACTTTCAATCTGTAAATCACTGGTAACAGCAATGAAAGGCGAAATCGGCGTCACTGGCAATCCCGCTGGCGGTTCCATATTCTGGTTTACGATTCCATATGTGGAAACTGTATGTGCAGCCAATGATGACGGAATGGACTCTCCTGTTCCGCCAAATACAAAAATCCTTATCGTTGATGACAACTTCCTGGCCAGAAAAAGTTTTGAACGCAAACTCCTTGATTTTGGAGTCAGCAATGTAAGTACGGCAAGCAACGGTGATGATGCACTTGAAATGATGGCCCTGGCAGCACAGGCAGATACGCCATTTACCATTGTATTCATCGACATGATAATGCCTAAGATGGACGGCTGGCGGCTTGCAACATTAATCAACGCCGACCGGCAGATAAATAATGTAAAGCTTTACCTTACGGTTCCGGAAGGCCAGATGGGACAGGAAGCAAAAATGAAAATGCTCAACTGGTTCAACGGATATCTGTATAAACCGGTAAAGCGGACAAAATTAAAGAAACTGCTTGCGACTTCATTCTCTGAATCCATTGAGTTAAAGGAATACGAACAGATCAATAAGAAGGACAGTACAAAACTGCAGCCACCTGCTTCTACCGGGGAACTTATTGCACTTGGAGTAAAGATACTTGTTGCAGAAGACCATCCGGTAAACCGGAAGCTTACCATGTCATTCCTCAACAGATTCGGAGCAGAAGTATTCCAGGCGGAAGACGGACAGAAAGCCGTTGAAATTGCCATGGAACACCCTGAACTGGATATTATTTTCATGGACATCCAGATGCCGCGTAAAAACGGAATCGATGCCACAAAGGAACTGCGCAGTGCCGGTTTTGGCGGTGTAATAGTTGCATGTTCCGCCAACAATGACACTCCAAGCTACGAACTGTTTCAGAAAAGCGGAATGAATGATGTGCTCCCCAAACCATTTAAGAGCGGCGACATTAAAAAAGTCATCTTAAAATGGAAAAATGCATTTTCCACTTCACTGCATTCTCCACTGACAGAAAATGTCGAGCATTCCCCGGAATCAGTTGTTTGGGACGAAAAGGATTTTGAAGATACCATTTCCCAGAATCATGAACTTGGAATCCAGCTTATTGAAGACTTTGAAGAACAGACCGCAATGCTCATAAAAAGCGTTCCAGCCAGCATAGAAAAAAAGGATTTTGAAGAATTAAGGCGTATCGGACATACTTTAAAAGGAAGCGCCGCCACAATTTCTGCAATTTCAATTTCAAAGCATGGCGAAAGGCTTAATAAGGCGGCTCATGCCCAAGACACTGACGAACTGTTAAAGGAACTGGATTTTATTTCAGCAGAATTCAGGAAATTCTCCGAAATTTCTCAAATCTGGAAAGAAAAACATGGCAGCAATAATGAAGACGAATTATCATATTCACACGACTTTCTGTGATGGAAACGGTACACCGGAAGAAATGGTGCAGGCCGCAGTAAATGCCGGCTTTGACATAATAGGATTTTCGGGACACAGCATGTATCCCCACGGTTCAACATGGCACATACAGCCAAAGGAACACCATGCTTATTTTGCAGAAATACGCCGGTTGAAAGAAAAATACAGCCAGAAGATAAAGATAATGTGCGGTCTGGAAGCAGAATACATCCGGGGCATGTCACAGGATATGACAGGCCAGTACAATGAATTTAAGCCGGAATACCTCATCGGTTCAGTCCATTACCTTATAAACGAAAAAGGCTTTATGACGGTTGACGACTCTGCTGAATATGTAAAAAGCGGAATTGACCAGCTTTACGGAGGAAACGGAAAAACGGCAGTCTGCGAGTATTATGCAGCCCAACGGGAAATGCTCAAAGCAGGCGGATTCCAGATATGGGGTCACCCGGATGTAATAAGGAAAAGGAACGGCATCCTTAATTTTTTTGATGAAAATGACGAATGGTACCGCAGGGAAATAAAAGAAACAGCCATCGCAGCCGGAAAAGCGGGAATAATCGCAGAAATAAATACCGGTGGAATTGCAAGAAAGTGCATTGATGATGTATATCCTTCAAAAGAATTCCTTGATTATCTGTACGAAAACAAAGTTCCGGTAACCCTTTCTTCTGACAGCCATTCTGCAGAAACCTTGGATTTTGCATTTGACAGGGCAAAAGAAGCAGCATGGAAAGCCGGATACCGCGAAACAGCATACCTTACGGAAGAAGGAATAAAAATGCAGCCATTGTCATGAGGATTTCATGAATGGCTGCAAAAAGGAAGTCTATATCCGTAAAGAAGTATTGCTAAAAAATCTGCAGATCACTAAGCAGCTGGTTTTACCATTAATCCTGCACAGTCCTTATCAGCATGGAGTGCACTCTCCAATCAGAACGTCGATATATCGAGATTCATCATCAATCAGCAACGCCAAGTACGGACATAGTCAAAAAATGCTAGCGGTGACGGCGTTCTGCCTGAGCCTTGCAGTCCACGCACATGAATGCATATGGAATTGCTTCAAGTCTTGCCTGTGGGATTTCTTTTCCACATGCAAGGCAGAGTCCATATTTTCCCTGAGGAATGCGGGCAAGTGCATTATTAATCAGTTCAAGTCTCTGGGCAGCCTGTGCACCAAGGGAATCCAGCATATTTCTATCTACTACATCAGAAGCAATATCAGCTTCGTCGCCTGATTCTACACTAGAAATAAGACTTTTAAATTCGTCGCTCTGTTCTGCAAGTGAAGCAAGAATCTGATCCCTCTGTTCAGTAAGAACCTTTTTCATTTCATCAATGAATTCTTGTGTCATAGTTCATTCTCCATGTTGACAATTTTTCTTGTTTTGTAGATACTAATATAAGCACAAATTGCCAAAAAAACAACTTTTTTCGCATAAATAAATGCGTTTTTTTTACTTTGGAGGAATTGTGGCTAAAGAAGAAGCTATCGAAGTCGAAGGTATTGTAAAAGAAGCCCTCCCAAACACAATGTTCAGGGTCGAACTTCAGAATGGTCATATCATTATGGCACACCTTTCTGGAAAAATGCGTAAGCATTACATCAGGATTGTTCCAGGTGACAGCGTAAAAGTTGCCCTTTCACCTTATGACCTGGACAAAGGACGCATTATCTTCCGCCAGCGCTGATTTATTTACAGCGTGTCAAGGACTGCAGGACGCAGTCCTTTTTTTTGCCTGCACCGGTATTACGTGTTCAGGCTATTTTTCTGACGCAAAAAGATGGCGGAATCCCCGGAGCACGCCTGTTACACCATTCACCATTGCAAAAAGGCTCACTATCGGCCCGATAGGGAAAAACCATATGGAAATACGCAATGAAAGGAGTCCAAGGAATGCGACAAGGCCTTTTGTTATAATCATTGAAAAAGCCTGCCCTTTCGTCATTTTCTGTTCGTAAAATTCCGGGCCGCTGTAACGGTAATAATAACGTCTGTTTCCGTTTGATGAAGAATAAGAATTTGCCCAATCATAGAACGGATCGTAAGATTCAGCGTCGGCATAAGGATTACTTCTTGCATTATAGCCGTATGAACCTGAATAATTCTGACTGTTCATTCCACCTGCATCGTACATGGCTTTTTTCTGTTCATCTCCAAGCACTGTATAGGCATCATTTATTTTCTTGAATTTCTCTTCTGCCGATGCATCTCCAGGATTCCTGTCAGGATGATATTTCAAGGCAAGATTTCTGTAAGCTTTTTTTATTTCTTCTGCTGTAGCGGTTTTCTGTACACCAAGGATATCGTAATAATTTTCCATACTATTCTAAAATACTAAAAAAAGTTCAATGTTACAAATAATTAATTCTAAAAATTTTAATTTTTGGAATTACCTTTTCAGGAACGGAGGATTACCCATGTGGCTCCACTTCCTCCCTGTGCCCGGCCCGGATGGCCTGACGACCCCAGACGTTTATCAGTTTCAATGAATTTCCGGACCATTTCGCCAAGAACCGGATCTGAACCATTGGAATGTATCCCCTTTCCGTGGATTATGAGGATTTTCTTCAAACCGCGGCGCAGGCAGTCTGCAACAAAACGGTCAAGCTTCTTTTCCGCCTCTTCCCGTGTAAGGCCATGAAGATCCACAGTAGCATCAGGCCTCATGGTACGGAGGTGTTCCCGGCTTTCCAGCTGTTCAATCTGTGAAACGCGGTCATTTTCCTTATCTTTGTCAATTGTACCATAACGCCTGAGCCATAATTCCATCGGGTTTATGCGTTGCTTTGAATCCTGCTCCATCTGCTGTTCATAAGAATATCCCTGACGCATGGCCTCTTTTTCTTCCGGAGTAGGAGCATTTGCCTTTTTGTGGGAAACCTGATTTTTACCTGATTCCTTCTGCTTCTTTACAGTTTCTACCTTCTGATTTTCCCACTGATTAAGAATGTCACCAAAATCCATAAATCCTCCCTGTTAAATTACACTCCGAAACAACATGTCAGCCTACCTTATAAGGATGATGTTTTCTTTTTTTATCCATCCACCATTATCAATTGTCTTTATATAATACCAGTTTCCGGCTTCCTCCACAATGCGGACCCGGTTTCCACCACTTACAGATGATGTTGTAAGGGCAGAATCTTCCGGCACAGGACTGATGAAACCACCGGTAACTATGCCATAAAGTTCATTTGTACGCACTCCGGCAAAAATAGAAAGCACACCAAAGCAACCGGCAACGGAAATGCAGATTATGGCCGCTACTTTCTTCTTAAAGACAAACAGCAGTATTGCCATGACAAGGAAAAGTGCATACAATGAAAAAAGAAGGGAGCACAAAGGTTCACTTGGTTCATTCAAAGCATTGCTGATGCCGACTTTCTGTTCACTCAAAATGCGCCGGTTCCTGACATCAGGATTTATATGGAACATATGACGCTCAAGGGAACGCAGGCGGGCAATTTCCTCAAAATCCTCCAAGGAGCCTGGTACCTTGCTGTCCGTTATTTCATCTTCAAAATTCCGCGAAAAGGCATAACCAAAGATTTCATTTTCAGGCTCTTCATCCTCAACACCGGCAGTAACAGTGGCTTTACCTACGGCAATCCGGCATTCAGGCATGTACAAATCTGTCTGGCGTCCTGCATATGTAGTTACCTTCATCTGGATTGCAGGAAGATTGGTCTCACCGGAAGCAAGGGGAACCCACTCAAATTCTGCAACCGGAATTTCTTCGGGAGAAAAGACAGAACCTCTGGAAACCCCTCTTGTAATTTCGAAACGTTGGATTTCACGGAACAGCGAATCTTTTGGAAGCGTCCATGAAAACTGCTGGACCTGCACTGCATATTGTATGAACACAACAAAATTTATACTTTCGCCTGCAGTAAGTTCCAGAATTTCATTCTTTTTTTCCGTGCTGACTGTTTTACCGTTGCTGAACTTTATTACCATTTCAGGCATTACAGTCTTTGGATTTTCGTAAACATAGAGTTTTTCAAAAGGAATCTTATAGTTCCGGCCATCAACAGAAATTTCCAAAGGTGGAATCGTTACAAAGCCTTTTTCACGGAACGTAAACCAGTATTCAAGACGTGTTCCATGTTCACCGGATTCTGAAACATAATCCATACGGCGGGATGAAATGAATCCAATGTTGGAAGGCAGGAGCGGCATCTGTGTCTGTATGCGGGACGGCTGGATTTCGGGAATTTCAAGGAAAAAACAGGTTTCCTGTGCAGTAAAATTCATCTTTTCCAGTGACTTTACCACAAGGAGCGATGCATCGTCCTTTGTAAATTTTTTCTTTGCCCTTGCTGAAAATGCCGGCAGGAGCGAAAAGAAAAGACATGTTAAAAAAAGCAGCCAGACATTCTTCCTTCTATTCATCACACACTCCTGTCAATAATCAAGCACTGAAGTATTACGCTGTTCCGAACTGTGGTTTTTCCACTGGTTCCGGTCATTTTCCTTTATCCTGTTGAATACGGCTTTCTCTACGGAACTGCCGTCATCCTGATTTTCACTTGCCGGTGTCACTTCCTGTTCACCTTCCCTTACGCGGCGTTCTTCCTGATGCATTGACAGTTCAAGATTTATTTTTGCATCTACATTCATGGGATTTATGAGAAGAGACTGCTTGAAACATTCCACAGCCAGATCGAAATTACCTTCACGCTGGGCAAGGATTCCGGCATTGTAACAGGCAGCAAACCTGATTGAATCCGGTGCAGTGGCAGAGATTTCCTTCAATCGCTCAATGGCTGCATCTTTTTCATTCTGGACCAGGTATGTTACGGACAACCCGTAAATTGCATACTGCTCCATATCTGAATCCTGCCTTGCCCTGGCCGAATCTACAGTCTGAAGGAATCCGGCAACGGACTGATCATATTTTTTCTGATGCCAGTTCCATGTTGACTCCAGTATTTTCTTTGCATCGGAAAAAGATTCTGAACAGGAAGTAAAAAACGTCATCGGAATTACTACCATCGATAGAAGCATTTTCTGCTTCATTTTTGACGGTGAAAATTCGCTGACTACAAAACTTGCTCCAAAAAACAGGATTGCAAGTATTATGAATATTTCATGCCGCTTTACAGGCTGGACTTCATATGCAAGGATGTAATTATCATCATCAGCATCATTAAACTTTTTATTTTTTCCCGGAACATTTCCATTAACAGAAGAAAGGACGGCTATTGCAGACCCAACATCGGTTGCATCAACATATTTTACGCCTGCCTTCTTTATGAATTTTACAGATTTTCCGACTTCATTTTTTTTGTTTACAGCTTCAGCAATTTCTTCAAGCCTGTCAGCCCTCAATGCAGTCTTTACCATAGTTTCGCCGTCACCGGCAGTTATTTCCGTTTCACGTTCAGAACCAAAACCTATGACCACCACTTCTGTACCTGAACGTACCGCAGCAACCAGAGCCGGCAAAAGGCCTTTGTCAGTTTCATCGCCGTCAGTAAAAAGCCATATTACCGGCGCACTTGCCACACTGGAAGAAAATGATTTCAATCCGGCTTCAATTCCCTTTCCAAGGCTTGATCCGGCAGAAGACATCATTGATGGAGACAGCATTTCAAAAAGCGAATAAAGCACATTCACATCTTCTGTAAGCGGAACTTCAATCACTCCGTCACCTTTTGCGATTACTGCTGAAACCGTATTTCCGGAAATGCGTGGAAGCAGCATTTTTGCATATTCAGAAGCAGCTTCCAGCCTGGTAAGGCCGCTCGGTGCATCCTTTGCCGTCATACTGTAGGAAATGTCAAATACCATTGCTATGGAATGCCCGGTCTTCTGGACAGGAGTAGAAATGGTTCCCCATGAAATTCCTGCATAGGCAAGAACCAGCATTACCCAGGAAAGGCAACGGAGGACGCAGCGCCAGAAAAGCCGGATTCTGAATTCCTCAGGCCTGTTCCTGCCGTCTTTTTTTGATGAAAAGTAAAAGCTGCCTATATGGGTCACACTTTTGTGATACAGTACCAGTCCCCAGATTACAGCAGGAACAAGCAGAAGCAGTCCAAAAAAAGCCCATGGCCTGTCAATCGAAAATTCCGTCATAAAAAATCCTTTGCCCCCACCCTATATAAACTGTTTCAGGACAATGCGCTGTACAAACCATGCTGCCGCAAAAAAAGCTATTGCCGCAAGAATACATTTATCATAATAAGAAGTATCAACTGTCTTAAGGTAATAACTCTGGATTACATCCTGACGCTTTGCAATTGAAGCCAGAGAGGAAGATAATGCAGATACGGTTTCTACGCCATAATACCGGCCGCCGGAAATCTGGGCAATTTTTTCCAGTGGAGCTGAATCAAACGAAGAATCCAGATAGCCGGAATAATTTTTCCCAGTAAAAGGATCCACATATTCAAGAGGAACAGATCCCCGTGTACCGATTCCCAGAGAATAAAGCACGATTCCGTTATTTTCGGCCAGTTTTGCGGCAGTTTCAGGATGAATTTCACCGGCATTATTTTCACCATCCGTAATAAGGACAATGCATTTCCGGGGGGCCTTTGAAGCCGCCAGATGGAAAACGGCAGAACTCAGCCCTGTACCGATTGCAGTTCCCTCTCCCATTGCTCCGATGACGATTGAGTCAAGGCGGCTGAAGAATATGTTCCTGTCGGTAGTTGCGGGAACCACCACAGCAGCCTCTGATCCCATGGCAATAAGGCCGCAGGAAGCTCCTGAATTGTTTTCCACCATAGTTTTTATGGCAAGACGGGCTGCATCTATTCTGGTCATTCCGTTGATGTCCCGGGCCGCCATGGACGGACTTGAATCCAGTACAAAAAGGATGTCAGTTCCCCGGGATGTATATACTTTTTCCTGATAATGCACCACAGGATCACTTAATGCAAAAATGACGCATGTAAAACCGGCAAGAACCAGCAATGTAGCTGTTGCAGATGCAAAACGCATGAACCTGTCATTCCACGAAAATACATAACCGTTCCAGTCTGAAAAAGTCAGCGGAAAGGAAATGCGGGAAAAAAGACCGATTTTCCGGAAAACAAAAAATACCGGCACCGCAAGGAAAAGCAGGAACGCCAGCGGATTCATAAAGTCAAAGTTCATAGGTCATCACCTTCAGTCTGCGTTTTTTTCAAATACATCAATGATTTTCAGGACCCTTTCCGTAATATCCCTGCGCTCATAATCCATCAGTACAGCCTGATGTTCAGCAGGTGGATAAAGCTGTGAATCAATGGAATCATGGGCATAACGGATATAGTCCGTCCTTACGAATATGGCGGCAACATCCTCAACACATGAGGCAGTTTCGCCAGAAAGAAGTCCACCAGAAATGCTGTTGAATGCAGCTGCAATGCCGGCGCAAGAAACAGCGCAGAAAGGATAATCAAAACGGGTCTGAAGGTATGTCCTGACCGTATTCTGTATTTCGGAACAGAAATCAATATCATGAATGCTCACATCCTTCTGGAGGCTGGCAATCTTTTTTATGGCAGTCAGGGCATTCTTCCTGAAAAAGCGCTTCAATTTTATATTTTCAATCCACTCAAGGAAGTCCTTTAATTTCAAGAGGAACCGCAGCACGAAAATCAATGCTGCCAGAGAAACAGCTGCTATGGCAAAAAGTATGTAGGTAGTCCCGGGAATGACGAAAGGCGGAACAGGTGGACGCAACTGCGTTTCATGAGTTTTTTCAACTATCGAGCTTATTTCTGCAGGCTCAAGCTGTATGCGGAAATCCGAAGCAGCTGCATTTTTTGCAAGTTTTTCCGGTTCAAAAATTGAAAGGAAATCAAATCCCGGAAACTGGATTTTTCCGGGCTTCCACGGAACAAGAGTCATGATTAACGAGTATTCCATGCCGTTACGCTGGAATTCTATTTTCTTTATAAGGCATCTGTCTGAAATTGAATCAAAAGGCAGCTTTTCAGGATTGATGCACATATTGAACTGGTTGCTTTTGTCCGTAAAAAAATCAACGGCACTACGGAAAGTGTAGCGCAATTCCACACTGTCACCTACATAAGACTCCGGTGGGACAAGCATCTGTTGCGCTGAATCAGGAGCAAGCTGGGCAGAGATATTGTGCATGAAAAACGGAATCAGGAGCAGGAATAAACGGAATTTCCTTTTCATATTTCCCTCTTTGCAAAAAAAGATGAAAGCTCTATGAGAGGGTCATCCGACGTTGATATGGAAAGAGGCACTCCGCCATGCCTTACACATGCATCCTGCCAGCGTTTTGCCCGCATAAGGCCCTCTTCCTTCCACTGGGAACGGAAAAGCCTGGAACTGGTGGGGAAAATCCTTTTTACCTGCTTTTCAGGATCTTCAAAAACAACGCTCCCCATTTCAGGAAGCACGGAATCAGAAGGATCAGTAATCCTTACGGCAACCACATCGTGACGGTCTGCCAGATAAGCAAAGGAATCTTCCCATCCTTTTACACGGAAATCTGAAATTACAAAAACGAGAGACCGTTTCCTAAGAAGGCGTCCGGCACCGGCAATGGCATTTTCAAGAACGGAGCCTTTGGAAACCAGTTCAGGATATTCATCAAACTTTGAAAGGAGGAACATGGTCTGGGTCTGGCCGCTTTTCGGCTTGCATGAAAATTCTATCCGGTTTCCAAAAAGTACGGCTCCTACCGCATTTCCGTTATGTTCCGCAGCAAGGGCAAGCAGAGCCGCAGTTTCGGAAGCAGTTTCAAGACGGCTCCTACCCTGGGTCCCGCCGTACATTGAAAGAGATCTGTCGACAATAAGGAATATCTGCAATTCTCTTTCTTCCTCAAAAACCTTTACAAAAGGCTTTGCAGTACGGGCTGTAACATTCCAGTCAATTGCCCGGATATCATCGCCACGCAGATATTCCCTGACACCGGAAAATTCAACGCCCTGCCCATGATAAAGTGAACGGAACGCACCGCTTTGTAATGCCGTAGCAAGAGAACGTGTGGAAATCCTTAGATATGCTGCCCTTTGTATAAAGCCTTCCCGCTTTATAAGGGAACCCCTGTCGGAAAACAGTCTGTCTGCCATATGTTACGGCACCGGAGTAAAATCCAGGATTCTGGTTATTATTTCATCAGCTGTAACACCATTTGCTGCAGCCTCATACGAAAGTACAAGTCTGTGGCGCAGTACATCTACAGCGCATGCCTTAATGTCATCAGGCAACACAAAGGAACGGCCGGAAAACAGTGCCTTAACTTTTGCACATTGAAGGAGTGCGATTCCGGCTCTTGGAGAGGCTCCAAAAGTAAGGAAACGGGAAATATCACCGGCATTCTTGCCAAATCCCAATGATGATTTTGAATCTTTTGAAACTACGGGTCTGGTAATGTTTACTATTGAAACTATATAGCCTATGAGCTTATCGTCACATACGATACGGTCAAGGATTGAGCGGCATTTCTTAAGGTTACGCTCATTGAAAACCTGTTGTACGGCAACAGATTCCGAAGTACCACAGGTCCTTACTATGGCCATTTCTTCTTCCGGAGAAGGATACGGAACCGTAATCTTCATGAGGAAGCGGTCAAGTTCTGCTTCCGGAAGATTATATGTCCCTTCCTGTTCAATGGGATTCTGGGTTGCAAGGACAAAAAACGGTTCAGGAAGTTTGTATGTATGTTCGCCTATCGTTACCTGACGTTCTGCCATGGCTTCCAGCAGTGCAGACTGGACTTTTGCAGGAGCCCGGTTTATTTCATCTGCGAAAACCACATTAGTAAATACCGGCCCTTTCCTTACGGTGAATTTCCCCGTATTCTGTTCATAAATCAATGTACCTGTAAGATCTGCCGGAAGCAGGTCCGGAGTAAACTGGATGCGTTTGAATTCCAGACCGGAAATTTCTGCAAATGTTTTTACGGCAAGGGTTTTTGCCAGTCCGGGAACACCTTCAAGAAGTACATGCCCACCGGCAACAAGAGCCGTAAGGATTCCGTCTATGACCTTTGCCTGTCCTACAAGCCTCTTTGATGCTTCTTCACGGCACTTATCTGCAAGTTCCCTGCAGGAATTAAGGTCTTCCTGCGTAATGTTATTTTTTTCCATTTTATCCCTTAAAACTGCATATTTATGCATTTCAGTAATTGACAGTCTATCTCATTTTATAGATAATTTACTCTATCATGTTAAACCCTTTAGCACAAGAATTAAACAATGTACTGGAAGGTACAACAGCCTTCTCACTTTTTTCGAACTTTGGAAAACGCATTTATTTTCCAAATGGAATCATAGCTCAGAGCGGTGAAGCAAAGAAACTTGGCCACAAAGCAAACGGTACGATCGGAATGACCGTCATTGATGGAAAACCGGCAATGCTGGAATCAATCCATAAATATGCTCCAGAGCTTACAACCGGAGAACTTGTTGCATATGCACCGACTGCCGGAAACCTTCAGCTAAGGGAATTCTGGAAGGAAGCTCTCAAGAAAAAGAATCCTTCACTTAAAGATAAAAATTTTTCACTTCCTGTAGTAGTTCCAGGACTTACAGCAGGTATTTCATATGTTGCAGACCTTTTCATTGATGAAGGCAAGCCTCTTCTTGCTGCAAATCCTTCATGGGATAATTATGCACTCGTTACGGAAGCACGCCGTAATTCAGAACTTCACATGTTCAATATCTTCAAGAACGGAGCTTTTGACATTGAATCATTTGAAGCAGCAGTAAGGAAGGAAGCAGAAAACGGAAGCGTACGCGTAATCCTTAATTTCCCGCAGAACCCTTCCGGATACAGCCCGACACATGATGAAGCCGTAAAAATCTGTGAAATCCTCAAAGATGTTGCAGAAAAAGGTGCAAAGGTTCTCGCCATCAGCGATGACGCATATTTCGGCTTGAACTATGAAAATGACATTGAACCTGAATCACTTTTTGCAAAGACATCTGACCTTCATGAAAACATCCTTGCAGTAAAGATTGACGGCCCGACAAAAGAAGATTTTGTATGGGGATTCCGCTCAGGATTCCTTACGTTTGCATCAAAAGGAATGACTGATGAACAGTATCAGGCTCTTGTGACAAAACTTATGGGAACAATCCGTTCCTCAGTTTCATGTGCTTCTACACCTTCACAGACATTGATCCTTAAGGCTGTTTCTGATCCTGAATTTGAGAACCAGAAACTTGCATTACGCAACATCCTTGAAAAGAGATACCGGGCAGTAAGGAATTTCGTTGACACACATACAAATTCCGTTCTTGAACCGCTTCCTTTCAACTCAGGTTATTTCATGAGCTTTAAGGTAAATGGTAAAGATGCCGAAGTTCTGAGAAAGAAGATTCTTAATGACTACGGAATCGGAACCGTCTCAATCAATTCTGAAACACTCCGCGTAGCTTTCTCAAGCCTTGACGAAAACAAGATTGAAGAAGTTTACTCAACGATTTACAAGGCAGCAGAAGAACTGTAATATAAGGGTACCGGTTCCCACAATTCTGATGCATGCAGCGCCGTTTGCAGGACCAAAGGGATTTTGCAGACGGCTTTTTTTTTCGCTGCCATCATCAGATATTTCCAGAGGCAACCACAAAACAGGTGGATTTTTATGAACAGACATTTCAGCATCAGATTTTCTTCCATCATACTATCAATCTCCATTGCCATTACTTCAGCACTTTTTGTTTCGTGCAAAAAAAAAGAAAACAGAAACCTTATACTCTGGACTGACAGGGTCGAATTGATTTCATATGCTGAACTTTACAATTCCCTTAATGAGCACCAGAAGATAATCGTCATATACAAAGAAAATCCGGCAATTGACCTTCCTCCGGCAAAAGATGAAGAAGTACCGGATATAATCGTTGCATCATGGCTGCAGAAGAAAATGGCCGGTAAATATTTTAAGGATTTAAGCCGGATTTTTGCCAGTGGCAGTCTTTCAGAAGAAAAATTCTATCCTTCCCTTTTTGATGCCGGAAAGAAAGATGGAAAGCAATATCTGATTCCTGTAAGCTTCAACCTGCCGGCACTTATATTTTCAGTAGATAATTACGAATACATTCACGACAACCACCTGCTTTCCTTTCCACTGATAAAGGAAATTTCCAGTGAATTCAACAAGCAGAACAAAGACAAGAGTTTTTCTGTCATGGGATTCGGACCCACCTGGAACAAGGATTTCCTCTATTTTATTTTAAAATCCAACGGCCTTGATTTTGAATTTAAAGAAAATGAATTCTATTATGACAGGCTAAAACTGTCAAACATTCAGGACTTTATAAAGGATTGGACTGATACGATAAATGGAAGCTTTCACAGTGAACAGGATTTTAAATTCCGTTATCTGTACACACCATATTACAAACAGATTACTTCAGGAAGATGCCTGTTTTCATATTCTACCAGCAACCAGATACTTTCCCTTCCACCGGAAACTTTGGATTCTCTGGATTTCAGATGGATTTGTAACAATGACAAAATTGTTGCAGAAGATGACATGACAATGATGGGCATATATTCAGAATCCCGGAATTATGGCGCAGCACAGGATTTTATTGTCTGGTTCATGAGCGACGAATCACAGAAAGCCATGATGGAAAGAAAGATGACCATGAATCTTGATACGGCGACATTCGGAATTGCAGGAGGATTTTCTTCAATTGAAAGCGTCAACGAAAGGATTTTCCCGGTTTATTACGGCGCATTGCTTTCAAACATTCCTGTTGCCGCTTACATTCAGGCGCCACCGGTTTATCCTGAAAAATGGAAGAAAATCAAAGAGAATGTCGTAATTCCATATATCAATGACGTTTCAACAAATGCAAACAACCAGAAACCGCTAGACATAAGGTTCAGCGAATGGCTGCGGCAGAATATGTAGCCCGCATAAAAAGAAAAGCTATGTCCGGCTATAGTGTTGCTAAAAAATCTGCACATTAATAAAATAGCGGGTCCCGGCGACGGAAAAAGAACAGGCTCCTGTACTGGAAAATGGGAGCCAGGTATCCCCCCCCATAGGTTTCCCCTTAGACAACTACGCCTTCGAAGTACAGCTTCCCGGTACCTCATTCAATCTTTTCCTAATCTTTTTTACCCTGCATCCGATATATAAAGTGAGGGGCAAAAAAATGGTATCGAGCAGTATTAATGTATACAGTTATAACATCTCGGGTGGAGCTTCAGGTAAGCTTTATGTACCTGTAAAACCGTCGGCTGTGATTTATTCACAGTTTGACCATATTTCAGGAGTGGCTGCCAGAAAAGGACAGCATGGAGTTTCGGTTACAAAAATCAAAATCCTTAACACTCTTATTGATAATCTGACTAAGATAAAGTCTACACCAATGGAAGAAAAAGCTTCCCTTATGAGTAATGAGCAGGCGGATGTACTTATAAAGAATTACCAGCACCAGATTGCACAGGCTATGGAAGCTGCAAAGACTTCTCCATTTGCGCTGGCAGGAGCAAGGCCGGAAGCTGGAGCACTTTTTGCAATTGATGCATAAAGTTTTTGTTAATGAAAATCTTGATCCCTGACGGATGTTTTTCCATCAGGGATTTTTTTTGCCCGCTGCAGTATTCAGCATTCAGACCTGAATCGTCGATACGAAAAGACTGCAAAAAAAAGGCCACAATGCAACGCACTGTGACCCTTGGGAGGTTAAAACATTTTTGGCTATGTCCGTATATTGATAAAAAATCCTACATAGCCAAGCATTTTCAAAGAAGGAAGTTCAAACTAGTTCTTCTTCTGCTTTGAAATAAGGTCAAATACAACGGCACCAAGGAGAACGGCACCTTTTACAACCTTCTGGAGGTCTGTCGACCAACCGATAAGGGACATACCGTTATTCAGGATACCCATTACAAAGGCACCGACAACTGCACCAATGATTGTACCAACACCACCGGCAGCTGCTGCACCACCAATGTAACAAGAAGCGATTGCATCAAGTTCGAAACCGTCACCTGCTTTTGGAGTTGCAGATCCGTTACGGGCAGAAAGAACGATACCAGCTACTGCTGAAAGAAGTCCCATATTGAGGTAAACCCAGAAGAATACGCTGCGTGTATTGATACCTGAAAGGCGGGCTGCCTTTTCGTTACCACCAAGAGCATAAATCTGGCGTCCTGCAACTGTATTGCTTGTAATGAAGTGATATACACCAACAAGAATTACCATGAGCACGAGAACGTTAGGAATTCCATTGTTACGTGCAAGTTTGTAAATAAGGAACCAGAGGATAAAGAGGATGATTGCTTCCTTAACTACAACCTGCCATACAGGATTTGTAGCAAAGTTATACTTCTTCTTTGTCTTGATTGCCTTTATTTCAGAAAGCACGATGAATACAGAAGCAATGATTGCAATTCCGATTGAAACAAGGTCAAGGGTTCCAGGAACACGGTTTGGACCTACGTGGCCGAAAGGAATCTTCAATGTAGGAAGGAATCCTACACCAATCAGGTTGTACAATGCAGGAGTAGGACCCTTTGTCTGAGCCTTAAGCATCGTATATGTAAGACCGCGGGCCATGAGCATGGAAGCAAGTGTTACAACGAATGGCGGAATGTGCATTTTTGCAATGAAGAATCCTACAAAAGCACCACTGAAAATACCAACGAGAAGGGCAACTGCAAATGCAACAAAAACAGGCACATGCATGTCAACTACAAGGATGGCTGCCGTAGCACCACAAAGGGCAACAATAGAACCAACGCCAAGGTCAACGTTACCGGTAAGAACACAAAGAAGCATTCCGACTGCAAGAATGACAACATATCCATTCTGCATGATAAGGTTATTGATATTTGTCGGTGAAGCATTTTTTCCACCGGTTGCAATTAAGAAAAGCAGGAAAATTGCAACAAGTGCAATTACCATACCATACTGTTTAACATCAATGTTTACAACTTTCTTTTCAAGCTGGTTATTTAATTCCATTGCGGTCTCCTTTTGAGCTGTTATGTTTCATTACGCATTTCATGATATTTTCCTGCGTAAGTTCATTTTTCTGCAATTCTCCGGCAATTTCGCCTTCGTTGATTACATATACGCGGTCACAGGTACCGATGATTTCCGGCATTTCAGAAGAAATTACAATGACTGCCTTTCCGCTTTTTGCCAGTTCATTGATTACGCAGTAGATTTCGTATTTTGCACCGACATCAATACCGCGGGTCGGTTCATCAAGGATAAGTACATCAGGCTGTGTAAGCATCCATTTTGCAAGTACGACTTTCTGCTGGTTTCCACCGGAAAGGTTTCCTACGCACTGGTTGATGGAAGGAGTCTTGACATTAATACGCTTCCTGTATTCTTCTGCCTTGACGATTTCTTCATTGCTGTCAACCACTCCCCGTTTTGAGAAGAAGCGGCGCAATGCAGCCATAGTCATATTGTGCTTGATGTCATCAATAAGGACGAGACCATAGTTCTTGCGGTCTTCTGAAGTATATGCAATACCGTTATCAGTTGCATCCCTTACAGAATTAATCGTAACTTCCTTACCGCGCATTTTTACTGTTCCGGAAATTTTCTGTCCCCAGCTCTTGCCAAAAATACTCATGGCAAGTTCAGTACGTCCTGCACCCATAAGACCTGCAAGACCGACTACTTCACCGGCCTTTACGCTGAACGATACATTCTTGATGAAATGGCGGTCAGGATCATCTGGATGATAAACATTCCAATCATTTACTTCCATTATCGTTTCACCAATCTTGCAGTCGGTGCGCGGTGGATAACGGTTGGTCATTTCACGGCCTACCATTCCTTTTATGATGCGCTCTTCAGAAAACTCATCGACCCCTTTTTCCAGGGTTTCAATTGATTTTCCATCACGGATAACCGTAATCTTATCAGCAATGTAACTGATTTCATTCAACTTGTGGGAAATGATGATACAGGTAATTCCCTGACTCCTTAATCCGTCAAGGATGGAAAGGAGACGGGCACTTTCTTCATCATTCAGTGATGCTGTAGGTTCATCAAGGATAAGAAGGTTTACTTTTTTAGCAAGAGCTTTTGCAATTTCAATAAGCTGCTGCTTTCCTACACCAAGGGAACTTACAGGTGCATTTATATCTTCATTCGCAAGTCCAACTTTAGAAAGCATTTCAAGGGCACGGACGCGGGTCTTTTCCCAGTCAATGACACCTTTCATAGAAAGCTGTTCATTACCCATGAAAATATTTTCTGCAACAGAAAGATAAGGGCTGAGCGCAAGTTCCTGATGGATGATTACGATGCCTTTTGCTTCACTGTCTTTAATTGAATGGAATTTACATGTTTCGCCGTTATAAATAATATCGCCGGAATATGTGCCATACGGATAGTTTCCGGAAAGAACGTTCATAAGGGTTGATTTTCCGGCACCGTTCTCACCGCAAAGCGCATGGATTTCACCGCGTCTTACTTTGAATGTAACATCATCAAGAGCCCTTACGCCAGGGAACTCTTTTATGATGTGATCCATTTCAAGGATAATATCTTCCATGTATTATTACATCCTTTATTTTTTTATCAGCCAGAAGGAGTCCTGAACCCCGCAACTGGTCAGTAGGGAAAAAAATAACGCCGCACCAACATATCCTGGAGCTATATCAGTACGGCGTCATGTCAAATGGGGGAATGCACCCCGGAACCAGACATTCCGGGAATCCATCAGTATCAAATCTCTAAAAACCGTAATTTTCAGAGATTCAACAAGTTTTTATTACAGTCCGAGCTGAGCTGCTGTGTAATATCCGCCATCAATGATGATTGACTTATAGTTGTCTGCATCAACTGCAACTGGTGTACAGAGGTAAGATGGAACTACGAGCTTACCGTTGTTGTACTGTGTTGTATCGTTGATTTCTGGCTTAGCACCTTCAAGAACAGCTTCAACCATTGTTACACACTTTGAAGCAAGAAGACGTGTATCCTTGTAGATAGACATTGTCTGTGAACCAGCGATGATGTTCTTTGTTGCCATAAGTTCAGCATCCTGACCTGTGATGAGTGGCCAGTCAACACCAACTTTGTAACCTGCACCTTCACAAGCTGCCTTTACACCATAAGCAAATCCGTCGAATGCTGTACAAGCAATGTCAAGCTTTTCGTTTGCATAGAATCCAGAAAGGTAGTTTTCTGCCCACTGCTGTGCTGTTTCCTGAGACCAGCGGAGGATACAAGTCTTTTCGAATGATGTACGTCCTGTCTTACATACGAGTACACCGTTGTCAAGGTACTGCTGGAGAACTTCCATTACACCGTTATAAAGGAACAGAGCGTTGTTGTCATCTGGTGAACCCATGAAGAATTCAACTGTGTATGAACGGCCTTCATCCTTTGCTGTCTTAAGGGCTTTCTTTTCTTCGATATATTTTGCAATTGCTGTACCAACACCCTTGTTGTCGAATGTTGCATAGTAAGAAACTGCGTCTGTGTCCATAAGGAGACGGTCATAAGCAATAACAGGGATTCCCTTCTGCTTTGCCTGTGCAAGTACGTTTACGAGAGCTGTTGAGTCGATTGATGCAACAACGAGACAGTTAACATCTTTTGCAATAAGGTTTTCAATCTGTGAAACCTGCATCTGAACGTCGTCTTCTGCATACTGAAGTTCAACGCTGTAGCCTTTTGCTTCAAGCTGTTTCTTCATGTTTGCACCGTCGTTGATCCAGCGTTCTGAAGACTGTGTAGGCATTGCAACACCTACAACTTTCTTTGATGATGCAGCAGCAGCTGTTGTTTTCTTTTCGCCGCCACAAGAGAACAATGTACAAGCCAATGCAAAGGCTGCCAATACAGTTACGATTTTCTTCATTTTTTCCTCCAAAAATTAAAAAACACAAAAATCAGTAGTCGGGCATAATCAAACTTAAAAATCTGCGTGTTCGATTACGCAACATATTCAGTATGTCACACCTTTTTTTTATTGTCAAACTTTTTTTATATTTTTTTTGACTTTTTTTACATGGATTCCGAGGTTGAAAAAACGTTAGTGAAAAATCTGCATTACCGTGGAAAAATGCACCTGCGTGTTTAATTTTTCCACTAATTCTACATGGTCCTTCTCAACATCAGGACTGATTCCGATGCGTTATGTTGAACTTCCTCATCAATCAACAACCATAGCTGGACAAAGCAAAAAAAATCCCTGCACAGAACGGGAGTACCAGTCCGTACAGGGAAGTCATTATTCAGGAGGCATTCATACAAATGCCTTGAAATATTCTATGGTGCGTTTAAGGCCTTCATCCAGCGGGATTTCCGGCTTCCATCCGAAAAGCTGTCCGGCAAGGGTAATGTCAGGTTTCCGCTGCTTCGGGTCATCACCGGGAAGCTCCCTGAACACTATCTTTGAGCGGCTGCCAGTCTGGGCAATAACCTTTTCTGCCAGCTCCAGCATTGTAAACTCACCGGGATTTCCCATATTTACAGGGCCTGTAACTGAATCATCACTGTCCATAAGGCACAGGAAACCACGGATAAGGTCGTCCACATACTGGAAGCTGCGGGTCTGTTTTCCGTCACCGTAAACCGTAATGTCATCGCCTTTCAATGCCTGTATGATGAAATTTGAAACCACGCGGCCATCTTCGGGATTCATGTTCGGACCATAAGTATTGAATATGCGGACAATCTTTATCCTTGTCCCATGCTGGCGGTGATAATCAAAAAAGAGGGTTTCCGCACCACGCTTTCCTTCATCATAACAGGAACGGATTCCGTGGGGGTTTACATTTCCCCAGTAGGATTCCGGCTGCGGATGAACCTGTGCGTCACCATACACTTCCGATGTAGAAGCCTGGAAAACCTTTGCGTGCCATTTATCAGCAAGGTCAAGGGCATTGAAAGCCCCGAAAATGCTGGTCTTATAAGTGGAAATCGGATCACGCTGATAATGCGGAGGACTTGCAGGACAAGCCAGGTTGAAGATTTCATCAACATAAAAGCTGTACGGCAATGTCACATCATGAACCATCACTTCAAAGTCGGGATTTGCCCTTAATGGTGCAATATTGCGTTCACGGCCTGTAAAGAAATTATCCATGCATATTACACGGTTGCCACGCTTTAAAAGTTCTGCGCACAGGTGGGAACCTACAAAGCCGGCTCCGCCCGTAACCAATACGGTTTTCTTGTTATACATCATATGCCTCACACAAGTCCGCGGCCGATACAATGAAGTTCGATGCCAAGATTCTTCATGAGTTTAGGATCATACTGGTTGCGGCCGTCATAAATCACCGGCGCTTTAAGGAGGGACTTGATTCTGTTGAAATCCGGAGAACGGAACTGCTTCCATTCAGTCACAAGGATAAGTGCATCGCTTCCGTCAAGGGCTGACCACATGTCCGGTTCATATGAAATTGCGTCAGAAGGAATGTGTGAAAGGTAATGCTTTGCCATTTCGTAAGCTTCCGGGTCATATGCCTTTATTTTTGCGCCACGCCTTGTAAGTTCCGTAACGATTGTAATTGCAGGAGCTTCCCTCATGTCATCAGTTTCCGGCTTGAATGAAAGTCCCCACAATGCAAATGTCATACCGCTCAGGTTTTCGCCATATTTAGCGGCGATTCTGTCAGATATGACGTGTTTCTGTTCATCATTTACTTCTTCGACGGCAGCTGCAATCTTCATTTCGATGCCGTTGCGCTTTCCTACTGCCACCAGTTCCTTTACGTCTTTAGGGAAACATGAACCGCCGTAACCGCAGGAAGCATGGAGGAAGCTCATTCCGATGCGGGAATCAGTTCCGATGCCCTGCCTGATTGCACGTACGTCACCGCCAACCTTGTCACAGAGCTTTGAAATTTCGTTCATGAAGCTGATGCGGGTTGCAAGCATGGCATTTGCAGCATATTTTATGATTTCTGCTGATTTCAGGTCAGTGCAGATAATCGGATGTTCATTCAATGTAAACTGCTCATAAAGGATCTTCATCATTTCTTCGGCACGGGCGCTGTCACTTCCGATTACGACACGGTCAGGGCGCATAAAGTCATTTACGGCAACACCTTCCTTAAGGAATTCAGGATTTGAAACTACGTCAAATTCAATTCCTGCTTTATCACTGCGGCCATCCAGCACTTTCTGCACTGCCTGGCGAACCTTTTCTGAAGTTCCAACCGGAACAGTAGACTTGTCAACGATGATTGTATATCCGGACATGTGCTTTGCAATGCTTTCTGCTGCTGCAAGGACATAGCGGGTATCTGCACTTCCGTCTTCCCCCGGAGGCGTACCAACGGCAATGAAACATATGTCGCTTTCCGGAACTGCTTCTGCATAATCCGTAGTAAAATCAAGGCGGCCTTCACGGTGATTGCGGAGCACCATTTCTTCAAGTCCCGGTTCATAAATAGGGATTTTTCCATTTTTCAGGCTGTCGATTTTCTTCTGGTCAATGTCAATGCACCATACATGGTTTCCCATTTCAGAAAAACATGTACCGGAAACCAATCCTACATAACCTGTTCCTACAATAGAAATATTCATATCCACCTCACTTAAGAGAAAATTATCAGATTAAAGGCATCTTCCAACTTGGAATGCGTCATAGGATTGTAGCACACATTCCAGTTTAAGGGAATCTCTGATTTCCGGAGGATTTTCAATTCCCGTACTTGCGCTGGGCACATTTCATGGTTATCATCCTTTATATGAAGAAGATTCTATTTTTATTACAGGTTATTTTTATGACGGCTTCCCTTTCCGCATTTGCAGAAGGCAAGGCAATCCCGGCTCCTTTTACCAGAGGCGTCAATTTTTCAAACTGGATGGAATTCCGTACACCGGCGGATGTAGACAGGAATATGTTTACCAGAAAGGATTTTGAAAACATAAAGAAACTCGGATGCGATGTCGTCCGCGTTCCGATTCACTTTGAACTGCTCTGCGGGCCTAAACCTAAGTACACAATAAATAAAAAGATTTTCGCAATCATGGATGACCTTGCCACATGGGCTGAAGAATTCCAGATTTATGTCATTTTTGATTTCCACAACAATACGGCAGGCGGAACTAAAACCCAGGATGGAATCGAAAAAATCCTCCTTGCCATATGGGGACAGGTTTCTGAACGGTACAGCAGTTCTACAAAGTACATCTGCTACGAAATAATGAATGAACCACATGGTATTGCAAATTCAAAATGGGCAAAAGTCCTTGGGAACGTAATCAAATGCATACGGGAACATGATGCTGAACATTACATAATCGCAGGTGGTGCCGACTGGAATTCTTTTGCAGCATTAAAGGAACTTCCTGATTACGGTGACCCGAAACTGATTTACACATTCCATTTCTATGAACCAATGCTCTTTACCCATCAGGGTGCAGAATGGAATGACATCAAACGTCTTAAAGGAATTCCGTTTCCTTACGACAAAGCCCGTATGCCAAAACTGCCTAAATCGCCTACGGATTCCGAAAAATGGTATTTTTCAAAAGATTACAACTATGCAGAAAAAGGAACTCCGGAAGCAGTGGCGCAATTCTTTGACCAGTATGTGGAATTTTCTCAGAAAAGGAATGTGCCTGTATACTGCGGAGAATTCGGTGTCTACAATAAATATGCAGCCCACGAAGACAGGATTGCATGGTACGAAATAACTGCAAGGCTCTTGGATGAAAAAGGCATTTCCCACACAAGCTGGGATTATTACGGCGGATTCGGTCTTTTCAAAAACGGAAGCAAAAACCGCTTTCCGGAAGACCTGGACATGGACCTGCTGAAAGCCCTGGGATTGAATACGGAGGGACTTTAAGATGAAGAAAATCTTTTTGACAATGGCATTATTGTTCACAATGGTGGCAGGAACCTTTGCCGTTGACGAAGCTACAGCCAGCAAAGCATTTGAAAATTTCTTTTCAGCCCCGAATGCAAAATACATGAAGCTGAAACTCAATGCTTCCGGTGAAATCGGGACATTTATTTTCCGGGCATCTTCCGTAATTGCCGGTGGTACAGACGGCAGCTCCCTTATGGTGAACGTAACCGGTCTTGCAGACAAAGAACTGACATCCCTGTTGTACGGATTTTTAAAGCTTGAAAATGTCAGCAGCATTTCATATGCAGACGGTGTTCTTTATCTGGATGCCAAAATTGACAATTAAGTCCATTTAAGGAAACTTGACCAACAATGTGAATATTGCTAACATTTAACCATCTTCAGGGCGGGGTGTAATTCCCCACCGGCTGTAAGCGCAGGACTGCGTAAGCCAGCGAGCTGATACACACAGCATGATACGGTGTGATTCCGTAGCCGACAGTATAGTCTGGATGGAAGGAGATGGACAAAATGCTGGTTCCGGCTGGATTTTTCCGGCAGCAGAGGAATGACGGCACTATTCATTTTCAGATGACGCCCTGCAGTAATTTTTATGCGGGGCTTTTTTATGTCTGTTTTCATGTCTGATGAATCCAATAATGACACTGATGAATACTTCATGCGGCGGGCAATAGAACTTGCAAAAGGCGGCACCGGAAAAACCAATCCAAATCCCCTTGTGGGTGCCGTAATCGTAAAGGACGGCTGCATAATCGGTAAAGGCTTCCACCATAAATATGGTGACCTTCATGCAGAACGGGACGCATTAAGGGATTGTGCTGCAAAACATAATGACCCTGCCGGTGCCGTAATTTATGTCACTCTGGAACCCTGCTGCCATTACGGAAAGCAGCCGCCCTGCACTCTTGCCGTTGCAGAAGCCGGTATAAAGAAAGTGGTCATCGGTTCCAGGGATCCCAATCCCCTTGTAAGCGGAAAAGGCACGGAATTCCTCCGTTCAAAGGGAATAGAAGTAAAAGAAGATTTCCTCCGCAATGAATGTGACGCACTGAATCCCATATTCTTCCACTACATAACCACAAAAATGCCTTACGTTGCTTTAAAATTCGCCATGACGCTGGATGGGAAAATTGCAACTTCCACAGGGGACTCAAAATGGATTTCCTGTGAAAAATCCAGGGAACATGCCCACAGCCTTAGAAATAAATACGCATGCATTCTTGCAGGAATCGGAACGGTACTGGCAGACGACCCCATGCTTACATGCAGGATTGAAGGTGGAAGGAATCCGGTGCGGATAATATGTGACAGCAGGCTGAGGATTCCACTTGAAAGCAGGATCCTGCAAAGCGCAAAGGAAGTAAAAACAATCATTGCATATGCCGCACAGGAAGGAATGGACGCTGAAACATCTGCAGAGTTCAACGGAAAGATGGAAGCCATAAAGGCATGTGGGGCAGAATTGATTTGCGCCGGAAAAGGACATGTTGATTTGAAACAGCTCATGGCTGTTCTGGGAGAAAGGAAACTAGACAGCGTCCTGATTGAGGGCGGAGGCGGAATAAACTACAGCGCACTGGAAGCTGGAATCGTAAGCCACATTTATGCTTATGTTGCCCCGAAACTTTTTGGCGGCAGCGGAAAGAGTCCGGTTTCAGGAAAAGGAATGGAAAAAGTTGCAGACGCATATCAGTTCAAGCTGGAAAGAGTTGAACAGATAGAAGACGACATCCTCCTTGAATATGGAAAATGAGGGTACACAAAAAGGAAACGGAAATATGTTTACAGGAATTATAGAAGAAAAAGGAAAACTGCTGCAGGTCAGGATGGAGGGTGTTTCCGGTTCAATAAAGATTGCTGCATCAAAAGTGCTTGAAGGCACAAAGACAGGAGACAGCATTGCAGTCAACGGAGTATGCCTTACAGTAACGCAAATGGACAGTTCATCTTTCTGTGCAGACGTAATGGCTGAAACATTGCGCAGGTCAAATCTCGGGAGCCTGACAAAAGGAAGCAGTGTCAATCTTGAACGGGCAATGGCAGCGGACGGGCGTTTCGGCGGACATATGGTTTCCGGCCACATTGACGGAACCGGCACTGTTTCAAAAATAAAGAACGAAGGAAACGCTGTCTGGGTTTACATTCAGGCACCGGAAAAAATCCTGGGACTGATTGTAGAAAAAGGCTCAATTGCAATTGATGGAATCAGTCTGACGGTTGCATCGGTCAGCGGAACTGATTTTGCAGTTTCAATCATTCCTCACACGGGAGACAGCACCACCCTCCTTGAAAAAAAATGCGGTGATATTGTAAATCTTGAAAATGATATTGTAGGAAAATACATCCAGAGTTTCATGATGAAACAGGATTCAGAAAAGGAAAACAGCCAGGCCCAGAGGGACAAAAAGCTTCTGGACTGGATGAACAGCTGACAGGAGACATAGATTTTATGGAAAAGAAATTCAATACGATTGAAGAAGCACTGGAAGACCTCCGGAATGGAAAAATCATCCTTGTAAGCGATGATCCTGACAGGGAAAATGAAGGCGACATGATCTGTGCTGCAGAATTTGCAACACAGGCCAATCTTAACTTTATTGCAACATACGCAAAAGGACTTATCTGTACACCCATGAGTGGCGAAATTGCGGCCCGGCTGAATTTTTATCCCATGGTTTCAGAAAATACGGACAACCACGAAACTGCATTCACTGTTTCGGTAGACCATAAATCCACCACTACCGGCATTTCGGCAAAAGAGCGGTCGGTAACGGCAATTGCCTGCACCGATGAAAATACAAAGGCACAAGATTTCAGGCGGCCTGGACATATGTTCCCGCTGGTGGCAAAAAAAGGCGGAGTCCTTGTGCGTTCAGGACATACGGAAGCAACAGTAGATTTATGCCGTCTTGCGGGACTCAAGGAATGCGGAATCTGCTGTGAAATTATGGAAGATGACGGAACCATGATGCAGACACCAAGGCTTTGGGAACTGGCAGAAAAATATGGAATGAAATACATCACCATAAAGGACCTGCAGGATTACTGCCGCACCCACGACAGGCATGTGGTGCAGGAAGCAAAGGCAAAACTTCCGACGGAATTCGGGGATTTTGACATTTACGGTTACGTCAACGACATTACAGGAGAACATCATGTGGCACTGGTAAAGGGCGATATTGGTGACGGGGAAAACATCCTGTGCCGCGTCCATTCGGAATGCCTTACAGGAGATGTATTCGGTTCCCAGAGATGTGACTGCGGTCCCCAGCTCCATGCTGCAATGAAACAGATAAATGAAGAAGGAAAAGGTGTTCTTCTTTACATGAGGCAGGAAGGCCGTGGAATCGGACTTATAAATAAGCTGAAGACTTACATGCTGCAGGAAAACGGCTACGACACTGTTGAAGCAAACCTTAAGCTGGGATTTAAAGCAGACCTGCGGGAATACTGGATTGGTGCACAGATTCTCCGGGATTTGGGAATTAAGTCTTTAAGGCTCCTGACAAATAATCCTGAAAAGATTTACGGACTGGATGGATTCGGTCTGAAAGTTTCAGAACGTGTTCCAATTGAAATAGAACCGCAGAAATATGACCAGTTCTACCTGAAGACCAAACAGGAAAAGATGGGACATATTTTCAACCACATAAAAGTAAAATAATTTTGAAAATAATTTTGGAGGTATTTTTATGAATCTTTTGGAAGGAAAATTAGTAGCACCACAGGGAATGAAGGTTGCAATCGTTGCTTCACGTTTTAACGAAATCATCGTGAACAAACTTCTTGGCGGTGCAGTTGACGGTCTGGTACGCCACGGTGTTGAAGAAAACAACATTACCGCCGTATGGGTTCCGGGTGCATTTGAAATTCCTGTAATAGCAGACAAACTTGCTGCAAGCGGAAAATACGATGCAGTAATTGCAGTTGGCGCTGTCATCCGCGGTTCAACCTCACATTACGATTATGTATGTAATGAAGTTTCAAAAGGTGTTGCCCAGGTAGGACTCAAGACAGGCGTTCCTGTAATGTTCGGTGTGATTACGACAGAAAACATTGAACAGGCAATTGAACGCGCAGGTTCAAAAGCCGGAAACAAAGGTTATGACTGTGCCCTTGGTGCAATTGAAATGGTAAACCTCATCCGGCAGATATAGGGCATATCGAAAACAGTTTCAGAGATGACTGCAATGTTTTAATTCTTGAAATTACAAGACTTAAAACATTGCGTTTTCAAAGTTACCTGTAAATCCTTTTCTAAAGGAACCGGCTCTGCGTTAGCGATTGGAGCCCCGCAAGTCCCCGTCAGGGGATGAGCGGCAGCGAAGGGCGGAAGTAGCGGCCGGACGCAAAGCGGACGGAAACGCCCTTCTTCTCTGTAAACACGGCTTTATGAAAAAACTTTTTATTTTCTTTTCAATTTTTTTTATGCTTTTCAATTTTATTTCGTGCAGGACTTTGAGCATTCCGGAATACAGGACCACTGAAGCAGAGGACGGAATCAGGATTGTGCAGGTTTCGGATTTTCATTCAAATGATTATGGGAAAAAAGCAGGAAAGCTTGTCAGCGCAATCAAGGACTGCAGGCCGGACCTGATACTTTTTACGGGAGATATTTTTGAATTCAGGAGGAAGGGAAACGCTCCGGTGCAGAATGTCCGGGACCTTCTTGAAGGAATCAGGGATACGGCTCCCTTTTTTTATGTGACCGGAAACCACGAATATCTTGATTACCATCAGGACGAATGGAGCTGGATTTTTGAGGAATATGGCGGAACCGTTTTAAAGGATAAGGCTGTAACAGCGGAACTGCCCGGGGGAACTCTGGTAATTGCAGGACTGGACGACCCGTTTGCTGATTTTCCGTATGAAGTAAAAATCAAAGAACCGGATGAAACGGATGCATTTTTCAAGCGGCTGGAAAAACTTGCCGGAGAAGCTGCCGCATTGAAAGCGGAAATAAATGCAGAAGGAAAAAATGCATTTGTGATTCTGATGAGCCACAGGCCTGAATACATTGATGAATATCTGAAATATGATTTTGACCTGATTCTTTCAGGGCATGCCCACGGAGGACAGTGGCGGCTTTTTGGCAAACAGAACGGCTTGTACGCACCAGGCCAGGGATTTTTTCCAAAATATTCCGGAGGCCGTTTTGATTTAAAAAATGATTCCGGCAGCAGGACTACATTCATCGTAAGCCGGGGCCTCTCCTATCAGATTCCCCGTTTTCCGCGGCTGGGAAACAAGCCGGAGCTTCCTGTAGTGGTACTGACGGCGGAAAAATGATGTAGCTGTGTGGCGGTGATGGTTTGCCGGTTATTTGAACCACTGACTCATTCCGCAAAGCCTGCCAGCTCGCCGGCTGTAAGGAAACGCCAGCCGCCTGCACCTAACGCCGGATCAAGCTTTACATTTCCAATTGCAATGCGGGTAAGAAGTTTTACTTCGTTTTTCATTGCACGCACCATGCGCCGCACCTGATGAAATTTCCCCTGCCAGATTTTCAGTTCACATTCAGAGCTGCTGAGCCATGTAAGCACGGCTTTATCCACAAAATCTTCAGGGGATTTTTTTTCTGCGGGAATCGTGATGCCTTGATAAAATTTTTCCTGCCATTCTTTCCTTCCGGCTTCTCCGACCTTTTCAGAAAGTTCTATGCGGTATGTTTTTTCCACATGGCTCAGCGGCGACGAAAGATGATTTGAAAAGCTTCCGTTGTCTGTCAGAAAAATAAGGCCTTCCGTATCTGCATCAAGGCGTCCCACAGTATGGACAGACCTTCCTTCATGCATGAACCGTTCATTTTCAAGAAGGTCATAAATCACCTTATGACTGTCAGACACTTTTGAACACACTACGCCGGCAGGCTTATTCATCATCAAATAAACGCTTTTCTTTACGGAAATTTTCTTTCCGTTGATTTCAAGTTCATCTTCATCAGAATCAAACATGAAATTACGGAAATCCACGCGCCTGGAATTCACGCACACTTCATTTTTCTGCAGGAAGTTTTTTGCAGAACGGAGGGAACAGAATCCCAGGGAAGAAATTATTTTATCAAAGCGTTCAGGAAACATGAAAAAATCAGATTGCAGCAAGTCCCTGCTTAAGGTCTTCGATAATGTCATCGACATTTTCAAGGCCTACAGAAACACGGACCATTCCTCCGTCAATACCGGCGGCAACAAGCTGTTCGTCTGTCAGCTGGCGGTGTGTTGCAGAAGCAGGATGAAGTACGCAGGTGCGGATATCTGCAACGTGAACTTCATCTGAACAAAGTTTCAGTGCATCCATAAAACGTACTGCCGCATTACGTCCGCCCTTTATGCTGATTGAAATTACACCGCAGGTTCCGGCCGGAAGGTACTTCTGTGCGCGTTCATAATATTTATCGCCTTTAAGTCCCGGATATGAAACTTTTTCAATTTTATCTGATGACTTGAAGAATTCGGCAACCTTCAGTGCATTATGGCAGTAACGTTCCATGCGTACAGGAAGTGTTTCAAGTCCCATGTTCAGATAGAATGCGGACTGGGCAGCAGGATAACATCCAAAATCACGCATAAGCTGGGTACGGGCCTTTACGATGTATGCAGCTTTTCCAAAATCGCCCACGTATTTCAAGCCGTGATAAGATTCATCAGGCTCCACCATGTCTGCAAATTTTCCAGTTGCCTTATAGACTTTTTCCCAGTCAAAATTTCCTGAGTCAACGATTGCTCCGCCACCCTGGACAGCATGACCATCCATATACTTTGTTGTTGAATGCACTACAATGTCTGCGCCCCATTCAAAAGGACGGCAGAGGCAAGGTGTGGCAAATGTGTTGTCAATAATGAGTGGAAGATTGCTGTCATGTGCAGCCTTTGCCCATAGTTCAAAATCAAAAACCGTAAGGGCAGGATTTGCAATAGTTTCTCCGAAAATACATTTTGTATTCGGTTTGACAGCCTTTACGATTTCTTCATAAGTTGCATTTACGTCAACCCAGATTACTTCAATCCCCAGCTTCTTAAGTGTAAAGCCAAAAAGATTGATTGTTCCACCATAAATTGAAGAAGAAGCAATAAAGCTGTCTCCGGCAGAACAAAGGTTCAATACGGAAAGCAATGTTGCAGCCTGTCCGCTGGAAGTAAGCATACAGCCTACCCCGCCTTCAAGGTCAGCAATCTTTTTTTCTACAGCATCACAGGTAGGATTTGCAAAGCGTGAATACATGAATTCCGTAGGTTTGTCAAAAAGTTCTGCAACGTGGTCACAGCTGTCAAAGCGGTAAGTTGTACTCTGCACAATTGGAATCTGGCCTGGTTCACCATTCTTAGGCTGGTATCCTGAATGCAGGCATTTTGTTTCGATTTTCATATTATCTCCAGTTTTATATTCGGGGTATGGGGATGTCCAAAAAGTATAGTTCATAGTGTCATTCCGATCCTGAATCTGTCACCCTGAATTTATTTCAAGGTCAGCATGACATTTTCGCAATTCAGCATGACAGAACTTATCGGACAGCCCCGGTTCCTCAAGGTATTTTTCCATTTTATAATGAATCAGCAAATTTGTTAAGGTCACCGGCTTTATGGGAAATAAAAAAAAATTATCATCCTTCCTTGCTTGCTTTATTTTGATTCCAAAATTACAATTAATGGATATGAAAAGGAAAATTACATTTCTATTCATCTTCGTCGCGTTGATTTTTTCTTCGTGCAGGTTAAACCAGCCTGAAACATGGTCAAAATATTCTTATGAACAATACGACGGCTACCTTTACATCGGACAGAAGGGAAAAAAAATCCATATTGTATTATGCCTTAATGTTGCAGGAATTGAAGGTTCATTCAAGATGCAGCATGAATGTACAAGGGAGCGTTTTGAAACGGTAAAACAAAAATTAAACGAAATGGGAGCCACTTATCTTGGCGATGTAAAAAAGCCTGATACGGAAGGTTACCCTGACCTTTCTGCTTATATTACTTTTGTAATGTCATCAGATGAACTGCATCAGTTGTGGGTTCAGTTCGGACTGGAAGAATGACGGACCCCGACGCAGAGCGTGCAGGATGTTTTTTTACATCCAAGTATCAGCCCCGTCGGCATGAATAAGTTACATCCAAAAGCTACATCCAAATGGAGGAAAAAATGAAAATTGGTATTCTTGGTGCAGGACGCATTGCCGTAATAATGGCAAAGACAATTGCAGGAATGAAGGACGCAGAATTATATGCCGTAGCCGCCCGTTCGCTGGACCGTGCTGAAGCATTCGCAAAGGAAAACGGAGTTGCAAAGGCTTACGGAAGTTACGAGGAAATGCTCAAAGATCCCCTTGTTGAACTTGTGTACATCGCAACTCCACATTCACATCATTATGAACACGCAAAACTCTGTATTGAACACAAAAAGCCGGTACTCTGCGAAAAGGCATTCACACTGAATGCGGACCAGGCA
This sequence comes from Treponema sp., assembly GCA_045616425.1. GTDB lineage: Bacteria > Spirochaetota > Spirochaetia > Treponematales > Treponemataceae > Treponema_D. The sequence goes on from JAZLGS010000017.1 coordinate 43,203, forward strand.
AAGAAACTGATTGAACTTTCAAGAAAGGAAAATGTCTATCTCGCCGAAGCCATCTGGACAAGGTACATGCCTTCAAGAAAAATGATCAACGACCTTCTTGCAAGCGGAATCATCGGCAACGTAACTACAGTCACATCAAACCTGTGCTACCCGATGACGGAAAAGGAACGCATCGTGACTCCGGAACTGGCAGGCGGTGCACTTCTTGACATCGGTGTATATGGATTGAATTTCTCAATCATGCATTTCGGAAAGGATTTTGAAAGGATTGAATCTTCCGTGCAGATGACTGACAAGGGCGTTGACGGAATGGAAACTATTACGATTTTCTATAAAGACGGAAGGATGGCAACCGTAACCTCAAGCATTTATTCCCGCTCAGACCGCAAGGGAATTTTCTACGGCGACAAAGGTTACATGATTGTCGAAAACATCAACAATCCTAACCTGATTCAGGTTTTTGACACGGAAGACAGGCTTATAAAATCCGTAAACGTTCCGGAACAGATTACAGGCTATGAATACGAAGTACAGGAAAGCATGAAGCAGATTCAGGCCGGAAAAATTGAAAGCGAATCCATGCCACTGGAAGAAACGGTTTTCGTAATGGAACTCATGGACAAGATAAGGGCACAATGGAATCTTGTATATCCGCAGGAAAAATAATGCGGACATGCGGGCTGTTGACTGCATCGCGCCGTTTCCAGCCCGGCTTTTTTATGCCTGTGCCAATTTGCAGTGTTACTGATTAATAAGGAACCTCGCCCCAAAACATTAAAATCGATTCTGAACGATTATGTGCCATCCCAAAATTGGGGACATTATCCCAAAGTTACGCCCGTCATCCCGGACTTGTTTCGGGATTTTTTTTTGTAACAAAACAGATGCTGAACCAAGTTCAGCACGACGGATTGATATAGACAGGTTCCGACATTGCAACTTGTTGCACCGGAGGGGCTTTACGTGCTTTACACGCAGGCGTGTTTTCCACGTTAATCCAGATTTTTTAGCAACACTTTTTACGGACACAGTTTCTTTTTAATCAGAACCGCCTGTAATCGAAGATTTCGTAAAGCAGCGTAACCATGTTATAGTCTACCGTCCTGTCATTTATGAACTCCTGAAGCATGTCCCTGTCCCGGACTTTTATAAGATTTTTTTTGTGATAATATTCAAGGATTTCATAAAGCCTGAAATCAGTGTAGCCCCGGAATGAATGGAAAGCAATTTCTTTTTCTCCATAAACGAAGGTAAGCTGCAAATCATAATCTGTAGAACGGGAATGCCGGGAATTATGTACAGTTTTTTTAATTCCCACATAAAGCACATCTGCATCCTGCACGTCATGTTTTTCCACAATCTGATTCAGGAAATTCCTTTCGCAGATTTCGTAACGGTAAAGTTCAGTGCGCTCACATAAAGGCAGGATTACCATGGGAACGAAAAGACATGCAGCTGCAATATAAAATGCCTTGTGTATTTTCTTTCCTTTACCAGCCAGAAGGAAAAGTGCGATAAGACCTATTATATACGCCAGCACGGAAAAATCTGCATATGATGTATTTTCAAAGGCAAGGGCATGGGTTGAATCAAAAATTATTTTTCTTGTAACACCATGAATGATGCATGTAAGTCCTATGGAAATCTGCGGTCTGTATCCTGCGGCTCCACTCTTTTCAGCTCCATCATCATTTAAATCTGAATCGTTTTTTACATCCATTTTTCTCTCCAGTAAAACAATAGGAATATCCCCAAAATACAGTTTATAGTGTCATGCCAATCCTGAAACGAAATCAGAATGACAGTTCCGGAATCTCTACACTGTATGCCGTGCAGCTGCTGAATCAAGTCCGTTATTTCAGAAGTCATTGAACAGTCCCTTGCAAAGATAAAAATCAACGAACTTCATCTGCTTTTTTATATCCTTCAAGATACTGCCTGACTTCATTGATATAGCGCTCACCGATTTTGTTCAAGACAAAATTTTTCTTGGTGATGTAACCAAGTTCCATCCGGCGGTTCATTCCCTTGTCCGCAGCTTTAAATGGAACTGCAATATATTCATCGCCGTTAAGTTCTTCGCAGATGATGCCGCAGCACAAAGTATATCCGTTAAGCCCGCGCATCAGGTTCAGCATTGTTGCCCGGTCATTTGTTTTTATGGTACGGTTGTATTCATTGTCACTCAGGATTTCTTCCGCAAAATAGTATGAACTGTCATCACCCTGTTCAAAGGAAAGACATGGATATTCTGCCAGGTCCTCCAGCGTAATTTCTTTTTTTCCGGCCAGGGGATGTTTAGACCAGATATAGACGAACGCCGCACAATCTTTTAAAGGATGGAATTCCAGATTCCGGGAATTTAAAAGTGACGTAATCATCTTGCGGTTGAATTCGCTTAAATAAAGGATTCCTATTTCGCTTTTCAATGTGGCAACATCTTCAATGACTTCCCGGGTTTTAGTTTCCCGGATTGCAAATTCATATTCATCCATACTGAAATCTTTTACCATTTCAACAAAGCTTTTTACCGCAAAAGAATAATGTTGTGTGGAAATTCCGAATTTCTTTTTCAGATTCCCGTTGCCGTCATATTTTTCCATCAGGTTCTGGTAATTCATGTAAAGCTGGCGGGCAGATGAAATGAATTCAATTCCGTCATTGGTAAGGGAAATGCCTCTTCCTGTACGGTGGAAGATCCGGATCCCCAGTTCATCTTCAAGGTCATGGATTGAACTTGTAAGCGACGGCTGGGAAACAAATAATTTTTCTGCTGCTTTATTGAATGAACCGGTTTCTGCAATTCCGATTACATAGCGGATCTGCTGGAGCGTCAATTTTATTTCCTCAATTTACTTTTTATATTTGAAAGCCTGTTCAATGCATCATTCAGGGTTTCATCTCTTTTTGCAAAATGAATGCGGAGGTAATTGTTTACAGGCTCGTGAAAGAAACTTGAACCAGGTACCATTCCTACCCCCACATCACGGCAGAGGATTTCAGCAAATTCCAGGTCAGAGCTGCATCCTGTCACATCCATCTGTTCCTTAAAATCAATCAGTATGTAATATGCGCCCTGGGGAACATTGTGTACAAGTCCGATGTCATCCAGTCCTTTACACATAAGGTCACGCTTTGCCGTATATTTTTCAAGGAGTCCGTCATAGTATTCCTTTCCGAATTTCAATCCTGTCACCATTGCTTCCTGCAACGGAGCTGCGGCTCCCACAGTGAGAAAGTCATGCACCTTCTTTATACGTTCCGTAATTTCTGCCGGAGCAATCGTATATCCCAGCCGCCATCCGGTAAGGGAATAAGTTTTTGAAAGCGAACCGCATGAAACAGTGCGCTCCCTCATTCCCGGAAGTGAAGCCATGTAAACCATTTTGTGGGGCGCATAAATTATGTGTTCGTAAACTTCATCCGTAATTACATAGGCATCATATTTTTTTGCCAGTTCCGCAATGACGGACATTTCTTCCAATGTGAATACCTTTCCGCATGGATTGGAAGGATTGCAAAGGATCAGAGCCTTTGCACCATTACGGAATGCATCCTCCAGAACTTCAGGATCAAAACAATATGAAGGAGGATTCAGCGGAATGTAGACAGGTTCCGCCCCGGCAAGGATTGTGTCAGCTCCGTAATTTTCGTAGAACGGGGAAAAGACTGCAACCTTATCACCGGGATTTGCCACAGTCATCATGGCCGCCATCATGGCTTCTGTTCCGCCGCAGGTTACGACAATTTCCTTATCAGGATCAATATCGAAGCCCATGAGTTTTGACTGCTTTGCAGCAAGGGCTTCACGGAAATTCTGTGCTCCCCATGTAAGTGAATACTGATGATAATTTTCATGGGCTACCTGAGAAAGCCTGTCCAGTATTTCCGCCGGTGGATCAAAATCAGGGAATCCCTGGGAAAGGTTTACGGCTCCATACTGGTTTGAAATGCGTGTCATCCGCCTGATTACAGAATCTGTAAATGTATCTGTCCTATATGACAAAGTTTTCATGCCATCCTCCGGATTAAGGTGTTCACTGAAAAAGTCTGATTCTATCATGCTGAACTCGATTCAGCATCTTTGAAACTCATTGCATTATAAAGACTTACAGATTCCGAATCTGTCATCCTGAACTAGTTTCAGAATCGGGATGACAATTTCCGGTACTTTTTCAGTGACCTGGGTTTAAGGGCGGCTGGAAAATCTGCAATTTCCAGAGTTTCCCTTGATTACAATCTGAATAGTACCAAAGTTTATCCATAGTCACAATCACAAAAAATGTGACTGTAACTAAATGTAAAAATTTTAATTTTTTTTATATTCACGTATTGACATTATTATGTGAAATCTATATATTATAAACATCAGCGCTGCTTTAGCTCAGTTGGTAGAGCACGTGATTTGTAATCTCGGGGTCGTGGGTCCGAATCCTACAAGCAGCTGATTCAAAAGAAGTTGATTTAATTCAACTTCTTTTTTTTTTGCCCAAACAGCTTTTACAAAATAAAAGCTGTACAGAAGGAAGTTCCCCCGGCATGAATGACGAACCTGGATGCTTGACTCCAAGTATTAACCCCTTCGGCACGAATAAACAGACAGCTCCAGTTTTTTTATTATCACACAGGTTTGTATTTTTTTAACGAAAAGTGTCTGGTATAATGTTAATTTTCATAAGGCTGTTCAATAAGATGTCATGTTGAATTTATTTCAGCATCAGCGCAGGACTATGCGGGATCTAAAATTAACTACATGTTACAGGGATTGCCCGCCGGACAACAGGAAGAATAATATGAAGATTATAAAAGATATACGGACCTTTAGTAGCAAAATAGAAAATATTGAAGGTAATTCATTACCTTCAGATTATGGAACAAAATTCTTAAAAGCAAAAATAATGAGAATAGTTATGGGACTTCGTGAAAATAATTTTTCATTGGGAGACTATGATCATTTATATATAAATTTTACTACATGTAACGTAATAAATAGTATAGCTTTAGCAAAACGGAAAATTGATATACATAATTCTTGGTATAGATTTTATGATGTACATGTAGCAGATGACATGTTCAATAACCTTGATGAAAAATTCATAATTGAAACGATTAAACATATTTTAAAAGAAAATTCTTGTTCGAAAGAGTTTTCAAAAGAAGAGTTAGATTCATTAATTGCTGATATACTAGAAAAAAAAGATTTATTTGAAGTGAAATATAAGGAAAAAGTAAATTCAAAAAGAAAAGCAATTATATATTTAAGATATTCAGACAATTGTTTGTTTATTCCAATAATAAAAATTTTTGATTTAGAAAATAAACTGATTTTTGAAAAAGAACTTTCAGAGACAAATTCTTTAGATGATTTTGGAACATTAATTGTTACAAATGAAAAAGTAGTTATAAAACCTAAAAAAAGCAGCTGGAACAGGAATAAAGAGGATTATATAATAAACACATAATACTGTTTTCAAACTCCGCCAGGCAGTCAAGCTGCCTGTGGTTTAAACCAATGATATGTGATGAAGAATCTTATTTTATTGTATCCAGATAAAGCGGATAAACCTTTTCTGCAAGGACTTTCAGATTTGCAATCCTGCTTTCGTTGGAAGGATGGGTACTCATTATTTCCGGAGTTGAGGATGATGAGAGCGCAGCCATTTTTTCCCAGACCTTTACAGCTTCATGAGGATCATAACCGGCGCGGGACATAAGTTCAATTCCCACATTATCAGCTTCCGTTTCCTGTGAGCGGGAAAAAGGAAGTGTAATAAGATATTCCGTTGCAACGGAGAGAAGTGCATTTCCGGTTTCACCAAGGCGGGCGATGCTGGAAATTGCGGAAGCACCAATGGAAGTCACTGTGGCACGGCTCATCTGCTCGCGGCTATGTTCCCGGAGTGCATGGGAAATTTCATGTCCCATTACTACAGCAATCTGTGCATCAGTCAGCTGCAGGGAATCGATGATTCCTGTATAAACTACGATTTTTCCGCCGGGCATGCACCATGCGTTTACTGTCTTGTCAGTAATTACATTTACTTCCCAGTTCCAGCCCGCAGCATCAGAACGGAATGTGGCAGTCTGAGCAATAAGTTTCTTTGCGACATCCTGAACCCGCTTTACAGTTGCAGCATCTTTGTTTAAAGTTCCGGCAGCCTGTGCATCTGCTATCACCTGATCATAGGACTGTTTGGCAGAAGCTTCTATTTCTGATTCTGAAATAAGCAGGAGCTGGTTTCTGTCGGCACCGATTTCTCCGGCAGAAGTTGACGACATACATGAAGAAAATACAACCGGCATTAATGCGATTGCAGCAGATAAAATTAAAACACATGTTCTTTTCATGACTTTAATGATACTACAAATTCACAGCAAAGGCAAAACATGCTAAACTGATTCTGATGATTAATTCAACTTTATGTTACATTGAAAAAGACGGCGCATACCTGATGATGCACCGCACAAAGAAAAAGAATGACATCAACCATGACAAATGGATTGGAATCGGGGGCAAGTTTGAAGAAACTGAAAGCCCGGAAGAATGTATAATCCGTGAAGCAAAGGAAGAAACAGGACTGCTGCTTGACGGCCCGGAATACCGTGGAATCATAACTTTTGTGAGCGACGGAAATTATACGGAATATGTGCATCTTTTCCATGCAGCAGATTTTTCGGGCACATTAAAGGAATGTGATGAAGGTAACCTTGAGTGGGTCAGCATTTCAAAAATGAATGAACTTCCCCACTGGAAGGGTGATGAAATTTTCCTTGATCTTTTGCAGAAAGACGTTCCGTTCTTTTCTTTAAAGCTGGAATACGAAAACGGAAACCTGACCTGCGCAAAACTCAACGGCAATGAACTCACTGATTTTAAATTCTGGTAACAACAGCAACTGGATTCGGAATCTGTACACGATATACTTTACAGATGCTGAAACAAGTTCAGCATGACGCAGTTGCAAAGTGATCTGCATGACAGAATACAGATTTCCAGAAACCCGGAATTAGAACGAATTAAATTGCAAAATTACACAGTCCGGATATGCAGGGATTACTTTTTGGAATTCCGTTCCCAGAAAACTCCGTCACAATAACCTTGAATGGACGGATCAGAATCAGCATTCTTCAGGCGCTGTTCAGCCCAGAGGCAGTACTCTTGATTCTGTTCAATCCCTACATAGTGACGGTTCAATTTTTTTGCAACAACACTGGCCGTTCCGCTTCCAAGAAAAGGATCAAAGACAATTCCGTTTTCCTGACTTGAAGCAAGCACAAGTTTTGCATACAGTTTTTCCGGCTTCTGTGTGGGATGGTCTGTATTTTCCGGCATGGACCAGAAAGGAATGCTTATGTCATCCCAGAAATTAGACGGATATGTCAGGCGGAAATTTCCCTCGCTGCTTTCTTCCCAGTCTTTCGGATTTCCATCAACTTTGTATGGAGCAATGACCTTGCGCTTAAGCTTTACTGCGTCGACATTAAAGAAATAATTTCCAGAATCCTTTACTGCAAACCAGATGTCCTCCATTCCGTTCTTCCAGTTGGATTTTGCCCCACGGCCTTTTTCCCTCTGCCATGTAATCCTGTTCATTACAGTAAGATGCCTTTCTATCACCCGCTGCAATGATGAAGTGCACTTCCAGTCTCCGCACATATAAAGGGAACCACCAGCCTTAAGTTTCCTGCACACAGAAGGGAACCAGCTTTCCAGATATTCATCGTAGGCAGAAGCTGACATTGAACTGAATTTGTTTCCATGAAAATCTTTCGTAAGATTATAAGGCGGATCAATGATGATGAGGTCTGCAAATTCCTCCGGGAGATATTCAAGGGCCTCCATCATGTCTGCGTTTATGGTCTTGTCAATGAAATCTTTACCGTTCTTTAAATCTTCTACCGTAATTAATTTTTCTTTAAGCTGCGGAATGTCGTCCTGATTCAACGTAAGTGTGCGGTTTCGCCCTGCACGGATTTTATTTTCCATAATCAGGCATTTTAAAATAAATCAGGATTTTTTTCCATACAAAAGGGAGGCACCATGATATGGCATGACATGTCACGACACGATGCCTCCCAAAACCACAACAACCGCTCTTTTACTATTTTTTTTCTGTGTACGCAAAAATGCTACTGAAAAATCTGCATTATCATGCATTCAGTTCTGCCATTAATGCTGCACAGCCTTTTGATTTATTCCCGCTTTCCTAATTCCTTATTCAGTTCGTACAGCCCTTCAGGAGTCGTACCGAACATGGAATACTTGGTAATCAGGACATGGGACTGGGTTTCTTCTTCAAGCTGTTCACTGATGAACCACTCAAGGAATTTCTTTGTCCGGTAATCCCTGGCATTCTCACATTCAGAATAAATCGTATTGATCAGTGCCGTTATATATTCTTCATGTTCCAATGTCGCTTCAAGAATCTGGATTACGCTGTCAGCCTTACATTCAGGAAGATTGATGGGAAAGAAAACCACATGCTGGTTTGTTTCATGAAGGTAATCATAAAACTTCATTGCATGTTCTTCCTCTTCTTCTGCCTGATGCCGGAACCAGTTTGAAAATCCATCAAGACCGTTATCTTCAAAATAAGATGCAAAATAAAGATACAGATATGCAGATTCAAATTCCTTCTGAATCTGTGCATTCAACAATGTAACAACATTTTTATTCATAATCCACCTTCCATAATTTGTGCAGATTGCAATATTCGTAAGCAGCTTCTACCCTTTCACCAGTCATTATGGCAAAATCCACTTTCGGAGCATTACCGGGATTGAACCACTTCTGCTGGATTCCCCTGTCTGTCTGGAGGAGAATCCATTCAATGTAATGCTGCGCGTCAGAGGGATGTAATTTTGAACCCACCGTAACAGTCACAGTATTACCGGTAACTTTAATAACAGGGATATGCTTTTCAGCAGCCCCGTCTGTCGTCCCTGGAATAAGTTCCTCCATTGCCTCACCACAGCACATTGTCGGAACTCCGGTACCTTTGACCATGGCAATTATTTTGCCACAGTGCCTGCAATAGTAAAACCGTAATTGCATAATGTCCTCCTGCGGTAACTTACGACCGCAATTACACAATAGCACCAGCAACGGAAAATGGAAGCTGTAATCATCCGCAAACCGTCATCACAAAATCATCAGCCGTTAAATTTCAAAGACTCCGTCACTGCATCACGTTCATTGCGGTACCGTTCCACCAGCTGGTCACGGGTAAGGTTTCCGTTGCGTTCCCGGGCAGCCTTTAATTTCCGGTACACAGTATTTTCGCTGAAGCCTTCAACTTCTTTCTGATAGACTTTCCCATTACACAGCTGTTCAAGAATCATCCTTTCATCATCAAAGAGCACCAGTTTCTTGCGCTGGAATTTTTCATCAAGGACATAACTGACGATTTCCACGAACCATAATCCCCTTACGATGTGTATGAAAAAATGGCAGAGCATTTCCTCGTTCAATGCAAAGGCAATGCAGACGGAAACAAAATACACAGCCAGTGAAATTATTTTCAATTCAGGCTGCAGCATGAACACGATGCATACCATAAAGAGTGCGGAAAAATTGTTGTAAAGGTATGTCTTGTCAAAAGCCAGCGCAAAGACCAGAACTGCAGCGTAAAAAAGGAAAAAAATTGAAAACAGTTTTTTCTTAAAAATGAAGGCCAGCGGAATGTAAATTAAGTTCAGCAGGATGAAAATCCATCCTGAAATTGAAAAACTTACGGTACAGCCCTTCCAGAGATAAAGCAGGACAAGCAGTCCCGAAAGTGAAGCAGTACAGATTACAAAATGTTCGTAGAAAAAATTTGAAATGGATTTTTCTTTCATCAAAAACCTCCGTCCCATGAATCATAAGATTATGTCCGTAAAAAGTATTAGCAAATGCTTCTGCATTTCAAAAAAGCGGGTTCCAGCAACGGAAAAAGAACCAAGGCATCCCCCACAGGTTCCCCCTTAGCTTGCTACGTCTTCGAAGCACAGCTTCTCGGAATAGTACAGCCTGCAGTTTTCTATCAAGACTTCGACACATCGAGCTTTGACATTACGCAACAACATAAATACGGACATAGTCAATCATAAAACATTCACGGAACGGAAGACAGAAGGAACATTCCTCATTTAAAAAAACAGACGCGAAATTAAATTTTATTTGCACTAAAACAATTCCGGAGGGGCAGCGTGCTTTACACGCAGTCGCATTTTCCACGGTAATACAGATCTTTTAGCAACACTTTTTACGGATACAGCCTTTTATATTCTCCAGAGTGATTTCTGCAATATTTGAAAGCGCATTATCCGTAAGGAAAGCCTGATGACTCGTAATCATTACGTTAGGAAAAGTCAGCAGCCTTGCAAGTACGTCATCCGTAATTACTTCCCCAGACCAGTCATTGAAAAAGTAGCGGCTTTCTTCTTCGTAGACATCAAGGGCAGCGCCACCGATAAGCTGATGTTTCAACGCATGTACCAGCGCCTTTGAATCAATGAGGGCACCACGGCCTGTGTTGACGATTATGGAATCTTTTTTCATCAGCTTCATACGGTCCTCATTTACGATGTGGAAAGTCTTTTCCGTAAGCGGACAATGCAGCGAAAGTACATCACTCATGCGGAATATGGAATTAAGGTCCACATATTCAAAATCATGGGAGCGGGCCCACACGCCGTCGCCATAAGGATCATAAAGGATTATCTTCATTCCGAAACCGGAAAGCAGTTCTGCCATTATCTTACCGATTTTTCCAGTTCCAAGGATTCCTGCCGTAAGCCCGAAAAGATCCCGGCCGGTAAGACCGTCAAGGGTAAAGTTACCGGTCTTTGTACGGAGGTAAGCCTGAGGCAGATGGCGGGTCAGTGCCAGAAGAAGGGCTACACCATGTTCAGCAACAGCATGGGGAGAATAGGCAGGAACACGCACAACTTTCATACCGGCTTTTTCTGCGGCCTGCATGTCCACATTGTTGAATCCGGCACAACGCAAGGCAACAAGCCCTACCCCGTTCTGCAAAAGCGTATTGATGACATTTCCGTTCAACACATCATTTACAAAGACACAGACAGCGTCATAACCTTTTGAAGTCATGCAGGTCTTTTCGTTCAATTTGAAATCGAAATAATCAATTTCAAATCCATACTTCTGATTCATTGAATCAAAACTTTTCCTATCATACGAGTGGGTGTCATAAAATGCGATTCTGATTTTTTCCATAAAAAAACTCCTGTCATTAACTGATTCTTACAGAAAAAATTAATGCAGGAGCATTTTAAAATAAAATGAATTCAACCGGCAGGAGTCACCAGAAAATCATCATGAGGCATCTTCCTCAGAAGGATCAAAGAAGAGTCCAAGGATGTAATCAACCTTTTCATATTCTTCCATATCTTTTTCGCGCTGTGCTTCATCACCGGAAACTACAAAATCACCGGCATAAACCGCAATGCTTTCGTAAAGGGTCATCATGGATTCTTCGTCCAGTGATGTAACAAGCTCCGTAAAATTTTTATTTTCCAGATCCAGCTTTGACAGAAAACCATCAATCAGGCTGATGGCTCCGGCATAAAATTCCTTTACGTCATCATATTCCGCATCCGTCTCAGAACTGATGTAAAGTGCACATTCAGAAAAATATTTCCGCACGGAATCAAGGACAGCGGCAAATACCTCATCAGTCTCCAGAAAAAATCCTTCCATTTATTACTGCCTTTCTTTCAGAAGGTCGCGGATTTCTTCAAGAAGCTTTGACTCATCAGATTTAACAGGTGCAGGAGGTTCAGGCGGCAGTTCCTTTTTCTTGAATGAGTCAAAAAAACGTATTACGGCAAAAATACAAAGTGCAACAATAATGAAATCAACCACAGTCTGGATGAAGTTTCCATATTTTATTTCTGCACTGCCGATCTTTACCGAAAGTTCAGCGAAATTTACCCTTCCAAGGGCAATACCCACCAGCGGCATGATTATATCATTGACAAGACTTGTAACGATTTTTCCAAAGGCACCACCAATGATGACACCGACAGCCATGTCAACCACATTTCCTTTTGAAATGAATGCTTTAAATGCACCTACATGCTTTCCAGCTTTTTTTATCTGTTCCTTTATTTCTGACATAGAAACCTCCAGACATTTGAATTAAGGGCAGCTCAAAAAAATTGCAATTTTCAGAGTTTTCCTTATAATCTTCTGTTGTACTTTATCACCAATTCAAAGTGGATTCAACGGAAAAATGAAATACGGAAAAACAGTTTCAGGCACATTCATTGACAGACCCAACAGATTCATAGCCCATGTTGAGATTGAAGGAAAATGTGAAACGGTTCATGTAAAAAATACAGGCCGCTGCAGGGAACTCCTTCTCCCCGGAAGCACCGTCATACTTGAAGATTTCCGCAATACACAAGCTGGCGGAAAACGGAAGACAGCCTTTGACCTTATTTCAGTATACAAGGAAATTGAACCATCACATCCGCTTTACAGATTCAGCAGGAACGGAAAACTGCTCATAAACATGGACAGTCAGGCACCAAACAGGCTTGCAATGGAATGGCTTGAATCCCTTCCGCCAGAAGAATCATTCAGTTTTATAAAACCGGAATACACATACGGAAAATCCCGGATAGATTTTTACATGGAAAAACATGCGGAGGAATCCGGCGGCATACAGAAATATTTAATGGAAGTAAAAGGCTGCACACTAGAAAAAAACGGGACAGGATATTTTCCTGATGCACCCACAGAACGGGGCGTAAAACACCTGCACGAACTTACAGAAGCCGTAAGGAATGGATACGCATGCATTCTGGCATTTGTAATACAAGTTCCCGGAGTGCAGGAAGTCTTTCCAAACCTGGACACCCATCCGGAATTCGCAGAAGCACTGGAAAATGCAGCCGCCGCCGGAGTAATGATACGCTACCTTAAATGCACCGTTAAAAAGGACGAAGTGTTGTGTACATTTTCTGAGCGAAGTTTCTAAATTGGCGCAAGTGTCCTTATGATTGATTTCTTTTAATTCTTAATCAGCCAGTCTCTCAAATTCTTTCTGATAATTCCATTTGTATCAGATTCTGGTAAATCATCGAGGGATAAAATATATTTAGGATAATTATCACTTAAAAGTTTCAAAGGACGCAATTCTCTTGACATAACTTCTTCCGAAGATAAAAGATAGCAAACTTGATAATATTCAATCTTTCCTTTTTTTTCCGCTACAAAATCAATTTCATATTCTCCAATTTTTCCAATCGTAACTTTATATTCACGACGCAAAAGTTCAATAAAAACTATGTTTTCTAAAAGTCCATTTATTGCCGAATCTGAAAAACCAAGCAGCTGGAAACGAAAACCTGTGTCTGCAACATAATATTTTTCCATTGTTTCAAGAAGTTTTTTACCTTTCAGATCGAAGCGCGGAACTTTATACAAAAACAGAGCTGATTGTAAAAATTGAATATCATTATAAACAGTTTCCACAGCAACAGACCGTCCATTAGATTTCATAAAATCACTGATTCTTTTTGCTGAAAAAATATTTCCAATGTTATCTACAACATAAAGGGGGATTTTTTTCAAGAAGGGCTGTGTCCCGGATTTTATTTCTTGAAATAACATCTTTTAACAAAACTGTTGAATAGATTCCATCCAGATATGCTTTAAATGATGGTTCACTGCCAGAAATTTCTTTTAATCCCGGGAATCCACCGAATTTTATGTACTTAGAAAAAGCTGCGGTTGAATTTTCAAGACTATAAAATTCAAGAAACTCTTTATAAGATAAAGGAAAAATAGAAATATTGACATAACGACCGGAAAGATAAGTTGCCAATTCAGAAGAAAGGAGATTTGCATTGCTACCGGTTATATAAATATCACAATCAATTTTTACTGATGAATAGAGCCTGTTTATACATTTTTCCCAATTTTCTACTTCCTGAATTTCATCAAAAAGAAAACAAAGTCTTCTTCCATACTATATTCCAGCGCAATAGTTGAATCGCCATCTAGTGTTAGTTCCGTCTCAAAAGTAATGGCAACTAAAAAAAAGATATTCTGCATGCAGATACACGAAAAAAAATATTTCCGAACAAGTTGCTGAGTTTTTGTTAGAAAAACATCTGAAATTCGAATTACAAGAAGCAAGTATAAAAAATAATAGTTAATGCATTTTATCGTATGTTTTCAAAGTTCTTGCATAGCTTTTAGTTAAGGTTTTAACATCAGTTGACAAGTACTTCTCACCATAATGTTCATACCAGTGGCTTATGGGAAAATCTGTCCCAAAAAACATTCTGTCCTTAAATCCTGCATCACAAATTGCATTGAAAGAATCCTCCGGGCAGAATGCAGTGTCTCCAACAAGATTTTTATACTTTGAAAACAACTTGATAATGGGTGCAGGATCCTTGCAGTGGGCAAGATGAACTTTTACATTTGGGAAATCGCAAAACCATTTTTCAAATTGAAGGGGATTGTCGGTTTCTGAACAGCCGGTATGAAAATAAAGCTCGTAATTATTCTGTTCAGCAAATTCAAAAACCTGTGTTAAAAGATTTGACCTTTTTTTATCGGAAGGATTCCAGTTATTTAAAAACGGATGAACTACAAGCCCTTTATAATTCAAGTCTTTCATAATTGAATCAAGGGTAATTCCTCCAAATAAAACCATGGGATCAATCCAGTAAAGGGGATTTACTATTAAACCGATTTCTTTTGCAAAATCCAGAGATTCTTTTGTTTCCTGCGTCATTGCGTTGCAAAAATCAATGGCCGGTTTTGAATCCGTAAACAGCGGAGTAAGATACGCAAAAGTAGTTTCCGTAACGCCATTGTTTTTCAGGGCTTTGAAAACATTATGGAAATCGTAATAAGTGTTGTTAAACTGTCCAATGTGTGTGTGAATGTCGTGCATAGTTTTTCTCCGGGCGTTCCGGCAGGCGGGCTGCCGTCGGGCTATTGCGGGTTACATTGCTCCGTTTCACTCCGCAACGGCTTCGCCGCCCTCCATATCCCTAACGCGTTTAGTTTTTCCTATTTATTTAAATGGGCTTCTCGCCAGTCCAAAACAATCTGCTTGTTTTTTGCGGCAACGGCACAGAAGTGGCGGTTAATTTCCAGCGGATTTCCTGTTGGACTTTCGTTTGCATTACGAACCATACAAGGAGCACAGAAAGCAGCTTTATCACATTTACAGCATTCTCCGTTTCCAAGGTCTTTCATTTTTAAGCTGCGAAGCCATTTGATTTTTTCGGAATTGTCCCAGATATTTTGCAAAGTGTCGTCTTTAAGATTTCCTAAAACCATTTCCTGCCAGCCGGCACATGGATAAACATTTCCGTTTGCAACCATACAGCAACTAGAAATTCCAACTCCACAAAGGCGGCGTTCTGGATTAAAACAGTTTGCATTGCAGCGTTCAACAAAATCAGGTGCCATGATTGCTTTCTGGTACTCTTCATCACCAAAAGAAATCTGTTTGATTACTTCGCCTGCTTCTTCTACAGAAAGTCTGTTTGCAAGGTTAGAAGTTTCATGGTTGAATTCTGCCATCATAATGTAATCTGTCTGTGCGCGGATTTTATGTTCGTGACACCATTTTAGTACATCTGCAAAATCATCCTTGTTGCCTTTCATTGTCGGGCAGGAAACGTGAAGGGGCAGGTCATTGTCAACTAATTTTAGAATTGCGTTTTTTGTCTTTTCAAAGCTTCCCTTAACAGTTGTAATTGCATCGTGATGTTCTGGAATCATTGAATAAAGTGAAACCTGAACAGAAGAAACATTTCCTTCCTTCATAATCTGGATTGTCTCGTCATCAAGCAAAGTAAGGTTTGAAAGAATGTTTACATAGAAATCATATTTTTTTGCTGCACGAAGAAATTCCTTGAACTTTGGATGACACATTGGTTCACCGCCGCTTAATGTTACAGAAAGAACACCCATCTTTGAAAGCTGTTCCAGAGTTGAATAATACATTTCGTCTGTAATGTCATACAGTTTCAAATCGTGGGGAATGTAACAGTGAACACACCGCTCATTACAACGGGATGTCAATTCAATTTGAAATGAAGTCAAATGTGGCTTATCTTTGAAGTGCTTTTCCAAAAATTCCTGAGTATCTGTATCTGCACGCTGAATTGTTGGAGTAAAATCTTCTCTTGCAGTTTTTGGCTGAACCGCATTATATGTAAAGCCAATGTCCTTGGCATCAAGTTCTTCTTTAGTTTCACCTTTGATTATAAAACCGTCTTGTATCAAAGTTTCATAAAATTCTTCTGCATCACGTTTGATTGTTTCAATATCAACATCATTGAATGATTTTATGATTTTTTCTGCAATCTGGTCTAAGGTCTGAGGTTCACGAGATAGGGCGCACAAAAAAATTGTGCCGCTTTCGTTTACCATTCTGTCGTTAAATATTCCAGTTGATGTAATGTAACCTGCACCGTCGTAGTTACGGATGTATGTGTCTTTTTTCTGTCGGTAGAGCATTTAAGTTGAATTCTCCTTAATTTTGATTTATATATTTTATACACAGAGGTATCCTTATGAACGAATTAGATTTAACTGTCCTTGAAAACAGCATTTCTTTTGAACTTTCTTTACAGCCAAATGAACTTTCAAAAAAAACAATTGCACTTGCCGAAGAAGGAAAGGAACTTGACGGACCTTTTAAAACCATAGAAGATTTAAGGGCTTCGCTGGATGCTTGATGTTTTTATATAACCTCTTCTTCAGATATAGTAAAACATTCGCTTTCAACCCTTCGTGTTGTAACAACTTCTTTTTCAAATAAGGAACTTTTTTTAATCAACTTTAATTCTTCTTTTGTTGCGATTTTTTCAATAAATGATTTTTCCAAAATATAAAGACCTGCAAAAGCCTGACTTAAATTTTTAAGATTAGCATTTTTGAAATTTGTTTTTTCTTTTGTAACATCTAGCGAAGTACGGTTATGCTTAATCGAATTGTAATTATTCCACCACTTTGGAATTTTCGAGTTTGATGATTTTTCTAATCGGAGATATTTATTTCCCTTTTTATTAGTTGCCTGTTCAATTTGAAAATTGTACCAGGGCTTTATCGTTTCTATATCTCTAAAATTTACAACCTTATATGATAGTAATAGAAAATTCTGAATCTCATACCACCATTTATAAATCGTATTATCTTTTTTCTCTGGTATGAAGTTTTTATTAAAATCATTCGCTATCACTTTTCCAACAACATCAATTTCACTACAAACTGATAATAAAACTGTCAAAAATTCAATTGAAAAAGTTTGATAATTATCTTTGTCAAATTCAACATACTTTAATGCAGTTAAAAATTCTTCTTCAAGTCTTAAATAATAATTCCAATAGTTCTTTATGAAAAATTTTAACTTCTTATTATCAACCATAATTTTTTACACTTTCTCCAACTAAAAACATCACAGAGCCGACTTCAAGAATTGAAATCGACTCTATTTTCAAAACTTAGAACATTTTATGCAGTTCTTTCACACTTTTGACAATTTGAATATGAAGGATTCTGTCCAGGTCCTCCGTTCTTGTCATTGTAAGTTGGACATCCAGATGCATAGCTTCCTGATGAAGCGTTCTGTGCGATTACCTGTGGTTTTGTATAAGCCATAGTTTTCTCCATTTGCTTTATTTCTAAAGCGAGTTTAATTTTTTATAAACTGCCGACGGCAGCTTTTATTTTAAGTCAGTAAAACTGACAAAAAATTACCAGTGGAAGTGATAGAATTTAACGAGACTTGCCCATTCAAAGGTAGTTATTGCGACAAAGAAATCCATTCTGGTTCCGTGATCCTGCATTACACCAAGCTTTATTGCTGCAATTTCGTATAGAAGAAAGAATTTAAAAACCAAGCCCAAAACAACATACCAGATGGTAAATGGAACTCTGATAATTGTTAAAAGAACCTTTAAAATAATTTTTAAAACATTCATTCTCTGTGCTCCTTAAAAAAATACTCAGATATTGTATT
>JAZLGS010000018.1:0-2779 GCA_045616425.1 Treponema sp.
GCAGACTTTTCCTTCATCATATTCAAAAACTTCTGCCGTATTTCCAGTTGCCATTAATTTCATTTTTACACCTCAACTAAAAAAATTACTTGATCGCTTTATTAACAGATATCATTTAAGAAAGCATAAATATATGTATCATAAAATACTTTTTTCAACACATTAAAATTTATTGTCTGATTGATTTGTACCTGCAGCATTCCTTTGGGTGTAAATTTACATTCTTTCAATTCGCCTGCATGTCCTGCCAATCCGTCTGCTTCAATGTTGATATGGTCCTTGAATGGTATGATCCTCACAAATCTGTCACCATGATAATAACTGGGAAGTTTTGCCCACAGTTTTTCTTCAATCAAAATATCCTCTATTGAAAATACAATATCCCTGATTTTCATAAACAGCTGCACAATTTCTTCAGGATATTTCTCAATATATTTTTCAATCTCTTGCGTCATTCTTCATCCCTACAAACTGGAATTTATCTTTGCCCCCATTCTGATTTTAACAATCTGTATTCCAACCGCGTTTTCATTTTTCCGTCATGCCATTCATAATCGACATGCTCGGCTTCTTTAACCAGCCCGTTTTTTTGCATGACGCGCTCGGAACCTTTGTTTTCTGCAAGACATCCTGTAGTCACCCTGTAAACATTGTTTTTAGTAAATGCAAACTCCAGCAATTTTTTCAGAGCTTCTGAAGTGTAACCATTCCCCCAGAATTTTGGATAAGTAAAATATCCCAGATGAACAATCTTTCCTACAGGCGTGTCATCAACAACCGTATAACCTATGCTGCCGACCTGTTCATGAGTATCCTTCAATTCCACATGAAGAAAATAGAACTGGCGGTTTTCACAACCAATGTCCGACAGTACATCTTCAAAATCCTTGTGGGCTTCGTCAATGGAATGCAGCTGGATATCCTGAAGATAATACATAGTCTGTGAATCCATCTTCAGCCTGCAGTAAGCATCAAAATCACCTTTTACATAATCTCTCAAAATGAGTCTTTCGGTTTCTAAATTAATCATTTTTTATCATCGCCTCCGCAAACTGGGGATTTTATTGTACACAACAGGCTTCAATACTTTTTTCCACAAGGGGATTTCCAGCAAATTGAATCAATTCTGCTTTTTCCAGAATCATTCTTATTTTATCTGCTGCATCAATTTCATTACTTCTCCTGCGGTTTCAGTATAAGGCCACGGAATGATTTGTCCATGTCGTTTTTTGCTTTTCTTTGTCCGCCGGAAAAAAGAATCCCCGCACAACGGCAGACTTAATCTTCACCTATCTGCATGCAAGGACACACTCTTCTGTGATTCGGTTTATTTCATCCTGCGGAACCGGGGCAAAACCTTCCCACGACAATGCCTCGTTGATGTCAAAAGTTTTCTTTCCGTCTTTCTCAAAACAAGGAATTCCGATTGCACCGTTTTTCCTGCAATTTTCAAAGGCCGGGTCTGTGTCGCGCATCCGTATGAATGCCAGCAGATCCAGAGACCTTCCGGTAATGTTCGTGAATTCGTAATTCACATTCAGTTTTCCGAAAATGATTTTCATTGCAAGACAGTCCTTGCAGATTGGTGTTCCATAAACTTTAAGCATGGTTTTCTCCTTCTTATTTCATTTCATTGTTTTTATATATCCATAAGCAAACTCAATTGCTTTGCAGGTCAGGCCTTCACACAAATGCGGCGGATCATCAGGATTGAAACCATTGGGCCTAAGTTCGCGGCAACGGAGGGAACCGAACTTGCTTTCAAATGCAGCCGCATATACTTTGCAGACCTCCATCCCCATGCATTCCGACAGCCGCCATCCATGTCCTCCCTTCTCTGTTTACTTCCTGACATTACCAAAACTCTGTATGTTTTTCCGCTTCAGGATAAAATCGTAATTGTGTTACTGATTGTTCTTTTTGTTGAATTCCTGCATCTCCATGTTTACAAAACGGGAAATCATTTCTCTATAAAGCGCTTCAACCATATCTGGATTTGCACCATATTCTTCTGCCTTTGCCCGGACTTTTGCAATTACTTTTTCAACACGTCCGGCATCCTTTACACCTTCTTCATTTTTTTTAAAAGTAGAAGCCTGAACTACATATGTTCCTCTTTCTGCGATGAGCTTGATAATCTCATTATCAATTCTATCAATATTTTCGCGTACCTGTTCTAAGTTTTCACATTTCATTTTAATTATCCTGGTAAACAATTTTCTGTTCACGATTCAAGTATGCAACCTGGAATTATTTTTCCATGTTGTTTTCTGCTTCCGTCGATTTTTTGTGTATTTCCATTTCAATGTCCAGCCAGTTTTTTCCTGCAAGAGAGTATTCTTCGGTTTTTCCATTTTCATTGAATCCGACACTTTTATAGCAGTAATAAGCCTGCTTGTTGTTTTCAAAAACTCCAAGTCCTACTTCATCTGCACCGTATATGTCAAAAGCAAATTTCAGTCCCAGCCTGAGCATTTCTTTTCCATAACCCCGGCCACGCATTGCAGGATTGACTATTACATATCCGAACCGTACTTTCCTGTCATCTTCACCCGGAGTCCTGATTGTAAAAAATCCTGCCAGACCATTTTCATCAAATGCAGTAAGGGGAAAATATTTTGTATTGTCCTCCCTGCCAGAAACTGCTTCCAAAAGTCTTTTTTCGGAAACAGGAAAATCTCCAAGGATTCCTGCCGACCATTTGTAAAATTCTTCCGGCTCACTGGTCCATGTGATGATTTCCTTTGCATCAGGAGCCCTGAAAGGCCTGAGTCTCAAC
>JAZLGS010000019.1:0-2668 GCA_045616425.1 Treponema sp.
CGTACATTTTTCCTCCGATTATTATTTTCTTTTCTTTTTCCTCTGATACTCAGCGATATTATCAGACCAGTTTGCCTTCAACATTTTTCCGCTTCGCACATGCATGATAGCTTCACCAACAGTAGCAAAGTTCAGCATGGTTCCCAATCCATCACATTCATAGCGAACAGCCCTGTCACTTCGGATTCCAAGTTTGCCTGCCTCTC
This sequence comes from Treponema sp., assembly GCA_045616425.1. Classification (GTDB taxonomy): domain Bacteria; phylum Spirochaetota; class Spirochaetia; order Treponematales; family Treponemataceae; genus Treponema_D. The sequence continues at coordinate 207 of JAZLGS010000019.1, forward strand.
CAATTGCATCAATGTTGGCTCCGAGGAAAAGGAATTCCCATTTGTACTTTTCCTGCTGCTTTTCAATCATGGCCTTGATCTTCGCGTAGTCATATTCACGACTGGAATTTTCCTGACCGTCCGTAGTGATTACAAAGATTGTCTTTTCCGGAACATCCTCTTCACGCGCATATTTGTGGATGTTTCCGATATGATTAATTGCACCGCCGATGGCATCAAGCAAAGCCGTACAGCCACCCACTGAATACTGGGTGTCATTCATGGGTTCAATTTTATCAAGTGGAACACGGTCATGAATCACCTGATTTTCATCGCTGAAAAGAACAGTAGAAACATAAGCATCCCCTTCACCCTTCTTCTGCTTTTCAATAAAAGCATTGAAGCCACCGATGGTATCTGATTCCAAACCACTCATTGATCCGCTTCTGTCCAAAATAAATACGATTTCTGTAAGTCCCTGTTTCATAGTTTAATTCCTCCATTGAATCTTGTTTATGATTCAATGATACCGAATTCAAACCTGCAGCTGGTCGCCTTTTCAGCGACAATTAATCAGGGGCAAAACAGTTTTCTCCATGTGAATCAAGAATCATATCCACTTCAACCAGATTGTAGATGCCCTTCATTACGCAATATTTTATAATAAGGTCGAACCTGCTTGATGGCATAAAGGCATACCCGGCACTGGCCAAAAAATTCTCATATTCCTTAGGACTCAATTCCAATGCAAGACCCAATGCCATAACCGTCATTTTCTTTGGAACATAATTTTTATTGCTGATGATTTTTGAAAAGAACTTGCGGTCAATGAATGCCTTTGTATAGACTTCCGAATTCTCAAGTTTTCTTTCTGAAATAAGCTGCTGCAAAGTATTCTGAAAATTCATGGAATTGGAAGAAGAAATAAAGACATCGACATCACTGAAACGCTTTTTCCCGGCAGATGCACCAACGGGCATATCCAGACCAGCATCTGCTTTTTTCAAAGTATATTCAGTAACAATCGCATTTCTTAATGCACTAAATTCTAGTGAAGAAGAAGTTTTTTTATTCTTTTCTTTCACAGCATGCGGACGTTTTAATTCTTCATCAGAATCAAACCCCTTTTCTTCCAGGTCAAACCATTCACGATAACCAGAAGTATCTTCATCATACAAACTTTCATCTACGAAATTTTTGTCTATAAAGCTCTGGACATCATTAAAAAGCTTTTCGGAAATGATGTAAGATTTTCTGTCATACACAACAAGGATTACTTCGACTTCATTTGAAAGTAAGAATTTGCTGATTTCATCAACTGCAACCTGAAGACCAAGTTCTTTAGGAAATCCGTAGAAACCTGTAGCAAGCAAAGGAATTGCAATGCTCTTGCACTTTAGTTTCTTGGCCATATTCAAACTGGACGAATAGCAGCTTCGAAGTATTTCCAACTCACCGTTTTTTCCGTCTTCATATTTGGTTCCAACAGTATGAATTATGTATTTGATTCCTTTCTTTTTAAGGTCAAAGGATTCAGTCCAGGCAGAATGGCCGGGTTCAATCACTCCGATTTCTTCACGGGCAGCAAGAAGTTTCTTTTCTCCTGCAGCTTTATAAATTGAAGAATCTGTTCCCCTTCCAACCAGAGGAAGAGGATTTGCAGTATTTACAATGCAATCGGCCGAGACTTTAGTAATGTCGTTTCTAATAATTTTGAAAGCCATAATTCAATTATAATACGGATTTACAGTATTAAATAACAAATGCATTTAATTAGGTTAGAAATATTTCCCCCTTCTGTTATTTTTCATTTTATTAGCAAGCTTTAAATTTTTCTTAATTCCATAAATACCGTTTAAATATCCCCTGCGCAGCCTTGCTTTGTACCAGGAATTGGGATACCGTTTTGTAAGCCTTTTTAAGTATATAATAGCTCTGGCATCATGCTCGACTGCATAATGAGCATAAAGGATTTCATCATACCTTTCTTTTTCAAGCTCCTCTAATTTTTTTGCATTGAGTATCTGTTGCTCAACAATTTTATCATGGTGCTCACAAAGAACTTCTTCTATTACCGAAAAAATTGTTTCATAGGAATCAACATTCCATTCAGAATCATCACACTCATCGGAAACAAATCCTCTAAAGACAATTTCATTTCCTACTGAAACTACAAATTCATTCCACGCCAGGTTATAATCACTTTCCTCGTAATCAACTATGTGATAGACAATCTCTTCCACCTTGCCTTCATAATTTTCATTATGTTCTCTTATAATGTCATCGACGCCGTCTTTTAGATAATCATTTATTCTTTCCATGTCAAAATTGTGTTCAATTTTAAGCGGAAAGGGCAATATTTCTTCCAAGTCTCTTCCTTTTATCATAGATGCCCTCCTTTTTTTTCAGGGTTTAAATTAGATGGAAAAAATTACCACCTCACCCCTGCTTTACAGTATTACCTGGGTCAAGGTGGCAGCATT
>JAZLGS010000020.1:0-62183 GCA_045616425.1 Treponema sp.
CAAGGGGAATGTGGACCTGACAAAACTTACTGCGCAGGAAAGGAATTTCCTTGCGTCATCTGGTAAATATGTCGAGACGGAACCGGGAACATGGACAAGTGCCCTCGTGTATGCTTCCGGCAACATATACCGCAAGCTGGACGAACTTGAACTCCAGAAGGAATTACTTACACCGGAAAGCTACATGAATGCCCGTAAAATCCTTGAATCTGCAATTCCGGAACCTGTGGAAATGAAGGACATCAGGATGGATGCACGAAGTGCATTGGCTGAAGAATTCAATCTGGAAAGGGAAATGGACAAATATGACGGAAGAAATCGCTGGAAAGAAAAACAGACTTTTGACATGAGGGAAGATTTCCTCCACTGGTGTTCCGGCTCATACCTGTCTGATGAAAATTCATCCTACTGTATAAATGACTGGACTGTATCGAAAGTCGGCAGGGAAGAAATTCCGGAAAACATAAGCTGGATGGACGTAAATAACTATGTCAGGGGAATCCCTGTCAGTACAGGCATAAACTACGATACGGATACGAAAGAAATCATCAACAAGAAAAAGACTGTTGCAGCTGCAAAGGAAGATGTAAGAAAGGAACTTGCCTATACGCTCTTCAACCGTTACCTGCAGCAGGGGCTTACGCCGGAAGAAAAGGAACGCTTTTCAAAGGAATGGAACAGGATCAACAATGCCAACAGGCCGCTTGATTACAGGAAGCTGCCGCTGTTCATCGACGGAATGTCAACACATAAAGGACATGAGACGTTCAAACTGTTCAAGCAGCAGGTGGAAGGAGTGAGCCGCCTGCTGTCAAAAGGAAACGGAATCCTGGCATATGACGTCGGTGTCGGCAAGACTGCCTGCGGAATAGTCGCCACAATGGGACAGATACAGTACGGAAGAGCGAAAAGGCCGCTTGTAATCGTACCTAACTCCGTGTACCGGAAGTGGGTCGGTGACTTCCGGGCACTGTTCCCGAATGTAAGGCTCAATGAACTCTACAACCTCCGGCCGGAATACATTGAAAAGTATTTTGACAAAGACAATCATTCCCTCGACATACCGGAAGGCAGCGTCAGCATCATCACGAAGTCTGCCCTTGATACAATTACATTCTCAGCCGACGTCTGCCGTAACGAACTCCGGGAAAACTTCGGCTACCTACTTGGAAAGACGGAAGAACTGAACAGCGGCGATGACAGGATGGAAGCGGAAGCAGAGAAGGCAATCATGAATGAAGTGGGAGCTGCATCAAGAATCAAGGTGAAGGTGATAAACGGTGTGGAAAAGGAACAGATCCTGCCGTACATATTCTTTGACCGCTGCGGATGGGACAACCTCTGCGTCGATGAAGCCCATGCATACAAGAATCTGTTTACCGTGCCAAGGGCAAAAATTAAGGACAGAAAATCGAATGAGTTTGATGGACTTGGAAGCGGTACACCGTCAATGGTTGCCAAAAAAATGTTCGCCATGTCAACACTCATACAGCAGCGGAACGATGACAGGAACGTATTCCTCCTGACAGCCACCCCGTTCACTAACTCGCCTCTGGAAGTCTACTCCATGCTGAGTTATGTAGGAAGGAAGGCACTTATTGAGCGTCATGTGTATGACACCCGGGACTTCTGTACGGAATTTGCCGGAACCAGGTCTGAAATTTCAGTAAAGGCTAGCGGTGAAATCCTGCCGAAAAAAATCATGAAACAGTTTTTGAACCACAAGAAGCTTTACGGCCTCATATCAGAATTCATCGATCAGAAGAATGCGGAAGATGCCGGGATTGAACGACCTGTAGGGGAACGCCATCCCGTATTCCTGCAGCTTACACCGGTACAGCAGCAGGTTATCAATTATGAACAGAACCTGATGGTCGAGCCGGATGCAATGATACTCAGGTCCATGTCGCACATGAAGACTGCAACCCTGTCACCGGCACTCCTTGACCAGGATGATTATCCTGAAATCCAGATTCCGCCGCTGGAGCAGCTGGTCGAATCATCGCCTAAACTCAGGTATGTATGTGATACTGTGGCTGCACTGTACAAGGCCAAGCCTGAATGCGGACAGTTCATCTACATGCCGGAAGGAGTCAAAGGTTTCGGCATCCTGAAAGGCTATCTCATCGGTAAAGGAATTCCGGCGGATGCAATAGAATTTGTTTCCGGCGAACATAATAATACGACCGAAAAGAAGGAAGCCGTGTGCAGGAAATTCAATGATCCAAAAGAAAAGCTTAAGGTGATCATCGGTACCCAGACCATATCAGAAGGTGTAGACCTGAACGGCAACAGCATCTGCTGCTACAACCTGCAGCTGGGCTGGAATCCGACGGAGACCAAGCAGGTGGAAGGCCGCATCTGGCGGCAGGGCAACATGCAGGGCAAGGTGCACATCTATTATCCGCTCCTGGAGAATTCCATCGACCCGGTAATCTACCAGAAGCATGATGAGAAGACATCAAGGATAAATGACATCTTCAAGGAAAATAAAAACGGTACAGATGCCGTTGATGTGTCTGACATCAATCCTGAAGAACTGAAATTTGACCTCATTACTGACCCAAGGAAAAAAGTAGACCTGATAATTGAAGGTGAAGTTGTGCAGGTAAAAAAAGAACTCTGGATTGTACAGCGTCATATGGAAGACCTGAAAGAACTAGAGAAAAGACGGCAAAGTGAGGAAAAACGGCTTGAGGGTTGGAGTGCTGATAAGGATGAATATGAAAAGCAGTATGAACTCGCAAAAGAAAAACTCAAGGCTGCAAGGAATGGTGGTAGTGTTTACGAGATAGATGACTATACGAGGGAATATGATACGGTACATTCATTGCTTTTAAATGCAAAGTCAAATGTGTCACTGTCAGAAAAACGTATGGAGACAATAATGGCCGGTTATCGGAAATTCTCCATAACAGATCCCGGCCGCGAAGTTTCGACAAAAATTGAGGAGATGACTAAGCGCATGATTGAATGCACCGGACAGATAAAGAAAATTGAAGGGCACAGAATCGAGTACATAAAGGCAGAAGAATTGAAACAGAAACAGAAGAAACTCCTTTCAAAACCTGTTGAAATTCTTGTAAAGGAAACTGCAGATTATGTGATGAGGAACACATGGTATAAAAAGAAGGAGTCACCGGAATTAAGTGCTGCATTAAGGTACGATATGAGGGTAGATACAGCAGTATCTCCTGTAGAAAGGCATGACAATGTTGTAAAGCTGAATGATAGAATCAATGTCTCGAAGATTCTTCCAGATGATGTTAATTCGTCATTTATACAAGGTTCACTTTTCGGACTGGATGAGATGCGCCTGAAAAATGTCGATGTAGACTTGACCGGCCGGAATTTGAAAGATGAATTCTTTAAAATGGACTATATGGAAAGAAATGGCTTCTTTCCTCCTGTCGTAATGAAAGAAGGTGACACTGTAGTGGTATCTGCAAAACTTGATGACATTACGGATGTAATGAAGCTTGGAAAGAATTTTTCATGGTCGGAAAAAAACGGAAAAGAGGAACCTGTCCATGTATCAATGAAAAGGTCGGATTACATAAAACTCATCCAGACTGCATGGAGAAAGAGTGAAAATCCAGAAGCAACATGGCCGACAAAAGAAGAAGCCATCGAACGTCATAAGGAACTGCTTGTTTCTGAATATGAATTACCGGGAATGGACAAGAATGTTCTGAAAGGCCTGGTACTCAGGGAGTTCAACTGCAATTATAAGGATTTTGTTGAAGGAACCCTCATTCCATATGCAAATGAAATTGCAGGTATTGATGAATCACAGCGATGGAATAGAAAGGAGCAAAATGAATATTCCATGACAGTTGACGGAACTGAAAGGGAGGCTGACGGAAAGGAACCTCCTGATTTTGACATATTTTAAGATTTAAAAATGCCTCTGAATACAGCATGTTTTAGAGGCTCACTTCAATTTTTATGGGGGAATTTATGGAAAATGTACAGAAAAGGGCAGTGTGCAATCTTGCAAAACACGAACTCAACCAGTGTTTTTTCAATCATGATTTTATGGCAGGTAATGGGTATGTACCGCCATTTTATTATGACAAAGAAAAAAACGAGGTATCTGTGTTTTGCAAAGGATGTGACTGGGCATTTCCGCAGCAGGGAAGCGAAGACCGGAATTTCCGTATGGTCATGAGGAAAGAGCAGTTCCAGAATGAAATTTTTGGTGCAATCATAAGGGAAAAAGAAATGCGTTTCAGTTCAGGTTCCAGGGATATGGTGATTCCTGTCGCTGATACGGATTATGATTCCATTGAGATGGTTCCGGAGCGTCAGAAACATATCATTGAAGAAAAACAGAAGGAACTCATGCTGAAAAGCGGCATTAATAAGGTTGCTCTGGATGCAGGTGACATTGACATGGGTTTCAGGACATTCAACAGCAACATAAAGTTTCTCGTTGATGAAGTTTACGAAAGAATAGAGGGCTACGAGAAATCCTATGCAGAAAAATATTGCCGTAAACAGGAAAGTGAGGCGGAAAAAACTGACTGGAAATCTGAGTTCCATCAGTTTGATGACCGTAATGTCGGTATGGACATTGTTTAGGCCATCCGTCGGTTGCTGCGTTGATAGCGCTTCGATTTGGTTGACATAACCAAAGTGTTAGGTTATTATATGTTTATGAGGTGATGAGTCATGAACGACAGGGCACTTGAAATTCTGATGGAAATTTATAGGGATGGAATGTGGGGAAATAGCTCAGGCAAGGATTACTACTTGGAAAAATATGAACTTCTGAAGAGGGAAATCTATGCTGATGCCGGGAGCAGGACAAGCAATGCCAAGAAAAAATCTTCTGCTGAAAACGGGAAAAAAGGTGGAAGGCCGAAAAAAAAGAAGGAGGATTCTGGAAATGAATAAGGATATGATACTGAATATTGGTAACCAAAGAAAGGAAAAACTTCCGAAGAAAATAGAAGCCCTGAAAATCAACGGCTGGGAAAATGCAGCAGATGGAATACCAAAAGAAATTACAGTTGAAAATGATTCCCTTGTATTCCGCTTTTTAAGGGATGACATGGACAGGATGGGACTCCTGAACTTCTATCATTCCAACGGATTTTCGATATTATTTATAGAAGAAAATCTGTGTCCCGGGATATTAAGAAGCCGGACGGCAAGGCAGGCTGTTGACATGGCTGCAAGAATCTGCCTCCGTGAAGGATGGCCGCTCACTGCTGAAAACATCATTGCAGCACTGAACAACCTGGAGATGGACTGGTAATTCGCTTATTGGATGTAGGATATTCAAGGGAAAAAAATATGACACGAGATGACAAAGTATACGAGGAAGCGTTCCCTGGGTTCAGGATTCAAACGAAACCATCCATCATGGAAAGATAACAAAACGCGGGCCCCAGGAATTGAGGACGAGTTTTGTTCAGCTGGTATTAGGGATTCGTCGCTGCAAGGACACTTCGGGATGGAGAATGATTCAGCGTTATGAATATATGAAGAAAAACAAGGGCAGCGGCAAATCCATTGTAGCCACTGCCAGAAAAATGGCTGAGATAGTCTGGACAATGCTGTCAGAGAAAAAAGACTTTGACGGCACAAAGATGACGGGAACTTACAAAAGACCAAATCTTGCTGAACAGGCTCTCTCAGATTGAAAAATTAATATTAAGTCGACATGCTCGTTGACTTTTTATGGGAGTTGAATAATGACAAAAGATGTTACAACTTTTCAAAAAGGAACTGATTGTCTGTCTTTTCACGAATATTTGTTTAAATTGTTTCTGGAAGAATTAGATAAGAAAAATATTGGCTTGATTACAAAACTTGAAGAGGACATCAAACTAACAGTTCAAATTACAGCAATTAAACAAAAATAAGGAGTGATTAAGATGACTAAACGTAAAAAATTCCATCTTATAATCAATGTAATTTTGGTTATCATTTTCAGTCTATCGTTTGTTATGGGAAAATGGGAAGAAAACTCAGGGACAAGAAGAAAGTCATCAAAGAAAGCAAAGGCTGTCCCGGAAGTTCATTATGAAACTTCACGTGACAGCCTTTTTTATGTCAATTTACCAATTCACTAAGGTCATTCCTGTGTACAGCGGCAGGCTCTTGTCACCTTATAGACAGGAATCGTCTTTGATTCACGCTTGCCGATGTGGGTGAAAGTAATCTTCAGGTTTCCGGCAAATTCCGTTGCCACCACGTCCTTGAAAGGACTTTCAACCAGCAGTTTGTACGGATTGGCAGAAAGCAGGCCGCTGGCAGCAACTTCCTGCGGCGTGTAATATTCCGGCGATGAAGATATGTCATCGTACATGGTGTATATCCTTTCTATGCGGCATCCGCTGCCGTAAAACAGCATGGTATCCGCTCCCTTCGTCAGACGGAAGTAATATATACCGCATGACGGCCTGTTGTCATTGTTCCATGAGGTAGGACTAGGAAGCACGTGCGCGTACTCGTGACCGCTGCCGTTGAAGTATTCAACGGGGGATACGTCGGTGGAATAACCTGCAAGGCTTGCCGCCGGGACGGCAGACCCGTATGAACCGGAAGATCTGGACACCGTCCATCCTGCATTCTGGTAGGCAATCAGGGCGGAGCCTCCGTCACAGCTCCAGGCATATGTGTTTGTTTCCTTGTACTGCTTATATTTGACGGTAACACTTGACGTTCCGTGGGATACCTGGACATCACTTACGTATGTCCTGCCGGACGTGTATGAGCCTGAACCTGACGGTATGCTGGCTGCATTGATGTTCACCCATGACAACCCTTTGAAACTGTCAAAGTCAATGTCGCCGCCGTTCGGGTATTTCATCGACGTCAGCATGTTTGTAAAGCGGTATACGCTGTCGATGCGGTCTTCCCCGCCGGACAGGCTGTATATGGTCATGTCAGAGGCTCCGCTTACGGCATTGGCAGTTATTACAGGGGCATTCTTGTCTGCCGGATTGAAATCCACGGTCGATATGTCATAGTCCGCCTTTTCTGCCTGGTTCCTGTCCGGGCGTATCAGGTAGTTGACGTTCTCGCCGTCACCGATGTATATGATTCCGGCTGTATCGTCATAGAAACTGAAATTTCCGTTTGACGAAATGAATTTACCTGTCTCGTCATATGATGCCGGTACCAGGTTCAGGTTTCCGTATGTGAAATCCAGATGAACATCAATTTCCTTGAAAGGCGTGTTGCCGATTGCCTTGTTGATTGCTCCTATCTTAATGGTTCCGGTTCCTTCTTTTACCGGATTGATGATGATGGTTCCAGTTCCGTCATTATTTGCAAAGATATTGGCTTCTGCAAAATCACATTCATTATAACTGGTCACTTCAACTTTAGCACTTTCAGGGTGAACCTTGTAAGTAAGGCTGTAGGTTTCATCCGGCGAGCCTGTTATAGATGTCCTGTTCAGCGTAAACGCATAATCCCAGGCTACAATGACATTGAGGGATGCCTTGTTGCTGTAATCCGTAATTGCAGTAAGCTGGATTGCAGAGTTTGAACTTTCTTCAACTCCTGTAATCCGTACCTTGCCTTTACCGTCCGTGTTCCCCAGGTCAGTATACGTAAAATACGAGTCATTATTCAGCATCCATCGTATGCCGACATTTTTCGGGGATACCGTATAACCGATTTCCTTCGACTGTCCGGGCTGTATCCTTATCGACTGCGTATCAAATGCAATGTTTTTAGCATCCTCTACAAGTATCTGGCATTGTGCCCGCTGTCCGTTTGGCAAGGTAGAAGTTACGATGCATTCCCCAGCTTTAAGTGCCTGAATCTGTACATTCTGTGCAAGGCCGGTAACCCTGACGATTTCTTCGCCGTCAACACGGCTGGCCGTCCATGTAATGGACTTATAGTCTTCTGATGTTCCTCCAGGTATCTTTGCCACCAGCTGGCTTGTCTGCATCCTTTCAATTACACAGTAGGTTTTATCAAGGGTAATGGTGAGTTCATCCCTTCCAGGGACAAGTATGTTGATGTCATAAGTAACCTTAGTCTTTTCATGGCTGACGGTCACTACGCATTCTCCCGGTTTGTTGCCAACAAGGGTAACATTCTTTCCGACTTTCCATCCGCCTGTTGCTCCGAATATAGAGCAGATGTCCGGATTGGAGGATTTCCATTTTAGCTGCATCTGGTCTTCATTTGTCACTCCTGTTCCTGACAGTATTGCCCCTACAGTCTGCATGGCACCGGCAGGAATTGAATAGAAATTCATGGCTGAGCTGATGTATATTGCATCAGTTGCAGCTTTTTCAATGGCTACAAGTATTTCTGCCGAAGCAAGTATATCATCAGTCAGCTTATCGACAAGTTCTGCCCTTACAACCGTCGTGCCATAATTCAGGCCTGTAATCTGGCACATGGCAGCAGTTCCGGTAACGGAAACAAGGACCGGATTATCTGCCTTATAGCGTACGAAACTTTTTCCTGTCGTAGCCGGAACTTCCATGCTTATAAAAGTACTCTGTCCTTCCAGCACCGTTTTGTTGGTTGACGAGAAACCGAATGTATCAAAAGACTGTACTTTTACCACTACGGTCTGGTCATATGGTGATTTCGGGTGGCTGGCAGTAATGCGGCAGACGCCCTCTTTTTTAGGCGTAATGGTGGCCGTGTTGCCGGAATATACAAGATCCACCACATCATAGACATCCAACGACCACTTGAAGTTATTCCTGTCGGCGTTCGTTCCGTTGGTCAGGCTTGCACCTACCGTATAATCACCGCCGTCCGGTTTAATCGAAATGATGTTCGGACAGTCCAGGCTGATTGAATAATCAGATGATGATGATTCTTCACATATGCAGAGTATGCGCTGTTCATATATGGCATCCTTATGCCGCACTATCACATAGCAGATGCCTGGATTCTTAGCCCGTATCTTTCCGACTCCGTTCTGCCCATAGGCATCAACTATTGACGGATCTGAACTGGACCATTCCAGAAACTGTTGGGAAGCAGCATCTCCGCCTACAAGTTCAGCCTGAACAGATGTATAACTCTGGGATGTAAGGAGTGTAAGGACAGGATTGTTTACCTGGATGTAATTTGCAGATGCTGCAACGGATGCATCTACCACCTGGACGATGATTGACAGGGGGTAGGAACAGGTATCATTCCTGACTGTGACTTTTACCGTACCGACGGAATTGGCGGTAATGACTGCATTGTTTGCTGATGATGAAGATACGGAGCATACACGTGGATCTTCACTTTCCCATGAATATCCGCTTACAACCTGGTCTTCCGAATTCATCATCGTGCAGGAAACGGTACGTGTACTGCCTTTTGGAATTGCAATTACATTTGTGGTAGTAGTCAGGTAACGGAATGCTGCCAGTTCTTCCTGCGTATTGCCGATGACCACAAGTACCTTCTTGTCATAAGATGCAGACGGGTGGCTTACTGTGATTTCTGCCTGTCCTGCCGTCCGTGGCCTCACATAGCATTTGCCGTCGGCATAGCCGGTTACTGTGGCAACGGATGAGTCATCAACCGAAAATCTGAATCCTGACTGGGATGTTTCTGCCGGGGCATTTACAAGAACCGTTTTCAGTTCAAACTGCGGAGAATCTTTGGTTATTGCGATGACATCCGTATTGCAGTTTATATAAACGATTTTTTCAGACGGATCCACATATTCGCTGCCTATGCGTACATAGATTTTGAGGGTATTTGCTGATTTTGGATGGCTTACCTTAATGACCGTTTCACCTTCCTTCAGTGATGTGACGGTTCCGTTCAGACCGTTTGCTGCAAGGGAAGCAACGGAAGGGTCGTCAATACTCCATGTAATGTTCTGTACATCAGAGCCTTTGATACCGGAAGCAGTTATATTCAGCGTCTTGGAAAGTTTAATTTCAGGAATGTTGATTACATTCTGCGTAGTCGAAATATAGCATACTTCTTCTGCAGCAGGAATTGTATGTCCTTCAGAATATACCGTGACGTTGAATGTCATGCTGACATCATAATATCTGCAGGTGATTATGGCAGAACCTGTACCATTTCCTTTTATTATGCCTTTCAGAGGGTCATTGGGATCAAACTCTACTGAAGCTATAGAAGGAGCATTGCTCATCCAGGAAATACCTGTAAAAGGACATCCGTCTTCAAATCCGTATGACTGGACATAACAGTTGACGGTCTGTCCCTTATTGACTGAGTAATATGTTTTTGTGGCATAGAACACCTTCATGCTTTTCAGCTGTTCTTCCGTATCAGCCGTAAGGACTACGACATCCTTGTCATATTCAACCTTTGGATGGCTTACGTTAATATGGGATACATTGTTTCCTGTAGCCCGGGATTTGATTTTTGCCTGGGAACCTGTTGCTATGATTTCTATTTTATTCTGGCTGTCAGCCTGCCATCTGATGGAAGCATCATCTGAAGCAGTCTTTCCTTCGCCACTCAGAAGTACGGAATAATCTTTTGTCTGGCCGTTCAGTAATGTGACGATGCCTTCACCGGTCAGATAGAGTGGGGAAGACAGCACTGCGTTTGCATTCAGGACTTTAACCAGTATTTCAAGCGGATAGTATGATTTCGGATGCGTCACTACGATTACGGCTTCACCTTCCTGTACCGGCGTGATTACGGCCTCACCATAGCAGTATGTCTGTGCTGCAGCTGCCGTGGTGAGGCTACCTGCAGCACCAGAAGCTGTCCTTAACTGGATGACATCTCCTGTGCCGTTTTTAGGACTGCTCTTGACCATGAATTTAAAGTTATTAGAATCTGATTCAAGGCCACCTTTGAGCATGACGTTGAGTACCGTATCTTCGTCCCCGACTTTGGTGCGGATATAGTCCTGGGTGGTGGTGATGTAACAGCTGGAATCAACGGCATCAGCGGACTGTTTTTCTGCAATGATTAAAACCTGCCTCTTGCGTTCTGCTTTAGGATGTCCTATATATAGTGATGTCGATCCGTTTTTATTCCCTTTCAATGTAATCTTGTTGCCGAATACACTGTAGGAACATATTTCCTGACCGGGTTCAAACTCATATGTAAAATCATCCACGCTGTATTCTGCGTTTTCCTTCAGGCCTGCCAGAGATGCCGTAACCACCTGTTCGGTACTGCCTGTAAGGATTACGGTTGCAGATGCCGGATTGACATCAACATATACATTCTGGATGATTTCTATAACCTGACATACAATTTCCAATGGATATGGACTGTCCGGATGCGTAACCTGGATTTCTGCTTCCCCGGCTTTCATCGGTGTTATTACCCCTTGGTCGCCGCTGCTCAGAAGCTGGATGTATTCACTGCCTTTTACAACCTTCCATTCTACTCCGTTTTTCCAGTTTTCTTTAATCGGATTAACAAGTTTTACGGTAACAGATCTGGTTCCATCCGCTTTATTCATATGAAGGATATTCTGTGTAGTGGTCAGATAAGTTGAAGTAGTGAGGTCTGTAAGTACATATACTCCTATGTAATAAGGATATTGTGCCTTTTTGTGGCGGACTGTGATTCTTGCATAACCTGCCTGTTTTGCATCTACCGTGCAATACTGTCCGGTCGTGTTGATTGAGATGATTGCCGGATTATCAACCGTCCACTGGTAGCCGTCAATGTCAGAAGCATCCCCCTGGTATAGTGAGACCCTGAACTGCTGGGTCTGTCCGGGCTGCATCTGGACTATTGATGTATCAGAATATATATAGGGGTCCCTTTCTTCTACATATCCGTCTGCATACCCCTGTATGTTGAACATGCATGTTGCTGAACGGTTTTCTGCCTGCAATGTGAGGGCTGACTGGCCTTCACGGAGTCCCTTTACTATGACGCCGTCTCCTTGAGGAGACACTGAGAGTATGTTCGTATCATAATACCATGTCGGAGTAATTGGATAGTAAGACGGGGTTGTATGATATGCAATGTACTGCATCTCCCCGGCCTTCATTGCACATCCGGACTGGCTGAGACGGAGTGACGACAAGGACTGCCTTCCACCGGACTCTGATGATGAGGATGACGGCTGGGAAATGTTGCCATCTGAAAACAGATCGCATCCTGTAACAGTTAGCACCGCTGAAACAGATATAATCAGTCCTGAAAGGAATCCGATTGTTTTTATTTTCATGAAAAAAATTCTGCCTTGTTCTTTCTTTGGCTGGAATCCGCGCAACCTTGCGCTGATTCTGGTTACGGATTTGGTCAGTTTCCGTTTTGTTTTTTTAGTACCTTATATAAAATGATTCCACTTCTTGTGGTTCAAGCGGTGGAAGTGACATTGAGACATTTGTAATAAGGTTGATTTCAGTGCCACCTGGAATCGTAATCGTCGGCTGTATGTCCAGTGCACGGTCCATAATCTTATTTGTAAGTTTTTTTTGTTCCGAATATATGTCACTCATGACGTTCTGGGCATAATTGTTGTTGGAAGTATCCATTGAATTCGTTACTTTTGTATCGATGAATGAGAAAATCCCGATAAGTCCCATTGCTTTCAGGTATTCAAAGGGATGGTAATTAGTGAAACCTGGATAGCCGGATTTTCCGAAGGCATCGACTCCGTTCAGTCCGCCAAGATTGATTTCGAGGCCGTCCGGACGGATCAGCGTATTCCATATTACCTGTACCCTGTCTTGCCCCCAGGAAACGGAAGAATTGTATTCTGCGTATAGCTTGCTGCCCTGTGGAATGAGTATGTATTTGCCGTTCAATGATGAATATACATTTGTCGTTACGCTTGCAATGACGGCACCGGGTAAATCTGTATTTATCCCGGTTTCAAGTACCGCAGGAATTATAGTCCCCTTCCACAGACTGCATTCGCCGTTCCATTTGTAATCACCGCCTGTGTGGTTGTTGTAGAAAAGGTTTTTGCCGTCCTGGTCATTCTGCTGTACATAACTTGATGCTGAATATCCGCCGGATTTCTGGCTGCCTGCATTTCCAAGGAGCTGGGGAAGGTATTTTTCCATGTTTGACTGGAGGCTTGCAGGAGTATATTTACCATTGCCGTCAAAAGTTCCTGGAATGCCCGGCTGCTGGGTGGAGACCGGATTT
This sequence comes from Treponema sp., assembly GCA_045616425.1. Classification (GTDB taxonomy): domain Bacteria; phylum Spirochaetota; class Spirochaetia; order Treponematales; family Treponemataceae; genus Treponema_D. The sequence goes on from JAZLGS010000020.1 coordinate 13,042, forward strand.
CTTAATTTATAGTCATTGTCCAGCGGAACATGACTTAATGCCTTCTGCTGCTCATTCCTGTTGGTTATAGGAAATGAAACTGTATTACCGCCATTGGCATTGCCGCCATAATTAACCGGTGCACGGTGATCCTGATGATTTTCCTCCTGTAGAGGGACAGTCTGCTGTCCTCTAGTTGCTTCTCCGGCCGTACTTGAATTGGCGTCTTCGGTGACCGTTTCTGCAGGCTCCTCATTGGAGGCTTCAACTGCTGTTTTTTTGCCGGAACCGGTGTCACTGATCATACCTTCTATTTCTGAAGGAATGAAAATCTGCTGCGCCTTGTCAAGTTCAGAATTGACTTTTTCCTTTACAGGGTGAAGTCCGGGGAGGAATGCAAGTGCGAGTATTGTAATCATCAGAAGGCCGCAGAGGATCAGCACAATCATATGCCGCTTCAAAAACGGTGCAATGTTATCTGTGAATATTCCACCAGCCGTTCTGAGTCCGCCCTTTTCTGAGGATTGTGCTTCATTAATCCGGGCATCCTGATCAGGTTCATAATATGATGCGCCTATGCCTATGTTTCCGGGTGTATAATATCCGTCATCGGCCACCTTTTCCTGCAATGGAGTGTCAGATGGATTGATTTCCCGACCCTGGTCATCAAACTGCATTTCCGGTGGAGCTGGCGGTACAGGAACAGCAGGTTCACCGGCGTGAACCGGGGGCTGCGGCTCAGCCGTACGGCCTGATGGAATCACCGTAATATCTTCAATTTCTTCATCAATTTCAAGGGGTTCCGTTTTTTCTATGGCAGGATTGCCCAATACCGTAACATCTTCTTCCACCTGAATATCTGTCATGATTGCAGGATTTCCGGCTTCTGTAATGTCTTCTGAAGGTGCAGGTTCGGATGTTGGAGTTCCATCCGGTGTCGTACCTGCTTCATCCGGTGCAGGTGCGTCCCCCGGGGATGAATCCTGGGTTGGTGTTTCCAGTTTCATACAATCGGAAAAATCATTTTCTTCTATATTAATTCCATCTCTTTTACTCATTTTTGCGTCTCCTTTGCTTTTTTCAATTCCTTTCCGATACCTTTCTTTTTCTGAATGGTAACAGTTTGTTTTCCCAGACGCAGTGTAACCTTCTCAATGAGCTGGTTGACGATAAGAACATTATCTTTGACTTCGTAATTGATTATTTCCCGGCTGTCATTGAAAATGGCTGGAAGTTTTGTATTGAGCGTCTTCCTGTCAAGGACAAAATATGTCTTCTGGCCGTCATCATATACAGCTGTCGGTTTCCACGTGATTTTTCTGGAGGAAAGTGTCATCTTGTAATTATGGATTATGAACTGCTTTTTTCCTTCTTCCTTCTGTTTCTGGTGTTCGTTGAACAGTTCCATCTGATGTTTCAGCCACGAGGCAGAGTCTTCCACCTGCCGGCGGTAAATCCACTTGACATACGGCATATAGTGATCTTTGTATGATGAAATTTCCAGCTGGTAAATACGCCTGTTTGTAATGATGACAAGCGTTGAATTCAGGCCGGAGTAGTCTGGCTTGAGCATGAGATACTGTGTCGGCTGTCCATCTACAATACCCATTCCACGGCTGATCCTCCATACGTCCGGTTCGGAAAGATATGGAGTTTCCAGCATTTCCTCTCCGGGCTCGAGTTGTATTATGGTTGAATGATAAGTTCTCGTGTGTACCTGATATATTTTTTCGTTTTGGAACAGCCACCCCTTTAAGATTCCTTCTTTAAAGGAGGGTTCGACTATTTTGTTTTTATAGTCAGAAATCAAGGCCTCCTTTCCTTTAATTTCTTTTTCGGCATCAGTATCCATATTGGATTCTGATGTTTTAATTATATTGGGAGGAACAATCATGATTGTCATGCTGCCGTCAGGATTCTGTATCAGGTCAAATCCCTTCCTTTCATCCTCAATTTCTTTTTGTTTTATATCCAGAACCTGTTTTTCAGTATCCCTGATCAGACTGCTGTCTGTTTTGTCATCCAGATATGCCTTTTCGAGGTCTACAGTTGTATGACAACTAGTAGAGCAGAGTATTGAAAGGCAAACCATGGAAAAAATCATGGATGATTTAATTTTGTTGAATCTTATAAAACCTTTTCTCATTTATCTTTCTTCCTTGTTTTTAACTTCTGTAAAATCAAAATTCGTGATGTAGATACCAAGCGGATTGAGAAGCTGATCTTCTTTTGCCGGTTCCATAAGTTTGACCGTAAGGATTCCCCTGAACCGTTCATTTTTTATAACATTGGAATCTGCTGATTCCGTATGTACCAGAAAGTCCATCTGGTAGGAATTGCCGGATATTGAAAGTATTGATTCTATTGAAACAGTACGGCGGATCCTTCCAAATTTCTCCATCGGATTGTTTTCTTTCAGGAGGGATGAAAGTTTTGAAGCAGAAGACTGTGTAAGGGCGGCATAACAGTCTTTGATGTTGCTTTTCAAAACTGCCGAATCTCCGGGAATCGTATAGTAATTTGTTACAAACTTTCTGAGTTGGTATTCTATTGCAATGTCAGGTATCTTCATGCCGTTGTAGCTGTATTTTGCAATGTTGCCGACATATTTTGCTTCTCCCCAGTCAGATACTGTGATTACAAGGGGAACTGTCTTAGGCAGGTTCAATGCATAGAAAGTCATTGCAAGTGAAGCAACGAATCCTGCAGCACTTATAAGTGAAATGACTTTCCAACGGAATTCCTTCCGTTTTTCGCTGGCCTGGAATTCCTTGTAGATTGCAAATGGAATATTCTGATCATCAGGGTGTTTCCATAGTGACTGTTCCATATGTTTTCCTCCAGTCAGAATATTTCAAACATCCCCGGTGCATCTTCCGGGTGCAGTGGAACCTGTTCGACAGGGGCATCAGCCCATCCTTCATACTCAGGAACAGGAGCCTCCAGTGCCTCTTCTGCAATGGAAGGAATTTCCTTTACTGCCTGTCCTTCATCAGATATGTCATTCCGGCCGGACCTGGTGCCGCCTGTAAGCCACAGGTCTGACACTCTGATTTCAATGCTGCTCCTTTTCTGGCCGGAACTGTCAGTCCAGGTCCTCTGGCGCAGGCTTGCATCCATCACCACCTGCTGCCCTTTCCGCAGGTAAGGATGCAACCTGACACCGAACTGGCCGTACAGGCGGATGGGGAAGTATGACACACTGTCATTGACTTCACCGTCATCCCTTGACTTCCAGTAAGTATTGTTTGCAATTGAAAAGGAGACTACTTCCAGTCCATTGGCAAGGGTCTTCCTTTCTGCATCCGAAGTAATCCGCCCCATAAGCATCAGTGAATTAATGTCAGATTTCATTTTACATTCCTCCTCTTAGTTTTCTGCATTTTTTTTGTGAAAAAACGAATAGCGCAACCTTGCGCTATTCATCCTGTAGCCTTGCCGGAAGTTCAGGAAGTTCACGCCAGTACATGACATTCCTGTATCCTCCAGTCTTTGACGTTGAAAAATTGAATATATTCCGGGACCTGTTATAAATTCCTATTCTTACCAGTCCCTGCTCCGTTATGAAGAGGACTTCCGTCTTTCGTGGAGGGACTTCATCTCTGATGTTCTTCCAGCCTTATCTGTTTCATCTACAGTCAAATTGTGTATATCCAGCATCATCAACTCCTTCTGGAACATTTCAACGGTTGTGCCTGTTCCAGTCTTTCCATTTCTTCTGATGTGCCTGTATTACAAGCCTTTCTGCATTCCTCAGGTCATCATCAGGATTTGCAGGCAGTCCTGCAGCTCATCCAGATAATCAAGGAAAAAGCTGCTGCGGATGGATAATCCGCTCCCGATGTCTTCTTCCGCCATCATGATGACGGAACCCCATATCTTGCATAAATCCGGTCAAGTTCCTGTTTCCTCTGGAACATGTTGAACCCCTGTACCTGCAGATGCAAGACTTCCTTTTCCAGCTGTGCCTTTTTTTCTTCCGGAAGATGCCAGATGTATGCCGTCCGTTCAACCGTCTTTCCGTCGGCATCCGGATTCAGGCCGCATGAAGGGCATGAATAATACCTGTTGTGCAACGTGCCACAGACAGGGCATGTGACTGCATCTTTCTGAGGACGTTCATCATTTTCTGCCTGATGATGTTTTTCCCTGAATGCCTCCATGAGTCCCTGACCGGACTGCGTGATGAGGTGGTAGAAATATCCGGCAGGACTGTCTGCCTTTGCCGACCGTTCCGCAACGAACCTGAAATATTCTTCAAGTTCCCCGTCTGTAAGTCCATCCGTACCGGACAGCAGTGACGGAGGCAGGGTGTCCGGATATACCGCATCCGGATATAATTCCCTGAGTACCGACCTGATCCTGCTGCTCCTTCCTTCCGTCTCCATGTTTGTTTTTTTATTTGTCTTTTTATCTTTCTTTTCTTCTTCAGGAGTAGGAGAATTTAGTATATCTATATTATCCTTTAGTATTGTGTCCGAATTCCGGACAGTCACTGTCCGCTTTCCGGACATTGCCCCTGTTAAAGAATATGTTGAGGAGTGTCCGTTTTCCGGACACTCCTTTTTTCGTACCGTCATCTCAACTTCGATACTGTCACTGACTTTAGATGCTGCAGTAGGTTCGATTCCTCTTGAACGGGATGAATAATACAGGTAGCCACCTGGTGACAGTGATTTTTTCAACGGTTGGCGGACTACCAGCCCTGCCTTGATCAGTTCGCTGATTATCGTTGATACAGCCTGTCTGTGTATGCCGGCCCATTCTGCTATATAACTAAGCGAGCCGCTGAAAAACGATTTACCGTCCTGGCTGAAGGAGTGGATGATGGCATATATGATGAGCTTGTTGCCGGACAATCCAAGTTCGGTCCGCATCCAGGCCTGTAATGATACATAGGATTCTTGTTTAAGCATTTATTTACTCTCACCTTAAAAGGGGTCTTCCGGTTCATAGGCGGCAAGCTGCACGCCTGCACAACGGCCGAAAAAAGGGCAGTACCCCCGGGCTGGAATGTCCATATGCCTGCCGAATCCGCAGTAACAATGGCAGGATGACCTGCAGTCTTCCGGTACTGCCGGTTCTACCATGCATGCCCTGAAGATGGAACCGGTCTCCTGGATTTTCAGGATGTCGCCCGGTTCAAAAACAAATTTCCCATCTTTTGAAAAAATCATGGACGGCCCTCCTTTTTTCCTTTTTCAGATACTGACTCTAGGATTGTGTATATACCGTAAGCAAGGAAGAACAGGGTTGCCGACGGGCATATCACGTAAATGTAGACAGACAGCAGTCTGGATGCCGGAAGGCTCCGGATTTCCGGAAGCCATGAATCCCATGTAAGATGGAGGATTACACCGGTAAGGAAACAGGCTGCCGCAACGGACAGTCTGATGATTCCGGTAATCTTGCTGTTTTTCATTGGCCTTCATCCTGTAAGTCATGCGAGTCAATATTCTTGAACTGTCCTTCCATGTCATCCAGCAGGGGTTGGGAATTCACGTCCTTCTTGATGCATGAGAAGACCTTGTAGAATGCATCAGAAAATGAAGGGTAGTCTGTACCGTCTCCGTACATCCGTTCTGTCGTCACCTTACCGGAAGTCCTTACGACGGAAGCGTACGGACGGTATGAACTGTCTGTCTGGAATATGGTCAGGTTGATGAATGTATCACCGTCATCTGTATGAAATGTCGTCTTGTTTTCTGCTTTCATGTTTTTCACCTCAATTATTTATTGTATGAATCCGGCTGCGATGGCTTCATCGTCTTCCGGTACTGTAAAGCCTGATATTACATCCGGGGACAGGTCTGCAATCCTCGGATCGTTGTACACGTCTTCGGGCGTGCGGCCTTTTTTGACTTCTGCAAGTGCGAAAACAAGTGCCTTTTCAAATCCTTCGGCAATGCCTTCCTTCCTTGCCTGTGCAACCTGCCTGTTCTTCTCCTGCATCCATCGGTCGGCATCCGTTTCTTCTGCCGGGTGGTGGGATGGCCGGTATGTGTTGTCCGAATGGGTGAAATTTCCAAGCGGTGCTGGATTCCCGGAAGTTTCTGATTCAGCGGTTCTTCCGCCATCATCTTCCTGCAGGTCTTCTGCCGTACAGGAAGAAAGGTCTTTCAGATTATTCTTTTGTTTTTTTGGATGCTGTACGCCGTATGCCTGGTTTATGCTGAGTTCGTCTTTTTCGACGGCAGCGGAAAGCTCCTCATCTTTTGCAATGGAACGCATTTTTTCGACCTGCCGGGTGCTTGAGCCGAGTATTGCGGCAACTGCTTCCGCAGATTTGCCCTTGTCATCCTCATCCCGTTTTCCGGTCTTCAGGAAGTTGATTTCCTTGAATGCCCTGAACTTCTGTGCATCGGTAAGGCTGCGCCGTTCCACCTGCAGCCGGATGGCGTACAGTTTTGCGGTTTTCCTGTCCGGGAATGAAATCTTTTTGACGAACACATCGTAAAGTCCTGCTTCCTGTGCAGCCTTGAACCTTGTGTGCCCGTCTATCAGGATTCCTTCTTCTTCCCAGATGAAGAGAGGGAAGTTATGGTCAAAGCCCTTTTCTCGCATGTTTCCGGCAATAAGCTGGACGAACTTGTCATCCAGTTCGAACAGTGCCTGGAATTCCGGATCCAGCCTGATTGATGTGAGAGGTACGGATACGCCTGTTGACCGTACGCCGGAATTGTTCATGTTTTTTGCCATGAGCGGATTATGTGTTGCAGTAAGTTTACCCATTTATTAAAACGCTCCTTCGCAATGTGTTTTGATGCCTGTGATTTCATCCGCTAGATGTACGATTGCAGGACGGAGCTTTATATATTTTTCTGCTTCGGAAATAAGTTCGTTTCGGTCTATGCAGCTCTTGATGAGGGCTGTCCATGGCAGCCGGGATGACATGATGTTCGTAAAGGTCGACTCAAAAAGTACCCTATAATCAGCCTGCTTAGATGTCCTGCACTGGTCATAGGCAGTATTGTAGCCGTTGTACAGGAGCTGCCATCTGTCATATACATTCGTTTCTGATTCAAGTTTTCCGGCAAGGAAGTTGCCGGTGTTGTAGTCAAACTGCGACAGCAGGACGGGGGTGATTATGAGGTCGCTTGCTTCGTAAGCCATGAGCGTCAAGTTGTCATAGGTAGGTGCAGTATCTAGTATGACGTAATCATACTTATTCTGGTCAGCCTGCTTCAGCAGGGTCTTGAGCCTGTTGGTTGCAATGGTCCTCAGGTCAACAAGATAGAGTGAAGACCTTATGAGGTCAACATTTTCGACATTGGACGGGATTGCGGCGGAAAAGAAATTCTGGCTCTGCAGTGCCGCTGCTATGTGGCGGCTGCCGGTTACGTCAACCTCGTCAATGTTTTCAGGTGTAAGGACGAAGCTGAGTGCATTGTTGATGTCCAGGTCTACGGCAAGGATCCTGTAGCCGCATTTAGCCAGATACCGTATCAGCAGGATTGCGATACTTGTTTTGCCTGTTCCGCCTTTCAGCGAACCGAAAGAAATTACTTGCATAGTTGTGCTCCTTTTGCAAAGTTATTTATATATCTTAGGGTTACCCCTTGAAAAAGCAAAAAAAACTCCGGCAGACAAGAAAGAACGCTAAATTCTGCCGGAGGACATCTGAGCGACCATTATGAAACAGATGTCTGATTGTCCCGGATGGGACTTCTTTCAAATTGAAAGAAAAAAAATGCCCGACAAGTAGCACAAAAACTTGTGGGGCAAATTCAAAAAAAGTGAACTGTTGTATTTTGGTTTTTGTGCTTTTAAACTTGCGTTTTAAGTCAAAAACCAAAAACGCCAGATGCGAAAAAATTACGTTTCGCATCTGGTACGAAAATATCAGAATGCATTGACAGTGAGTCCGGAAGAGTTGAAGGATTATCAGAAGCATTATAATAAAAATGCTGCTTACAAACTGCTGAAATCTTTGCGCAAAGCTACAAGGGATAAGCCTGCTGTTCTGGCTGGTCCGGCTGGAAAAGTAGTAGAAATTCTTGGAAGCCTGCTTTCTGCCCTTGATAATCCTGCTACACCGACAGCAGCCAGAGCTATGATTATCGGGGCAATAGGTTATATTGTCCTGCCTGTGGATTTAATTCCAGATGCACTTCCTGTTGTAGGATGGACTGACGATATTGCCAGTGCCGGAGGAGTCCTTATGGCTGTAAAGGCCTACAGTACGTTCCGTCTGGAAGATCTTGACATGGTGATAGACAGGGAACGCTGAAAGCATTTTGTAAAGGCTTGAAATTATTCAGACTGTATATGGGGTTGTCCCGAAAGTTCTGTCATGCTGACCCTGAAATAAATTCAGGGTGACAGATTCATGATCGGAATGACACTATGAACTATGCTTATCGGACTTCCTGTCTTCCGGGGTAGGAAGTCTTTTTTTTTGTCCCTGTTTTTTTCCGGAATCAGGGCGGGTTTTTAAGGGCGGCCGGAGCCCTTAGGAGAGGGGGTAGTGGAAAAGCTGCGCTTTGGAACGAGGGGCAGGCGCCCCCTTTTCCGGGGAAGCTGATGGAAAACGCTTTTTTGTTGCGTAAAGTTGCGTTCAATTTGATTGATATTATGCCGTTTTAATTTTATAATATTCTAGGGGTTTTCTGCTTGTGGCGGAGGCCTGAAACTTAATTCTGGAATGTTATAATGGCTGAAAATACATCGAATTTTGAAAGACTGGTTTCTCTTATTTCTGAAGAGGAACGGCAGGAACTGCTTGGTAAAATGCGCCCTTATGATGGGGATCATTCAAACCGCTTTCTTGAACCTGTAGCTGATCCGGCCCTTACGGAAGCCGACGGTATTGTCCTTGAAGAAACGCTGAAAAATGAATCTATTTTTTACAGGCTCTTACTCTGGCTCAGGACGGTGATTTCCGGTTCTGCAAAGGAACAGCTTTATAATGAGGACCAGGTGATCAAGCTTTTCCATAAGATTGAAAAGTCATGTCCCGGTCTTATAGATTATACCAATGGATGCCTTCAGGGACCTTTTTACAATCATCTTGTGGAACTGAAGAAATCTGCTGAATTCTTTTCTCCATATGTTGATGCAATTTGTGAAGATATTGGTGCATACTATGTATTCCTTGGTTCCTTCATTGTGCCTGATGTTACCGTCCGCATGAATAATGAAGCTGACCCTAATGCCCTGCCTGCAGAACAGACCAATTCTGCAGGATTAAGGACATCGCTTCTCCGCAGTATGGATGAAATATTAAAGGAAATTCCTGCAGACAAACGTGCCGTGCTTTATTCCTGTGCCCGTGGGATTGAATGGTTCCGGCAATTTGCAAAGCTTCCGTTTGACCGTCTGCTTCATTCATTTGATGCTGGAGAAAATGGTGAGGCTGTGGCAAGGTTTGAAATGATTTCTAGTGACCTGAATGCCCTTGCAAAGGTAATGTGTAACGGACAGCAGCTGCCGGATGAATGTTTTGAATCAATCTATCTTTTCTCTGCAAGACGGGTAATCCCACATTCAAAAGTAAAGATTGAAAAACAGGATGAGGATGAAGATGAAGATGTCCGCATCCATAATTTTATGGATAATTCAAACATGCATCTTAACTTTATGCATACTTTCATTACGACCGTCCAGTTGAAATATGTCTGCAAGGTGGTCTTCAATAACATACAGTGGACTCCTGATGATTTTGGCGGTGCAGAAGACTGGTTTGTCAAATACAAGGAACACTGGAAGAAGCTTTTTGATGAAAAGTGGAGCAGCTGGCTTAAGGCAAAGCGCAAACAGAAGATGAATGAGCAGATGAAGGTTCTTTTCGGGCTTGAAGAATTCCCTTATCTTCCGGAGCGGCCGTGGCTCAATATGTGGGAAGGCAGCGTGAAATTCAACTGTGAACTTACTTCCGGATTTATTTTCTGGCTTGTGGACAGGCGTTGTGCCGCTGCCATGCCTGTAATGAAAACTCTTCTCCTTGAAGGTGTGTTTGTCAACAATGACAACCGGGCGGAATTTGCAAATACCTTGAATGAACTGAACCAGATTCCAGATGAAATGAACCGGATTGTTGCCGATCTTTCATCTATGGGGCAGACAGGAATGATTTTTGAAAAGCTTTCAGGAAACCATATGCGTACCCTGCAGGCACAGGCAAAGATTGATTCCATCATGATGACTCTGGAAGACAACATGCAGCGCATAAAGAATACTTTCTGCAACTGCAGCCGTTCCATAAACAATGTCCTTACCGGTGTCCTTGGCGGAAGGAATGATACCCGTTATGACGGAATTTCCAACATTACGACCATTCAAGGAAACCAGAATATGGAATACCGTGTAAAGCTTGAAAAAGTCCGTGACGGTTTTGCTTCTGCCCTTGAGATTTTAAAGGAACTGGAAACAATCGACCTTCCGGGGTCTGCACAGTAAAATGTACAGATTCAATCTTTCTGAATACGCTGCGGAAAATGGTTTCCGTCATGCACTTGTACCTTTCTGCCATAAAGGACGCCTGTTGGAAGCTGATGCCCCCTGCTGGGGAATGACACTCCTTGCTTCCGGCTCCATGCGCTTCCGCTGGAATGAAACGAACAGGAACCGTGATGCCGTATTGAAATCCATCTTTGGTACAAGGCAGCCTGTTCCGGTGGAACTTATCCATTCTAAGACTGTATATGATGTAGTGTCTGCTTCTGATACTGAATCAAAGACTGGGGACGGAATCATTACAGCTGACAGGAATCTGGTTCCTGTGGTTACTGTAGCTGACTGCATGCCGCTTTTTATTTATGATGTAAAGAAAGGAATTACGGGGGCATTCCATTCCGGGTGGCGCGGTACTGGTATTGTGGGGGAAGGAATACGTATGGCAGTTGAAAGATATGGTTCTGATCCCGGTGACATATGTGCTGCCATAGGCCCCCATATACGGGACTGCTGTTATATAATAGAAGAATCCCGGGCTGCCTGGTTTTCTGAGAATTTTACTCCTGAATGCGTAGTTCCTCTTGAGGACGGTATTCTGGAAAATGGAAATGCCCTGGATGCACTTACGGTAAAAAGTTTTTTTTCACAAGGGAAGGAAAAACTGTTCAGGCTTTCACTTGAAAAGGCAAACCTTTCCGTACTTTCAAAATGCGGGATAAGGGATGAAAACATCATTGTTGCCGGAGACTGTACCTGTTCCTCTTCTGTGTTCGGGTCATTCCGGCGGCAGGCAGCCTTTAATGAACAGCTTCCGACAGCAGAAGAAAAAAGCCGTGGATTTACCGTCCAGGCAGCATTCGTAATGTGGAAATGATTCCGGTTCCTGCGGAACCATCCGGAATTATGGACATCTCGAAGAATTGCAATTTTTCGGGGGGCCTTATGCTTTTCCGGTTCTTCTTGTTATGCTCATTATTTTCTGATAAAATCAGAGCGAATTTCTATTTTTTTTAGTATAGGGGAAAATTATTTATGGCCGATGTAAAGGAAAGCTGCCGTATTGTGGTGGCTGCTGCATTGAATCAGTTTAAAAATCAGAAATCTATTGCCGTTGATGATATAACAGGTGAAACTCTTTCTCTTGAAAAGCCTCCTAAGCCTGAGATGGGCGATGTAGGCATTCCGCTTTTTACTTTTGCAAAATCATTCCGTATGGCTCCTCCTGTAATTGCAGCCGGTGTTGTGGAAATCCTGAAATCCAGCAGCAGTATAGAAGGTATTGAAACAGCTTCTTTGGGCGAATTCCTTGCGGCAGGTCCTTATGTAAACCTTAAGCTTATAAAATCCAATGAAGCATTTGCAATTTTAAGCAGGATTGATTCTGAAAAAGAAGCTTACGGATCCCTTGACACAAACGGAAAGAAACCTTTTGAAGGCCGCCGCGTCATGGTTGAATATTCAAGCCCGAATACAAATAAGCCGCTCCATCTTGGACACATGAGGAATGATGCCCTTGGTGAATGTGTAAGCCGCATCCTTAAAAAGGCTGGTGCAGAAGTTTACAAGGTCAACATCATCAATAACCGCGGCATCCACATCTGTAAATCCATGCTGGCATACAAACTTTTCCATGAAGCAAATGGTGACACACCGGAAAGTCTTGGAATCAAGGGTGACCACTTTGTCGGCCAGTGTTATGTTGAATTTGACCAGTACCTTAAAGGTTCTAAGGACGGGACTGTTCCGGCTCATCCGGAAGCACAGACTGCCGCAGAAGAAATGCTCATCAAGTGGGAAGCAGGGGATCCTGAAATCCGTGCATTGTGGCAGAAGATGAATGACTGGACGCTGAACGGAGTCCAGGAAACCTATGACAGGACCGGTGTAGGTTTCGACAAGCTTTATTTTGAAAGTGACACTTACCTTAAAGGTAAGGACGAAATCATGAAGGGGCTTGAGAAGGGAATTTTCTTTAAGGCGGAAGACGGTTCCGTACGTATTGATGTAACGGAAGCCGTAGGAAAAGGAAAGGACGGTGAAGACCATGAAAAAGTCCTCCTCCGCAAGGACGGAACATCCGTTTACATTACCCAGGATATCGGTACGGCAATCAGCCGCCATAATGACTGGCCTTTTAACCAGATGGTTTACGTTGTTGCAAGTGAACAGAATTTCCATTTTAAGGTTCTTTTCTATATACTTAAAAAGCTGGGCTTTGAATGGACGGACAAACTGTTCCATCTGAGCTATGGTCTTGTAAATCTTCCAAGCGGCCGCATGAAGAGCCGTGAAGGAACTGTTGTTGATGCTGATGACCTTATCGACAACCTCCATGCTTCGGCACTGGAAGAAATCAAGGCAAAAGGGCGGGATGCTGAACTTGAAAATGCAGATGATGTTGCAGAAAAAGTTGCGCTTGCTGCATTGCATTACTACCTCCTTCAGGCTACACCGATTAAGGATATGCTCTTTAATCCGGAAGAATCACTTTCTTTCAACGGAAATACAGGCCCGTACCTCCAGTACATGGGTGCACGCATTTCTTCAATCCTCCGCAAAGCAGAAGAAGGCGGAATCAATGTAAATGCTTCTGTAACTCCGGAACAGGCCAAACTGCTTTCAAATGATGCTGAATGGGAACTTATCCGCCAACTTGGTGCACTTCCTGAAACTGTTGCAAAGGCAGCGGAAAATCTTGATCCGTCTGTAATGACTGCATATCTTTATGAAGTAAGCAGGCTGTTCAGCCGTTTCTACCAGCAGTGTCCTATCCTTGCAGCAGAAAATGATGTTCTTAAGGCAGCCCGTCTCCAGCTTGCTAAGGCAACACTGACAGTCATGAAGACTGCAATGGATCTGGTACTTGTTCCGTTCCTTGAAAAAATGTAGCAACCCTGATTGAGCATAAAGCGTCATGGAAAAACCGTGGCGCTTTTTTATGATGTTGCGTGGTTGTGGTGCATTTGTAGTGTATTATGGAAAATATTGTAAAACTGATTGCGGAAGAATGTAAAAAAAGTACAGGCGTGAATCCTGTAAAAATCTTTAATGAAGTTGCCGGAAAAGATTTTGTCAGAATCCACGGGCCGGAGCACCATGTACTTGATGGTGCATGTATTCTTGCAGCTTACAGTAATGCCGGCGGAAACATTAATCTTGATGAAGGTCTGGAGTGGATGGTGGCTCAGGGCGTAAAAATGCCTGGTGCCCAGTGTGCCCATTGGGGTGTTTGTGGCGCTGCAACTTCAATAGGGGCAGCCCTTGCCTTTATTGACCAATGCGGACCTCTGTCAACTGACGGCTCATGGGGAAGGAAAATGCTTTTTACTTCAAAGGCAGTTGAGAGAATGGGGAAAATAAATGGTCCCCGTTGCTGTAAACGGGATGCCTATATTTCCTTTGAAGCTGCCGTTGAGTTCATCAATGCAAATTATGATGTAAAGCTCGAAGCCGGCGGAATAAAATGCAGATTCTCTGGAAGAAACCAGCAGTGCATTGCCGGCAGATGTCCTTATCATGACAGCGGGATTCTGACACTAAAATTGTAAATCTGAAAGCAGCGGATTTTCACAAGTGCATTAGTTTATACAGAATATTGGAGGCTTTTATGAATTTTATTGGAAATATTTTGTGGATCATCCTGATCGGTTGGGAAACTGCAATTGCCTGGAGTGTGGCAGGTATTCTCTGCAGCTGTACAATCATCGGGATTCCTGTGGGAGTCCAGTGCTTCAAGATTGCAGGCCTTGCGCTGATTCCTTTCGGGCGGCAGATTGTGTCCCGGGGCGGTACGGTATCATTCCTTGCAAATGTGGTCTGGTTCCTCTGCCTTGGCTGGGAACTGGCGCTGTGCCATATAATCCTTGGAATCCTGTGTTACATCACAATCATCGGAATTCCTTTCGGACTTCAGAATTTCAAGATGGCAAAACTGGGACTTGCTCCATTCGGGGCGGACATCATATAGCGGCTTTGGAACACCGTATCACGGCACTATGGGAAAATCCTGTAGTGCTTTTTTTTTTATTCCATAACTAAATGCCGGGAGATCCTTTTATTCCGAAAAGCCATTTTTTAAGATGACCATATTGTATTTTTATTATAAAATATCATGCATGAGATTCTTCACGCCAGTTTTGATTTTATGTATGCTGTTTTCATCCTGTACAAAAGTCCCGGAGATGACACTGGAAGAAATTGATGAAGCTATTTCCAGAAGCACCGGTGATTTTTTTACTGCAACTGTAAGTAAACCTTGGAATGGTGGCGATGACCTCCGGCCGGGGGGTATAGGCGGCATCTGGTATGACACGATTATGGGAGATCCCAAGACATTCAACCAGCTCATCGGTGAGCGGGACGGACAGAGTAACGGAATTATTTCCATGACACAGGACAGCCTTATGGATTATGATTTTGCAAAAGGAGAGTGGATTCCCCGTCTTGCATTTTTCGAGCTGGATCCTGATGAAGAAAAAGACATGCTCACGGTTCATTTTACCATACGGAATGATGTGTTCTGGACATACGCTGACAGTGACAGGAAAATCCCCCTGACCAGTGATGATTTTGTCTGGTGGTTTAATGAAGTTGAAGGTGACCCCCAGTTCCAGAGTTCAGGATATGGAAGCCATTTTATGACTATGGCAGACGGCAGTACCGGCGTGATACAGATGGTGAAAATCGATGACAAAAAATTTGATGTGGTTTTTCCCCGGATAATTGCTGATCCCCTTTTGTTTTCAAACTGTTCGCCTGCACCTTCTTTTATTTACCGTCCTGCAAAAGAAGAAAAAGGTGCTGACGGCGTAAAGGAACTTTTCAGCATCAATACTGATCCTAAAAAACTTCCTTCTGTGGGAAAGTGGTATATTACTGAATATACTCCTTCACAGCGTCTGACTTTTACGCGGAATCCGTATTTCTGGGAAAAAGACTCAAATGGAAAATCCATTCCATATCCGGAGCAGTTTGTAATGCAGATCGTGGGGGATGCCAATACGGACTTCCTTCTCTTTAAGCAGGGAAAGCTTGAAACTTATGCTCCCACTCCTGAAAATGTTGATGATGTAATTTCAAATCAGGGGAATGATTATACGGTTTATAATTCTGATGGCAGCGTCGGTGCTCCTTTGTGGTCATTCAACCAGAATCCTGCAAACAAGGATGAACCGTTTTACGAATGGTTCTGCAAAAAGGAATTCCGTCAGGCCATGAGCTGTCTTCTGAACCGGGAACGGATCATCAATCAGGCATACCGTGGTCTTGGAGAAGCAAAACTTGATTTTTTCCCAAAAGGAAATCCTTACTACAATCCTGATATTGTCTTGAAATACCAGTTTGATCTGGAAAAAGCAATGGCACTTCTTGCTTCAATCGGCATGAAAAAAGATGGTGACGGAATCCTCCGGGATGAAAAGGGACGTGCCGTTGAATATGACCTTTCAATTGTTTCAGGCTCTCCTGTGTTCAGTGACATTGCCCAGATCATCACTGATGAATGCAAAAAAGCCGGCATTACCGTAAATGTGCGCCAGACTGATTTTCAGAAACTGGTGGAAATGCTTACGGCAACCTATGACTGGCAGTCGCTCATCATTTCCCTTGGTGCAAACCTCTTTCCATCCCAGGGCAGCAATGTGTGGCCCAGCGACGGAAACCTTCATATGTGGCATCCGCTTCAGAAAAAGCCTGCAACTGAATGGGAAGCAAGGATTGACTATCTTTATAATGAAGGAAAAGTCACCCTTGATACGGAAAAGGCATTTGAAATCTGGAATGAATATCAGAATATCATCCTGGAAGAATGTCCTGTAATTTATCTGATCCGTAACAGGACTTTCTTTGCCATAAGGAATAAATGGAATCAGTCCAATTTTTATTTTGACAGCCTGAACGGTGCAAAGACTGATTTTATTTATCTTGAACAGTAGGAGGATTGGAATGAGGACATTGAGTGCGTTTTTTTCTACATTAAAATATCCATGGAAGAAATTTTCAGAAAAAGCTCCTCTAGCATCATTTATTACGGGCCGTCTTATAACGATGGTGGTGCTCCTTTTCCTTCTGGGACTTGCACTTTTCGGACTGATGGAACTTGCCCCGGGAGACATTGTTGACCAGATGATGACCCAGCAGATTATGGCAGGCGCCGGCGAAAAAGGAATGCAGAGCCAGAATCTTACTAGGGGGAATGATGCAAATCTTGAAGAACAGATGGCACAGATCCGTTCAGAACTCGGAATTGACCAGCCTTTCTATGTGCAGTATGGAAAATGGCTTAAGCGTGTAATTGTAAATCATGACCTTGGCATAAGCCTTATTTCAAGGGCACCGGTTGGATTCCTGATTGCTTCCCGGCTCTGGAATACGGTCCTTTTCAATCTGATTGAACTTGTAATAATTACAGTCATTTCTTTTGCCCTTGGAGTCTATTTTTCAAGTAAGGCCGGTACACGGCTTGATGTGGGTGTGACTTTCTTTGCACTTTTTTTCAATGCATTTCCTGGAATGCTCCTTCTGATCCTGCTCCAGCTTCTGGCCCTCCTTACGAAACTTTTTCCTGTGACTGCATATCCTGATTTTCCTTTCAGCGCTTCTCCGGTAAAATTTACTTTCAGTTACTTGCATCATATTTTCCTTCCGCTTCTTGCAGCTTTTCTTGGCGGTGTGGGAGGAACCATGCGCATGATTCGTGCCACAATGCTTGACCAGCTGGGTATGCCGTATATCTTTGCCCTCCGTGCAAGGGGTATAAGCGAAAAGCGCATTTATTTCAACCACGCATTCAGGAATACGCTGAATCCTTACATTACCGGAAGTGCAAACCTTCTTGCCGGTCTTTTCAGTGGTTCCATGGTTTTTGAAATCATTTTTGCATATCCGGGAATCGGGCGTCTCATGTACGAAGCTTTGACACAACAGGACATTAATCTTGTCCTGGCAAATACCATGTTCCTTTCTTCGCTTGTGCTGGTTGGAATGGTGGTTTCTGATATCCTTCTTGCAGTTGTGGATCCAAGGGTCCGCTACTCAGCAAATTAAGAGGTGAAAATGAAAGAATTTAAATATATAAAATCGCGGCCTCTGGCATTTGCTTCCGTCATAATACTTTCGGTCCTTTACCTGACAATGATTTTTGCAGAATTTATAGCTCCGTATCCTGCAAACCGGACGTTTGAATCAAATTCATTTCATCCTGCAAATGTGAGGCTTACAGCTTCCGGGGTTAAGGCAAAGGAAGCCAGGGTTTTAAGCCGTGTTACATGGCGCTATGCATTTGTAAAAGGAATGCATCATAATGTAAAGTTTTTTGTCCATGGTTCAAAGTACAAAATCCTTGGGGTGATAGATTCTGATATCCACCTTTTTGGAACCGAACCTGACGATAGCGGAAATGAATATCCGGCATATCTTTTTGGTGCAGATAATCTTGGCCGTGATATGTTCAGCCGTATGGTTTATGGAAGCCGTATTTCACTTACAATCGGTTTTGTGGCAACTGCGGTTTCCCTGCTTCTGGCTGTAATCCTCGGAGGCCTTTCCGGTTATTATGGCGGAAAAACTGACTGGAGCATAATGCGGATTTCAGAATTCTTCATGCTTATTCCGGGACTTTACCTGATCCTTTTCCTGCGCTCCCTTTTGAATACAAAAATGGACAGCGGGACTTCCTACATGATAATCACACTCATCCTTTCATTGGTCGGTTGGCCTGGAACAGCCCGGACAATCCGCGGTATGATTCATTCCATAAAACGGGAAGAGTTTGTAATGAATGCATCCCTTGAAGGCATTCCATCACTTGTAATCATATTCCGCCATATCATCCCACAGATTGCAAGCCTCCTTATTGTTTCCACTGCATTGAGCATTCCGGGCTTCATCATGAGTGAAACAGCCCTTTCTTATCTTGGCCTTGGTATTGCAGATCCTGCCGTAAGCTGGGGTTCCATGATCAACCGGGAAGTTGCGACGCTTTCAAACCTGAGCCGTTATCCCTGGCTTCTTTCTCCTGTGTGGCTGCTTCTGGTTGTAACTCTTGCATTCAATTTCATCGGGGATGCCCTCCGGGATTTCTATGATCCGTATCATGCAGTTTTTCCTTCATGGAAAAGAAAGAAAAAATCTCCGACTGTTTCAGGAAACGCAAGTACAGAGGCTGCGGATGCTGTTCCAGTTCTCAATCCTGAAAACATTCTCGAAATAAAGAACCTCTCTGTGGAATTTGCAGGTTTTTCCCAGAATGATTCACCTGTAAAGGCTGTACGTGATATTTCCTACAATGTCCGCCGTGGAGAAATCCTTGGTGTAGTCGGTGAGTCGGGTAGCGGTAAATCTGTAAGTACGACAGCCATTCCCGGATTGCTTCCGGAGAATGCTTCTGCATCAGGACACATTTATTTTGAAGGTGTTGACCTTATGGGACTTTCAAAAAATCAACTCCGGGAATACCGCGGTAAAAAAATCGGACTGATCCTTCAGGAACCGGGAAGGTCATTTGATCCGCTCCAGAATATGGGAAGTGTCTTTCTTGAAATTTACCGCAACCTGAATCCTTCAATCACCAGAGAAGAATCAGATAAAAAAGCTGCCGGCCTTCTTGGAGAAGTAGGGCTTCCGGATCCTGATAAGCGTCTTGTAAATTATCCTCATCAGTTTTCTGGAGGACAGCTTCAGAGGATTGGCATAGCGCTGGCACTGGCACAGGGATGTTCACTCCTTATTGCCGATGAACCTACAACTGCCCTTGATGTTACAATTCAGATGCAGATTGTTTCCCTCCTCCTTCATCTGAAGGAAACACGGGGGCTTTCAATAATTTTCATCAGTCATAACATTGATCTGGTCAGCCAGATTTCTGACAGGATTATTGTAATGTATGGCGGAAAAATCCTTGAAAAAGGAACTGCTTCACAAATTCAGAACGACCCCCGTCATCCATATACTCAGGCTCTTATTGGTGCCATGCCAAGATTCGGTACTTCATATAAAGATACAAAACTTGTTTCCATTCCGGGAAAAATAATGGATCCGAAAAATCCTGAGCCAGGTTGTCCTTTTGCACCGAGATGCCCTTATGAAAAAGATGAATGCCGTAACAGCGGAACTTTGTGCTGGAAGATGGAGGAAAAATAATGAGTGGAAAAATCCTTGAAGCAAAAAAACTTTTCAAAACTTTCAGCCTTGAGTCCGGCTTTTTTTCAAAAAAGGACAAAAGCGTGTATGCGGTAAATGATGTTTCCTTTACGCTTAACCGTGGAGAAACTTATGGAATTGTAGGTGAGTCTGGTTGCGGAAAAACAACTACGGCCCGGCTTTTAATCCGCATGTATGAAGCAACTGCTGGTCAGGTTTTGTATTATCCGGATGCACGGGACGGAAAGGTACTTGATGTGTCTTCCCTGAAAAAAATGGAACTTAATTCTTTCCGTGAAAAAGTAAAATATATTTTTCAAGATCCTGCCCGTTCCATGAATCCCCGCATGGATGTGTATTCCGTTCTTGTTGATGCGTTCAGATATTCAAGCCGCCGGCTTTCAAAAAAAGAAATGGTGGAACTTGCAGGACGTACGTTGCAGGAAGTAGGTCTTTCTGAAAATGATTTGTGGAAACGGCCTTCTGAATTTTCCGGCGGGCAGCGGCAGCGTATTTCCATTGCCAGGGGACTTATTATGGAACCGGAAGTCCTTATCTGTGATGAAGTTGTTTCGGCACTTGATGTTTCAATCCAGGGACAGATCCTCAACCTGCTTCAGGAAATCCGTGAATCTAAGAATCTTAGTTTTGTTTTCATTACCCATGATTTGAAAGTCGCATGTTATTTTTCTGACAGGATAGGCGTAATGTACCGTGGTGTACTTGTGGAAGAGGCTCCGGCTGCAAGTCTATATAAAGACGGGCTTCATCCGTATACAAAGCTTTTGTTTGAAGGTGCTTCCGGAAAACGGAGTGAATCAAATATTGAAGTAAAATCAACTTTGTCCATGGAAACAGCCTGTCCTTTTGCCCACCGGTGTCCTTATGCAAAGGAAAAATGCTTTGCTGAACTTCCGGAATTTAAAGAAATATGTGATGGTCAGAAGGTGCGCTGTCATTTTGTACAGTAGTGATTTGTTGCTAATTTTCCATAATTGTTCTATTATATCCGGCATGGATAATAAAGATGAAATTTTAGAACAGAGTTTCAACGAACTTTGTCATATCATAGCTGAACATAATGATGAAAAATTCATACGTGATTTTTTCAACTGCCTTTTTACACCGGCAGAAAGGAATGATTTTGCAAATCGCTGGCTTTTGGTAAAGGAAATTTACAAAGGGTCGACCCAGCGTGAAATTGCAGCCAAATTCAATATGTCGCTTTGTAAGATTACCCGTGGTTCAAAGGAACTGAACAAGGAAGACAGTGCATTCAGAAAAATCCTTGATGAATATAATCTGGTTAACTGAAACACTTCCATGGAAAAACATGTCTGTATCCGTCTATGGGATTGCTGGTTAATGGTGGATACCGAAATACCGACGTTCTGGTAGGAAACTGTTACTATGCTAATAAAGGCCATGTAGAATTAGTGGAAAAATTAACTGCATAGTTGTGAATTGTGAAAAAAAGCAGGATGCAGATAGGGAGAGACGGCTTCAGCCGAGTCTCCGGGCAGTTGTGCTGCGTACGCTACCTGTGGGGATACACGGCACCTGAAGGAGCCTGCTCCCTTTTCCAGTATGGGAGCCCACGCTTCTTTTTGTCGCTGGGACCCGCTTTTTTGAGTACCATGCAGATTTTTTTTTGGTATCACTTTTTTACAGATATAGCTTTTTATTCGTGCCGGCAGGGCTGATACCTGGAAGGGATTGTCCCGAAAGTTCTGTCATGCTGAACTTGATTCAGCGTCTACACTAGATATTATGTAGAGATTCCGAAACAAGTTCGGAATGACTCTATTAGCTATACTTTTTGAACAGCCCCATCCTGGATTCTCTGCATCGGGGTTCGTCATTTCAGCAGGTCTGCAATATCATTCCTTTTCCAGCTTAATGCAACATCGTAAGGTGTTTCACCGGAAATATTACTGCTGTGGATGTTCAATCCAAAGGTCTTTAACCTGTTGATTGTAATTGTATCTGCATATCGTGCTGCATAATGCATTACTGAATTTCCCTTTATGTCTTTTGCATCAGCGGAATACTTTGCAATGTATCCTAAAAGATCTCCTGTCTTATCTGTAAAGGCTACATTAAGGACTGTTTCGCCGCGGGCATTTATTTCTGCAAATGGCGTTGCATTATGTTCAATAAGTATTACAGCCAGATCCTTTTTATTTTCAGAAACAGCAATGGAAAGTGGCGTGAATCCCGAAGAATTGCGTGTGTCATAAGGATAATTTTTTGCAATCAATGATTCAACAACTGATGGAACTGCGGAATGTTGGATTGCAATGTGCACCGGAGTGTTTCCATCTGAATCGGTAATATTCTTTGCATTTCCAAGGACTGCATACATTACCTGCTGGTCTTTTTCCAATGAAATGGAGAATGGAGAATTGCCTTTTTTATCACGGGCAACAGGATTTGCACCAGCCCGCCTTAAAAGTCTTATTACATCAATATTTCCGATAGCAGCTGCATCATGGTATGCAGTCCGTCCCGACATATCCTGAATCTGAGGATTTGCATTGTTTTCAATGAGTATTTTTACCATTTCAGCATTGTTGTTCTTGACTGCATCAGTCAAACATGTCCGGCCTTCTGCATCATATACATTAGGATTTGCCTTATGATTAAGGAGTACCAGTGCCATTGTAGAGTTTCCTTCCGCCGCAGCTTCTGCCAGTGCTGTTTTTCCAGCTGCATTCTGTGCATCAATCTGGATTCCACGGTCAAGGAGGAGTTCTGCAGAAGTAAGTGCATTCCATATCACGGCAGCATGGAGCGGTGTGCTTCCAAGGTGGTCCCTTGCATCAATCTTTGAACCTTTTGCAATAAGGAGCTCAATGATGCTTGTGGAATCAGCCTTAGTTGCATTGAAAAGCGGTGTTTCTCCGTTTGAATTTTCAGCATTGATGTCTGCACCTTTCTGGATGATATGCTTTACTCCTGCAAAGACCTTCCAGTCTGCCGCATAATGCAGTGCCGTGTTGCCGCTTCCATCCCTTGCTGAAATAGTCTTCTGGTTTATAAGCCAGTCTTCAGAACCATTTGCCGCAGTCAGTGCCAGATAGAGTGGGGAAATATTTTCTATGTTTGAAGCAAATATGTCTGCATCCTTTTCAATAAGGAGTTCGCCTTCTTCCTGCATGTTCTTTTCAACACAGACATGAAGTGCAGAATTACCGCTTTTGTTTCTTGTATTTATCTTGCCACCAAGGTCGACAATGTACTGGATTTTATCAAAGGAAGAATCAAGAATCAGTGCCTTAATAAGCGGTGTGTTTCCGTCAGAGTCTGTAGTATTCACATTTTTTTCTGTAAGAAGCGTTTTGTACAGATTGTCATACTGGACAAGTACCATGCTCAACGGACTTATATTTTCTGCATCTGTTGCATGAATGTCGGCATCATGCTGTACATAAAAGGCAATATGGTCTTCGTATTTATGTTCAACGGCTGTTTCAAGAGGAGTAATCCCTTTTTTGTTCCGCATGTTTACATTTGCCCCTGCATTTACCAGCATGTCAAGAATTTCTGTTGATGTGTGGAGCATGGTAGCAATATGGAGTGAAGAATCACCGAACATGTCCTTATGATTTACATCTGCACCTTTTTCAATTAAGAGGGTGTACATGTCCTGCTGTTTGTCTTTTGGAATCATGAGCAGGACTGGTGTCTTTCCAAGACTGTCCTTTGCATTTACAGAGGCGCCGTTTTCAATGAGAAGCCGGGCAATGTCAATGTTTCCATATCTTACAGCCCCATGAAGCGGGGTTGCACCTGAAATATCCTGCGCAGTTGTTGATGCACCATTTGAAAGGAGGTATTTTACGATTCCTATATGGTTATTGAATGCAGCCTGATGCAGCGGTGTCTGTCCGTCCTCCATTTTTATGGAAAGATTCCTTGCAAGGACAGCTTCTTCAAAATATGCTTCATCATTGAATGTCCTTTCGCATCCTGCAAGAAGGAGTGCGGCTGCAATTCCTGCCGATTCTTCAGACTGGTTGTTTTCCAGCGCAAGGAAAAGAGGTGTCTGTCCTGCATTGTTCTTTTCGTCAAGGGGGATGTTTTTCTGAATGCTGTATCTGATTGCAGTATCGTTACAAGTCATTACAAAATAATGGACGATTGTGTTTCCATTGATGTCCCGGGCTTTTCCTGACTCTTCATTTATCATGATGTCATAGTAAATTTCATCATTTTCCAGCGCTGCTTCCAGGGCGGTAAGTCCGTCAGCCCTTGTAGCAAAAATATCTGATCCAGCTCCCTGCAGGATACGGGCTGCATCTATACTGTCATTTGCAATTGCAACATGGAGGGCAGTTTCATTTTCCAGATTCTTAAGTTCCATGTCCGCACCTTTTGCAATAAGGAACAGAACCAGGTCTGATTCATTCATTTTAGCAGCTATGTGGAGGGCTGAATTTCCTTCTTCGTCAACTGCATTTATATCTGATTTTGTCGTAAGGCATTCTTTTGCCTCGGTAATTTTTCCTTCTGAAATAAGTTTCTGTACTGTGCTTGTAGTCGTTGTACATGCAGAAAAAGCCACGAAAATTGAAAATGCGGCAGCCGGTACGATTATACTCTTTTTCATAATTACTCCAAAATGAACGGACAATTTATGGAATGTAATGGATTATGCTGTAACAAGAATTTTCCATCTTCCTTTTCCATCCTTTCTTATCGGATTTTAAAGTAAAGCACTTTATTTATTTTAAAAACAGAATCAATTATATGGAAGAATAACTCCAAAAACTCTATTTTCATCAGCTGTTTTATGTAATGTGACTTGCAATTTCTACTTGCACTTTGAAATAAGATAAACTAAAATATTATGCATTGTTTTTGGAGGACAATAATGAAAAAATTAATTTCAGGTGCTCTTATTATTGCAGCACTTATGGCTATGACAGGCTGTGGAAATAATTCCAAGGATAAGAAGATAAAAATCGGTATCGTACAGCTTGTAGAACATCCGGCTCTTGATAAATCTTACAAGGGGTTCGTTGACGGACTTGCAGAAGCAGGTTATGTTGATGGGGAAAACATTGTCATTGATTATGAAAATGCCCAGGGTGAACAGGTAAACTGTGTTACAATTGCAGAAAAACTTGTTAATGACAAAAATGACCTTATCCTTGCAATTGCTACTCCTGCTGCCCAGGCTGTTGCAAACCGCACAAATACAATTCCTATCCTTGTAACTGCTGTTACAGATCCGGAATCTGCAAAGCTTGTAAAGTCAAATGAAAAACCTGAAACAAATGTATCTGGTACATCTGACCTTACTCCATGTGCAGCACAGATGGAACTCCTTAAAAAACTTGCGCCTGAAGCAAAGACTGTCGGAATGCTTTTCTGTTCCAGCGAACAGAATTCATTCTTCCAGGTTCATCTTGCTGAGGCAGCTTGTGACAAACTGGGCCTCAAATATATAGAAGGAACTGTATCAAATTCCAATGAAATCCAGCAGGTTGCACAGAGCCTCTGCGGAAAGGTTGATGCACTTTATTCTCCTACTGACAATATGCTTGCTGCCGGTATGACAACTGCTGCACAGGTTGCAATTGAAAACAAGATTCCATACATTACAGGTGAAGATGGAATGGTACAGAGCGGTGGTCTTGCTACATATGGTATCAACTATTACGAACTTGGAAAGCAGACTGCAAAGATGGCTGTTGAAATCCTCCGGGATGGAAAAAAGCCTGCTGACATGCCTATCCAGTATCTTGAAAAGTGTGACCTCAGCGTAAACCAGAAAACTGCTGAAGCATTGGGAATCAAGATTCCTGCTGATCTGTAAGTCTGTTTTCAGACATTGAATGACGGTGGTGTTATTGCGCCTCCGTCATTTTGGTCTTTATATGGTATATGGACTTCATGCACCATGTACTTTATGAATATCAAAAAATGATGATAAAGTTCTGGAACTCATTCATTCCGGGATGAATTTATAGTTGGAGTATTACATGGCTGTTCTTTTGGCAATGGAAGGTGCTGTTTCCCAGGGAATTCTCTGGGGACTTATGACTTTGGGTGTCTACATTACATTCAGGATTCTGAATGTAGCTGACATGACTGTTGACGGCAGTTTTGCTGCCGGTGGGGCTGTTACGGCTGTCCTCATTACTGCCGGGATGAATCCTGCTGCATCCTTTTTCTTCGTCTTCATGATGGGAATGGCCTGCGGTCTTGTTACTGGTTTTATGAATACGAAACTGAAGATAAACATACTGCTTGCCAGTATCCTTACACAGATTGCCCTTTATTCCATTAATATCAGGATCATGGGAAAAGCGAATACTCCTCTCATCGGTATGGAAACTGTTATGACTCAGTTTAATGCACTGCTTGGTGGAAGCCTTTCGTTGACCCGTATTTCACTGATTCTTGGCCTCATTGTAATTTCTCTTGTTGTATTCATTTTATACCGTTTTTTCGGAACTGAAATCGGAAGTGCAATCCGTGCAACAGGAAGCAATGAACACATGGTCCGGGCCCTTGGTGTTAATACAGATACTACGAAAATCCTTGGGCTGATGATCAGTAACGGACTTGTAGCCCTCTCCGGTGCTATGGTTGCCCAGAGTCAGGGATACGCAGATGTCGGGATGGGAACCGGTACAATCGTAATCGGACTTGCTTCCATAATCATCGGCGAAGTTATTTTTGGTGCAAGGTTCGGATTCTGGTATACATTGGTATCCGCTGTCCTTGGTTCAGTAATTTACAGGATTGTAATTGCGGTGGTTCTCCAGCTCGGCCTGAAATCTACAGACCTTAAGCTCCTTACGGCACTTATCGTTGCAATTGCGCTGTCAGTTCCTGTGTTCAAGGCAAAAATTGACCGCCGCCGCCATAGTCTTCCTGGAATGAATCTTGATGAAGAAGAAAATACACGCCATGCTGATGTAAAAATCAAGCAGCATAAGGAATAGAGATGCTTAAACTGTTTAATATTACAAAGACTTTCAATCCTGGTACCATTACCGAGAAAAAAGCAATCAGAGGTGTCGATCTTGAGCTTAATGATGGTGATTTTGTTACAGTCATTGGTGGAAACGGTGCCGGTAAATCTACACTCCTCAATATAATTGCCGGGGTTCATCATACTGATACAGGTTCAATCTTTCTGGACGGCCTTGACCTTACAGGAACTCCGGAATTTGTCCGGGCAAAATATCTTGGCCGTGTTTTTCAGGATCCGATGATGGGAACTGCTGCAAATATGACTATTGAAGAAAATCTGGCTATGGCTATGCGTCGTGGAAAGAAACGCGGCCTTTCATGGTATATCCAGCCTTCGGAAAAGAGCCTTTATAAAGAAAAACTGGCACTTCTTGACCTTGGACTTGAAAACCGCATGGAATCAAAAGTCGGTCTTCTTTCAGGCGGGCAGCGTCAGGCAATTACGCTCCTTATGTCTACCCTCCAGAAACCAAAGCTTCTGCTTCTTGATGAACATACGGCAGCCCTTGATCCTAAGACTGCAAAAAAGGTTCTGGAACTTACAGAAGAATTTATTTCCAGGGATAATCTTACTGCCTTTATGGTCACCCATAACATGAATGATGCCATCCGTTATGGTAACCGCCTCATCATGATGATGGAAGGCCGTGTCATTTATGATGTCCGTGGTGAAGAAAAGAAAAAGCTTCAGGTAAAAGACCTGCTTGAGCGCTTTGGTGCTGCCGGTGCCGAAGCAAATGACCGTATGCTTCTTTCAGGACAATGATATGATTTTACCTGTTTCAAGTATTGTAATTTATTCCCTGCTTCTCATCCTTCTTTTTGTTGGAAGAATAAATCCCGGCAAAGGAAAAATCAATGAAGGTTTTCTTTCCTTGGAGGCTACAAAGGGACTTAAAGGATTGTGCGCCTTATGCGTGCTTCTCCATCATATTTCACAGGATCAGGCATTCCAGTCGACAGGTGAAATTTCGCTTTTCCTTAATATAGGTTTCCTCTTCGTGGGAGTCTTCTTTTTCTGTTCCGGTTATGGGCTTTTAAAGAGTTATGATTCAAAGCCTGACTATTTCAACGGATTCTGGAAACGTCGGTTCCTGCCAATCTTTGTGGCATACGTGGTAATGAACCTGATTTATGCATTATGGCATGTAATCATAAAGACTCATATGGAACCTTCTGAATGGGTATGCAGGATTCTTGGAATCTGCCTTATGAACGACCAGAGCTGGTTTGCTGTCGTCATACTCATAATGTATGCTTCATTTTATTTTGCGTTTAAAAAGATTGGAAAACGTTTCTGGTCTTTTGCCTTCATTCTTCTTGTTACATTATTGCAGCTTGGTTTATTCCTGTTCCTGCGCCATTTTGCATGGTGGAGCGGACCTGCAGGCTGGTGGCACAAGCCTGGTGCTTTCCAGTCATGTGCATGGTGGCAGCGGCCATGTGCCCTGTGGTTTTCTGGTGAATGGTGGGTAAATTCAACAATTATGTTCTTTGTGGGAATGCTGGCAGCTGATAAAGAAAAGCCTGTTACTGAATGGTTTAAAAGGCATTATCCTGCAAAACTCTGCATGACGCTTCTTCTTGCACTTATGGGAATTGCGGCGGGACTTTTTGCACTTTTCAACTGGGGGTACTGGCGTGAATTTGCAGGTGACAATTCTGTTCCGCCACGGCTTATTACATTATGTTTTCAGACTGTTGAGGTTTTCTTCTTTGTAACAGCTGTTTTCGCTGTAATGATGAAACATTATGCTGTAAATAAGACTTTGAATTTTCTTGGAGGTCTTTCTCTTGAAATCTACCTCATGCAGCGTATTGCCCTTAATACATTTACATTCATCGTAAAACCGGAAAATGGATTTAATCCTGCCATGTTGCAGGGAAGGTTCATGATGCTGGCATATATTGCAGCTGTATTCCTTGGTACATTAATCCTTGCTTTGGCTTTTAAGAAAATCAATGCCTGCATTGTCAAACTTATCAGTCGCCTCAGTTGAACTGGAGGTTAGATGCCTGTTCCTGCCAGATTTAATGAATATATAAAATACGGGACTGACCGGTGCCGTTTCATACAGTCATATCTGGCGGAAAATGGTGTTGAAACCGTCCTTATCCCTGTTGAAGGAAAGAAACATATTTATGTGAAATTTCCACTTTCTTCTTATAGTCCGCGTTTCAGGATAAAGACCCTCATTGTGCACTATGACATCGTGGAGAACAGCCCCGGTGCAAATGACAATAGTGCTGCTGATTTTTCAGTAATGGAATTTGCAATACGCCTTATGAAATTCCGGGGTGTACACAATGTCCGCATTTTCTTTACGGATGGCGAAGAACTGGGTGAAGGCGGTGTGGAAGGGCAGGGAGCATATGCATTGGCCCAGCTGCTGAAAAAATCAGGAATCCGCAATGACGATGTATTTGTTTTTGACTGCATGGGGCGTGGAACTGTTCCGGTTCTTGCAAAAAGTATTGCTCCTTCTGGTGCACCAGCTGCTTTTGCCCGCCAGCTTGAAAACCTGAAGCTCCGTGCTGAAGAGCTTTTAAGGTCGTCTTGTAACGGGCACTGGCTTACACTTCCTGTTCCTTACAGTGATAATGCAGGTTTCCTTGCTTGTGGCATTCCGGCAGTTGCCATAACCATGCTTCCGGAGTCGGAAGCGTTTGCGTACATGAAGGCCCTCCAGCAGATGCCTGAACTGGAAAAACTTGTAATGAACCGGAAAACTGAAAACGAACTGGTCCTCAGGACGAAACTTCCTCCTACGTGGAAATTCCTTCATACTGAAAATGATTCCATAATGTCCCTGACCCCTGAAAGTTTTGATTTTACTGCAAGGATATTTGATGAACTTGCAAGATTGAAGACAATCTGATTTCTGCCGCATTTGTGGTCTGGATTAATCTGCTTTTAATAATTTGCTGTATCCGCCCGCAGAGATACTGCCTGATGATGAACTTCAATACGAAGTATGGCCAATTTCTGTAAAGAAAACGGAGTTCCTTTTTCACAACAGGTTATTTTTGTACAGATTTTCATATGTTATAGTTGTCTGCATTTTCTGCGGACACTATTTCATTTCCGGAGGCAACTCAGTGCTGGACAAAAATAAAATACGGAATGCATTAAAGGAATTCTACAGATATTTTCTTTTTACGTTTTTCTGTGTCTGCATGACATTTTCTGCAATTTTTCATTCTTCCTGCCAGATAACAAGTGGTGGTATAAGGTTTATAGGTGAAGATTATTCTTCGCCAGAAATAAAAGCTGTTACCGTTATAAGTTCTGATGAAGTGAAAATCCGTTTTTCCAAAAAAGTTTCAGTAATAAATTCCTGTGTTTCATCATTAAGTAGCGGAGAAGTTCCGTTCCTTAATCCTCTTGATCCTTCCATAAATACGGAAGCCGTTTACGATGATTCATCTTTTTCCGTCATTTATAAAATGGCGCAGGAAAGTGAACTTGGAAAAAAATACCAGCTTTACAGCGAAGTAAAAGATGAGACTGGAAATACACTTTCTTTTTCAATTCCCTTTAATGGATACAATTCCAGGATGCCCATATGCGTATTGAGTGAAATCCGTGATGCATATCAGAAGGATAAAAAAACTGAATTTGTAGAAATTTTTGCATTAACCTCGGGAAATCTGTATGGTCTGGAACTTTATTGTGCAAAAGATAAAGACAGTTATGTCTTTCCGGATATCGAAGTTAATGCCGGGGAATATATTACGGTCCACTTACGGAAACTTAATGAGCAATGTGTTGATGAACTGGGGACAGACCTTGCTTCCAGTAAAGGAATTGAACATTGTGACTCAGGCCGTGACCTGTATGTTGATGGTACAAAAAGCTGGCTTGGGGCATCTTGTGATATAGTCATCCTCAGGAATACAAATAATAATATGATTCTTGACTGTGTTCCTTACTGTAAGCCTTCATACCTTGAAAAGTATAAGGAATGGAATGAGCCTGAATTGAAAAAGTATTCAGCAGCAGCCGTGGATTCTGGTGTCTGGATGGATTCTCCAGATGTTTCGGGTGCAATCGTAAAAAAAGATACTTCATCTGTAAATTACAGTCTTGGGCGTAAAAACATCAATGGATTGTATGAAAGGATAAAGTCCGGAAAAATTGAAGGCGTAATAAGTTCATGTAAGGATGATTGGGGGGAATTTTTTACAGTTTCTCCGGGAACAGCCAGTAATGATTCTGATTATGTTCAGGGCATCTCTAAAAAATAGTTTGCAGAGATACTTTAGGATTTTAATTCTTGAAATTACAAGGCTTAAAACATTGCTTTTTCAAAGTTGCCTATAAAAATTGCATTTTTATAGGTTTCCATCAAAAAAAGAAATGACAAGAAATAAATCTTTTCCTTAATAGACTTTTGCAGTTTCTTTCTGTATACTGTCAGAATGGCAGAATTATTAGCGCCCGCCGGCAATATTGAATCGCTGGACGCGGCTATCGGCGAAGGAGCCGATGCAGTTTATTTAGGTCTTAAAAGTTTTAATGCCCGTCTCAGGACAACTAACTTTGCGTGGAATCAGTTTGAAGGTGCTGTTCAATCTTTGCACCGCATGGGAAAGAAAATTTATGTTACTGTAAATACAGTATGCGAAGAGCGTGAAACTGAAAGACTTTACCGTTTTCTCTCGTATTTGAATAAGATTGGTCCTGACGGCCTTATTGTACAGGATTATGCTGTAATCAGAATGGCTCAGGAATTTTTCCCTGACCTGGAACTTCATGCGTCAACGCAGATGAATGTTGCCAGTGCTGCAGGTGTAAATCTTTTAAGCCGCGAAGGTTTTAAGCGTGTGGTTCTTGCCCGGGAACTCGGACTTGAAGAAATTAAGGATATTAAGGCAAAGACCAATGCAGAACTTGAAGTATTTGTTCACGGTGCACTTTGTGTAAGTGAATCCGGTCTCTGTCTTTTCTCCAGTTTCCTTGGTGGAAAATCAGCAAACCGCGGTATGTGTACACAGGCCTGCCGCCGTTTCTATACTGCTGAAGTTCCTGGAGGAATCGAGCAGGGATATTATTTTTCTCCTTGTGACCTGCAGCTTATTGATAAGATTCCGGACCTCATGGATGCTGGCGTTGAATCATTTAAGATTGAAGGCCGTATGAAGAGTGCAGAATATGTAGGAAGTGTCGTTTCCGCCTATCGTTATGTAATGGATCATTACAAGGAAGACAGGAAAGGAGCTGTT
The DNA here is from genome assembly GCA_045616425.1 of Treponema sp. Classification (GTDB taxonomy): domain Bacteria; phylum Spirochaetota; class Spirochaetia; order Treponematales; family Treponemataceae; genus Treponema_D. The sequence continues at coordinate 44,770 of JAZLGS010000020.1, forward strand.
GCTGCTGCAAAACGCATGCTTTCTACAGACTTTGCCCGTTCAAAGACTTCTTATTGGTATAATTTCAAATCTGTTGAAGAAGGTGTTGACAATGCAGGTGAAGAACTGCTTGATCCTTCTCAGGCTGGTGGAACAGGAATCTACCTTGGAAAAATCGAAAATATAAAGGATGCTCCTGACGAACTAGTTGAAGCTGTAAAGGCTGCTGCCGGTCCTGATGCAACGTATGAACAAAGGTCTGTCCGCCTGGCTCTGATCCGCGGCGGTTCTTATGATCCTGATCCGGGCGATTCCATCCGTATTCACCGTAAGGATGACAGCGGAAGAACCAGCCATAAAGTACGCTATGTAAATGAAGATGACAGGGGGCTTCGCTGGGTAGATATTCCAGGTGGATTTTCTCATGGTGACTCTGTTTATCTTCTTCAGACTAAATCCATGTCGAAGCGTTATCCAAGGGTCCTTCCAAATGATATTTCCCGCTTTTACAGACAGCCTGGTGATGAACGGCTTCCTGTATTGGATCTTACTCCTGTTGCCAGAAATGAACTTTCATATTTCCCTGAAGGACTCTATGTTCAGGTATCATCAATAGCTGATATTTTTGTCGTTCAGTCTGCACATCCTGTAAGGATTATTGTAGAGCTGAATAATGAGACGTTGCGTGATCTTCTTGAAGGAAAAACGACGCTCCCAGTTTCAAAGAAACAGATAATACTTTCTCTTGATCCATTCTGTCCTGCCGGTCTTGAACAGGTTGTTGCCGCTAATATGGAAAAGCTTATAGAGCTGGGGTACCGTACGTGGATTGCAAATAATATTGCCCATATCGGATTACTCCGTGGAAAGAAGGTTTCCATAATCGGCGGTCCATATCTTTATGCATTCAACAGATGGGCTGTTTCCTGGCTTGAAAACCAGAATGTGGGTGCATTTATTTCACCTTATGAAAATTCAAGACGCAATCTTGAAGCAACTTTTGAACCTCAGTTCAGGTCAAGGGTGTTGGTTCCTGTCTTTGCATATCCGGCACTTTTCCGGATCAGATTCAAGCTTCCTGCATCTTACAACTTTACTTTCTTCTCAGATAAAGAAGGGGCAAATTTCAAGGTGAACTCAACGGTTGACGGTTCATTTGTAATGCCAGAAATTCCATTCTCAATCATAGATAAAGTTGAATTCCTTAATAATGCCGGGTTTAAGCGTATTTTGCTTGATTTTTCTAAAACTAAGGTGCGTAAGAATGAATTCAAGCAGGTTTACTCGGCAATGCTGAAACAGCAGGTACTGCCTGAAACCTACCGCTTTAACTGGAAGGATGGGTTCTATACGTTTTCTCCAGAAGAGTATAAGGCCCGTCAGCAGAAAGCTACGGAATATACACCTGTAAAGCCTTCGTTTGAAAAAAAATCCGGTTCCGGCAAGCAAGGTACAGCCAGCCATTTTAAGAAAGGTGGCAGGAATAAATCCGGCAGGTAGTTTTTAAAGAAAGTGGAAAGCATGTCTTTTATGACATGTTTTCCACGGCTGGTATTTATAAAGAAACTGCAAAAGCAGCCTGTATCAGCATTTAGAACACTGCCGGTGTGTCGTCATTTTCCAATGCTTCTTCTGTCAGTGATTCTGTAGCTGATACTGCTGTTTCGTCTGTGATGTCTGCCGTTGTCTTACCGTTGCCGGTTTCATCATCATCATTTGTAATCCGTGTTTTGAATTTGACCTTTTCAGCTACAATTGTAATCTTGCTCAAATTTCTTCCATCGTCTGACTTCCATCTTTTCTGTTTGATTCGTCCTACGACACTGACGCCTCTGCCTTTCTGACTGTATTTTGCACATACTTCTGCAAGTTTGCCAAATGCTTCTACATCAAAGTATGAAACTTCACTGGAAAAATCATCGCTGCCGTTCTTTTTGTAATAATGGTTTACGGCAATTGGAATCCGGCATACAGGGAAGCCATGGGGTGTTGTTCTGAATTCTGGAAGACGGGTGATGTTGCCTTCAACGATAAGGCAGTTAAGGTTATTCATATATACTCCTATAAAACCCCCGCATTAGCGGCAGTGCAGGAGGCACTGGAACAGCAGTTGGAAAGGCAACGCATTTACAACTGCCCATGAAAAAATACAGGGATGTAATTTTTTCATGCCTCCTAAAAAACTCCGCGTCAACGGCAGTGTGTTTTCAGCCGGCCGGCCATTGTCATTTTCAATGACACATATAACATATGAATAACTGTCAAAAAATACCATGAAAATAAAAAAAACATCACTAAAAGTGATGTTTTTTTGAGCTGTATCAAATAACTGCACCTACATGTTTTTTACCAGTGAAACCATATAAAGCTGCACATACATATAAAGTGAATCCTGATCGGAAATCTTCTGCATGTTTGGAGTCTTGCACAGTGCTTCTGCAAGATTCTGTATCCTGTCTACCGTAAAGCTTGACCCCGAAATTGTTTTTATAACCCGGCGCGTATAATCACGGATAAGGGAATTTACATCTTCCGTAAGGTTAAGATATGCCTGTTTGGAAATCATCTTATTCCACAGTTTTCTATAAGAATTGAGCTCCCTTTCTATTGTAGAACCCTCTGGAACATAGTGGCTTTCAATTTTTTTTGCAGCTTGAATCAGGGAATCTTTTCTGGAAACCTGTTTCTTACCATTATTAAACTGCTCACCCTGTGAATCAAATTCCGTTTTCTGTTCTGGTTCAGCAGTCTTTGCAGGTTTTGCGGACTTCTTTTTAGTGAATAATGACATTAACCATGATACCAGCGGGATTGTGTACCAGAATGGAAGCATGATCTTTGCATTGGCAAGAATGTCAGCCCTGTTCAGCATGAGAAGGTTTGAATAAGGAAGAAGTGTGGAGCCGATGAATATGCTTGCTGCCCCGCTTGCCTTGTTCGCACTGGTCATCTCGATGTTAAGGGCTGAAAGGAATGTTGAATTCAACAGTGCAAAGAGGGCAGGAGACACAGTCCGTAACTCTTCTTCTATCCTCTTGTTAAATTCATCTTCACTCTGCATTGCAGGTAGTTTCTGGTAATTTTTGAGCGATTCAAACCATTCATGGGTTATGTTGTCATTTACAGTGTCATGGGCTTCATTACAGAGGCGGATGACAAGTGAGAAAACCTTATCCTTATAAATGAAATACCTTAATCCTGATTCTACTTTGAAAACAAGAAGGTTCGGCAGTTCATTATTTATTGATTCTGTAGTTTCCTTCTGGAGGAATTCTTTCAGGTCATCATCATTATACTGACCATGCAATGGAATGCCTTTTGAATCAGTGAATTTCAGTATGGAATCCATTGTATAATAATACGGAGGCTGCTGCATGGCCAGCTGCAGTGATTTAAGGGCATTCTCCCTCTGTTGGTTCTGCTGGGCTTCATTTTTATAGAAAGATGTTACGATTTCGGCAATTGCGACAGCCTGCAGGACATTTATGTCTTCTTGTGTAAAATCCTTTACTTTTGCATAATCCTGCTTGATGAAGAAACACATCTGACTCCAGAAATAAAAACAGTCGCTGGATGTCTGGAGCGAATGAAGTGCATCTTTCGGGCTTTTTACAAACTGTGAGAAAAAGTTCTTGCAGGACAGTTCTTTACCCGGATTTGAAATACGCAGCTTTTTAAGGTAGTAGTCATGATATTCTTCTTTTTGAAGCAGGTGCTGTATTTTTTCAAGGCTTGCTTTTACCAATATGTCAATTGAAACATTTCCCGGAAAAATAATCTGGGGTAGATTATTTGGAACTGTAATTGCATAAAGACTTGTGTCATTCGGATCCTGCTTTTTCAGAAGGTCAAAGACGATGTCTGAATATTCTCCGCGTTTCAGTATGTCACCTGGAGTCTGTTTTGGAAGATCCGCCGTAGTAGGAAACGGTACTGTCGGATTCGATTCAATTTCCTTGTAACGGGTTGCAAATGTTGTATTGAAATAGCCTGTTACGAAAATCATTTTTTTTGCTGGATTAGTATCAATTATTGCAACCTGTTTGGATATAGCCAGATTCTGCAATTCTTTTTCAAGGGCAGGCTCAGGATTTCCAAGGTATGGAACGAGATCCGGCTGTTCTTCAACATTATGTTGAGCATATCTTTTGAGGAAATCACAGAAATTATTATATAAAACGAAAGGAGAATTCTGTTTGGTTGCATAAAATTTCAATAAAACGATTATACTTGAGGTTGTTGCCATAAACTTATATATCCTCTTGCTGTTCAGATGCTTTTACTTTTTTTGATGACAGGCAGTTCTTAGAAAAGCCTGTATTCAGCCTATTATAACATCAAATAGTTTACCATTAAAAGTAAACAAAAACAAGGATAAAAATGTTAATCGGATTGCCTGACTTACTTGAAGTTAAACTTTATTGAGCATAAAATGAAATAAGTATTTAATGAAATCGCTGAAAGTCGTAGTTTTAGTGAAAACCATGAAAATGCCATGTTTTGTACATTCATCATCTTTTTGCAAGGTGACCTGAATTCAGCAGTTCAAAAAAAGGATTGCTGCCTTGGCAGGGGAGTATTTATGTTTTCTTCCAGATTAAAAAATTTAAATCCATATGTTCCGGGGGAACAGCCAAAAGATAAGGATTACATCAAGCTTAATGCCAACGAAAATCCATATCCACCGGCTCCCGGTGTAATTGAAAAAGTATGTGCCTTTGTAAGGCAGCATCCTGAAAAACTGGGACTTTATCCGGATCCTGATTCCAACATCCTTCATAAGGAAATTGCCGACATGATTAACCGCACCGGAGGCGTCCTTTGTCGTGCTGAAAATGCAGGTACTGCGGACAATCCTGTGTGTAAAGCTTCTGATTCAGACAGGATTCCTTTCAGTGTGACTCCAGATATGGTTTATACCGGAAATGGAAGTGATGAAGTCCTTTCATTTGTATTTTATGCATTCTTTGACAGTAGTGAAAAACTTGTTTGCCCAGAATATTCTTACAGTTTTTATCCTGTGTATTGTGGATTCTATGATATTCCACGGGATTCTGTTCCTTTAAATGCAGACTGGTCCATAGATATGGAAGAAATGATTGCCCGTGCAAATAAAAATCATTCAGCAACAATTATTGCAAATCCTAATGCACCTACAGCTCTTGCCCTTACACGGGACCAGATCCGTTATATGATCCAGCGTTGTCCAAAAGACAGAGCTTTTGTCGTTGATGAAGCTTATGTTGATTTTGGTGGTGAAAGTGCAATTCCGTTGCTTTCCGAATTTGATAACCTTGTTGTAGTGCGTACATTCAGCAAGAGCCTTTGTGGCGCCGGAATGAGGAGTGGTTTCATTATTGCTAATCCTCCTCTGGTTAATGCCGTAACTACTGTAAAAAATTCACTGAATCATTTTCCGATGGATGCTGTCACACAGATTGCTGCAGCTGCTGCATGCCAGAATGACTGGTATTATGCTGACTGTGCAAAAAAAATTGTTGCTGAAAGGAATTCTTTTTCTGCTTTCCTTAGGGAACTTGGCTGGGAAGTGACAGAGTCAAAGACGAATTTTATTTTTACCCACAAAAATGGGGTGAACGGTAAAGCTGTTTATGAATCATTAAAGAAAGACGGTATACTCGTACGCCGTTTTGATACAGCTGGTATTGAAGAATACCTCCGCATTACAATCGGAACAAAAGAACAGATGAATAAATTAAAGGAAAGCTTTGCAAAAGCTGTTGGAGCGGTAAAATGAGGATATTAGTCATTTCGGATGTTCATGGTAAAAAAGAAAGGTTTCAGGAACTTGAATCTGAACTGAAGTCATGTGATGCTGTTGCTTTTGCAGGCGACTTTACGGAATTTGATAAGCCGGAAACATTTACGCCATGTTTTGAAGCATTATGTAAGGCCCATGATTCTGTTTTTGCTGTATTGGGAAATTGTGACGAACCTGAATATGTTTCAGAGCTTGAAAAAGAAGATATTTCAGTACAAGGAAACCTGGTTTACCATGAAGGGCTTCTTTTTGCGGGAAGTGGCGGTGGAAGTAAATTTACAGGTACGACTCCAAATGAACGGACAGAAGAAGATCTGCAGACGGATTTCAATGTTATAAAGGATTCTGAAGAAGAAACTGGGACTGAAGGAACTGACAACCAGTGGAATAACCTCATACTCATAATGCATAATCCGCCAAAAGGTCTTGTATGTGACCAGTGTGCACCTGACGTCCATGTTGGTTCAGGAATTTCAACTGATTTTATAGCTGAAACTAAGCCGCTGGCTGTAATTACAGGCCATATTCATGAAGGCGTTGGCATTGATAAGATTGGTGATACCGTCGTAATCAATCCAGGTCCCCTTGCAGAAGGAAAATATGGAATCCTTGAAATTGAAAAGAATGCCGGTTTGTGGTCTGTAAAAAAGGCTGAATTAAAGTCACTGTAAAAAACAACGGCTATGTCCGGCTATACTGTTGCTTCCTAGTGACGATCCTTTTGTTAGGAAACTGTACTCGATGCTGATAAAGGCTATGTAGAATTAGTGATAAAATTAACTGTATGATAGTGGTAGGGAGCGACGGCAAAGCCGGAAAATCGCGAAAGCGATTTTAGCGAGTCTCCGAGAAGCTGTGCTTCGAAGGCGGAAGGGAGCGACGGCAAAGCCGGAAAATCGCGAAAGCGATTTTAGCGAGTCTCCGAGAAGCTGTGTTGTGCACGTTGCCTCTGGGGGATACAAGGCTCCTGAAGGAGCCGGCTTTTTTACCGTCGCGGGGTCCCGCTTTTTTTTAGTAAAATGCAGATTTTTAGCAACACTTTTTATGGACATAGTCAAACAAAAAAAAGGCATCTGAAAAAGCAGAGCCCTTGGAATGTCTGTTATGATTGAACTGCCCTGGCCATGTTGTCATGTACCAGGGCTTTTTTCGTGCCTTACTGAAAATCCTGGAAACTGTAAAGCCACGGCTTTGCTATTTCCAGTCCATGTGCATTTGTAGCGCAGTCCCAGCATTGATGCAATGCTGAATACGGACTGTCAAGTGGGATAAAACTTTAATTCAGCATGAATGTTGACATTTTACCGAAGCCTTTCACATCTATATTTTTCTGTTCTTCTGCCGTGTAAATTGCCTTTACTTTTTCATATGCGGAGGGAGAGAGGTTAATCCTGCCGGGCTTTCCATATGATTCCATCCGTGAAGCAAGGTTCACTGATTCTCCCCAAAGGTCATATATGAATTTCTTTTTACCTATTATTCCTGCAACAACATCGCCATTTCCAATACCGATACGCACCTGTATATGGGTTTTGTTCTTTGCATTGAATTCTTCCAGAAGCCACAATATGTCCCGTGCAAATCGTATCATTTCTTCACAGTTGTCTTCATAATATACAGGAACTCCTGCAGCAGCCATGTATGCATCCCCGATTGTCTTGATTTTTTCAATCCTGTAATTTTCCAGCAGCATGTCAATCTGTGAAAAAAAAGAGTTCAATATTATTACCAGCCGTTCTGCACCGATGATTGTAGACATTTTTGAAAAATTTACAATATCAAGGAAAAGTATGGAAATATCATGAAATTTTTCCGTGAAATTAGAATTGTTTTCCTGAAGCCTGTCTGCAATAGTTTCCGGAAGGATGTTCAGCAGCAGGTCTCTGGATTTTTTATTTGCATTGTCCAATGCATTTATCATCTTCATGTCCGGATTTTCCAGGGTAAAGTAGATTATTTCAACGGTAACGGCTGTTCCAAATCCGATTATGAGCAGTTCCTTATTGAACATCTGGGTGATTGCAACTATGCCTTCCATGATACAGAAAGAATATATTGCGGCCTGCTTTGTCAGAGGAATCTGTTTTGCATAAAAAAGCAGGTATACAACTACCAGTACTACGGAAATTGTTGAATAGACGTAAACCGTGTCGGAAGGTATGCCGTATGAATATACGAATTTTCCTTCGCCCCCGTAAAGCAGCTCATGTGTCATGATGTTCAGCAGGGCAGCTCCGGTAATGAGTCCTATGAATATGAATCCGAAGAAACTTATACGTTTCCGCCATCTTGGCATTCCTTCATACAATGTGTTTGAAACCGTGTACAGGTCAATAAGGAAAATATACATGACCATGGCATAAAGATATCCGTATGAAAATATTTCATTCAGGAACGGATGTTTATCACGGTTAGTGATTGTAATTACGCTGATTATATCAAATATGAGTTCAATGAATGTTGAAAAAAGAATCAGCTTGTAAATGGTATTCTGCAGGCTTGCCCATCTTTCTTTTGAAAAGAAAACCAGTATGAATACTGTGATTGATACAAGTCCTGCAATCTGAAACTCTATGTTATACGGCATTCTATCATTATACCCCTGTTTCCAGTTGTAATGCAAACTGAAAATATCTGTTATAATATTAAAGGCTATGTAGAATTAATGGTAAAATCAACTGCATAGTGGCGGAAGGGAGCGACGGCAAAGCCGGAAAATTGCGAAAGCAATTTCAGTGAGTTTCCGAGAAGCAGTGCTTCGAAGGCGGAAGAGACAATACTTCTTACGGACATAGCCATATTTAAAATGCAATTTTCAAAGATGAGTTCATTTTTTTATCGTACAGAACCTGAATCCAAGATAGTTGTAGCATTCGTTCGGGTCATATGAATATCTTTCACCGGCATTTATGAAGCCTGTATATGGCGACCAGCTTCCACCCCTTGCGCACCGCTGGTTTCCGAATTCCGCATTTACTTCATTATCAATGTCATCCATATCCTTGTAGTCGGCCATCCAGTCCCAGCAGAATTCCATTACATTTCCACTCATGTCATAGAGTCCCATGTCATTTGCATTTCCGCATCCGGCCGCCGGAGGCGCATCAATACTGAACGGAGTACCGGCGGTTCCTACGATGTGGGTGCCTGTTGCATTTGTGTCAATCCATGCAATATCTTCTTCTGTCATATAATCCTGGTTTTTCTCTGTTATACCTGATGCATCAAGTCCGCTTTGAAATCCGTTTCCAGTCTTACGTGCTGCATATTCCCATTCTGCTTCGGTAGGAAGCCTGTAACCGTCTGCCGTCCAGTCACATACGGCCATGTCCAGTGATGCTGAATCCGTTGCGTCTTTCAGTATTTTTCCATTCTGACTGTAGCAAGGTTTGCGTCCCATCATTTCGCTGAGTGCATTGCACCATACTGCTGCATCATACCAGCATATGTTTGTTACAGGCTGCATGATTCCAAAATCCTTTTCCGGGACGGCACCGTTTTTCCCGTGGGAGCCCTGCTGTCCGGCATTTGCAAATACATAACCTCTCTGTTCTGCATAAATCCTGACTATGTACCACAGGTTGTATGTGGTTTCATAGGCGTTCATGTAGAATGGTTTTATATGTCTTTCTGCAGTAAATGACTGTACGTTTTCTCCGATGGTGTAGGTTTCAAATGGAACCGCCGGATCTTTTGGCCCAAGCCGGATGAGGTTGATGTCTGAAAAGGTTTTTGCCCTCTTTAATCTGGGTGCCGCGTAAGCTGTTTGTGAAAATACCATTACAGCTGCAAGAATGACGGCGCATGCAGAATTCTTTTTCATTTTTTTCCCTCCAGATTCATTTCCTGTGCTTCAAGCGTCTTTTTCAGTTTCCTGATTGCCGAACGTTTTATCTTGTTCTTTTTCTTTGTTTCCCGGTCCTGGACAGATTTTGTGTGCTGCCTGTCTCTTAATATGAGCCGTGTCAGTGGAAATGCCATTGCACAGAGTCCTGTTATTATCAAAAGTCCGAATTTTTCATATTTGACAAAAGGCAGGTATACATTCATTCCAAAGAAACTGGTTATGAATGTCGGTACTGCAATTACTACGGTCACTATGGTGAGTTTTTTCATTACAAGGTTCATATTGTTTGAAATTACGGAGCCAAATGCATCAATCATTTTTGAAAAAATATCGCTGTAAGTGCTTGCCATTTCCAATGCCTGCCTGTTGTCGATTTCTACGTCATTCAACCAGTCCATGTCATCCTCATCAAATTTCATGAGACGGGTTTTTTTTAATTTTTCAAGCAGTAGCTGATTCCCCTTTATTGAAGTGGTAAAGAATACCATAGATTTCTGCAGGTTCAGGAGCTGGAAGATTTCCTTGTTTTCAATTGCAAACTGGAGTTCCCCCTGGATTCCCTGGGCACGTCTGTTGATTTCTTTAAGATAACGCAGATATGTAATATCGCCACGGCTCAATATCTGTATTAAAAATGCTGGAAAATCAGAAAGGTTAATACCTTTCACACGGTTCGATGAAAAATCCCGCAGTACTTCACAATCTGTCCAGCATATTGTCATTATGAAGTTTTCCGTAAGTATTACGCCCAAGGGTACTGAACTGTATGATACTTCGGCTGTAGGTATGAAAATCGGCAGCCGGATGATTGTAAGTATGTATCCGTCACCATTTTCAATACGGGACTGTTCTTCCGGGTCAAGAATATCTATTATATGATCCTGGTCAATTTTATATTCATTTTCAAGAATTGAAATGTCGTCCCTCGTTACATTCCGGGCATCAATCCATATGCGGCTGTCTTTGTCAATTTCATTTTTTTCAAGATCAATGAACTTTCCATCTGCCTGCTTCCAGTAAGTAATCATTTCCAGACCTCGTTGAAGTTGCTGGGGAATATAAGAATACTGCATTCCAGCTTCTTGATTTTATCAAAAATATCTTCATCCCGCAATATTCTATTTTTTTCCGTATATTTTTGGGAAAAAGTACATGTTATTCATATGATATTCATAAGGATATTTTACCTTAAATCAAAAAAGTGATTTTCTGGAGGAAAAAATGGAAGGAAAGAAAATTGAAAAAGAAACTGTCTATGGAATGTCTGTGGCAGGTAATTATGTTTACGATTCTGAAACTGGCAGGGGAAAAGGAATCCTGTGTAACGGAAATCCGGTATTTTTTTATGCCTGTAAGGAAAAGAAAAGAGCTGGCTGCTATGTGTTTTCCGACAGCCAGGCAGGTGCGAGAGCTGAAATACGGCGGATGAATTCTCTTTTTGCTTCCCAGGCTGCAAAGAAAAAGGAAGGTGAAAATGAAAAATGAGGGGGCATGTTTTTATGAAACGATGAAATACTATGCCTTTCGTTTTGCTGTGTGGATGTCAGTCTTTTTTTCAACCGTGCTGTCCTTTGGAATTTTATTTCCGGGATGCCAGGAACTCAGGAACTGCCTGTGTCCTTATGTCATGACTGATCCTGAAATTAAGCCGGGAGGAAGTGCAGGGGAGGAATATGGAATCAGTTTTGATTTCATGAATCTTTCAGGAAAAGATGTAAAATCCATAAAAATTGCAGCCAGCTGGAATGCCGGAAGCGGTGACGGAGTACCAGATTTCAGGGAATGTGTTTTTGAGGGAACAATACAGGCCGGTGAAGACATGCATGTTTTCATTCTTATAGATGATTTTGAAGCGGATGGAGCTGAAATAGAGAATCTTCAGGTTTATGCTTCTGAAATAATTTATTTTGACGGATCTGTCTGGAAGGATGAGTACGGACGTAAAGTACTCTGAAAAAGGAGACCGGTATTGAACTGGATTCATTTCTTTTTCAATACCGGATTTTATTCATGCTGCCTGGACTGATACCTGGATTCAAAATGCATCCTGCACGCTCTGCGCCGTATGCAGGATATTGTGACCTGCTCAATTTCTTTTAGATTGGAGACACCTCAAACGCTCTGCGTCGGGGTTCGTCATTCGTTTTCTGTAGTACAATTGTGCAGGTTTGTGAAATTCTTTGAATCAACCTTAGTCATGATCATTTCCTTCATTGTCCGCCATCCGAGGATTGCACATTTTACACGGGCAGGCATGTGGGCAATGTCTTGAAGTGCTGCAGCTTCATCAAGATCTTCAATTTCTTCTTCTGTAGCAGTTCCCTTTATCATGCCCATGAATACTTCGGCAAGGCGCAATGCTTCGTCCTGTTGCTTTCCTATAATCAGGTCAATCATCATGTCGCATGAAGCCTGGGATATGGCACATCCGCTTCCTGTAAATGCAGCGTCAGAAATGATACCGTCATTTATCTTGAGGTTAAGCGTTATGTTGTCGCCGCAGCTCGGATTGACACCATTCAATGAAATTGAAGGATCCTCCATTTCCTTTTTGTGGAGCGGATTTATATTGTGTTCATTCAGTATTTCGCGGTAAAGTTCCTTAGTTTCCATACCCCATCCATCCTCTGATTTTTTTTACTTTTTCAACAAAAATATCGACTTCTTCTTCCGTATTGTAAAGATAAAGGCTTGCTCTGGCTGTTGCCGGAAGCCCCAGGTATGCTCCTAAAGGCTGTGCACAGTGATGCCCGGCCCGGATTGCAATTTTCTCTGAATCAAGGACTGTCGCAATGTCGTGCGGATGAACTCCGTCAATGGTAAAGGTAACGATTCCGCAATGCCTGTTTCCATCAGGATGGCCGATTACATGGACTTCAGGAATCGCCTTAAGGCCTTCCATCAGGCGGCATGCAAGGGCATTGTCATGAGCGGCAATATTTTCCAGTCCGATTTGTGAAAGATAATCAAGGGCTGCTGCCATTCCGACTGCACCTCCTGCATTTACCGTTCCAGCTTCAAATTTTGCCGGAACTTCTGCAAATGTTGCACCTTCCCGTGTAACATACTCAATCATTTCGCCACCCCTCAGGAATGGCGGCATGGCTTCAAGCAGGGGCTTTTTTCCGTAAAGTCCGCCACAGCCTGTAGGACCACAGAATTTATGTCCGCTGAAAACAAAGAAATCTGCATCCATGTCCTGAAGGTCTACCTTCATATGTGGCATTGACTGGGCGCCGTCAACAACGATTACAGCACCAGCCTTGTGTGCCAGTTCAGCAGCTTCCTTTACAGGGTTTGTACATCCAAGGACATTGCTTACCTGATTCAGTGCGACTATTTTTGTCTTAGGTGAAATCTTTGACTTTATTTCATCAATGGAAAGAATTCCGCTTTCTTTATCGCATTCCATCCATACAAGCCTGGCACCTGTACGTTCTGCTACCATCTGCCATGGAAGTATGTTTGAATGATGTTCCATGATGCTTACGGCAATTTCGTCACCAGCCTTTATATTGGTAAGTCCATATGTATATGCCACAAGATTCAGGGACTCTGAGGCATTTCTGGTAAAGATGATTTCTGAATCTTCCCTTGCATTAAGGAAAGTGGCTACCGTATGACGTGCATTTTCGTATGCTTCAGTTGCCCTTACGCTCAGGTCATAAAGTCCCCTGAGTGGATTTGCATTATCATTTTTATAGAAGTTTTCAATAGCTTCAATTACCTGACGTGGGCGCTGGCTTGTTGCAGCACTGTCAAAATAAATCAGGCCTTTGTTTTTCTCACTGTCGAATATGGGAAAATCCTTCCTGTACAAGTTATTCATCAAAAACCCCGTCTAAAAAATCAGAAATCTTTTCTTCATAAGAACTGTCACAGATTAATCCTGCAACACTCATTACTTTTGCCCTGGCCATTATTTTTTCAGCGGCTTTTTTTTCAATTCCGCGGGAATTCATGTAAAAAAGAATGTTTTCCTCAAGACGCCCGATTGTCGCACCATGTTCTCCGGAAACATCTTCTTCGTCACAAAGAATGAGTGGAATTGATTTATTGACTACAGTCGGGCTAAGAAGCAATGTTTCTTCCTGTTCATTTCCCGTAGAGCCGCAACATCCGTTCTTAAAATCAATAGTTCCCCGGTATGTCTTGCGTGCAGTATCTTTTATTGTTCCCTTCACATTCATGTTGCAGTCGGTTTTCTTACCTGTATGTACTGCAACAAAATTCATGTCCAGCTCCTGAGAACCGGTACAAAGGTACGCGAGGTCACTCTTGAATGCTGCCTTATAATCTTCAAGTGATGCATATACGCCTGCATACATTTTTTTAGAGCCTAATTCAATCTGGGTAACATCTACGGTGGCATTTTCAGCACAAGTACAGCCAATATCATTCAGATTGACATAGTTTTTCCCCATAAGCTGAACAGTTATAAGGTGTACTTTTGAATATTTTCCTGCAGCCACTTTTGTCTGTACGGCATTTACACCGCCAGAATCTTTTGCAGATGAAAAATCCATTATTACCGTAATTTCAGAACCTTCTGCAGCAGAAATATTCTGCCTTATGAATGAAGCTGAGTCATCTTTAAAGTCAAAACTGATTACTACAGGCTGAACTGACTTTACATCTTTTCCTGCTTTCAAGCTGAAAACAGCTGCCTTTTCCTGATCAAGGACAGTACTGAAGTTTTCACCGAATGCAGTCCTGATTCCGCTAAGGGAATCGGAATCTTCCCTATGGAACGAAATCCCTTCAGTCAGACCATTTGCGGAAACAGCTGCGTCATTCCGCTGGGGGAGACTTTCATCCAGATTTGCGCGGTTTATCCTGAGCCAGTTCCATGTCAGTGCAGGAAGCTGGTTTATCGTTGTCTCAATTTTCGTCATAAAGTTCCCTTCATTTCAAGTCTGATAAGATTGTTCATTTCAACAGCATATTCCAGTGGAAGCTCCTTGCTTACAGGGCTTGCAAATCCGCTGACAATCATGGCCCTGGCTTCTTCTTCGCTGATTCCCCGGCTCATGAGGTAGAATATGGCATCGCTTGAAATGCGTCCGATTTTTGCTTCATGTCCCACATCTGCATCATCCGTCAGGATTGTCATTGCCGGAACAGTATCACTGCGGGAGTCGCTGTCCAGCATGAGGGATTGACATGATACTGAGGCTTTGCTTCCAGCTGCATTCTTGTCAATGTAAACTGCAGAGCGGTAAGTACTGATTCCGCCGCCTTTTGAAATTGATTTTGTAGTAATGACGCTTGAAGTGTTTTCTGCCCTGTGTACCATCTTTGCACCGGTATCAAGATTCTGGCCGTTTCCTGCAAATGTAACACCTGTAAACTCTGCCCGGGCTTTCTTTCCTACAAGGTCGCTTTCCGGGTAAAGATATGATATATGGGAACCGAATGAACCTGATACCCATTCAATGGTGGCATTTTCTTCAACTTTTGCACGTTTGGTGTTCAGGTTGTACATATTCTTTGACCAGTTTTCAATCGTTGAGTAGCGGAGGTGGGCACCTTTCTTTACGAAAAGTTCTACGCATCCAGCATGAAGGTTTGCCACATTGTATTTAGGGGCGGAACATCCTTCGATGAAATGAAGGTCAGCGTCTTCGTCAACTATAATGAGCGTGTGTTCAAACTGTCCTGCACCTTTTGCATTAAGGCGGAAATATGACTGGAGCGGAAAACTTAAGTGTACGCCTTTCGGTACATATACGAAAGAACCGCCTGACCATACGGCACCATGAAGGGCTGCAAATTTATGATCCCGGGGAGTAACAAGAGTCATGAAATATTCTTTTACCATCGGCCCCCATTCGTCACTTTTCAAGGCTTCTTCAAAACCCATGTAGACTACACCTTGTTTTGCCACCTCATCCTGTACGTTGTGGTAAACAAGTTCTGAGTCGTACTGTGCACCTACACCTGCAAGGGAAGTACGCTCCGCTTCAGGAATCCCAAGCTTTTCAAAAGTGTCCTTAATATCCTGCGGAACATCTTCCCAGCTGCCACTCATGTTTGTCTTCGGACGGACATAAGTGGCAATGTTTTCTATATTGAGGCCGTCAATTGAAGGTCCCCAGTCAGGAACCCGGAGTTCATTGTAGGTTTGCAATGATTTCAGGCGGAATTCCTTCATCCATTCCGGGTCACCTTTCTCTTCCGAAAGCTTCTTTACAATGTCTTCCGTAAGTCCGCTTTGGATCCTGTAGAAGTCTTCCTCTTTTTCTTCATAGCGGAAGTCATACATTGAACGGTTTATGTCATCAATCTGTGTCTTTTCTGTTTCACTCATTAATTTCCGCCCTGAGCAAGAAACTGCTCGAATCCGTGGTCATTTATTTCTTTTACAAGTGAACCGTCACCAGTTTTTACTATCTTTCCTTTGACAAGGACATGGGTATAATCAACATGAAGGCTTTCAAGGATTTTTGTAGAATGAGTGATTATGAGAAGAGATCCGTCTTCCTTTTTCTGATACTCTTCAATTCCTTTTGAAACTGTCCTTACGGCATCAACATCAAGGCCTGAGTCTGTTTCGTCAAGGATTGCAAATTTAGGATTAAGCATAAGGAGCTGGAGGATTTCTGATTTTTTGCGTTCACCGCCGGAAAAACCTACATTAAGGTCACGGGCAGCATAAGATGGATCCATGTTCAAAAGTTCCATGGCAGCCTTCAGTGCTTTCTGAAAATGGAACAGTTTTACACGTTCTCCTGTTTTCTGTTGTAATGCGCTTCTGATGAATGTTTCAAGGCTGATTCCTGGTACTTCAAGAGGATTCTGGAAAGAAAGGAACATGCCTAGTTTTGCTCTTTTATCTGTTCCAAGGCTGCTTATATCCTGTCCGTCAAAAATAATGCTTCCGGAATCAAGATTGTAAAGAGGGTTTCCCATAAGGGTGTTTCCCAATGTTGACTTTCCGGCACCGTTTGGTCCCATAAGTACGTGGGTTTCACCTTTTCCAATCTGTAGGTCCAGTCCATTCAGAACTTTTTTTGAATCTATGCTAACGGAAATGTTCCTGATGTCAAGTAATTTGTCTGCCATAAAGTCTCCATGATGATTTTCTTATAGAAAAACCTTTAAAACTAGTAAATAACTAGGAAAATTATTTTACCTATATTTAGAATATATTTATTTTAGCATAAAAAGGCAACTTATGGAATTAGTCATGTTATGTGAATATGCTTAAAAGTAAGGCTATGTCCGGCAATGGTATTGCTAAGTAACAACGAATTCCGGGGTGTCGATGCGCTGATAGAAACTTCTATTCTCTGCTGATGAAGGCCATGTAGAATTAATGGCAAAAATTAACTGCATGATAGCGGAAAATAAGTAGGGAGCGACGGCAACGCCGGAAAATCGCGAATGTGATTTTAGCGAGTCTCCGAGAAGCTGAGCTTCGAAGGCGTAAGGGAGCGACGGCAACGCCGGAAAATCGCGAAAGCAATTTTAGCGAGTCTCCGAGAAGCTGTGCTTCGAAGTCATAAGGGACAACTTGCTGCATCGGAGTGACGTAGCGTGCTTTACAGGCCGCCGCATTTTCCACGGTAATGCAGATTTTTTTTGCAACACTTTTTTACGGGTATAGCAAAAAGTAAAATCAGAGATTGTCGTAATCCTTGAAGACTTCACATTCCGGATATGGTGTTGCTGAGTGACAACGAATTTCGAGGTATTGATGTTCTGATAGAAGCACTTCTACTCTATGCTGATGAAGGCTATGTAGAATCAATGGTGAAATTAACTGCATAATTGTGGTAGGGAGCGACGGCATCAGCCGGCAAA